>NZ_JBPKAQ010000020.1:0-2066 GCF_051216275.1 Halomonas salsilacus
ACCGATGCGCTTCGTCGCCGTAGAGGTGGCCCGATGATTCGGCCAGACACCGGGCTGAGGGTCTACCTCTGTCGCGAGCCGGTCGACATGCGCAAGCAGATCGATGGGCTGGCCCTGCTAGTCCAGGAGGCCATGGAACTCAATCCCTTCGAGGAGGCGGTGTTCGTGTTCGGCAACCGCCAGCGCGACAAGGTGAAGCTGCTGTTCTGGGAGCGCAACGGCTTCGTGGTCTGGTACAAGCGCCTCGAGCGCGAGCGCTTCAAGTGGCCCGATCGGCTGGAGGGCGATACCGTCGGGCTCTCGGGCCAGGAGCTGAACTGGCTACTCGATGGCTACGACCTCAGCGCCATGCAGCCGCACAAGACCTTGGATTTTCAATCGGTTGGGTGACATTTTGCTGCCACTATTCGATGGGTTTTGGTAAAATAGTGGCATGACATCCCCGGCTTCCTCGTCACTCGATACCGTCTCCCGGCTGCAGCGCCAAGTGCAGTCTCAGCAAGAGGAGATTGCGCAGCTTCATCGCCTGATGGCGAAGAAGGAAGCGGAGTGGGAAGCCGCCAAGGCCGAGTTGTTCGAGCAGTTCCGCCTGGCAACCGAGCGGCAGTTCGGTCCCTCCACCGAGAAGTACCGGGTCGGGCAAGGGGATCTCCTCATCAACGAGGCCGAAGTGGCCGTGGATGAGGAGAGCGCCGAGGAAGAGGCTGACTCGACCACCGACGAGACAGCTGCCGAGCCGCATCAGCCGGCCAAGCGCCGCACCCGGGGTGGGCGTGTCGCCTTGCCGCCCGAACTCCCCCGCGTCGAGGTCATCCACGAGTTGCCCGAGGCGACCCGTCACTGCGACGACGATGGCACCGAGCTCAAGGTCATCGGCCAAGAGGTCAGTGAGGAACTGCATGTCGTGCCGGCACGGGTCGAGGTGATCCGCCATGTGCGCGTCAAGTACGCCTGCCCCGCCTGCGAAGAGGGCGTGCAGATCGCTCCGGCACCGGCCAAGCTGCTGCCCAAGAGCAATGCCAGCGCCACGCTGCTCGCCTATGTGGCCACCGCCAAGTACCAGGATGCCTTGCCGCTCTACCGGCAGAGCCAGATCTTTGCCCGGCACGGTGCCGAGATCCCCCGCAATACCCTGGCCCGCTGGATGGTTCAGGCCGGTGAACGGTTGACGCCGCTGGTCGAGGCGCTGCGTCATCACCTGCGGCAGGCACCGCTGATCCACATGGATGAGACCCCGCTGCAGGTCAACGCCGAAACCGACCGGCCGGCGAGTTCAACATCCTACATGTGGCTGCAGCGCGGCGGCCCACCGGGGCAACAGGTCGTGCTGTTCGACTATGACGCCAGCCGCGCTGGCCGGGTGCCCGTACGCCTGCTGGGTGACTATGCCGGTCGCCTGGTCACCGATGGCTACGAAGGCTATGCCGAGGTCGTGCGACGGAATGGCATCACCCATGCCGGCTGTTGGGCGCACGCACGCCGCAAGTTCGTCGAGGCCCAGAAGGTGCAGCCCAAGGGCAAGACCGGCAAGGCCGACTGGGCCCTCAACCAGATCCGCAAGCTCTACGCCGTGGAGAAACAGGCCAAGGCACGGGATCCCGAGGCTCGCCTGGCGCTGCGCGAGCAGAAGAGCCGCCCACTCGTCACCCAGCTACGCACTTGGCTCGACAAGTCGTTGACACAGGTGCTGCCGAAGAGCGTGCTGGGCAAGGCCCTGCACTACCTGGATGGCCAGTGGCAACGCCTGACACGCTTCCTCGATGATGGCCTAATCCCGCTGGACAACAACCCGGCCGAGAACGCCATCCGCCCCTTCGTGGTGGGCCGCAAGAACTGGCTGTTCAGCCACACACCGAGCGGCGCGCAGGCCAGTGCGGCGATCTACAGCCTGATCGAGACGGCCAAGGCCAACGGCCTCTCACCCTACGAATACCTTCAGTTCGTGTTCGAGACTCTGCCGACGCTTGGCGAGGATGACGACCTCTACACGCTGCTGCCCTGGCGCTGGAAAGATACTCTACCGGCCTGATTCAGGCCGGAACAGATGGGGTTAGTGGACCGTTTAC
>NZ_JBPKAQ010000021.1:0-1294 GCF_051216275.1 Halomonas salsilacus
CGCGTCACCGACTACAACGTCAAGATCCGGGTCAAGCCGGATCACTCCGACGTTGACCTCACCAACGTCAAGATGGCCATGAACCCCTTCTGCGAGATCGCCGTGGAAGAGGCGGTGCGGCTCAAGGAAAAGGGCGTGGCCACCGAGGTGGTCGCCGTCACCGTCGGCCCCAAGGCCGCCCAGGAGCAGCTGCGCACCGCCCTGGCGCTGGGCGCCGACCGCGCGATTCACGTCGAGACCGACGCGCGCGTCGAGTCGCTGGGCGCCGCCAAGGCGCTGGCCAAGCTGGTGGAAGCGGAGCAGCCCGGCCTGGTGATTCTCGGCAAGCAGGCCATCGACACCGACAACAACCAGACCGGCCAGATGCTCGCCGCCCTGACCGGCCTGCCCCAGGGCACCTTCGCCTCCGAGGTGGTCGTGGAGGGAGACAAGCTCCAGGTCACCCGCGAGGTCGACGGCGGCCTGCAGACCGTCGAGCTGACCCTGCCGGCCATTGTCACCACCGACCTGCGCCTGAACGAGCCGCGCTACGCCAAGCTGCCCGACATCATGAAGGCCAAGAAGAAGCCGCTGTCCGTCACCACCCCGGCGGAACTCGGCATCGAGGTGGCCTCGAAGGTCAAACTGCTCAAGGTCGAGCCGCCGGCCGAGCGCAAGGGCGGTGTCAAGGTGGGCTCCGTGGACGAGCTGATCGACAAACTCAAGAACGAAGCGAAGGTGATTGCATGAGCATCCTGGTACTCGCCGAACATCACGACGGCGCCCTGGCCGGCGCCACCGCCCACGTGGTGGCGGCCGCACAGGCCATCGGTGGCGATATCGATATCCTGGTGGCCGGTGAAGGCGTCGGCGCCATCGCCGAGGCCGCCGCCACGCTCGACGGCGTGAGCAAGGTTCGCGTGGCCGATCACGCTGCCTACGCCCACCTGCTGGCCGAGCCCACCGCGGCGCTGATCGCGGAGCTGGTCGGCGACTACACCCACCTGCTGGCCGCCGCCTCCACCACCGGCAAGAACGTGCTGCCCCGGGTGGCCGCGCTCAAGGACGTGGGGCAGATCTCCGAGATCATCAGCGTCGAGTCCCCGGACACCTTCAAGCGCCCGATCTATGCCGGCAACGCCATTGCCACCGTGCAGAGCGAGGATACCCTCAAGGTGATCACCGTGCGCACCACCGGCTTCGATGCCGTTGCTGAAGTTGAAACAGAGAGTGGTGGCTCCGCTGCCATCGAGGCGGTGGACTTCGTCGCCGACAACGCCCAGTCCACCTTCCTCAACGAGGAGCTCGCCAAGTC
>NZ_JBPKAQ010000022.1:0-1028 GCF_051216275.1 Halomonas salsilacus
AATTCCAGGGGACGACCCTCGATCCGTACGGCGGACAGGGCTTCCAGGTTGTCCAGGGAGAGTAGGCCACGGTCGGCGACCAATACCACACGCCGTACTTTGAAGCGCCGGGTCACGGTCTCGATGGTCGGCAGCAGCGTCTTGGTTTCCGCGACGTTGCCATCGAAGACTTCGTGGTGAATAGGCAGACCTTCTGCCGTCTGGACGACGCCCAACATGAACTGCCGGCCGATGCCGCCCTCCTTCGAAGGCCCGTAATGGCGCACATCACCCTCGAGTGTCGTTCCGCCTTCAGCACGGATCGTGGTGAGGTCGTAGAAGACGATCGACAGCTCCTGATCGATCAGCGGCTTGAGCTGCTGAGCCAATACGTCATTGAGCGCTTCGCTGCACTCCGACAGGGTGTCCATGGTGCGCAGCAGATGCTGATGACGGATCGAGGCCGTATCGACATCGGGCACCAGCACATCCTCCAACCAGCGCAGCACGCCGAGCTTGGATTCGGGGTCGCAGAGGCGGTTGAACACCATGACCCGCAGCAGCCGCTCGGCATCAAACTGACGCTTGCTGCGCAGCACACGGCGGAAGGCATCGTCCAGGCCGAGTTCTTTCCAGAGCGAGGTCAGCAGCCAGGTATCGCCGACGGAGCGCGCCGGCGCGAAGTCGGTCTCGCCGGTGCCTTCTTCGAGCGTTGGCTGGCCGGATACGCGCAACAGGCCATTGATCAGCGCACTGGACTCCCCGGCCGTGACAGCTTCGAGGCGTCCCAACGTCGCGATCACGCGTTGGCGCGACTTGCCGGCCTCGTCGCGGAAAGACTCGACGAGCTTCACGTAGCGACGCGGACCGGATTTGGTGACTTTGACAAACATGTCATCACTATAGACCGGCCATTCCAAGGCTGGCAAGGTGCCAAGAGAAAAACGTGTCACTACAAAGGGTTCGGCCAAAATTGGCTAAGTGGCTGAATTCTCAGACCACGGGTGCCAATTTCGGGCCGAAATCGGGCTGGAAGTGTCGAACTCGGG
>NZ_JBPKAQ010000023.1:0-1007 GCF_051216275.1 Halomonas salsilacus
CTGGTCGTCGTCGTCCCACGCCGGCATCCAGAACTCGGCGTCCTTGCTGTAGCAGGTCAGCCACTCGTCCCACTCACGGTCGTCGAGCAGGCGGGCTTCGCGATACAGGAACGCCTGGATCTCGTGGTAGCTAAGGCTCATGGTGTCTCTCCCCTGTCAGGTCGCGCGGCTTAGGCGGACGCGGTGGCAATGAACTGGCTGCGTTCCTTGTCGATGGCACGCAGCATCTCCTCGACCCAGTGCTGGTGGTGCAGCACGTAGAGGCCTTCGTCCTCGGGAGAGGCACCGCTGAGCAGCGGCTGCATGTCGATCGCCTGGGCGTTGTCGTCGGCGCCCTGGATCCACTGCTTGGCCCCGCGGGAGAGGTCGTTCCACTCGGCCAGCGACCCGTTGTAACCGTCCTGGCAGCCGCGGAACTCCTCGAGGTCGTCCGGGGTGCCCATGCCGGAGACGTTGAAGAAGTCTTCGTACTGGCGGATGCGTACGCGACGGTTCTCGGCAGACTCGCCCTTGGGCGCGAAGCAGTAGATGGTCACTTCGGTCTCGTCGACGCTGATCGGGCGCAGCACGCGGATCTGCGTGGAGAACTGGTCCATCAGGTAGACGTTGGGGTAGAGGCAGAGGTTGCGGGTCTGGTTGACGATGGAGTCGGCCCGCGCCTCACCGAATGCTTCCTCGATCCACGCCTTGTTCTGGTAGACCGGGCGCACCTCGGGGTTGAGCAGCCGGGTCCACAGCAGCATGTGGCCGTTCTCATAGGAGTAGAAGCCGCCCTGGCTCTTCGACCAGCCGTCGGCGTCCACCGCCTTGGTGCCACCGGCGTCGTAGTTGCGACGCTCCATGGTGGAGGCGTAGTTCCAGTGCACGGAGCTCACGTGGTAGCCGTCGGCGCCGTTCTCGGCCTGCAGCTTCCAGTTGCCCTTGTAGGTGTAGGAGGAGGTGCCGCGCAGGATCTCCAGGCCGTCCGGCGCCTGGTCGACGATGTTGTCGATGATCTTGGTGGTCTC
>NZ_JBPKAQ010000024.1:0-923 GCF_051216275.1 Halomonas salsilacus
TTGAAGCCGTCCGGGTAGGCGCCGTTCTTCTCGTTCTTGGCCTTGAGCAGCTTGCCGTCGTTCTTGAAGGTCCAGCCGTGGAAGGGACAGGTGAAGGTGCCCTTGTTGCCCTGCTTGCGGCGGCACAGGGTGGCGCCACGGTGGGCACAGGCGTTGATCAGGCCGTGCAGTTCACCCTGCTTGTCGCGGGTGATGACGACGGGCTGGCGGCCCATGGTCACGGTGAAGTAGTCACCCGGCTCGCTGATCTGGCTCTCGTGGGCCAGAAACAGCCAGTTGCCTTCGAAGATGTGCTTCATCTCCAGGTCGAAGAAGGCCGGGTCGGTGAACATGCTGCGGTGGCAGCGGAAGATGCCGTTATCGGCGTCGTCGACGACGGCACCGCGCACGCGCGCTTCGAGTTGATCAAGCTGGGTGGTCATGATCCAGATCCTCGGTATCTTGTCGTATCTGTCGTCGGAGCTTTTCCGGCGGCAGGCCTGCGAGGAGGCGCCATGAACCCTTCCCTGGGGGCTACCTAGACCATCCCTGGTCCACGGACCTCCTCTTCGGCCTGCCGCCGGCGCTCCTGGCGGAATGTCAGGGGGGCGATGCCCCGATCAGACCTTGGCGGTGCCGGCCAGCTGGCTGTGCTGGTCCTGCTCGTCTTCCTTGGCCCGCGGACGGGCGTGGCGGTGCTGCAGCTCGGGCTTGTCGGTCTTGGCCAGCTCGATGTCGAACACCACCTCGGAGAACGGGCCGTCCAGCTCACGCTGGGCAATGGCGTCCTTGTCCTCGATGCGGTTGGCCGGCACCACCAGCTCCTCGCGGGTGGCGAAGGCGAAGTCGTCGAAGGTGTAGGGGTCGCCCGCCAGGTTGATCTGGGTGGTCAGGTGCTGGTGATTCGGCGCGGAGACGAAGTAGTGGATGTGCGCCGGACGCTC
>NZ_JBPKAQ010000025.1:0-712 GCF_051216275.1 Halomonas salsilacus
AGACGGCGGCACGCGATCAGAAGATTGAGGCGCTACAAGCTGATGCTCGCCAGTGGTTCGAGAAGCTGGACAACCAGGATGCTGGGCGTCGCTATCGCGGCAGAAAGCTCTCCGATCCCGGCGTCACTGCTAGGTTCTATAAGGCCGTCACTGACGCTCACCTCGGCCATATTCTCAAGGTCGACCTGACGGCCGAGACGTTCAACTATGTGCTGGACCAGCGTGCGCTGGATCGCGCCAGGATGATGGATGGCAAGCTGCTGCTGGTCACTAACATGGCGGATCATGGGCCAGAGCAAATCGTTGAGCGCTATCGGGCGCTGGCTGACATCGAACGCGGCTTTCGGGTGCTGAAGAGTGACATCGAGATCGCGCCGGTTTACCACCGATTGCCGGATCGCATCCGTGCGCATGCGCTGATCTGCTTCCTCGCCCTGGTGCTTTACCGGGTGCTGCGGATGCGGCTGAAGGCTAGTGATCACAAGCTTTCGCCGACGCGGGCACTGGAAATTGCCCGCAAGATTCAGTTCCACCAGGTCCTGCTTCACCGTCGCGAGACGGCGAGCGGCTTGACCAAATTGAAGCCTGAACAACACGACCTTTTCGAAGCGATTGGCCTGCCGGCGCCTACCGCATCGCGCTTGTAGTGCCAATTTTGAAAAGGCGTTTCCAGGTTAATCAGTAGCTTACGCTTCTATCTGTCGAACTCGGG
>NZ_JBPKAQ010000026.1:0-683 GCF_051216275.1 Halomonas salsilacus
CCGCCGGGCAGTACGCCCTCGGCTTCCATGCCCTGCTTGACGCAGGCCTGCATCGCCGCCCAGATCGTCAGCAGGCCGTCGCGAATCTCTGACTCGCTGCGCCATGCCTTCTCGTTTTCCAGCATCAGCTCGCTGATGCACATCTTGTTTTCCCGGCACATGCGCATCAGGTCGTCGCCGGTCTGGAAGTTATAGGGCAGCTCGGTGGTGTCGGCGTCGAGCTCGCCCCGTTCGGCCTGGGCCGCATCGATGACGAAGCCGCCGCCCACCGAGTAGTAGGTGTTCTGGTAGAGCTCGCCCGCATGGCCGTGGGCGATCAGGCGCATGGCGTTGGGGTGATGGGGGAGACTCTCCTCGTGCAGCTGCATGTCGCGGGCCCACAGGAAGGGCACGCTGTGGCGACCATCCAGACGCAACGCCTCGGACTCCTGGAGCTCCTCGATGCAGGGGGCGATGACTTCCGGGTCGATGTGGTCGGGCCGCTCCCCCATCAGCCCCATGATCACCGCCCGGTCGGTACCGTGACCGATGCCGGTGGCGGAGAGCGAGCCGAACAGCTGCACCTCGAGGCGCACTACGCGGTCGAGCAGCTCGCGCTCCTTGAGCTCAGCGGTGAAGTCGAAGGCGGCCCGCATGGGACCCACGGTGTGCGAGCTAGACGGCCCGACGCCGATCTTGAACAG
>NZ_JBPKAQ010000027.1:0-256 GCF_051216275.1 Halomonas salsilacus
CGGTCAGCGTGGCAGTGGCTCGGTCGCCATCCCCGTCCTCGAGGGTGTAGGTGAACACGTCGCTGCCGGTGGCATCGGGGTTGGCCACGTAGGTGAAGCTGCCATCGGCGTTCAGCGTCAGGGTGCCGTAGTTGCCTTCGATGGCGCTGCCCACGTTGCCCGTGACCTCGCCGCCGTCGCTGTCGCCCAGGGCCACGCCGACCACGGCGCCGTCGTCCGCGCGGCTATCGGCGCCCAGCTGGTCGTTCGCCTTGAC
>NZ_JBPKAQ010000027.1:293-608 GCF_051216275.1 Halomonas salsilacus
TGCCTTCGATGGCGCTGCCCACGTTGCCCGTGACCTCGCCGCCGTCGCTGTCGCCCAGGGCCACGCCGACCACGGCGCCGTCGTCCGCGCGGCTATCGGCGCCCAGCTGGTCGTTCGCCTTGACATTGCCTTCGGCGGTGTTGCCACTGGTCAGGGTCTCGACGACCACCGGATTTGCCACCGGCACATCGTCGGTGATGGTCACCATCAGGGTGTTGGTCTGGGTGTTACCGAACTGATCGGTGGTCGTGTAGGTGATCTCGTCAACCACCTCGCCCTCGCTGTGATCCGCCGCTGCGGTCAGCGTGTAGCTGT
>NZ_JBPKAQ010000028.1:0-592 GCF_051216275.1 Halomonas salsilacus
CGGTCAGCGTGGCAGTGGCCCGGTCGCCATCCCCGTCCTCGAGGGTGTAGGTGAACACGTCGCTGCCGGTGGCATCGGGATTGGCCACGTAGGTGAAGCTGCCATCGACGTTCAGCGTCAGGGTGCCGTAGCTGCCTTCGATGGCGCTGCCCACGTTGCCCATGACCTCGCCGCCGTCGCTGTCGCCCAGGGCCACGCCGACCACGGCGCCGTCGTCCGCGCGGCTATCGGCGCCCAGCTGGTCGTTCGCCTTGACGTTGCCNACGTAGGTGAAGCTGCCATCGACGTTCAGCGTCAGGGTGCCGTAGCTGCCTTCGATGGCGCTGCCCACGTTGCCCATGACCTCGCCGCCGTCGCTGTCGCCCAGGGCCACGCCGACCACGGCGCCGTCGTCCGCGCGGCTATCGGCGCCCAGCTGGTCGTTCGCCTTGACGTTGCCTTCGGCGGTGTCGCCACTGGTCAGGGTCTCGACGACCACCGGATTTGCCACCGGCACATCGTCGGTGATGGTCACCGACAGGGTGTTGGTCTGGGTGTTACCGAACTGATCGGTGGTCGTGTAGGTGATCTCGTCAACCACCTCGCCCTCGCT
>NZ_JBPKAQ010000029.1:0-577 GCF_051216275.1 Halomonas salsilacus
ATGGTGGGAACTCTAAGGAGACTGCCGGTGACAAACCGGAGGAAGGTGGGGACGACGTCAAGTCATCATGGCCCTTACGGGTAGGGCTACACACGTGCTACAATGGCCGGTACAAAGGGTTGCGAAGCCGCGAGGTGGAGCTAATCCCGAAAAGCCGGTCTCAGTCCGGATCGGAGTCTGCAACTCGACTCCGTGAAGTCGGAATCGCTAGTAATCGTGAATCAGAATGTCACGGTGAATACGTTCCCGGGCCTTGTACACACCGCCCGTCACACCATGGGAGTGGACTGCACCAGAAGTGGTTAGCTTAACCCTCGGGGGAGCGATCACCACGGTGTGGTTCATGACTGGGGTGAAGTCGTAACAAGGTAGCCGTAGGGGAACCTGCGGCTGGATCACCTCCTTATCGACGACGTCGCCGACACGCGGCAAGTGCTCACAATGAATTACCTGATCGACCAGAGCAAAGACTGTTTGGGTATAGGCCCAGCGTGACCATTGGGTCTGTAGCTCAGTTGGTTAGAGCGCACCCCTGATAAGGGTGAGGTCGGCAGTTCAAATCTGCCCAGACCCACCA
>NZ_JBPKAQ010000003.1:0-332384 GCF_051216275.1 Halomonas salsilacus
ACGCTTGGCGAGGATGACGACCTCTACACGCTGCTGCCCTGGCGCTGGAAAGATACTCTACCGGCCTGATTCAGGCCGGAACAGATGGGGTTAGTGGACCGTTTACGTATCGCCTGGGCGTGCTCAGCCGACGCCTTCCCATACCCGTTCGGGCTTCCGGCTGGCGTCATGCGCGGGCTGGCGGCTGCGTGTCGCCGGCCTTTCCAGGTCCAGCTCCAGGGTGGGCATGGCCTCGCTGGTCGTCGGCTGGTCGGCGTCGCGCTGCACTGCCCACATCAGGTCGACGATCTCGCCCTGGGGGGCGTAGCTGATGGGGGCCGAGAGCAGCAGCTCGCGAATGGCGGGGTAGTCGAAGCGTTCGCAGGCATTCAGCAGGGCATCCAGCAGCCGACGCATCTCCGGCCAGGGCAGCATCACTTCGCTGGCGGTCATGATCCGCGGGTGCCGGGTCTGCTCCACGCGCTCGCCGATCAAAAGCTCCTCGTAAAGCTTCTCGCCCGGGCGCAGGCCGGTGAAGACGATATCGATATCCCCCTTGCCGTCGTCCCGGTCCAGGCTCGGCTCCAGGCCCGAGAGGCGCACCATGTGCGCCGCCAGCTCGGCGATCTTCACCGGTTCGCCCATGTCCAGCACGAACACATCGCCGCCGCGGGCCATGGCCCCGGCCTGAATCACCAGCTGCGCCGCCTCGGGAATGGTCATGAAGTAGCGGGTGATGTCGCGGTGGGTCACGGTGATCGGCCCGCCCTGCTCGATCTGGCGGCGGAACAGCGGGACCACCGAGCCGCTGGAGCCCAGCACATTGCCGAAGCGCACCATCGAGAAGCGCGTCTCTGCCTGGCGTTCGCCCAGCGCCTGGCACACCAGCTCGGCCAGGCGCTTGCTCGCCCCCATCACGTTGGTCGGGCGAACTGCCTTGTCCGTGGAGACCAGCACGAAGCTCTCCACCGCACTGGCAATCGCCGCCTCGGCGCAGGACAGGGTGCCCATCACGTTGTTGCGCAGCCCCTCCACCACGTTGTGCTCGACCATCGGCACATGCTTGTAGGCGGCGGCGTGGTAGACCGTCTGTACGCCGAAGCGGGTCATCACCTCTTCCAGGCGGCGGCGATGCTGCACCGACCCCAGCAGCGCCTTCACCGGCACGCCCAGCCCATGGCGGGCGGCCTCCTGAATCAGCTCCTGCTCGATGCGGTAAAGCGAGAACTCGGAGATCTCGAGCAGCAGCAACTGCTTCGGCGCCTGCAGCAGGATCTGCCGGCACAGCTCGCTACCGATCGAGCCGCCCGCGCCGGTCACCATCACCACCTTGCCGGTGAGGGTAGCGCCCATCAGCGATTCGGTGGGCGGAATGGGGTCGCGCCCGAGCAGATCCTCCACCGCCACGTCGCGGATCTCGGTCACCTGGGCCTTGCCCGAGACCATATCGGCCATGCCGGGGATGCTCTGCACCGGCACCGCCAGCGGCTCCAGCGCGGTCAGGATCTCCCGCCGGCGCGCCCGGCTCGCGCTGGGAATGGCGAGCAGCACCTTGTTGATGCCGTAATCCTCAATCAGTCGCGGGATCTCGGCGGGGGGATAGACCTTGACCCCCTGGATATAGGCATCGTGCAGATGGGGGGCGTCGTCGATGAAGGCGACCGGCTCGTGCTCCTGCCCATGGCGCAGCGACACCACCAGCTGGCGGCCCGCGGCACCGGCCCCGTAGACCACCACCCTCGTCTTGTGGCGCATCTGCCCCTTGAGATAGACCGCCCGCAGGGCGAAGCGCACCCCGCCGATGGTCAGCAGTGCCAGCATGGCGTAGATGAACGGCACCGAGCGCGGCACCGGCAGCTCGAACAGGTAGTTCACCACCACCAGCGTCAATGCCGAGGCAAGCACCCCCGCCAGCACCGCCTTCACGGCCTTCATGCTCATGTAGCGGATCACCGCCCGGTAGAAGCCCAGGCGCATGAAGATGAACAGGCTCACCGGGATCATCACCGGCAGCACCGTCCACACCTTGGGGTCACTGGCGAAGGCCCAGCTATCCAACCGCAGCAGCATCGCCAAGGAAAAGCTGACGATGATCAGCGCCACGTCGGCCACCAGCTGTATCAGGCGCTTGCGCCTGCGTGGCAGACCGAACAGGGGTCTCATCAATTTGATCAACACAGCGAGGTACCTCTCATCCCTTAGAGGGCGATGCTTACCGCCAAACACGATCGAGACTGAGCCAGAGTGAGACTGAGCCAGAGTAAAATGCAGGTTAAAAAAACCCGATTACCGTTTCGAGGCAATTATGACAGTGTTGAATGACAGGGGATGTAGGAAATCGCCTACAGTCCAGTGTGGTTAACGCTCCCAGCGCAGTGCCAGCTGCCCCATCCATTCGTAGAAGGCCCGCTCAGTCTTGCGCAGCTCACTGGCGGAGGGCACCAGATACCGAAGGCCCACCCCATCCCCACGATTGGCCAGGTAGTGGGTCGGCGCGGCCAGCGGCGCCAGGCCCGCGGCCTCGAAGTGGCGCATGGCGCGGGGCATATGCGAGGCCGAGGTCACCAGCAGCACCCGGGCGCCCTCCCCCAGTGCCTCGCGCACCGCCGCGGCCTCCTGGCCGGTATCGGTGGGCGTATCCAGGGCAACGATGCGTTCGTCTGGCACCCCCAGCGCTTCGGCGGCCTGGGCGTAGCCGAGGGCCACCGGCGGCCGGGTGGCATCGCGGCTCCCCCCGCTCACCAGCAGCGGCAGCTCGGGCCGCAGCCGCCACAGCCGCACGCCTTCCATCAGCCGCGGCACCGAGGCATCGCTGAGCTGTGCGGTGATCGACCAGGGGCGCTCGGGATCCCAGTCGGCTCCCAGCACCAAAACCCCCTGGAGGCTCTCATCGTCGGGCCACTCGATCACCGCCGGGTAGCGCGCCTCCAGCGGGCCGAGCAGGCGATCGGCCACCGGCGCCCAGCTGGCCAGGCCCAGCAGTACGATGGCCATGCCGATCAGCGTCTGCCCCGGCCGGCGCCAACCCACCACCGAGAGCCCCAGGCCCAGCACCAGCAGCACGCCGAGCACCGGCATGGGCATCAGCAGCCCAGCGGCCAGCGATTTCAGCGCCTCATACATGGCCGGCACCTATGTCACGTGCCAACACCTCACTCATCGTCGGAATCTCGGGTGTCAGGCGTTTTCACCGCATCCTGCTCGCTCAGCTGGCGCGGCAAGAACGGCACCGGCTGGGACGAGGACGTGCCGAGCCGGCGATAGCTGGTGACACGCCGTTCTGTGCACTCGGCCATCACCTCGAGAAGCACCTGGCATGTTTTGGCAATCTCGGCCTCGGTCAGCGTGGGGTGGCACAGGAACATCAGGCTGGTCTCACCCAGCTCGCGGGCCACCAGCATCGGGTTCTTCGGGCGCCAGCCGGTGCCCTCGAAGGCCTTCTCGCGATACACCTCAGAACAGGAACCGGAGAAGCAGGGTACGCCACGGGCGACGATCTCGCTCAGGATGCGGTCGCGGTTCCAGCCCTCCTGCAGCCGATCCGGATCGACGAACACATAGCACTTGTAGGCCGCATGCTCGATATGCTCGGGCACCTTGGGTACCCGCAGGGCCGGGCTCTCGCTGGCCGCCTGCCAGATGCGCTGGGCATTGGCACGGCGTGTGGCGGCCCACTCGTGCATGCGCCCAAGCTGGATGCGCCCAATGGCCGCCTGCATCTCGGTGAGCCGCCAGTTGGTGCCGAAGCTCTCGTGCAGCCAGCGGAAACCGGGCGCATGCTCTCGCTCGTAGACCGCCTCCCAGCTCTTGCCGTGGTCCTTGTAGGCCCACATGCGCTTCCACAGCTCACGGTTCCGGGTGGTCACCATGCCCCCTTCCCCGCCGGTGGACATGATCTTGTCCTGGCAGAACGACCAGCAGCCCACATGGCCCAGGCCCCCGACACTCCAGCCGTGGTAACGGGCACCATGGGCCTGGGCGCAATCCTCGATCACGTAGAGGCCGTGGCGCTCGGCCAGGGCCATCAGTGCATCCATCTCGCAGGGCCAACCGGCCAAGTGAACGGCCAGAATGGCCTTGGTGCGCGGGGTGATCTTCACCGCCACCGTGGCCGCGGTGATGTTCTGGGTGTCACGATCGACATCGGCGAAGACCGGCACCGCGCCAGCGGTCGCAATGCTCGAGGCCGAGGCCAGGAAAGTGCGGGAGGTCACGATCACCTCGTCGCGGCCCCGGCCCTCCCCTTCGCCGATGCCCAGCCCCTTCAGGGCAAGGTCCAGCGCCGTGGTGCCGTTGGAAACGGCGATGGCATGTTCGCACTCGGCGAAACGCGCAAACTCGCGTTCGAACTCCCGGCCTTCCTGGCCAGTCCAGTAGTTCACCTGATTGGAAGCCAGCACGCGCTGTACCGCCTCGGCCTCTTCCTCGGTGAAGCAAGGCCAGGGGGAAAAGGGTCCGTTAAGCATTACAAGGCCTCTATATTTTTCAAGTGGCGAGCAGGGCTGCCAACTACAAGGGTATTGTCGGGCACATCTTTCAAAACAATACTTCCCATCCCCACCATTGCCCCCCTGCCGACACGTACATTTTGCCGAATGGCTGAGGCAGCACCTACTTCTGAACCCTGATGAAGATGGACAAATCCGCTTAACATTACCTTAGGTGCTATTGTGGAGAACGCTTCCACAACCACATCATGACCAACACTGCACAGTTTATTTACGATGCAGTGCTCACCAATGGAGACGGCGGCGGTGATCACGGAACCCGCACAAATCACGGTTCCTTGCCCCAGCTGAGTAAACTCAAGTTCCACAGACGCCTGCGGATCGACTAAAGTCGCAAACTGCGGCGAACCATCATGGCGCATTTCAGTAACAATTTTTTTTCGGATTCGGGGTGACGCAATAGCAATGATGAAATTTGAAGCAGCATATTCAGGCCACGATGCAACACTTCCCAAAACTGGGTACGTGTAAAACTTTTCACTCTTCAAGACAGGGTCATCATCAAGAAACCCTTTAACGGTTATCCCAAGGCGCCTAGCTAACCAGGCAACCTCCTTTCCAAAACCGCTAGCCCCGATGATGACGAGTTCACGAGCGTTCGCCATTCCCTTCCCCTTTATACTTGGGCATTGTGACACCTTCACTGGTATTTATGCCTTCACGAACAAACACTTTTCTTAATGTCATGAATAGGATTTTCAAATCGAGAAGAAAAGACTTATTTTCAACATACCAGATGTCGTAATTAAATTTTTCTTCCCACGAAATGGCGTTTCGACCGTTAACCTGCGCCCAGCCAGTCACTCCGGGACGGACCTCATGGCGGCGAGCCTGTTGCTCCGAATAAAGCGGAAGATACTCCATCAATAGCGGTCTAGGCCCCACCAAGCTCATATCACCTTTCAGTACGTTCCATAACTCCGGCAACTCATCAAGGCTGCTAGACCTAAGTAGTTGACCAAACCGTGTCATGCGTTGTTCATTGGGAAGCGGCTGGCCATGTTCATCATAGGCATCCAACATGCTGCGAAACTTGATCATCTCGAAGGGCTTTCCATCAAGCCCAGGGCGTGTTTGACGAAAGAAAACTGGTGAACCTAATTTCAAAAGGATCAAGATAGCCAGCACTAGAATAACAGGTGACAAAAGTAATAAACCGAAGAAAGAAGCAGAAAAATCAAATAAGCGTTTTAACATTCCAATGACAGCCATCAGAGTTGGTGAAAATTGACTGAGTTGCTGTAGGAAAAATCACTCTACAACTTCAGTAGTTCGGTTAGCGTTTGATGCTTCGTTCTGAATACACTGGTTGTTCGTGTTTAAGTTATCTATCCCCATCGACTTCAGCATTACTTCGTTAACCTTGTGCACGTCATACTTGTCTTCAGCGATTTCACGTGATCGCTGCCCCATACGGGGAATCAAACTTGGTTCGTCTATAAGGCGAAGCATGGCTTGGGAGAGTTCATCCACAGCCTTAATGGGTACCAAGTATCCATTTTCACCGTCGACAACAGTTTCCCGGCAGCCGGGCGCATCGGTTGTGATGATCGGACGGCCAATTGCCATGGCTTCCAGCACGGTGCGTGGAGTACCTTCCCGATAACTCGGCAGCACATAAACACTTGCATCATAAATGGCTGGACGCACATCATCGAGCCACCCCAGATAATTCACATCGCCTGAGGCTATCCAAGTGTCTAGTTCTTCTTGATGTATCGAATCGGGATTATCATCGATATCACCTACTAGCCTAAACTCTGCCTGCGGGTGAGTTTTTCGGACGGCCTTGGCCGCCTGAACATATTCGCGCACTCCCTTGTCACCTAACAGGCGTGCGATCAGCAGAAATACTGTAGATGAGGACGGCGCCGGTGATGTCTGAAAATGTGCTGTATCGATACCTGAGCCATTCACCACCTTAGATACCACCGAACCAGAGAGCAGGCCCATTTCATGGAACAGCGCTTGATCATCCGGGTTCTGAAAGAACACAAGGTGGGTTTTACTCAACGCCTGGGAATAAAGATGACGAACCAGTTTCTGAACGTAAGCACGTTTGCCAGTTGAACGACCTGTAAACGCATAGCCAAGACCTGTGATCAAGGCAAAGCGATTTGGAACTCGCGCCAGCCACGCTGAAAGTGTGCCGTAAATCACTGGTTTTATAGTGTATCCCAATACCGCATCTGGCTTCACTTCACGAAATAATCGATACAAATCACGCATCGCCATTAAGTCATGAAATGGATTTAACCCAGTACGCTGCATTGAAATGCTATGTGTGATTACCCCCCACCCCTGAAGCTTTTCGACCACAACTTGATCGTCCTGCAATTCCGGCGCAACGGCATGAACTTCTAAACCTGCTTGACGCAGTGCACGCACTAGCGGTCCACGAAAATTGACCAGGGAGCGAGAAAGACCCGCCACCACCACGATTCGGCGTATCAGAGGCTTGGTATCTAAAGGAGTCATAATAATCCTTCGAAGGTACAGGGCATATCGGTAAGTAGCGTATCAGCAGGTACACCTACTTGGACTTCAAAGCCAGCTTCAAAGGCGAAGATCGACATCCCGCTTGGGCAGCACATACTTCAGGTCATACAGCACGTGCTCGGGCTTGCCCCAGGCGCGAATGCCCTCCACGCCTAGCTCGCGGAACTCACGATGAGCAACCGCGAGGATGATGGCGTCGTAGGCGCCGGCCTCGGGGGCCTCCACCGGGCTGATGCCGTACTCCTGCTCGGCTTCGGCCTTGTTCACCTGGGGGTCGAACACATCCACCGCCACGCCGTAGTCGGCCAGCTCGGCGAGGATATCCACTACCCGGGTGTTGCGCAGATCCGGGCAGTTCTCCTTGAAGGTCAGGCCCATTACCAGCACCCGCGCGCCTTCCACGTGAATGCGCCGCTTGATCATCTGCTTGATCAGCTGGCTGGCCACATAGGCGCCCATGTTGTCGTTGATGCGCCGGCCAGCGAGGATCATCTCGGGGTGGTAGCCCACCTGCTCGGCCTTGTGAGTCAGGTAGTAGGGGTCCACGCCGATGCAGTGGCCGCCCACCAGGCCCGGGCGGAACGGCAGGAAATTCCACTTGGTGCCGGCAGCCTCCAGCACTTCTTCGGTGTCGATCCCCAGGCGGTTGAAGATCACCGCCAGCTCGTTGATCAGGGCGATGTTGATATCGCGCTGGGTGTTCTCGATTACCTTGGCGGCTTCGGCTACGGCGATAGAACTAGCCTTGTGGGTACCGGCGGTGATCACCCGATGGTAGAGCGCATCGACGAACTCCGCGATCTCTGGTGTGGAGCCTGAAGTCACCTTCCTGATGGTGGTGACCCGGTGTTCCTTGTCGCCCGGGTTGATGCGCTCCGGGCTATAGCCGGCGAAAAAGTCACGGTTGTACACCAGTCCCGAGATCCGCTCGATTACGGGAATGCAATCCTCTTCCGTGGCACCGGGGTAGACGGTGGACTCGTAGATCACCACATCGCCCTTGGCCACCACCTGGCCTAGGGTTTCGCTAGCCTTGATCAGCGGCGTCAGATCCGGCCGGCGGCTCGAATCGATAGGCGTGGGCACCGTAATGATATAGACGTTGCAGTCCCGCAACTCATCCAGGTCGCTTGAAAAACTCAGCTGGTTCGCCTCGCCGAGCAGTTCGGGCTCCACTTCCAAGGTATGATCGATTCCGTCACGCAATTCACCGATGCGCCGTGAATTGATATCGAAGCCCACTGTAGGCATCTTTTTGCCGAACTCCACCGCCAGGGGCAGCCCGACATAGCCTAGGCCGATTACCCCTAGGCGCACATTTTCAACCTCAAACACTGACCAACTCCTTAACAGTGGAAGGTAATACAAGATTAATATGAATGAGCCTTGCTAGCAAAGCGAAGGTTGGTTCATCGGCAATAAATAGCGTTGCGCATGGAACTTGAAAACGACCAACCTAAAAAAATTTATAACAATTCAGCGAGAGGTTAATGAAAAGCGAACTCTCGGCAAAAATGGCGATACCAGTGCGAGCGCCATGACAACAAACTTGGTACGGTGACGAATACCAGTCCCAAAGTTACTCGTTCCATATGCAAAGGCCACGATGGTAATTAAGCAGGATATCAGGATAGCGAAGGCAGCGGGGTTAGACTTAATAGCTGCACGATGCTTCCAAATAAGGAAGATTATTAACCACCACAGCATGGCATCCAGCAGTAACAACGCATGTCCGAAGCTCCTCACATCCCAAGGAAATGGTTTTGCCAACAAGAAAAATGATTTGATAGGTGCCTGCCAGACTACATCATGAATACCTGATGGCGTCATGCCAACTAGGTAAGCTGTATTAGCTTGCTGTCGATTCGCCTCAAGCTGTGCAAGGTACTCAACGCTGAGCTTACCCTGCTGGATGTCAGAGAGCTTTCCAAAATCCATTGTGGTGATAATCACTGCAAAAACCGCGGCAAATGCAACGCCAGCTAAAATCTTGGTGACGCCTTTTATTTTCGAACTTCCAAAAATCATGAAGAGTGGCAGACCAGCAGCATATAGGATTATACCGCCGTGAAAAAATGAAGAAATCAGAACCAAAACAAAAAAGCAAGCAGCAGAATAAACACTTGAATTTTTCGCAAACTTGGCTAAATAAATAGAGGCTGCAATCACAAATATTGTAATATAATTTTCTCTCAATACAACAGCAGAGTGAATATTCAGGACTGGGTGAAGAGCCACAATCACTGCAAACAATTTATTAAATCCACTTCTCCCCCAAACCTCCTTTGCCAGAACCAAAGAAAAATAAAATATTAATACACCGAGGATGCCGTTAATAAAAACCGGTATAACAATATCACGCCCCATAAAATGGTAGAAAATTGCAGTAATAGAGCTGATTAAGTAAGAGCGTGAAACATCAATGTTTGTAACTATATCAGAAAGTGATGATTGCGACCACTCCCAAGCAAATCTTTCGAAATTAACAGCATCCACTCCTGAGAATGGCAGAGCCAAATAGACACCTAGAACACACAAGGCTAACTTTAACATTACACTAAGAAGGGAAACGTATAACAACTCGTAGCGTGAAGTGAGCACACACACGAAAAAAGAGAAAAAAATAAATAAGCAGACAAAAAAAATCAGTAGCACGACTTATACCAAACTAAAATGATGGGGTAGGGAAACACATCCCTCAATATTGATGAAGCAGTTTCTCTATGGAGAACTACTTCTAAAGAAAAGCTGTTAGCCATCATTTTATGTTCTTTATCTGTTTAGCAGGAACGCCACCCCACAGTGCCCCAGCATCAATCTCTTTCGCAGTGACAACTGAACCTGCTGCAATCACACACCTCTCCCCTATCTTTGCCCCAGCAAGTAGTCTAACACCACAGCCAATCCAAACATCATCACTTATAAAAACACCTGATTTCTCTGCTTTATTATACTTTATTGGAGTTTTATCATCATGCCATGTATGATTTGAGCTTAAAATTGAAGTGGCATGAGCTATAGATACATTTGAACCAATCTCAATACCTCCATAACCATCCAAATAACAACCATCATGAACACTTACATTATTACCTATTGCTATCCCTTTGGCATTTTTAATAATAACATTGGATCCGAAGTATACGTTTTCACCACATGCCGAAAGCTCATTCTTCGCAATGCCGTACCTGATCAGCAAAAAAATCTTTTGACTAAATGGCTTGATTAAATCCCACAAAAGCCACCTGACAGCAGGTGGAATAAACTTAAATAAAATAGCAACCGAATTGATAATAACTGATTTCATGATCTCCCCCTCAATATTCGAAAAAACAACACAATCAAAGACATAATATCTGTAAATAAGTAAGACAATGCAACAGCGAAAGAAGGTGGTATGAATAATGTAAGAGAGAAAAACACGCACGCAAAAACAAGCACCTGCGCAACCCCAATCTTAGCGAGGAGACTGTCTCCGCCAGAAGCAGCGGCAATCTGATATAACACTGTCATTTTCACGACACCCACTCCCCCTGCTAATATAAAAAGAGCAACAATGCGACTTTCATCCAAGACACCTAGAAACCAACCGGATATGAAATCTGAATAATATAAGAAAAGAAGTGTAGCAAATGATATAACAACCACCTGAAGCGCTATAGCAACAAAAATCCAGCTAGGGAGCTTTCCATTTTTCGAATAGTTTTTTGTGGATTTTATATATATAACTTGATTCAAAGGTTGATTGAGACTCGGCATGCTATTCCTTAGCTTCGCCCCCAACCCAGCTTGAGCAAGCACTTTATCTGGTACTTGGGAAAAGCCACCAAGCAATGCCAATCCAAGGTTGGCGTACAGCCCATTAGAAATTGAATTTATAGCTATACCCCTTCCAACTTTTATAGCCATAAGAGCATCTTTTAAACCAACTTTTACAAGCCTTACTTTTTTTTCCTTGAGGATTGCAAACCATGATAAAAAAGCAGAAAATAAGTACGTCATGCCAACTAGGAAAGCTGCCAAATGCAAATGCTCCCCCGATGAAATAAAAACAAACAAAGCTACTAGCCCGAGCAACTTAGATGTAGCATGAAAAATAGCCACGAGCCTCATTTTTTCGATAGCTTGAAAATACCAGATAGGGAATAACACGCCACCAATAATCATAGGGAAAAATGATAGCAAAAGCCAGAAATCGACTGAGTTAGAAACTGATACAATTATTGCCAACAACAACATAACAGCGGCTAAAAGCCCTTTAGCAAAAAGAGTACTGCTGAAGACCTTATCAACTGCCTCCTTGCAACTTACGGATTTAGCTATTGACCTGCTTGCAGTAAAGTCAAAACCAAAGCTGACAAAGGAAAATGCAACCATAATTAAAGACTGGTGAAGCATAAAAACACCAGCACCCTCAACCCCAAGACCTGAAACTAAAAAGGGAATAATCAGAAGGGGATACAAAATATTAATGCCCTGAAGGGCATAAAGACTCACGACGTTTGTAAAGTTGTGCTTGGAAATATATTTCATTTTAATTATTCTTAAAACCTCTTCTATTTCATTCCTGAATTTAAGCAATAAGCGCAGCATCTGCGGTCCCAGGGCACCTGAGCATTCCCTCCAGAAAAGCTGTGTCGGAGTCTCATAGCTGCGCCATTTTCGGAGGATGTCTGTAATTCAGCTTATTGATCATCTTGCGCATCTCCGCATCGGTGACTTGGCGCAAGTCACGTACCTTCAGTACTGCCGTATCGTGCCATTGGTATTCTCGTTGGTCCCACGCTGCCCAGTGCGGCTGCTGGAGGCGTGGCTGGCGGCTTCCGGTATCTGTGAGGAGCGGCCTTTCGCAGCATCGGCCTGGGGCAAGGTGGGCGCCGGTCGCCTCACCGACAGCGTCTTTTATAGGCGCCTGATGCGGCATCTGGCGGCGGCCAACATGGCCGCTTGCAGGGAAAACGCATGAAAAGCCCTACACCGCGAGAATGTCCGCCAGATAGGTCTCATCCAGCGCAGCTTTCTTCTGCTTCCGTCGGATTCCGCCCTTGAACCGCTTCTCCCCTTTCAGGTAATTCAGCGCGATATGTCGGACCCTGGCGAGGTTTTCAGCGGCCTGACCACGGTGAATCTTGCAGGCATCTTCGCGGAGCGCCACATCAAGCGACCAGTGGAGCTTATTCTCCACATGCCAATCCTGGCGGGCCGCTTCGGCGAGCTTCTTGGCGCTCAGATCGGCAGAGCTGATGTAGTAACGGATCATCGGCGCCTCAGGTGCACCCTCGCCTTCCTGGCGAAAGCTCATTACAACACCCACCGTTTTCATCCCAGGCCATTCGTAGCTAATCTCCTGAAATTCATCGGTGATTTCGCTGACGATGTGGTAGCGCGTCTCTTGCCGCCCGCGGTTCTTCTCATCCGTGACATAGGCGTCACCCTTGAAGCTGGCTACTTTGGCCATGGGAAACGCAGCCTCAAAGGCGTCGGCTAAGGCCGGCTGGTTGTCCTTCACCGATAGCAAGTAATCAGCACCCTTCTGCAGCACCTGTGTGGCGATTTTCTTCTGACACCCCATGGCATCAATGGTCACCAGGCAGCCTTGGAGGTTCAGCAGCTTAAGCAGCTCGGGAATCGCCGTTATCTCGTTGGATTTCTCCGCCGTCTTGACCTGGCCCAGCACCACCCCATTCGCCGCGCTGAAAGCGCTGACCATGTGGATCGCACCTTTGCCCTTGCCTCGGCAGTACGAGCCACGCAGCGTCTTGCCATCAATCGCCACCACCGCACCAGCCGTGACGTCATGGCAGGCCTTCATCCACTCGGCAAACGCGCTTTGCAGCTGCTCGGCATTCACCAGGGCCATGACCCTGGCCAAGGTGTCATGACTGGGCACGCCAGCCTCAAAATCACCGTACTGGCGCAGAAAATCGAGCTTGGCGTGGCCAAAGTCTTCGATTTCGTCCCAACCCTCGGCACCACAGATCACCGCACAGACCGTCAGGAACAGGATATCCGACAGCTGATGCTGCACTTTCCACGCCTGACGGAAGTCGGGAACGATCGATAAATGGTGCATAAGAGACGGTGTCAGCATGAGTCATCCATGAGCAAAAGCCGTTAGCTGACCACATTAGCTCCTACTGGTAAAGCGCCACGAAGGCCGTCGTAGCGCGGTTTTTCATGCGTTTTCCCTGTGGCCGCTTGCGGCTTCACTCCGCATAGCTTCCATGCCGGCTTTATCACCGAGACGCACCGCCAGGGGAAGCAGGACGTCGCCATCAAGCGCATCGGCGGGCACCGCAATCAGCGTACCTTCAAGCGCTATATCCGCCATGACGATGCTTTTACCGATCACGTGGGGGATTTCTTCTCTTGAAGCCGAACCAGTAGCTCGAAAAGGCACGATACTGCCCGGGGATTGACAGGCGGCTTCCCTGGCCCTTGCGAAAGAGCAAGTTGCTGACGGTCGAATGCAACCCTTGCCAGTCAGCTAAGGGCGCTTATAGTAGCGCAAGGGTATGAAACTCCCCATGCTGACAAGGGTTGTTCCTTAAAGAAAAAGTTTGATGGGATTGCCGGTACCCGGTATCAGGAGGCCAGGCAATCAGACCCGATAGAAGTTGCGATACCAGTCGATAAAGTTGGCAACGCCTTCTTTTACCGGGGTGGCGGGCTTGTAGCCCACGGCCTTCTCGAGTTCGCTGGAGTCGGCGTAGGTGTCGGGTACGTCGCCGGGCTGCAGGGGCAGCAGGTCCTTGATCGCCTTCTTGCCCAGGGCGTCTTCGATGGCTTCGATATAGGCGCTGAGCTTCACCGGGTTGTTGTTGCCGATGTTGTAAAGCCGGTAGGGGGCGTTGCTGGTGGCCGGGTCCGGGTAGTCGCTGTTCCACTCGGGGTTGGGCTGGGCGATGGCATCGCTGGCGCGGATCACCCCTTCCACGATGTCGTCGATATAGGTGAAGTCGCGGGTGTGGTGGCCGTGGTTAAACACCGGGATCGGTTCGCCGGCCAGGGTCTTCTTGGTGAACAGGAACAGGGCCATGTCCGGCCGGCCCCAGGGGCCGTACACAGTAAAGAAGCGCAGCCCGGTGGTTGCCAGCCGGTACAGGTGGCTGTAGCTGTGGGCCATCAGCTCGTTGGCCTTCTTGGTGGCAGCATAGAACTGCAGCGGGTGGTCAACGCCCTCGTGTTCGGAGAACGGCATCTTGGTGTTGGCGCCGTAGACGCTGCTGGTACTGGCGTAGGTCAGGTGCTCCACCTTGTGGTGCCGGCAGGCCTCCAGAATGTTCGTGAAGGCCACCAGGTTGCTTTCCACATAGGCGTGGGGGTTCTCCAGCGAGTAGCGCACCCCGGCCTGGGCGGCCAGGTGGATCACCCGCTCGGGCCGGTGCTCGGCGAAGGCCTCGTTCACCGCCGCCAGGTCGGCCAGGTTGGCGCGCAGAAAGGTGTAAGCGCTTCCGGTACGCGCGGCGGTCTCTTCGAGGATCGCCAGGCGCGCTTCCTTGATGGTGGGGTCGTAGTAGTCGTTGACCACGTCGAAGCCCACCACGCTGTCGCCGCGTTCGAGAAGGCGCTTCGCCACGTGGAAGCCGATGAAGCCGGCGTTGCCGGTAACCAGGGTCGTCATGATTGCCGTCCTACGGAGTAATAGGTGAATCCTTTCTGGCGCATGCGCGCCGGCTCGAACATGTTGCTCTGTGGCTATTCCCACGACCGCTGGTTTCTGGGCAGGTCACCAGCAGGATCATGGGCCACCAGTCGATCGTTGGATCCCAATGCTTCTGTATAAAGCACCAGATTCTTACCACCCGGATTGACCAGCGATGGAAACAGGATACCGACTGCGCCGGCCTCCAGAGCGACATCGGCCAACAGCCAGCTGGGCGGCTCGATATGCTCGTGGAACAACATCCGACGCCAGTCGCAGGTCAGTTCCAGCCAGAGAGGGTCCCAGGACTGGGTATAGCCTTCGCTGAAATCCACCACCTTCCCAATCTGAAGTTCATAGCTCACCAGCAGCCCTGGAGGCATCAAAACGGAAAGTTGGCGATATTCTTCCAGAGCGGTCGTCGTATCGAGCGCGAGATAAAGCGCGGACAGGCCAGGCCGGTTCAGGCGGCCGCCATGCTCGGCGGCCCCGGCTCCACTGGTTGGGGCATAGGCCCACCGAGGAACATGCACGCGGTAGGCTGAGCCTTCTAGTTGCAACCGAAACTTCACCCTACGGCGCCGGCTTTCAATGATTGAACATAGCGAACAAGATCCCTGGTTCGCCCCTCGCTGACCAGTCGTTCCGGTGTCAGATAATCGAAGGCATCGATAGGGACATTGCGAAACCAGAACAGGGCAACACGGAAGTCTCCGTTGATATCCGTGGCGGCACGCAACACCTGCAACGCTTCGCGCAGGAAGCCCTGAAGCTTCTCGCTCCCCTGTGCACGCGACAGCGTGACCCGATGCACATGGGCATCGGAGGCAAGGGCCTGCAGATCCATGCTCAAGGCGCGGGCAAACAACCGGGGGTCGATGATCGGCTTGCCCGCCGCCGTGGCGGACTTCTGCAGATCCTGAACGAACCGCTCGTAAGTCTCGGGTGCCTGGTACTCATCCGGATCGATCAGGGCCTCGGCACTCATGGCGTTGAACCTCCCTCCAAGCAAGATCGGCCTGATGCGTCAGGCAATTGACTGCTGCATTATTGCAACATATAAGCATCATAGCCTCCCGGTGCAGAGGCGTCCATGCGCTCCTTGCCCCCGAGATCAGCCCTCTGCCCGTACTCCTAAGTTTACCGGGGTGGTGGGGAAGCCGGCGTTGCCGGTCACCAGGGTCGTCATGTTTGGCGTCCTACGGAGTAATAGGTGAATCCTTTCTGGCGCATGCGCGCCGGCTCGAACATGTTGCGGCCGTCGAACAGGGTGGCGTCGGCCAGTCGTTCCTTGATCAGCGCGAGATCCGGGGCGCGGAAGCTCTGCCACTCGGTCACGATCACCAGGGCGTCGGCACCGCGCAGCGCGGCTTCCTTGGTGCCGCACAGGCTCAGGTCGTCGCGGTGGCGAAGAGCCGCCGTAACTAATGCCGGGGTAGATGAAGTGGTAGCCGATGCGCGGGTCGGAGCCGATGCCCTGGCGCAGCTCCGATATCTGCGCCCAGGCGCTCGGCCAGGTTGGCCATCCCGTTCATGAAGCTGATCCTCGTGGCCAGCATGCAGTTGGCGGCGTACTTGGTCAGTTCGGCGCTGCGCAGCGCCTGGCTGAGCCTTAATCCTGCACTTTTGCAGAAAATGGCATTTCGCCGTATGAACTGCAAAATTGCAAAGTCGCGATGTAGATCTGCAATATCGATCTCGATAAGCTGTTGATTTTGAAGAAAGCTGACGATAATTAAGGCTGCCAATCGAGTCAGACTCAGAAAATTAGATCAACCCACGCTTTTGGACATCGGTCAACATTGCGTTGGCAAAACTAATGATTGTTTCCTGGTAGTCGTGAGCCTCATTCAATGCATCGGCCAATAACTGGGCAGACTCGATATACTCATGGATCATCTGATTACGAATCTGGCGGATTGCCAACCAGCGATCAGCGGACTCCAGCATTCCCAGCTTCTCTGCCTTGTCGAGGTTATCGACTACCGCACCCCGCTTTTCCCCAAGCGCCTGCAGCCATACAGGAAGAAGCTTATCTCCAACGGTGTCTTGCAGTCGGCAGAAACGGCTTGCAAACGCCTCGACCCTTTCAGCGAAAGCTTCATCATTGGCGAGCGTTGCTGCTCGGTCGACATCCAGTGGCTGATCAAACACGCGAGCCGAGGAAAACTGAAGGTGCTGAACTTCCTTGCTGACTACCCGGTGCAGAAAGGCAAGGCGCTCTTGATGATTATTCGTCATGAGACAGTATGACTCCCTGTTCCCGAGCGATACGATGAATCGGCAGTTCTTCGAGGTTAGGTGCCGCCAGTATTACATCCACCTTGCGGCCCTGCGTGGCGCGCATGACCTTGACGCTGAGCCAGGCCGACAGTCGCGCTGGATGCTCAACCGCTTCATCGAGCTCCACCATGAGGTCGATATCGCCGCCCTTGGCGGCGTCATCGAGGCGTGAGCCGAAGAGCCGGACAACGGCCCTTTCGCCACAGTTTTCGGTAACCACTGCCTTGATGGCATCAATGTCAGGCTGAGATAGACGCATTTTCCCTCACAGCAGCGTGCCCTTTTCCCTGGCGGTCTCGTGGATCGGAAAACGCTTCAACCCGGGAGCCTCCAGCAGAACATCGATCTTCTGCTCGCCGAGCTTCATGATGATAGCCCCTTCGAGGCGCGCACAGTCCCAGGCCGGGTTATCGACGGGCTGGGTGACCGTGACCATCAGGTCGATTTCGCCGCCCCTGGCAGCGTCGTCAACGCGCGAGCCGAAGAGCCGGACATCGGCCTCTTTGCCGAAAATCTCGGCCGTAGCTCTCTTGATGGTATCGATTTCGTGCTGATTCAGACGCATAGCTCAGTGGTTGAAGACCTCATCGAGTGTGGTGGCGATGAGGATTCTGGCTACCCAGGTATCCAGCTGTTCGTCACTGGCTTGCTTCAGGCGCTCATCGACCCAGGCGGGAAGCTCTCCAAACTTTACATATATCTGCCTTCGGAGAGCACGTCTTACCCCCTGCTTGATGCCGCTATCTATCCATTGTTCCATGAGGGTTTTACGAGTCGGTGCATATTCGTATTCATCTTCAAGCAGGTCCTCCATCGTCTCGGCAAAAAGCATCTCATAAAGCCATTGCGAAATCTGTAAATCGCTCGCAATGTCTAACTTCCTGATGGCCCACTCAGACAAACAACCAAATCGATCAACCAGTGTTTTTCTCAGGAGATGGCGCGCACCCTCTCGCCAGATTTTTTCTGCCCATTTTTCCAATCTATCTGCTGACTGTTCAGATAGCTCCCCACTGATGTCAGGATTGTCACGCAGCGCCTGCACCTCTGCCAACGGCAACCCACACACCTGAGCAATCTCTTTTTCACCCCAAGTGCCGGCTTTCAGTTGCGCTACTGCCAGTTTCCTAGCAGCTCCTAATCTTCCTTGCAGCCATCCTATCAGCCATTCCCTATGCTGAAACCTGATTGGTTCATGCATGACCTTCTGAATTATTGTTGGGAATTGATCTGACATTCAGCGCCCCCTTCTTACGCAGAAAGCCTGGGCAACGTGGAAAGATTTAGAATAATTCAGTCAGCGCTCTAGCTCATGCCGCAAAGCGGCGATTTCGGCCTGCGGTAGACCGGTGGCGTGGGCGATGGTGGCGTCGTCCAACTTGGTCGTCTTAATCAGGTTGCAGGCGGTTTCGCGCCGGGCCTTTTGCTCTCCCAAAGATATGCCTTCCTGATGGCCTTCCTGATGGCCTTCCTGATGGCCTTCCTGATGGCCTTGCTGATGGCCTTGCTGCCAGGCTTGCTGACGTTCTTTCTTCGCCCAATTCTCGAGGTTTTCTGCCAACATCTCTTTATCCTCCACCACGCTGTTGAGCCGATCCAGGTTGAACCCAGTACCCAGCCACTGAAGATGTCGCTTCAGCCAACGGGTCACGATCTCGTCGGTACGCCGCTTGTTCGGATCGGCCTGGATGATGGCCACGATGCGATCTACCGCGCGCTGCAGCGCCTGCCGGTCCCCCGTGGCGTTCTCGATGCCGAACACGCCGCTAAGCGGCGTGGGGCGCTCGGCCAACTCCTCATCAGTATAGCGACCCTCGTCGACCAGATAGTAGCGCAGGTGCGGCTGATAGACCCGCAGGAAGGCCGGCGGTTCTGGCTGCACCATCTCGTAGACATCCTGAGGTGCCGTCCAGCGGCGTGAGCCGTTGTAGACCACCACCGGAAACACCGGCGGCAGGCCTTGGCTAGGTGTGATGGTCTTCTCTTTCAATAGCTCGCTGTAGAAACAGGCAGCATAGTGCAACAGACGAATCGGCATCGTGCGATCTACAGACGATTGAAATTCCAGAAGAATGTAGAGAAACACCCGCTGCGTCAATCCCTGCCAGGTTACCTCGACCGACCACACCACGTCTTCGATCTTTTCCTCGAACAGCGGCGTGATGTAGTGGCCGTTATGCTTCTTGAGAGTCGAGAAATCCATGAGCTCAGCGATCTCAGCCGGCGCAAAACCTTCGATAAGCTGCTGTACAAATTCGGGATGGCTGAAAAGCTCCCGGTATCCGGTGTCGTGATGTTGGGCCATGGCGGTTGCCCCCTCGGCGTCTATACTGGCTATCTATCCAGTATAGTCCAGCTCGACAGGAGCGGGGGTGCCATGAGCCGTGATATTCGCAACGGGCAGCTGATCGAGCCCGATGAGGCGGTGGTGGAGTTCGAACGCCTTCCCCAGGTGGTGAAGCGCCTGTCGGCTCGGGCGCGACGCCATATCGCCAACAGCGTATCGAAGAACACCATTCGCGGCATGCGGGCCGATCTGCGCGTCTACCAGCGTGCGGGCGGCCTGCTGCCGGCGGATGAGTTCGATATCGCCAACTTTATCGCCGATCAGCGCGCCCTGGGCAAGAAGCCCGCGACCTTGGAGCGCTATCTCAACTCCCTGCACATGTGGCACCGCTACATGAACCTGCCGTCGCCGGTGAGGAGCATGCCGGTGCGGGCGGTGATGCGCGGCATTCGCCGGGACGCCGGTACGCGCCAGAAGGAGGCGCCGCCGCTGCTGCTGGCGGACCTGCACCGCCTGCTGGATCACATCGATCGTACTGACCTGCGTGGCAAGCGCGATAGCGCGCTCTTTGCCCTCTCCTTCCACGGCGCCTTTCGGCGCAGCGAGGTGGTGGCGCTCTACCTGGAGGATATCCAGTGGGAAGCCCGGGGCATACTGGTGGGCCTGCGGCGCAGCAAGACCAACCAGGAGGGAGCCGAAGAGACCAAGGCCATCCTCCGCGCGCCTGACAGTTTTCCCTACTGCCCCGTTCGGCTGCTGGAGGCCTGGCTGGCGGCCTCGGGCATCCGCCGCGGGGCGGTGTTTCGCAGCATCAGCCTGTCCGGGAAGCTGGGTGCCGGGCGGCTGACCGGCTGCGTGGTGGCTCAGCGTCTGGCGCATCACCTGGAGGCGGCCGGCATGGCCGATCGCGGCTTCTCCCCGCACAGTTTTCGGGCCGGCTTCATCACCGAGGCGCACCGTCGCGGCAAGGCGGCGGTTGATATCAAGCGGGTCAGCGGTCACCGCGACCAGCGCACCTTCGAGCGGTATATCCGGCGTACCGATGCGTTCGAGGGCCACGCCGGGGATTTCTACCCCGGGGTAGAGGAAGCGCTGCCCTGGCTCTATTGGCGGTGATGCTGCTGGGCCTGGCCCTTGGCGCCGGGCGATGACGGCCTCCCGCGCTTGTGGCTCAGACCTTGTAGTAGTCGCGGTACCAGGCGATGAAGTTGGCCACGCCCTGCTTCACCGGGGTGGCGGGCTTGTAGCCCACGGCCTTTTCGAGCTCGCTGGAGTCGGCGTAGGTGTCGGGTACATCGCCGGGCTGCAGGGGCAGCAGGTCCTTGATCGCTTTCTTGCCCAGGGCCTCTTCGATGGCTTCGATATAGGCGCTGAGCTTCACCGGATTGTTGTTGCCGATGTTGTAGAGCCGGTACGGGGCGTTGCTGGTGGCCGGGTCCGGGCTGTCGCTGTTCCACTCGGGATTGGGCTGGGCGATGGCGTCACTGGCGCGGATCACCCCTTCCACGATGTCGTCTATATAGGTGAAGTCGCGGGTGTGGTGGCCATGGTTGAACACCGGGATGGGCTCGCCGGCCAGGGTCTTCCTGGTGAACAGGAACAGTGCCATGTCCGGGCGGCCCCAGGGGCCGTAGACGGTGAAGAAGCGCAGCCCGGTGGTGGGCAAGCGGTACAGATGGCTGTAGCTGTGCGCCATCAACTCGTTGGCCTTCTTGGTGGCGGCGTAGAACTGCAGCGGGTGGTCGACGCCCTCGTGTTCGGAGAACGGCATCTTGGTGTTGGCGCCGTAGACGCTGCTGGTGCTGGCGTAGGTCAGGTGCTCCACCTGGTGGTGCCGGCAGGCCTCCAGGATGTTCGTGAAGGCCACCAGGTTGCTTTCCACATAGGCGTGGGGGTTCTCCAGCGAGTAGCGTACACCGGCCTGGGCGGCCAGGTGGATCACCCGCTTGGGCTTGTGCTCGGCGAAGGCCTCGTTCACCGTCGCCAGGTCGGCCAGGTTGGCGCGAACGAAGGTGTAGGTGCTGCCAGTACGCTCGGCGGTCTCGTCGAGGATCGCCAGGCGCGCTTCCTTGATGGTGGGGTCGTAGTAGTCGTTGACCACGTCGAAGCCCACCACGCTGTCGCCGCGTTCGAGCAGGCGCTTCGCTACGTGGAAGCCGATAAAGCCGGCGTTGCCGGTCACCAGGGTCGTCATGATTGTCGTCCTACGGAGTAATAGGTGAAGCCTTTCTGGCGCATGCGCGCCGGCTCGAACATGTTGCGGCCGTCGAACAGGGTGGCATCGGCCAGTCGTTCCTTGATCAGCGCGAAATCCGGGGCGCGGAAGCTCTGCCACTCGGTCACGATCACCAGGGCGTCGGCGCCGCGCAGCGCGGCTTCCTTGGTGCCGCACAGGCTCAGGTCGTCGCGGTGACCGAAGAGCCGCTGGGTCTCTTCCATGGCTTCGGGGTCATAGGCCTGCACCCTGGCGCCAGCGTTCCACAGCGCTTCCATCAACACGCGGCTGGGGGCGTCGCGCATGTCGTCGGTGTTGGGCTTGAAAGATAGCCCCCACAGGGCGAAGGTCTTGCCGGCCAGCTCGCCGCCGTAATGCTGGTGGATCTTCTGGAACAGAGTGGTCTTCTGCTCGAAGTTGCGGGCCTCCACGGCCTTGAGCACCTTGGCGTCGAAATCGATGCTGTCGGCGGTGTGGATCAGCGCCTGCACGTCCTTGGGGAAGCAGGAGCCGCCGTAGCCAATGCCGGGGTAGATGAAGTGGTAGCCGATGCGCGGGTCGGAGCCGATGCCCTGGCGCACCGCTTCGATATCGGCACCCAGGCGTTCGGCCAGGTTGGCCATCTCGTTCATGAAGCTGATCTTGGTGGCCAGCATGCAGTTGGCGGCGTACTTGGTCAGCTCGGCGCTGCGCACGTCCATGACGATGACCTTGTCATGGTTGCGGTTGAAGGGCGCGTAGAGCTCGCGCAGCACGTCGATGCTCTCTTCACTCTCGGTGCCGATGATGATGCGGTCGGGGCGCTGGCAATCGGCCACCGCGCTGCCTTCCTTGAGAAACTCCGGGTTGGAGACCACGTCGAAGGTCAGGTCCGCCCTGCCCCGCCCTTCCAGCACCTGGGCGATGTGCTCGGTTACCCGGTCGGCGGTGCCCACCGGCACGGTGGATTTATCCACGACGATGCGATGGGCCGTCATGTGCTCGGCGATGGTGCCGGCAACAGCCAGCACGTACTGCAGATCGGCGCTGCCGTCTTCGTCCGGCGGGGTGCCCACGGCGATGAACTGCACGTCGCCATGGGCCACACCCGCGGCGGCGTCGGTGGTGAACTGGAGCCGCCCGGCGGCGGTGTTCTCCTTCACCAGGGTTTCCAAGCCGGGCTCAAAGATGGGGATATGGCCCTGGTTGAGCCGTTCGATCTTGTCGGCGTCCACATCCACGCAGATCACGTGGTGACCCACATCGGCCAGGATGGTGCCTTGTACCAGGCCAACGTAGCCGGTGCCGAAGACGGTGACGTTCATTGATTCTCCTCCGTGAGGGGGGGGTAAGGGCCGAGGGGTGTAAGGGCCGAGGGCTAAGGGCCTAGGGGCCTAGGGGCCAGGAGTAAGGGCTAAGGGCCGAGGGCTAAGGGCTAAGGGCTAAGGGCTAAGGGCTGAGGGCTGAGGGCCTAGGGCCGAGGGCCCACGAGTAAGGGCCTAGGGCCTAGGGCTGAGAATCGCCAGCCGGTGCCGGGGCTCTTGCTCCTAGCAGCAAGCCCTCGGTGCTCAGGTCTTCATCCAGTTCGGGCCAGTGAATGCCATATCCCGCTCCGGCAAGCTCCCAATGTTGACGCTGCTTAGGGGTGGCATTCGCCAGGCGAGGGTACCAGGCAAGCGGGACCGAAATGGCACGGCCATCCATCAGCTCGACAGTCAGCCTTGAGTCATCAATATTGACACTCATAACTCTGAGGTCATTTTCATGGACCAAAGAATGCATTCCAAGCCTCCTGCAAGATCAGGTTATGTTCTCTTACTATACGCTGAATCTTTCCCAACTCTTTAGCTGAAAAACCAATGTTTCGAGCGATCCCGGCGTCATGCAACCACACCTTGGCTGTCGCGCTACCGTAATCTACGTGGACGTGCGGGGGCTCCCCGGGCTCATGACTATAAAAATAGAACCTGAAGCCACCTACTCGCATTACAGTGGGCATAACCCGTCATCCTTGCAGTTCACGTTCTGAAGCCGAAGGGTCGTACCGCTACTCCCCAGAAACACTCTCTATTATAGCGCTTGGGTGACCCTTATCTCGTGCCCCGCTTCGCGGGCCCAGCGGTCGATCTCGGTTTGCAGGGCCTGCTTGGCGTCGCGGTCGCCGTGCACCAGGCGTACCTCCCGGGGTGGGCGGGTCATGCCCTGCAGGAAGCGAAGCAGGTCGGCTTGATCGGCGTGGGCGGAGTAGCCGCCGATGGTGTCGACCCGGGCGCGGATGTCGAAGCGTTCGCCGTCGAGCTGCACCCAGCCGCCGCGGGGGCCGTAGCGTTGGATATCGCGCCCCGGGGTGCCGGCGGCCTGGTAGCCGATAAACAGCACGGCGTGGCGGGCATCGCAGATCATGCGCTTCAGGTAGTTGACCACCCGGCCGCCGGCGACCATGCCGCTGGCGGCGATCACCACCGCGGGGCGGCCGGTGCGCGCCAGGTAGTCCACGGTGGCCTGGTGTTCGGCGTGGCTGTCCACGGTGTAGAGGTTATCGAAAGCCAGCGGGTGGCGGCCGCTCTGCAGGCGCTGGTGGGCCTCGGCGTCCCACCAGGGCTTGAGCTCGCGGTAGACCTCGGTGAAGCGCGCCGCCAGGGGTGAATCGACGATGATCTCCAGGGCCTGCCAGCGCGGGTCCTCGGCGTCGTGGATCAGCCCTTCCAGTTCGTAGAGCAGTTCCTGGGTGCGGCCGATGCTGAAGGCCGGGATGACCACGGTGCCCTGGTTCTCCAGCGCGCGGTCGATGGCGGCCTTGAGCCGCGCCTGGCGGGTGGTGCGGTCCTCGTGGCAGCGGTCGCCGTAGGTGCTTTCCAGCACCAGCACATCGGCGTGCTCTGGCGGCTCGGGGGCCGGCAGCAGCGGCGAGTGCGGCGCGCCCAGGTCGCCGCTGAACACGGTGCGCTGGCCCGCGCCGGTGGCGTGGTCGAGGTGGTCGACCTCGACATACGCCGAGCCGAGGATATGCCCGGCGCGCTGCAGGCGCACTCGCACCCGGTGGCGCTCGTCATCGACCAGGGTGTGCCACTGCTGATAGGCCAGCGGCACCAGGCGTTCCTGCACCTCCGCCAGGAAGCGTTCGATCAGCGTGCGGTCGCGGGTGAAGCCGATCTTCAGGGCGTCTTCGATCACCAATGGCAGCAGCCGGGCCGAGGGCACCGAGCAGAGGATCGGCCCCCGGTAGCCGGCGGCCAGCAGGTAGGGCAGCCGGCCGATATGATCGATATGCACGTGGGTGACGACCAGCGCCAGCACGTCGTCCACTGGGAAGGTGACCTTATGCTGCTCGAGGGTCGACAGGGTGGTATCGGCGTCTTCGCCCTGGAAGAGCCCGCAATCGACCAGCAGGGCGCGGTCCTCAGCCAGCTGCAGGCGGTGGCAGCTGCCGGTCACGCCATCGGCGCCGCCGTGGTGGCTGATTGTTGGGAGAGCGTCAGGAGGAGCGTCAGGGTAAGCGTCCATGCTTGTTCATCCGTAGGGCTAAGGGCCTAGGGCTGAGGGCCGAGGGCTGAGGGCCGAGGGCCGAGGACTGAGGGCCGAGGGGTGAGGGCCGAGGGGTGTAAGGGCCGAGGGCTAAGGGCTAAGGACCGAGGGCTAAGGGCCGAGGGCCGAGGGCTAAGGGCCGAGGGCCGTGGGGAACCCGATTAGTCGCGAAACAGATCGGCGTGGCTACCCGTCCGCGCGAGGTACAGCTCATCATCCACCACGCAATACAGTAACAACCAATCGGGTTCTATATGGGCATCTCGATAGCCTTTCCAGTTCCCGTGCAACGAGTGATCCTGGTAGGCATCTGGCAAGGAAGCCTGCTTGATCAGCAAGTCGAGCAGGGTCCGCAGCTTGGTCATATCCTTGCCGCGCTTCTGGACTTTTTTCACGTCCCGTTTGAACTGGCTGGACCGAACGGGAGTAAGCATCAAATCTCTAGGTCTTGGTACAGCTCATCAGCGCTATCGAACCGCTTGCCCTTGCCGGCATCCAGCTCGGCCATAGCCTTGGCGGTGGTCGCGTTTGGTGCCTGGACCGCAAACGGAAGGCGCTGTTCATCCGCGATGCGGAACATCAACAGGCGGATGGCATCGGACACGGATAGGCCCATGGCTTCCAGAGCGGCGGTAGCCCGCTCCTTGGTTTCGCTATCGATGCGCGCCCGAACTACAGAATCAGCACTCATGACACATCTCCTTCTGTAATCACGTTGTAGCTACATTATAGCCACATCGCGGGGACACGTCACATGCCCGGGGTCAAAAGGGCCGAGGGCCTCACTTATACGAATAGTTGTAATACCCATACCCGTAAGCGGTGGCGGCCTTGCGTTCCATGGCGTTGAGGATGGCGCCCTTCACCGTGACGCCGGCGTTTTCCAGGCGGCGGTTGGCGATCCTCAGCTCCTTGAGCGGGTTGAGCTGGAAGCGCACTACCATCAGGGTGGTGCCGCACTGGGCGCCGACCAGGGCGGCGTCGGTCACGGCGAGTACCGGCGGGGTGTCGATGATCACCAGGTCGTAGCGGCGGCTGGCTTCCTCCAGGAACTCGCTGAAGGTGGCGGTCATCAGCAGCTCCGAGGGGTTGGGCGGCGCGCTGCCGCGGGCCACATAGTCCAGCCCGTCGATATCGGTGGTGCGTATCGCCTCGTCGGTGGTGCTGCGGCCGGAGAGCAGCTCGGAGAGCCCGCCGTCGCTGCCGTGTCCGAAGGCGTGGTGCACGTGGCCCTTGCGCATGTCGGCATCCACCACCAGCACCCGCTGGCCGGCCTGGGCGCAGATGGCGCCGAGGTTGACGGTAGCGAAGCTCTTGCCGATGCCGGGGCTGGGGCCGGTAATCATCAGGCGGTTGTCGCCCGCGTCCATCATGGCGAAGTGCAGGCTGGTGCGCAGGTTGCGCAGTGCCTCCACGGCGGTGTCGGCCGGGGCGCGCACGGCCAGCACGCCGCTGACCACCTCGCTGGCATGGCGATCGCGGCGGTGCTTCACTCGGCGCACCAGCTTCTTCTGCTCATCGGAGAGCGGCACGGTGGCGTAGACCGGCAGGCCGGTATCCTCGATCTGCTCGGGCGATTCCACGCCGCGGCGCAGCAGGCCGCGCACCAGCACGATGCCCACCGCGAGCATGCCGCCCAGCAGGGTGGCCAGCACCACGATCAGGGGCTTCTTGGGTTCGATGGGAAAGCGTGACCCGGCGGCTTCATCGATGATGCGCACATTGCCGATGGTGCCGGCCCGGGCGACCTGCAGCTCCTGCATCTTGTTGAGCACGTTGACGTAGATCGCCTGGGTCACTTCCACGTCGCGGGTGCGTCGCACCACTTCCTGCTGGGCGGCGGGCAGCTGGCTGACCCGGGCGTTGAGATCGTCACGCTCGGCCTGCAGATGGCGCTTCTGGCGCAGCAGCGACTGGTAGGTGGGGTGGCTCGGGGTATAGCGCTGGGCCAGCTCGGCCTCCTGGAACTCGAGCTCGTTGAGGCGGTTCTCCAGCTCGATGAACTGCTGGATGACGGCCTGGGCCTCGGAGCTCAGGTCGACGCTGTCCTGCTCGACCCGGTACTGGTTGAGGCTCTCCTCGGCGGTGGCCAGCTGGCCGCGCAACTCGGGGGCCTGCTCTTCCAGGAAGGCCAGGCTCTGCTCGGCTTCCGCCGATTGGCGCTCGACGTTCTGGGTGAGGAAGGTCTGGGCCACGGCGTTGAGCGAGCGAGCCGTCTCGCCACGGTCGGCGCCGGTGAGGGTCAGGCGCAACATGCCGGTGCTGGCATTGCGCCCGCCGCCCACTTCCGCCACGTTCAGGCGGCTGCCTAGCTGTCGGATCGCGTCCAGCCGTTGATGCTGGACCAGAGTGAACATGGCCCCGGCGGGTGCCTGAAGTTCCGCCACGCGCAGTTCGATATCGCCGTTGCGGAAGCTGGAGAGTTCCCCGACGCGCCCTTCGCCCAGCGTCTCGCGTGTCTCGCCCTCGAGGGACAGGCGGTAGCGTCCGCCCTCCTCGGCCTCCACGATCAGCGGCATGCCGCGCAGGTTATCAGCGACCTCCAGCCGGCCCAGCGCCAGGTGTTCGTTGCCCCATACCGCAGGGCGCCCATCGAACCAGCTGGGGCGCTCGATGCCGCGACGCTGCACGAAGCCGCCGATGATCGGCAGGCTGTGCGGCGTGACCCGGGTGTCGAGACCGACGCGATCGACCACCTGCCCCAGCACCATGCGCGACTTGAGGATCTCGACCTCGGCCGAGGTGCTGGATTCCGTCTCCTGGCCGAAGACGTCACCGAGATCGCCCAGCGGGCTGATCGAAGAGCGGCGTTCCACCTGCACCAGGGCATCGGCCTGGTAGATCGGCGTGGCCAGCAGCGCGTAGACGATGCCGGCCACGGCGAACAGAGTGGTAATCAGCAGGATCAGCCACTTGTGATCCAGCAGCAGGCCGAACAGGCGTCCGAGATCGATTTCATCGTCCACGGGAGACGGAGCCGAACGCTGGGGTGCGGTAGAGGTATCAGTCATGGGGGTACTTTGAGAGGGATGTAGGGGGTAAAGGGCCGAGGGCCGAGGGCCGAGGGCTAAGAGCTGAGGGTGGCCAGCTTATGGCAATGAAATTCGAGGACCTGAACGCTGGAAGCGGGCGGACGGGAAAGGGGCAAGGGATTCCTTGATCCTTGCCCCTTGGCCCAGGGCCCTAGGCCCTTGCTCCTGGGCCCTTAGCCCTCGGCCCTCGGCCCTCGGCCCTTACAACTTGCCAGCCCAGGCCTCGGTGGCTTCCTTCAGCAGCCGATGAACGTGAGCAAACACTTCATCGCTCTTGCGGTAGGGGTCGGGAATACTGGCGCCCTTGCCCTCCTCCAGCCAGCGGCCGAGCAAAAGCGTCTTGCCCAGGGCTTCCGGGGCGATATCGCTCACGGCACGGCGCTGACCTTCGCTCATCACCAGCACCAGGTCATGACCGACGAGCATCTCCTGAGTGAGCTGACGGGCCTCATGGTCGGCGACTTCGAGACCATCAGCTTCGGCCAGGGCGCGCGCCTGGGGCGCTACGCCGTGGCCGACCAGGGCACCCAGGCCCGCCGAGGTGACATCGCGCTCCGGCAGCCGCCGCTTAAGCATGGCGGCGGCGACCGGGCTGCGGCAGATGTTGCCGGTACAGACGATCAGGATACGCTGGAACATCGCTTAGAGATCTCGCACGTCGGTGGCGCTGTCGGCCACTGTCCCCGGCAGGCCTACCGAAGGCAGCAGCAGGCTGATCACGCGGTTCCAACGGGCTATCGGCGCGGTGGTGACGTAGATCACGTCTTGCGGCTCCAGCGTGAAGTGGTTGCCCATGGCGAAGGCTGCGGCGTTGCGAACGTCCAGCTGGTAGACGGTGGCCAGCTTCTCGCTGCCCGGCTGGGTGCCGCGGATCACGAAGATACCGGAAGGCGCGGCAGATTCTTCGTTGATACCCCCGGCCCGAGAGATGGCCTCGGTGAGCGAGATGCGCTCGTTGCCCAGGCCCACGTTGCCAGGCACCTGCACCTGCCCCATGACCGCCACGCCCTGGTTGCTGGAATCGGGGATATGCAGCACGTCACCGTCAATCAGCATGCGGTTCTGGGTCTGGTCGCCCTCACGCAGCAGCGAAAAGAGCGAGATCCGCTCTTCACGGCCATCGCGGGTCAGGATCACGCTGTGCCAGTTGGCACCGTCCGTCGCCCCGCCCGCCTGGCTGATGGCGTCGGCCACGGTCAGCGGTATCGAGGTGATCGGCTGGGTGCCCGGGTTCTCCACCGAGCCGCTGACGTAGACTTTCTGCGAGCGGAAGGCGGCGATGCGCACATCGACCTGGGGGTCGGTCAGGAAGTTGGAGAGCCGTCTGGCGAGGATGCTGCGAATCTCGGCGAGGGTGCGGCCACCTACCTGAACCTGCCCGATATAGGGATAGAAGATGGTGCCATCGGAGCGCACCTCGTTGCCGGCATCTTCCGCACTGCGCTCGGCGCCGGCGGGAATGGTCAGCTCCGGGTGGTCGTAGACGATGACGCTGAGCACATCGCCCGGCCCGACGATGTATTCCCAATCGTTGAGCTGCGTTCGCAGGTCGGGGCTCATGGAGCGTGCCCGGGGTTCGACCTGACGAAAGGTGGAGATCAACCCGGGGGTGATCGGTTGGATATCGACGAGGTCATCGATGGGGGCGACTTCGCCGCTGTAATCCATGTGAGCGCCGGGGGCGAGAGAGCATCCAGCGATCAAGGCGGCACCGGCCAAGGTTACCAGCGGGCGTAGGGAACGTGTTGGGCGCATGCGACACTGCCTCTGTTTTGTTGCTGATAGTGTGGGGAACCGACGGGAGCTTGCCGGCTGCGTGGCCTGACGAAACGCCGCATCATGTACTACAAAGTTACAATATGTAAGCCAAAGTAAGTATGGCACAACATACCCCGGTGGGAGTCGCCTAAAATGCCCATACTCGAAGACTGAATACCCCCACTACTCCAACAGCTTGCTGCTCATCCTTTTCGTCCAGACACGCTACCGCCCCAGGGTGTGATGGCGCATCCCTGAGGCCGACATGGTCTGTATCAACGGCGAGCCGCTAGCCACCTATCTTCAGGCAGGACTACCAAGTGAGCGCGCTGGCTTCAAACCACTGATAATATTGCGATAAATTTAATTAGCGCAGTGCAGCAAAGCGGCGCCATACTACACAATCGATTCGGTGAGTGCTAGGTCGTATCAGCCTTCAAGATGACTTTGTCCACTATCTCTTACAGAGAATCTGGTGAAGCTTGGGCGCTAATTGCCATACCATACTCATCGCACCGCCGTTAGCATTCGTCACGACCACCCACATTGCGTAACATGCGGCCAACACCGTGTTACCCGGCCCGTGGGGGCCGGGTGACACGGCGAAGGTTTACCAAGATCGGTCAGACGGCCTACTCGGCTGAGGTGACGATTACCAGGCGCTCGCCGAACCGAATACATCGTGTGACGAGCTCGCCAACGGCAGGCGCCCACCGGGCGCCTTACGCCCACACCATAAAGAAGAGGGATTTGATCATGTTGAACAAGCCGTTCGCTCTGCTGGCCATCGCCGGCCTGTTGGCCTCTCCGCTGGCCCTGGCCCAGCAGGCGCCGGGCACCACGCCCGCCCCGGCCGCCCAGAGCGGTGCTCCTGCCGGTGCGGGTGCTCCCGCCGGTGCAGGTGCTCCTGCGGGTGCGGGTGCTCCTGCCGGGGCGGGTGCTCCCGCCGGTGCAGGTGCTCCCGCGAGTGCGGGTGCGGGTGCCGGTGCCGGTACCGGCGGCGGGATCGCGGGGCTGAGTGCTGCCACCGGGCTCTCCACCGTCGCCCTGGGCGGCATCGCCGCGGCGGCCGCGGTGGGCCTCGCCGTGGCCGTCAGCGCCAGTTCGGGCTCTGGTTCGGGTTCTGGCACCGGCCCCGGCACCGGGCCGGGGACTACCCCGGGCACCAACTGATCCGGCGGTCGGCATGACGACACCTTCGCGACGCGGGCATCGCCTCGGCCTGGTGGCCGGGGCCTTGCTGTTTCTGAACGGCTGCGCCAGCGGCGGCTACTCGCCCATGGGTGACGCCCTGATGGGCTGGGTGCCGGGCGGTGAAACTGACGGCGAGCGCGCCGAATCACTGCCCTATGCCAGCCTCTCCCTCGACGCCGGCGACCGCCGCGGGCTGGTGGTGCTCGGCGCGGTGGCGGGGCCGGCCACCTACTGGCCCACCGGCAACCAGGGCATGCTGGTGCTCTATCAGGATGGGCTGCAGGCCACGGCCGGCCTGCCCAGCAACCTGCTGGAGAGCCATTATCTGCCCTTGACCATACCGGGCGAGGCCGAGCCGGCGCCCCCTGACTACGTGCCCTGGCAATCGCTTCGGCCCGGCCCGTTCCGGCTCGAGCGGCGCTGGGAAGACGCCGATGGCCTGCCCCGCCAGCTGGCGGCCCGCGGCGAGCTGAGGTGTGAATCGCCCGAGTCCCGTGAGCTGCCGATGGGGCCACGCACCGTGCAGCACTGTCTTCAGCTCCTGGAGTGGGAAGACGGTAGTCGCACTCGGGATATATTGTGGCGCGATGCCGAAACGCTGAGACTCTGGGCGGTGGAGACCCGCCCCTGGCCCGGTGGGCCGCGGATCTCGTGGCAGGTGGCACGGGCTTGGTGGTAGGGGCCGAGGGCCGAGGGGTAAAGGGCCCAGGAATAAGGGCCGCAGACCCAGGAGTAGGGCCGAGGAAGATGGATAGGGGAAGAGGATGCTTTCGATAACAAGGACACTCGGCAGGTCTGCCAGGGCCCTGGCCTGTGCGCTGGGCCTGTCAGTCGCTACGATCGGGCTGGCCGACGAGGGCCCCACCCTGACGGCGGCGTGGCTGGCGTGGCAGCAGGCCAACCCGGCGGCGGTGCCCTGGCAGCATGCCTTCGCCCTGCGCCAGGATACCGCTGCGGGGCTTACCGAGCGCCGGCGGCGGCTGATCGCCGAGCTCGATACCCTACGAGTGAGCGCCCGGGTGGCCGGCGACGCGGCCCGCGCCGGGGGGCTGGCGACCTGGCGGGACACGCTCGCCGAGTGGCAGGACGAGGCGGCCCGCACCCCGGGGCGCATGGATCTGCCCTGGCTGGGGGCCAACCTGCGCCACGACCCGCCGCTCGCGAAGCTGGTGCATTTCGGCGTTTGCGAGCGGCCGGGCTGGGTCGAGGTGTGGAGCCTGGATGGCGTGACGCGGTTCGACTGGGTGCCGGACCTGACCCTGGAGGCGGCGCTGGCGGCGCTCTCCCCCGCCGCGGCACGGGACGCTGACCATGCGGTGGTAATCAGCCCCGATGGTGCCCTCACCCGCCGCGGCGTGGCCGCCTGGAACCACCAGCCAACACGCCTGGTGCCCGGCAGCCGGGTGCTGCTGCTGCTCCCCGTGGAACAGGGCCTGCGCGCCGCCTCGCCCTTCCCCGGCACCACCCAGGAAGCCGCCCTGATCAACACCCGGCTGCCGGCGCTGATCGCTACGCGCCTGCCCGGAGACGCCTGCACTATCACCAGGATGCCCTGATGCGCCACTCATCCCCCGCCCCCGCCGGGACGGGCGGCCTGCCGTCGCCCGCCGTTCGCTCTATGTCGCCCACCCGGCTGCCGCTCGCATTGGCGGTGGGCCTCGCCAGCCTGGTCATGGCCGGGTTGGCCCCACCCGCCGGCGCCGCTGGCCTCGAAAGCTCGCCTCGGCTGGCGGGCCAGCTGGGCGCCGGGCAGAGCGATTTCGGCGGCGTGGGCCTGATGCAGACCCCCACCGCGCGCATGGCGCCGGAGGGCAGCATGTCGATCAGCGCCAGCCGTACCCAGCCCTATCGGCGCTACAACGTCTTCTTCCAGCCGGTGAGCTGGCTGGAGGGCGGCTTTCGCTATGTGGAGGTGGAGAACCGCGAATTCGCCGCCTCGGGTGGCGATCGCAACAACCTCGACAAGGGCGCCGACGTGAAGGTGCGCCTGCTGGAGGAGACCCGTTACTGGCCGCAGCTGGCCGTAGGCTTCCGTGACGTGGGCGGCACCACGCTGTTCGGCGCCGAGTATCTGGTGGCCAGCAAACGCTGGTACGACGTGGATATCAGCCTGGGGCTGGGTTGGGGCTATCTGGGCAATGCCGGCGACGTCGACTCCCCCCTGGGTTGGGTCGCCGGGCGCTTCGATGAGCGGCCGGGGCGGGCCGGCGGCGACCAGGGCGGTGAGTTCGCCGTGGATCAGCTGTTCCGGGGGCCGATGGCGCTGTTCGGTGGGATCGAGTACCAGACCCCCTGGGATCCGCTGGTCCTGCAGCTGGAATATGAAGGCAACGATTACGCAAACGAGCCCCAGGACAACGACCAGACTCAGGAAACACGCGTCAACGTCGGCGCGCGCCTGGCCCTGAGTGACAACCTCGAGCTGCGCGCCGGCTGGCAGCGCGGCGATACCGCCATGGCGGGCCTGACCTACAACATCGACCTGGCGGGGCTGCACCAGGTGAAGCGCGACCCGCCTCCCGCCGAACTCAACGCCCCGCCACAGGAGAGCTGGGCCCGGGTTGCCGCCGAGCTGGAGACCAATGCCGGCATGCGGGTGACCCGCATCGGCCAGCAAGGGGATCGCCTGCAGGTGGTGGCCGAACCCGGTGCCTTCCGCGCTCTGCCCCAGAGCGAGGGTCGCGCCGGGCGCATCCTGCACGCGAATGCCGGTGAAGACGTCGAGAGCTTTCACTTTCAATGGGAAAACCGTGGGCTGTCGATGCGTGAATCGGTGCACGACCGCGATGCCTTCGTGGCCGCGGCGCGTAGCAGCGAGCACGAGGCCGACCATCGCCACGGGATCTATGCCCATGCGCGGCTGGATGAGATCGGCTCGCCACACTACGAGAGTTCACCCCGCCGCTTCGACTGGGGCCTGGGGCCGCGACTCGACCAGAACTTCGGTGGGCCGGACGGCTACCTCTATCGCCTGATGGCGGTAGCGGATGCCGAACTGCAGACCGACCGCCACGGTTGGTTCTCGGGCCAGCTGGCCTGGACGCTGGCCGACAACCTCGACAAGTATGAGTACCGGGGCCAGTCGGAGCTGCCGCGGGTGCGCACCTTCCTGGGCGACTACCTGGCGGAGTCGAGCCTGGGGATCGAGAACCTGCAGTACACCCGCACTGGCCAGTGGGGCGATGACTGGTACGTCATGGGCTATGGCGGCCTGCTGGAAATGATGTATGCCGGTGCCGGCGGCGAGGTGCTTTATCGCCCCTTCAACAGCCCGGTGGCCCTGGGGGCCGATCTCAACTGGGTGCGTCAACGCGAGTTCGACCAGGGTTTCGACCTTCGCGACTACGACACCTGGACGGGGCATCTTACCGCCTATGTGGAAACCGGCCTGGAGGACGTGCTGGCCAAGGTTAGCGTGGGCCGTTACCTGGCCGGTGACCTCGGCACCACCCTGGATCTCTCACGCGAGTTCGATTCCGGTGCCCGCGTGGGCGCCTGGGCGACCTGGACCGATGCCGATGACGACTTCGGCGAGGGGGGCTTCGACAAGGGGCTCTATGTGTCACTGCCGCTGGATGCTTTCTTTACGCGTTCCAGCCGCGACCATGCGACCATCGCCTGGCGTCCGCTGACCCGCGACGGCGGTGCCGCCCTGACCCGCCGTTACCAGCTCTATGGCCTGACCGAAGAGCGCCGCCTGGGCGACTACTGGCGCGATTACGACACGACCTGGGACTAGCCCGCCATGCGTTTCTAAATAATGATGGTCTGAACCACGACGCCGAGCGGCCTACCGCTCGGCGTCGTGGTTTGCGGAAATCGTATGGGGAGATCGTTTGAAGACATCGGCTTCGGCGGCGCCGATGGCGGTTCATATCAGAGACCTCAGCGTCTTTTCAGAACCCTCCTCTCCTCCTGGTGCACCATCTAGAGGCTTACCCCCACGACCGGGGGTAACAATGCCAGGCTCTGAGTCAACGAATTTACTGTCCCTCGACTGAGTTTGACTCATACCAACGGGTCGCCCGGCCGGCTATTTTCACTCAAAGAATGATGCTTATGCTATTAATTAATAATAGTTATATCCAAGAAGTTTAGTAAACTCAGCCTATTCCATTTACATATTTCATATCGCACTTTGCTCCAATTCACACGACCCTGCCCTACCCTTTTTCGTATAATTCATAACATAAAGATACATTCAGCAATATTTGAAGGATGTGCATCGTTTCCTTGGGGAGTCGACTGGTTCTGTCATGGAAGAAGCACATGTCATGTTTGACAAGATAGCCAGATCGCAGCCGTGCCGTTCACTGGAACGTCATCCAGAGTTATCAAGGGAGTCATAGCTCATGAGACAGATGCTGGAACGTGCGTTGCGTCTGCCCAGGCGGTCTAAGTGTGTCCTTCAACTCAGTACCGATGCACTGCTGCTGGCCGGCAGCTTCTTAATGGCGCTGGTGCTCCAGGCGGAGAACCTGTCGCCCATCCTTCAACCCCAGGCATGGACCCTCCTGGCGGTGTCGGTGCCGGTCACCCTGGTCATCTTCCTGCGGCTTGGACTCTACCGGGCGCTGGTTCGCTACATGACCCTGAACACCCTGAAGGTGGTGGGAATTGGCGCGGCCGTCTCGACCCTGACGCTAGCCTTGGCGGCACGTTTCGTTGACATCAGCCTTACCCTATCGCCACTGGTCATCCATGCCATTCTGGTCCTGCTCTCGGTGGGGGGGATTCGCTTCCTGATGCGCAGCCTCTACCGGCGAATTCTCATGAAGGACAAGATCCGGGTCATCATCTACGGTGCGGGCTCTGCCGGTTCCCAGCTGGTGGCCTCGCTGCGCCAGGGCACCGAGTTCATGCCGGTGGCCTTCGTCGACGACTGGCGCGGGATGAACGGGACAACGGTGGAGGGCATCAAGGTCTTCAAGCCTGCCGAGCTGCCCCGATTGATCGAGAAGAGCGATGCCGAGCGCATCCTGCTGGCGATGCCCAGCACCACTCGCTCACGGCGCCGGCAGATCCTCGAATCTCTGGAACGCCTGAATGTCGCCATCCAGACGGTGCCCGCGGTCGAGGATGTCGTCAGCGGTCGCGCTCGACTGGAGGACATCCGCAACGTCAGCGTCGAGGACCTGCTAGGTCGCGATCCGGTGCCGGCGCGTCAGGAACTGCTGGACGCCAATATCCGAGACAAGGTGGTCATGGTCACCGGCGCCGGTGGCTCCATCGGTTCCGAGCTGTGCCGCCAGATCATTCGACTACGCCCCAGCCGCCTGCTACTGGTGGAAGTTAGCGAGTTTGCCCTCTACAGCATCGAGTCGGAGCTGGCCAGGATCGCCAAGGAGGAGGAGCTGCCGAGAGAGCGGATCGTGCCGCTGCTGTGCAGCGTCCAGAATGGCAAACGGCTCGAGAGCCTGATGCGCACCTTCGGCGTACAGACCGTCTATCACGCCGCCGCCTACAAGCATGTGCCGATGGTGGAGTACAACGTTTCAGAGGGGGTGATCAACAATGTATTCGGCACCCTGGAGACCGCCAAGGCCGCCGTGGCGGCAGGGGTGGGCACCTTCGTGCTGATCTCCACCGACAAGGCGGTACGCCCCACCAATGTGATGGGTACCACCAAGCGCATGGCCGAGCTGATCTGCCAGGCGCTGTCCGCCACTCAGACACACACACGTTTCTGCATGGTGCGCTTCGGCAACGTGCTGGGCTCATCGGGCTCGGTGATCCCGGTATTCCGCCAGCAGATCGCCCAGGGCGGGCCAGTTACCGTGACCCACCCCGAGATCACACGGTTCTTCATGACCATTCCGGAAGCGGCGGAACTGGTGCTGCAGGCCGGTGCCATGGGCAAGGGTGGGGATGTCTTCGCCCTCGACATGGGCGAGCCGGTGCGTATCGCCACCCTGGCACAGCGCATGATCAAGCTCTCGGGATTCGAGGTGCGTGCCGAGGACGGCAGCAGCGGCGACATCGATATCGTCTATACCGGCCTGCGCCCCGGCGAGAAGCTCTACGAGGAAATCCTGGTCGGCCAGGACTCCCTTTCCACCGAACATCCCCGCATCCTCAGCGAGAAGGAGATTCATTGGGAATGGGGGCGTCTCGAGGCTCACCTGACGGCCCTGCGCGAGGCAGTCCACAAACGTGATGTCGCCCAGATTCGTCAGCTACTGCTCAGCGCCCCCACTGCTTATCAGCCAAACGGTCCGATCTGTGATCTGGAATGGTGTCTGGTTCAGGACAATATCGCGGCGCAGGGTGTCCTGGCCCGAGAACCAGCTGACATCAGGCACATCTCGCCACTCTCGACACAACGCGGGGGCAGCCTGCTCCATCACAGCGGCAACCCGCAGGAGGGCGATGATCGATTATCGTCCTATCCTGACAAGACTTCCGCAGCACCTTCCTGGTCTGATGGCCGGGCCATTCAGTCCCTGTGACAGACGTCTCATAGCATGAAGCCAACGGATGGCGGGCACACGTCACAACATACTGAAACCAACCCCGGCATCGCCGGGGTTGAGCCATTTGGGACGGACTACAAAGATGAAAACAATCCTTTTCCTCGGCGCGGCACCGACACAGTTGCCCCCGATCGAATATGCCCTCGAGCGTGGCTACCATGTCGTCACCTGCGACTACCTGCCGGATAACCCTGGACACGCCCTCGCCCATGAAAGCTACAACGTTTCAACCACCGACCTGGAGGGCATCAGGAAGCTGGCCGAATCCCTCCAGGTCGATGGCCTGGTGGCCTACGCCTCCGATCCCGCCGCCCCTACCGCGGCCTATGTCGCCGAGTCGCTCGGCCTGCCAGGCAACCCTTATGAGTCGGTAAACGTGTTGTCGCGGAAGGATCGCTTTCGCGAGTTCCTGGTAACCCATGGCTTCAACACGCCCCGCTCGGCATCCTTTGAAGCCCTGCAGGCCGCCAGAGCATGGCTGTCGGAACTGCGCCTTCCCGTCTACGTCAAGCCCGTCGACTCCTCAGGCTCCAAGGGCATCACCCTGCTCAAGGACGCCGACCAGCTCGAATGCGCCTTCGAGTATGCCCTTCTGTACTCCAAGGCCAAGGTGGTGGTGGTGGAGGAAAGGATTCAGAAGGTGGGTTACCAGATCGACAGTGATGTCTTCATGGTGGATGGCAAGCTGCGATTCTGGATCTGGGGTAACTCGCACTTCAACACGGCGTGCGACCCACCCTTCCAGATGGCCAGCAGTTTCCCCAGCGCCCTGTCCAAAGCAGTCGCCGTCAAGGCCAGCCGTGAGCTCGAGAAGATTCTCAAGCTCCTGGACATGAAGATCGGGGCTTTCAACATCGAATTTCTGGTCGATGCCAATGACGAGATCTGGTTTCTGGAGGTCGGAGCCAGAAACGGGGGTGGACGCATCACGGACGCCATTCGCCTGTCCACCGGCGTTGACCTTACCGCCTACACCGTCGAAGCCGCGCTGGGCGCTGACTGTGACGACCTGCCGGCCGCCAAACCGGAGGGCTACTGGTCCGACTTCATGGTGCACTCCCTCGAGACGGGGGCCTTCGAGTCGCTCTGGCTATCCCATTCGTTGCGCAGATGCGTCTATGAAGAGGAGCTCTGGGTCAAACCGGGGGACCTTGTAGAGACGGCGACGGGCTCTCATCATGTCATCGGCACGATGCTCCTGAGGTTCGACAGCAAGCCCGAGATGCTGCAGATTCTCGACAACATCAATGATCATATCAAAGTGCTGGTGAGGCCAGTGACCGAAGCGGTGAGCGCCAGGCCCCTGACAAAGACCTGAGACCTGAGACCTGAGACCTGAGACCTGAGACCGAGACCTGACCAATGATATAAGTCACGTATCGACCGACTCGACTTTGCTTGGCGCGCCATGAGCCATTCAATAGTCGACTATTCGGGGGCCCCTTGGCCCCCGCTCTTCGTGTCCCGGGGGTCACCCGTTGACTGCCACCTTTTGCTGGCTTGTGACCCGTATCGTGATGTGATCGTGCATATTGGCCAGCATGCTGTGCATCTCCTCCAGGCTCTTGAAGCGAATGACCAGCACACCCAAAGTGTTGTGAGACCCCCGGGCACAATCCACCTCATCCCCGTCGTGGACCGTGATTGCCTTGCAGACCAGGCGCTCGCGTAGCGTTTCCGAGATACTGATGCTTTCCAGGATGCCGGCCTCCAGCGAGTGAACCACGTAATTCGACCAGAAACCGCGGGGCTCAACCCGCTTAACCCAGGAGCAGTCCAGCCCCAGCGCCGAATCGACCGTGGCCTTGACAAGATCGACACCGGTGGCCTGCAGGATGGTGTCGGGAATGAAGTCACCCCCGTTACGTGGCCCGATCTCCAGGAACCAGATCTCACCCTGGGCATCGACCAGAAATTCGACGTTGAAGGCACCGGAACGAAACCCTAGGGTCGCCAGGATGCGCTCGAGTTCGGCGGCCGCCTTTTCACCGATGCGAGGATCGAGTGTCGTGGGGTAGCTGTTGGCGATGGGAAATGGCGGCGAGCAGAGGGGGTCGAAATGGGCGTCGGCCCATAGCCAGAACCGTAACTCGCCATTGAACATGAAGACGTCGCTGTCGATCTGAAAGCCGACCTGATCGATTCGCTCCTCGATCACCACCTTCTGCTCCCGGGAAAACTGGAGCGCATAAAGGAAGGCGTCATCGAGATCGGCAGGGTTCTCCAGGCAGGTGATCCCCTTGTTGCCGGATGAATCGACTGGCTTTACGAACACCGGCAGCTGCAGCGTTGCCAACCATGCTCGAGCGTCATCTATCGAGTAGAAGGAGCATGACCGGGGCGCGTTGAAGCCGTGTTCCACCAGAAACTCCCTAAACTTGTCCTTTCTGGCGAGCAACTCCACCGAGTCGTAGGGATTGCCAGGCAACCCCAGAACCTCCGCGACATAGGCGGCGGTGGGTGCCGCCGGGTCGGAGGCATAGGCCACGACGGCGTCAACTTCCAGCCGCCTGGCAAGCTCCAGTACCGCTTCCTTGTCGGTAGTGGACACCTCATGTGATTCGTCGGCAAAGAAGTGTCCGGGATTATCCGGCAGATAATCACAGGTGATCACGTAATACCCTTGGTCCAGGGCATAATGAATGGGGGGTAGCTGAGCTTGTGCTGCGCCCAGGAACAGAATCTTCTTCATGATAAACTCTCCTTCCAGATGTCGCCTCGGCAACCAGGACGCTTCATTGGCGACAAGGGTGCAGCTACTTGTAGTATGGCGCTTCTCTCAAATAAAATTGTGCATCAAGCGAGGATTTCTTCCACGCAATCCGCCATGAACTTCATGTCTTCCTGGCGGTATCGTTGATCGATGGGTAGTGGAAGCAGATCATCTACCAAGGCCTTTTCTTGCAGGCTTGCCGTAGGACGAACCGTGACATCCGACCAATATCTCGGAAGGTATATTTTTTTCGAAAGAAGGCATTCTCTCACCTCATTACTCACTGACTCCTTATTCCGCAACGTTCTGGAAATCACGAGTGGGTAGACCATCGGTACCTGGCAAGGTGTGAGATCAAAACTCATGCCATTGATTGCGGCCAGTCGCTCATCAAGGTAGGAGAAGTTCTCTCTTCTTCTCTCACGATATGACTCATAGTCAAACCCGCAGAGAATCATTTCACTGACCCTTGACATCCGCTCAATGGGAGCTGTATCTAGCCTTTTTTCGTATGCTACATAGCTGGAATAGTGGAGTGAGGCCCCCTCCTCCAGTCGACCGGCAAGATGCGATAGTGCCTGCCAGGAAGTTGCGAATGGCAGCCCTTCATGCAGACTCTCTCTCTCACCCTGGCGGGAATACCAGTAAGCACCATCGGGTACGCCCACAAACTTTCTGGGGGAGTAGAGCGTGTCAATATCGGGAAGCGGCGAACTGAACAGAGCTTGTGAATTGTCCACAATCAGACGATGGCCGTAGCGTTTCGCCAACCGAGCAACAGTGTCATCCTTTATCCCGAAATAATTGACATAGAGCAGACGCTCATCGTCATTTATATCGGGAAAAAATTCCGGGTCCAGCTGGTCATTAACGCTGTAAAAGGTGTGCTTGACCTGCATGTCGTGCAACGGAGTTACCATGCTGTCGCATATATAGTTCGGTACGTAGACATGGTGGATGTCTCCACGCGAAAGAATCAGGCGAAACGTATTCCCTGCCGTGTTTAGACGCAGTGCATCAGGGTGGAGGTGACCACGATTGACAGGAAGATCAAACTCAATATATCCACCCATTTCATTCATTTCTCGTCAATTCCGTCTTGAATTTTGCCTCGAATTACGCCATGCAATTCGATGAAAAGCCGGGAACAGATTACTTGATTTACTGTTTTGAATTAAAAGTACACATATTTTTACACTATCACGCACGCCTGTCTCCCTCAATTTTCTGGAGACAGGAGATGAATTTTCTAGTTCTTTTCGGAGGATCCGGTATTAGAGCCGGCCGCGGAGGCATCACCTTGTGACGCAGCGGCTTCGAGGCTTGGGGTGGCACCCTCCAGGGTGGCCAGAAGTAGCGGCAACGGTTGGGGTTTGCCCATGAGGTACCCCTGCAGGATGTCGCAACCGAAGCCGACGAGACAGTCGCGCTGCGCCTCGCGTTCGACGCCCTTCGCCACCACCTCCAGGCCCAGTTGGTGGGCGATGCTGATGATACCTTGAACAATGGCACTATCGTGGCGGTTGCTGTCCACCTCCATGATGAAGCTGCGGTCGATCTTGATACGCTCGATAGGCAGGTGGCGCAAGTAGCTGAGGCTGGAGAAACCCGTACCGAAGTCATCGATGCAGATGATCACGCCCATTCGTTTCAGCCCCTTGAGGGTCTCGATGGCGCTATAGCTGTCACGCATCAGCACCCCTTCGGTCAGTTCGACCTCCAGGCGATCGCTGGCCAGGTCGTGGTCGGCCAAGATGCGTAATACGTTCGACAGGAAATCGTTACGTCGGAACTGCAACGGGGAAAGATTGACCGCAACGTGCCATGTCGTCCACCCGGCCCGGTCCAGCGTCACCAGGTCACGGCAGGCCTGTTCAAGGACCCACTGGCTGAGCGTGACGATCTGACCGGTTTCCTCTGCCACAGAGATAAACTGCTCGGGCATGATCAGCCCCCGCTCAGGATGCTGCCAACGAAGGAGGGCTTCGACGCCTATGATCTCGCCATCTGCCACCCTGACCAGCGGCTGGTAGTGCAACTCGAATTGCCACCAGTCGATGGCTTCCTGCAACTCGTTGCGCAGCGTCATGCGACGGGTCAGGGTGACATTGATATCCGGCGTGTACAGCTGACAAGTGTTGCGACCCTGCTGCTTTGCCTTGTACATGGCCATATCGGCTTGCTGCACGAGCTCTCCCGGCTGGTCGAGATTCATCCCGTCGCTGCAGGCGACGCCGATGCTGGCACTGATATGGAGCTCTCTTCCTGCCAGGTGGTAGGGGCTCGAGATGATCGGCAGCAGCCGTCTGGCGATCTGCAGTGCGCCCTCTTCGTGTTCGAGTTCCGTGAGCAGGATGATGAATTCGTCCCCACCGAAGCGAGAGAGTAAATCGTCGGGCCGCATCTGATCCGACATGCGCCTTGCTACTTCTACCAGCAGCTGGTCACCGACGTCGTGACCCAGGGTGTCATTGATGGGCTTGAATTCGTCCAGGTCGATAAACAGTACCGATATCAAGGTGCTCCTGCGTCTTGCCCGGTGCAGGGCGAAAGAGAGCCTCTCCTCGAAGAGCGCCCGATTGGCCAGCCCCGTCAGTACATCGTGGCTGGCATTATAGTTCAGATTTTCTTCATGTTCCTTCTGGCGGGAAATATCGTTGATCACGCCAACAAAATGGGTAATGCGATCCTTGTCATCCTTGACAGGGGAAATGTATAAGTCATTCCAGAATACCGCACCATCCTTGCGATAGTTGCGCAGGGTCACGTGAACCTCACGACCCTCAGCCAGACGATTCCCCATGAAGATGATCACATCCTTATCGGTCCTTTCACCCTGCAGAAATCGACAATTTCTGCCTAATACCTCGTCACTGCGGTAGCCCGTCATTTTCTCGAAGGCGGAGTTGACGTAAAAGAGAGGGAACCCCTCCTTCGTGGCATCGGCGATGATGATGCCATTGATGCTCGCCTCCACACTGCGCTGGAGGATACGCAGTTGGGTATCACGTTGCCGCGCCTCGGTGATGTTCTTGGCGATGCCGAATACGCCGGTCACCTCGTTATTGATGACAATCGGCAGGTTCGTAACATCAAGAACCAGGCCGTTGCCTGAGACATCATGGGCATGAATCTCGTAACGGCGCGTCTTTCCCTCAAGGGACTCGCCGAAAATATGCCTGACATTATCACTATCCTCCTTATCGACGAAGGAGCTGAAGTGAGTGCCGATAATACTTCCCGGATGAAAGCCGGTGATCTCGCAGCAGGCCGCGTTGATGCTGTTAAAACTGCCTTCCAGATCGAGCGAAAATACGGCATCGGGATTGTAGGTGAAGAGTGAACGATAGCGCTGCTCACTCTCCTTCAGCCCTTGCCTGTCTTGATGCCGCTCGACGGCGAGGGCCACGAGCTCGGCGGCGGCGGCCAGGCGTTCGAGACGTTCCGAATCCAGCGTCGCCGTATACGGATAGTAGAGCGCGAAGGTGCCGAGTAGACGACCTTCGATGGAGACCACCGGATAGGACCAGCAGGCCTTCAGCCCCGCCTCGGTGGCCGGCTTTCTGAAACCATGCCACCGGGGGTCCTTGTCGATGTTCTCAGTGACAACGAGTCGACGATAATAGGCCGCCGAGCCACAGGCGCAAATGTTCGGTCCTACCGACAAGCGCTGCATCGCCTCGCAATAGGCGGGAGGCAACCGTGAACTGGCGGTCAGGATCAGTGCATTGTCGCGCGGGTAATAGAGCATGACCGAGCAGCCTGCCTGATCATCCTCATGCTGCACCATACGGCAGATGGCCTGCAGGGACTCATGCATGGGAGCATCTCGGGCGATCATGGCCTGAATCTGCTTCTGCAGTTTGAGCTGCAGCTGGGTGGCGGCAAGATCACGACTATGAGCCAGGGTATGCCGGGTAAGTGCCAGGCTGATGGCAAGAGAATAGGTCAACAGCCATCCGCCCAGGGTAATGCTCAGCGGCAGCAGATCGGAGATCCGCGGAGAGGACACGCCCCCCATACCGGGTGGCCAACTAGCGGGGCGCTGCGGGATCTCCTGGGCGTACTGCCAGGTCACTAGATAGCCCGCCAGGCAACTGACGATAACACCGATCACGGTGGCCAGTTCCGACATTCGCCCCAGCACGGCACGTTTCTGCGTGGCGCGATCCACCAGCAACATCGCAAGCCCCAGGGCGATGGAACCAATCTTCTCGATCACGGGCATCGTCATGTTCGAGGCGGTCCGCACCATGCTCAATGGCAGCAGGGGGTGCAGCAGGACGAGGAGTCCGGCCCCGATCAGTAGCCACCCCGTGACCTGCCAGAGCCGCTGTGTCAGTGGTGTGTTTCGCCCCCAGAAGAGCGAGAACGCCAAAGCTGCCGGTAGCAACAAGTACCTGACGGGATAGCGAAACCACTCTAGCGAGGCGACGGGAAGCCAGTCAGGGGAATAGATGATAATCAGCCATATCATCAGCAGGCATGCGGTCATGTATCGGAGCCAATCCCAGCCTCGACAGACAAGCACAATCCCCAATGAGGCGATAATACCGATGACCGCCATACCGGGATGAAGGCCAAGGTGAATGGCTACGCCGAAACCAGAGCTCAAAACCCCCAGAATGCCAAGCACGACACAACCGCATACTACCAGCAGCAGATACGCCTGCATTGCGAGCTCACGAGTTCGCGTCAGGTTCAACGATTACCTCCGCCTGTATTTCGCCCACGACGACACCTCGTCCGGGCGAGATCATTTACAACATCCACCGGTGAGAAATGCGTGACTAGGGTCTACTATCGTTCAGCTGGAGGTTAATGTCATCGTGGCGATCATCCAGATTATGCATAACCATCGCATTCATTTATGGTTACCAAAAAAAATACCAGCTTTTAATAAGCTGGTATTAATGCCTAAATATCAGGGATTTCAGCCAACAGCGATGAATACTTTCCAAAAATTCATATCCGGCTAAAAAACACGATTGAGACCATTTTGAGCCGCCACCCTATAGGCCTCAGCCATTGTGGGATAATTGAAAGTCGTATTGACAAAGTACTTGAGCGAGTTGGCTTCACCTTTTTGATGCATGATCGCCTGACCGATATGGACGATCTCGGAGGCCTGGTCACCGAAGCAGTGGATGCCGTAAATCTCCAGGGTGTCCTGGTCGAAGAGGATCTTGAGCATGCCCACGGTGTCCCCGGTGATCTGGGCGCGGGCAGTATCCTTGAAGAAAGCCTGGGCCACCTCGTAGGGCACCTTGGCCTCGGTGAGCTCGCGCTCGTTGCGCCCGAATGAGCTGATCTCGGGAATGGTGTAGATGCCCGTTGGCACCTCGGTGACGTAGCGAAAGTCGTCATCTACCATCTCGCTGGAAGCGTTGAGGCCCTGGTCATAGGCGGCGCTGGCGAGGCTCGGCCAGCCGATCACGTCGCCGGCGGCGTAGATGTGCGGGAGAGCCGTGCGGTAGTGCTCATCGACCGTCAGCTGGCCGCGGGAGTTGGCTTCCAGGCCAATGTTCTCCAGGCCCAGCTGGTCGGTGTTGCCGGTACGTCCGTTGGCCCACAGGAAGGCGTCGGCACGCAGCCGCTTGCCTGATTGTAGGTGGACGGTGACCCCCGACTCGTCACCCTCGACGCGCTCATACTCTTCATTGTGGCGGATCAGCACACCGTGCTTGCGAAGGTGATAGGAGAGCGCGTCACTGATCTCGTCATCCAGGAAGCTGAGCAGGCTGTCGCGGTTGTTGATGAGATCCACCTTGACGCCGAGCCCGGAGAAGATGGAGGCGTATTCGCAGCCAATGACCCCTGCGCCGAAGATGATCAGGGTGCGAGGCGTATGGTTGAGGCTGAGAATGGTGTCCGAGCAGTAGATGCGCGGGTGGCGGAAGTTGATATCCGCCGGGCGGTAGGGACGCGAGCCGGTGGCGATGACGACCTTCTGGGCGACCAGCTCATCCGTGCCCTCGTCGCTGTCGCGCACCAGCAGGCTGTGCTCGTCCTTGAAACGCGCCACGCCGCTGAAGAGATCGATACGGTTGCGCGCGTAGAAGTTGGTACGCATCGCCACCTGCTGGTCGATGGTGGCCCGGGAGCGCTCCATCACCTTGGGGAAGGAGAACCAGCGCGGCTCACCGATATCGCGGAACATGCGGTTGGTGTTGAACTGCATGATCTGCTTGACCTGGTGACGCAACGCCTTGGAGGGAATCGTCCCCCAGTGGGTGCAGTTGCCGCCCACCAGCGGCTGTTTCTCTACCACCGCCACACGCTTGCCGTGCTTGGCGGCGTTGATGGCGGCGCTCTCCCCCGCCGGGCCGGTACCGATCACCACCACGTCGTAGTTATGGACTGCCATTGGCCGTTCGATCTCCTTGTTACCGAAAAGGGCCCAGGGCCTAGGGTCCAGGACCTAGGGTTGAGGGGGAGGGCCTTAATGCGTGTGGCGTTAAAAGAGGCGATTTTCGAGGGGTCTTCAGCGGCTCAACGCCGGGTCGCGTCGTAGCCCAGGTCGGCACCACGGCTCTCGTCGCTGCGGCGGCGCACACTGCCGCGCTTGCGGTTCTCCTCCTCGCACACCTGATCCTGGCCGCCGCATACCTCACAGCTCTCCTTGAGGCCGAGCTGGTTGAGGCCACCGCAGGAGCCGGCGATGGGCTTGCGACCGAGGATCACCCCGACGGCCATGGCGGCCATGATCAGCAGCATGAAGGCAAAGGCGATAATCCAGATGGTCATGTCATTCTCCTTTCTTGTCGCTCGGGCTCACCGCTCGAGCAGCGGATCGAGGGTGGATCCGATATGTAATTCAAGGCCCTGTTGAGTAAGGACAACAAGGCGTACGGGGTGTTCCAGGGTGTCGTCCGGGGTGGTGTCGAGCAGCCCCCGGGCAAGGCGATCGGCCGCTTCGGCGCTGGCTGCCACCGCGCTGACCGAGAGGACAAGCGCCGTTGCCGCGACGTCGTCACCCGCAGGCCGAGGCACGGTGCGGGTCACCAGGGCGGCATCCTTCAGCCGCAGGACGGGCTCCGGTGACTCCCCGATCCCACTGCGCGGCAGACGCACGCGCCAGGGATGGCGTTCGGATGTCCCGCTGGCACGCTGCACCCCCCCGAGCTCGACCATGGCGTTGGCGATGCCGAAATCGTCGAATACCCGGAACAGCCGATCCACCGCCACGGCCTGCAGGTGCTCGCGCAGGGTCACATCGATGGCGCCCGTCAGTCGCTCAGCAGAATGCGGCAGGCGTGATGCCGACAGCAGGCTCTGGTACGCATTCATCTGACTATCGAGACTGGCCAGTTCACCCTGGATGGCGGCCTCGACCAGAACGTTCTCACCCTCGCCCAGGTCGCCATTCAGCGTGATGTGGAAGCCGGTGCCAAGGGCCACACCCTCGAACTGGTGCCATTCCCCCTGCTGACGACAGCCCACCAGCAGGGCCAGCGGCATCAGCAGGGCGAATAGAAAGAGGGCTGGCCGCATGGCCAGCCCCGGGTGTCGCCTCGCGGCGAGGGAGATCATCCGCCGAAGTCATCCAGCAGGATGTTCTCGGGTTCCACGCCCAGATCCAGCAGCAGCTTGATCACCGAGGCGTTCATCATGGGCGGCCCGCACATGTAGTACTCGCAGTCCTCGGGGGCCGGATGGTCCTTGAGGTAGTTCTCGTAGAGGACGTTATGGATGAAGCCGGTGGGGCCATCCCAGTTGTCCTCGGGCTGCGCGTCGGAGAGCGCCAGGTGCCAAGTGAAGTTGGGGAACTCCTCGGCCAGCTGGTCGTACTCGTCGTTGTAGAAGGTCTCGCGCCAGGAGCGCGCGCCGTACCAGAACGAGATCTTGCGCGACGACTTGAGGCGCTTGAGCTGGTCGAAAATGTGGCTGCGCATCGGCGCCATGCCGGCACCGCCGCCGACGAAGACCATCTCGGCGTCGCTGTCCTTGGCGAAGAACTCGCCGAAAGGCCCCATCACCGTGACCTTGTCACCCGGCTTCAGGCTGAAGACGTAGGTGGACATCAGCCCCGGCGGATGGTTGGTGTTGGGCGGCGGGGTGGCGATACGAATGTTGAACTTGAGGATGCCCACTTCTTCCGGGTAGTTCGCCATGGAGTAGGCACGGATGACTTCCTCGTTGTTCTTGTGGGAGATCTTGTAGAGATCGAACTTCTCCCAGTCGCCCTGGTACTCCTTGTCGATATCGAAGTCAGAGAACTTGATGTCGTAGGGCGGCGCCACCAGCTGCACATAGCCGCCGGCGCGGAAGTCGACGTTCTCACCCTCGGGCAGCTTGAGGTTGAGTTCCTTGATGAAGGTAGCGACGTTGGGGTTCGAGACAACCTCGCACTCCCACTTCTTGACGCCGAAGACCTCCTCGGGCACTTCGACCTTCATGTCCTGCTTCACCGGCACCTGACACGAGAGGCGCCAGCCGTCCTTCTTCTCGCGCATCGTGAAGTGAGACTCTTCGGTTGGCAGGATCGCCCCACCGCCCTCTTCCACGCGGCACTTGCACTGGGCGCAGGAGCCGCCGCCGCCGCAGGCGGAGGAGAGGAAGATGCCGTTAGCGGCCAGGGTGTTGAGCAGCTTGCCGCCGGCTTGGGTAGTCAGGGTGTGCTCGGGGTCGCCGTTGACCTCGATGGTCACGTCCCCACTGCTGACGAGCTTGCTGCGGGCGGCCAGGATCACCAGGGTCAGACCGATGATGATCAGGGTGAACATGACCACACCGAGCAAGATGACGGTTGTTTCAACCATGTCGGTTTCCTATTGCTTCACGTTATCTGGACCCCGGCGGCACAGCTTGCCGCCGGGAGAGCACGACCTGCCTCAGAGCTGGATGCCGGAAAAGGACATGAAGCCCAGCGACATCAGACCCACGGTGATGAAGGTGATGCCCAGGCCCTGCAGGGAGCCCGGAACGTCGCTGTACTTCAGCTTCTCGCGGATACCCGCCAGGGCGGTAATGGCCAGCGCCCAACCGGTGCCGGCGCCGAAGCCGTAGACCACGGACTCGCCGAAGTTGTAGTTACGTTCGACCATGAAAAGCACGCCCCCGAGGATGGCGCAGTTCACGGTAATCAGCGGCAGGAACACGCCCAGCGCGTTGTAGAGCACAGGCACGTACTTGTCGAGGAACATCTCGATGATCTGTACCACGGCGGCGATGACGCCAATGTAGCTGAGCAGGCCCAGGAAGGAGAGATCGATGTTCTCGGCACCGGGGATCCCCGTCCAGGTCAGAGCCCCTTCTTTCAGCAGGACATTCAGGACCAGATTGTTGACCGGTACGGTAATGGTCAATACCACGATCACCGCGATGCCGAGGCCGAAGGCCGCGGAAACCTTCTTGGAGAGCGCCAGGAAAGTACACATGCCCAGGAAGAACGCCAGGGCCATGTTCTCGACGAAGACCGAGGCAACGAATAGGCTCAGATAGTGTTCCATGTTACACCGCCTCCTTCGGTTCGGTGTTGTGCTTCATCTTGAACTCGTTCTCCTCGATCTGCTCCGGGTTGACGGCACGCAGCACCCAGATGATCAGGCCGATGATGAAGAACGCGGAAGGCGGCAGCAGCAGCAGACCGTTAGGTACGTACCAGCCACCGTTCTGCACGGTCTCGAACACGGTGAAGCCGAAGACGCTGCCGGAGCCGAGTAGTTCACGGAAGAAGCCCACGGTCAGCAATATGAAACCGTAGCCAATGCCGTTGCCGATGCCGTCCAGAAAGGCGAGCTTGGGCCCGTTCTGCATGGCAAAGCCTTCGGCACGCCCCAGGATGATGCAGTTGGTGATGATCAGGCCGACGAACACCGAGAGCTGCTTGGACATCTCGTAGGCGAACGCCTTGAGCACCTGATCCACCACGATCACCAGCGAGGCGATAATGGTGACCTGTACGATGATGCGTATCGACGAGGGGATGTGGTGTCGGATCAGCGACACGAACAGGTTCGCGAAGGCACAGACGGCGATAACCGCCAGAGTCATGACCAGCGACACGCTCATGCTGGTCGTTACCGCCAGGGCGGAGCAGATGCCGAGCACCTGCAGCGCGATGGGGTTGTTCTTGAACAATGGCGCCGTAAGGACGCCTTTCGGAGTTGCATCCGCCATGATCAGGCTCCTTCCGCTTCGAATTCGACGTCGGTGTCCACGGCGTCATCCTGATCGACGCCGCTGCGGAACTCGGCTAGGTACTCGCCGAAGCCTTCCGGGCTCAGCCAGAACTGCAGCATATTGGTGACGCCGTTGCTGGTCAGGGTCGCGCCGGAGAGGCCATCGATTTCATGCTCACCGCTGCCTGTGCCCTTGACCACACGAATGGCCGGGGTCAGGTCACCTTCCTCATCAAAAATTTCCTTGCCCTCCCACTGGGCCTGCCAGCGCGGATTATTCACCTCGGCACCCAGGCCCGGGGTCTCGTTGTGCTCGTAGTAGGTGATGCCCACGATGGTGTTGCCGTCGCCCTCGACAGCGAGGTAGCCGCGCATCAGCCCCCACAGGCCCTGGCCACGAATGGGCAGGATGATTTGCTCGGGGTCGTCGGGATCACCGACGAGATATACGGTGACAAAGTTCTCGACCCGAGAGAGGCCGGCGATATCGCGATCACCGGAAAGAGCTCGCCCGGTAGCGGGGTCGCGCCGTGCCTCGAAATGGTCGAAGGTCTCCGGATCAAACTGGTCGGTGTACTCCCCGGTACGCATGTCCACCACCCGCGCGGTGACCTCACCGAAGGCCGCTTCGACATCCATGCCGCTCTCGTAGAGGTTGGCGACGCGCAGGACGTTGGTCTTGCGGTCGAGTTCCTGGTTGAGCTGCTGCATGGGACGCAGCGCCACCGCGGCGGTGGAGACGATGACCGAACACACGATGCAAAGTGCGAACGCCACCCCCAGAATCTTCTTGATGGAGTTGTTGCTCTGTGCCATCAGGCAGTCTCCTCGGCCGGTGCACCGGTGCGCTGTTTCCGGCGCTTGATGTTGGCCTGCACAAAGAAGTGGTCGATGAGCGGCGCAAACAGGTTGGCGAACAGGATCGCCAGCATGATCCCCTCGGGGAAGGCCGGGTTCACCACGCGAATCAGCACAGTCATGATGCCGATCAGTACGCCAAACAGCAGGCGACCCTGGTTGGTCATGGAGGCAGACACCGGGTCGGTGGCCATGAACACCATGCCGAAGGCGAAGCCGCCGACGACCAGGTGCCAGTACCAGGGCATGGCGAACATCGGGTTGGTGTCGGAGCCGATCAGGTTGAACAGTGCGCTGGTGGCCACCATGCCGAGGAACACCCCGAGCATGATTCGCCACGAGGCGATGCGCGTCCAGAGCAACACCGCGGCGCCGATGAAGATCGCCAGGGTCGAGGTCTCACCCACGGAGCCGGGGATGAAGCCAAGGAAGGCGTCCCACCAGCTGAAGGTGGTGGTCAGGGCGGCCATGCCGTCCTGGAAGGCGATGGAGAGCGCGGTCGCGCCGGAGTAACCGTCGGCCGCCACCCACACCGCGTCGCCGGAAATCTGCGCCGGGTAGGCGAAGTAGAGGAAGGCACGACCGGTCAGTGCCGGGTTGAGGAAGTTCTTGCCGGTACCGCCGAAGATCTCCTTGCCAATCACGATGCCGAAGGTGATGCCCAGCGCCACCTGCCACAGCGGAATGGTGGCCGGGAGAATCAGCGCATAGAGCACAGAGGTAACGAAGAAGCCTTCGTTGACCTCGTGGCCGCGCTTGATGGCGAACAGCACCTCCCAGAAGCCACCGACCACGAAGGTCACCAGGTAGATCGGCAGGAAGTAGGTCGCGCCGAGCACGAAGTTGGCCCAGAAGCTGCCAGGATCATGCCCCGCCGCCAGGGTCATCATGATCGCCTCGCGCCAGCCGGCCATGGAGGCATAGCCGTCGGCGATGGCGGTATTGGTCTGCCAGCCGGCATTCCACATGCCGAAGAGCATCGCCGGGAAGGTACACATCCAGACGGTGATCATGATGCGCTTGAGATCCACCCCATCACGCACGTGGGCGGTGGTCTTGGCCACGCTGGGCGGCGTGTAAAAGACGGTATCTATCGCCTCATAGAGCGGGTAGAACTTCTCGAACTTGCCACCCTTGTGGAAGTGTGGCTCGAGACTATCGAGCGTTTGTCGAATTGGCATGATCAGGCCTCTTTCTCGATCAGGGTGAGGTTATCACGCAGGATGGGGCCATATTCGTACTTGCCGGGGCACGCGTAGGTGCACAAGGCCAGGTCCTCTTCATCCAGTTCCAGACACCCGAGCTGCATGGCAGACTCGATGTCACCCACGATGAGCGAGCGCAACAGCTGCGTGGGCAGGATGTCCAGCGGCATCACATTCTCGTAGGCACCCACCGGCACCATGGCGCGTTCAGAGCCGTTGGTGGAGGTCGTCGGCGCATAGTCCTTGAGGCCGGTGATCCCGGACAGGTAGATACCCATCACCGAGTGACGATCCTTGCCCGGCGACAGCCAACCCAGGAAGAATCGCTTGTTGCCCTCCTCGAGCAGACTGACCTGGTTATGGAAGCGACCCAGGTAGCGCAGGCTGCCTTCACAGGCGGAACCAGAGAACACCGACCCGGAGATCACGCGGGTGCCCTCCGGGTCGACCACCTCGCCGGCCAGCAGTTCCTCGGTACTGGCACCGAGGCGGGTGCGCAGTAGCCGCGGCTTCTCGACGCGCGGACCGCCCACGGCCACCACGCGGCTCGTCGCAAGCTTGCCCTCGGCGAAGAGCTTGCCGAAGGCGATGACATCCTGGTAGCCGATGTGCCACACGCGCTTGTGCAGGGCCACGGGCGACAGGAAGTGGATGTGGGTGCCGACGAGGCCGGCCGGGTGCGGGCCACCGAACTCCTCGACCTGAACGCCCTTGACGTCACCGCCGGGGATGCGGGCGGCCGGTGCCGTGCACAGGTAGACCTTGCCCTCGGTCAGGCGAGCCAGCACCTTGAGTCCATCCTCGAAGGCATCGGGCTGTTCGTTGATGATCTCGGCAGGATCCGGGCACAGCGGATGGGTATCCACCGCGGTGACGAAGATATCGACCGGCTTGCCGTCGATGGCCGGGGTGCGCGAGTAGGGTCGGGTGCGCAGCGCGGTCCACAGGCCGGAGTCGACCAGCTGGTCGACCACCACCTGACGCTCCAGCCCCTCGAGCTTGTCACGGCCGTGGGCCTTGAACTCGACGGCTTCCTCAGTCTCGTCGACCTTGATCACCACCGAGAGCAGGCGACGCTTCTCGCCACGGTTGATGGCGACCACCTCGCCGGCGGCCGGCGCGGTGAAGCGCACGCCATCGATCTTCTTGTCGGTAAAGAGCAGCTGGCCCAGCTTTACCTTGTCTCCCTCCTTGACCTCCATGGTCGGCTTCATGCCGACGTAGTCGGTTCCCAGGACCGCCACGTGACGCACCGGGCGCGCATCCTCGATGCGCTGCTCGGGCGCCCCCGTGATGGGGAGATCCAGGCCTTTCTTGACTTCGATCATAGTCTCGCCCAGTTGATGGATCGGATAGATGAAGGAAAGGGGTTCGAATGGATTCGAATTCTTGTCGTGTCGGTACGTTTACCAGTCCGGTCCGAGCCAGGCTCGAACCACCCCGAAAAATCTCTCGCATTATAAAGACTAGGCGAAGCAATGACTACCTGAGCGAAGGTCGCAGGAGCTGACCTGTGGCAAGGGAAAAAATGTCGCAGGCCCGCCGGCCACCACCCCCACCATACGCAGAAACCCCCGCCGGAGCGGTTCCGGCGGGGGTTTCGGTCAGGCAGTGGGCTCGCCTCAGGCGCTGGCGCGGGGCAGCTTGAGGAAGTGCACGTTGGACATGTGCTGCAGGATGCGCACCACCTGGCAGCTGTAGCCGAACTCGTTGTCATACCAAACGTAGAGGACCGCGTTCTTTCCGTTGGCGATGGTCGCCTTGGCGTCGACGATGCCGGCGTGACGGTTGCCGACGAAGTCGGTGGAGACCACCTCGGGGGAGTCGACGTAGTCGATCTGCTTCTGAAACGGGGAGTCCAGGGACATGCGGCGCAGGAAGTCGTTGAGGGCCTCGGCGTCGGTATCCTTCTCCAGGCGCAGGTTCAAGATCGCCATGGAGACGTTGGGGGTCGGCACGCGGATGGCGTTGCCAGTGAGCTTGCCGGCGAACTCCGGCAGCGCCTTGGCCACCGCCTTGGCGGCCCCGGTCTCGGTGAGCACCATATTGAGCGGTGCGCTGCGGCCGCGACGGTCACCCTTGTGGTAGTTGTCGATCAGGTTCTGATCGTTGGTGTAGCTGTGTACGGTCTCCACGTGGCCATGCTCGACGCCGAACTCGTCGTTGAGCACCTTGAGCACCGGCACGATGGCGTTGGTGGTGCACGAGGCCGCGGAGAGGATGCGGTCTTCCTCGGTGATGGCGTCGTGGTTGATGCCGAAGACGATGTTCTTGATGTCGCCCTTGCCCGGCGCGGTGAGCAGCGCCTTGGCCACACCCTTGCACGCCAGGTGCTGGCCGAGGCCCGCCTCGTCGCGCCAGATGCCGGTATTGTCCACCACCACGGCGTTGTCGATGCCGTACGCGGTGTAGTCAACCTCGGTGGGCGAATCGGCGTAGATGACCTGGATGACGTTACCGTTGGCGGTGATGGTGCGGGCTTCCACGTCGATGCTGATGGTGCCGTTGAAGGGACCGTGGACGGAGTCTCGGCGCAGCAGGCTGGCCCGCTTCTCGAGGTCCTTGGCGATATCGCCGCGACCGCGCACGACGATGGCACTCAGGCGCAGCAGGTTGCCGCCGCCGGCCTTCTCCACCAGCACCCGGGCCAGGATGCGGCCGATACGCCCGAAGCCGTAGAGCACCACGTCCTTGGGTTCGCCGTTGTTACCGCTGGCGTCGTGCTTGTCGACGATCTCGGCCAGCTCCTCGCGCAGGAAGGCCACGGCGTCGCCGCCGCCCTGCTTCTTGAAGGCCACGCCGAGCTTGCCCACGTCGACATGGGCCGGGCCCAGGTTGAGCTCGCCCATGGCCTGGACCAGCGGGAAGGTGTCCTGCACGGAGAGCTCGGTTCCCTCGACCTTCCGCACGTAGCGGTGGTCCTTCAAGATACGGATCACACTGCGGTTGAAGAGCGACCGCCCGTAGAGGGTGGTGACCACGTTGTTATGACGGTAGAGCCTACCGATCATCGGGATCAACTGCTCGGCAAGCGCCTGGTTGTCGTGCCATTCCTGAAAGACGGTATCGGAGGGTTGCTGAGTCACGTGCGGCCTCACTGGTGGGGTTGAAGGGTCGCGGCCATTATCCGGAGCCCGCTCCCGGGGTCAATCGCAGGATGGTCGCAGCCCCTGTAGCGGCATTACACAAAGGCCCGAGTGACGACAAATCGGCGGTCGGCCGGGATCTGCTATCATGTGCGTTTCGGAAGATAGCCGACCGACGTGACCATGCCCAATTTCTCGCCGCTGGACCCGCCCCGCCCCGAAGGCGTACGCGACACCCTCTACTGGCAGGCCCCCCATGGCAGCGCCGCCGCCCTGGCCCTGGCGCGCCTGGCCGAGGATGCCCCGCTGCTGGTGATCACCGCCGACACCGCCCAGGCGCTGCGCCTGGAGAGCGAACTCGCCTTCTACAGCCGGGTGCCGGTGCTCCCCTTCCCCGACTGGGAAACCCTGCCCTACGACAGCTTCTCCCCCCACCAGGACATCGTCTCGGCGCGGCTGCGCACCCTGCGCCGTCTGCAGGACGGCGAGCATGGCATCGTACTGGTGCCCATCAACACCCTGATGCAGCGCCTGCCGCCGGTGGCGTACATCGCCGGACGAGTGCTCACCCTGGAGGTGGGCCAGCGGCTCGATCGTGAACGCTTCCGCGAAGCGCTCTCCCGGGCCGGCTACCGGGCGGTGGAGACCGTCTTCGAACCCGGCGAGTACGCCCTGCGTGGCGCCATCATCGATCTCTTCCCCATGGGCACGGAGGCGCCGCTGCGCATCGACCTGTTCGACGACGAGATCGACACCCTGCGCCGCTTCGACCCGGACACCCAGCGCAGCCAGGAGAAGGTCGAACGCGTCGACCTGCTGCCGGCCCACGAATACTCGCTGTCGCGCAGCGCCATCGCCTGCTTCCGCGAGGGCTTCGAGACCCTGTTCGACGTCGACCCTCGCCAGTGCCCGCTCTACGTGGATGCCCTCAAGGGCATCCCCTCGCCTGGCCTGGAACAGTACCTGCCGCTGTTCTTCGAGGAGACCGCGACACTCTTCGAACACCTGGCAGAAGGCACCCGGGTCGCCCTGCTGCCCGAGGTCCACGGCGCCGCGGAGCACCACTGGGCGGCCATCGAGAGTCGCTTCGGGAACCTCGGCGTCGACCCCACTCGACCGCTCCTGCCCCCCCACCGGGCCTTCGTGCCGGTGGCCGAGGTGTTCGGGGCCATCAGGCGCCACCCCCGGGTGGAATTGACCGAGGACGTGGAGCATCGCCACGCCCTCGCCCCCGCCAGCCAGGCGCCCCCCGAGGTCGGCATCAACGCCCGAAGCAAGGAGCCCCTGGCGGCGCTGTCGGCCTTTCTTGCCGATCACGCCCGTTCCCGGGTGCTCTTCGTGGCAGAATCCCGCGGGCGCCGCGAGGCCCTGGAGGAGGTCCTGGGGCCGCTGCGTCTCAGCCTGCCCCACGTGGCGGACTTCGCCGACTTCCTCGCCGTCGACAGCACCATGGCGATCACCGAGGGCGAACTCGAGGCCGGCCTGTGGCTGACCGACCCCGACCTCGCCGTGATCAGCGAGTCGGAGCTCTACGGCGAGGTGGTGCGTCAGACCCGCCGCCGCGAGAAGGCCACCGACGCCGACGAGCTGGCCATTCGCCACCTCTCCGAGCTGCGCCCCGGCTCTCCCGTGGTCCACCAGAGCCACGGCGTGGGCCGCTACACGGGGCTCGAGACCCTGGAAGCCGGCGGCCAGGCCGCCGAGTTCGTGACCCTGGAGTACGCCGAGGGCGCCCGACTCTACGTGCCGGTGGAGAGCCTGCACCTGATATCGCGCTATGCCGGCGCCGATGACGAACTCGCCCCGCTGCATCGACTCGGTTCCGACCAGTGGGAGAAGGCCCGCCGGAAGGCCGCCGAGAAGATCCGCGACACCGCTGCCGAGCTGCTCGACATCTACGCCCGCCGCGAGGCCCGGGAGGGCTTCGCCTGCGCCCCTCCCGACGCCGAGTACGCCCGCTTCGCCGCGGGCTTTCCCTTCGAGGAGACCCCGGACCAGCGCGCCGCCATCCATGCCGTGATCGAGGACATGACCGCCCCCAGGCCCATGGACCGGGTAGTGTGTGGCGACGTGGGCTTCGGCAAGACCGAGGTGGCGATGCGCGCCGCCTTCCTGGCGGTGCACTCCGGCCGCCAGGTGGTGGTGCTGGTGCCCACCACCCTGCTCGCCCGCCAGCACTTCGAGAACTTCCGCGACCGCTTCGCCGATACCGCGGTGGCCATCGAGCTGGTTTCTCGCTTCACCGCGGGCAAGGGCCAGGCCGCCGCCATGGGCCGCATCGAGGCGGGCCAGGCGGACATCGTCATCGGCACCCACAAGCTGCTCGCCAAGTCGATGAAGCTGCCCAAGATGGGCCTGCTGATCATCGACGAGGAGCACCGCTTCGGGGTCGCCCAGAAGGAGCGCTTGAAGCACCTGCGCGCCGAGGTCGATATTCTGACCATGACCGCCACGCCGATTCCGCGCACCCTCAACATGGCGATGAGCGGCATCCGCGATCTCTCCATCATCGCCACGCCCCCGGCGCGACGCCTGTCGGTCAAGACCTTCGTCCAGCGCCGCGAGGAGCCGATCATCAAGGAGGCGATCCTGCGCGAGATCCTGCGGGGCGGCCAGGTCTACTTCCTCCACAACGAGGTCAAGACCATCGAGACCGCCGCTGAGACGGTGCGCGAACTGGTGCCGGAGGCGCGGGTCGGGGTGGCCCACGGCCAGCTGCCGGAACGGGCCCTCGAGCGCATCATGTCGGACTTCTACCACAAGCGCTTCAACGTGCTGGTCTGCTCCACCATCATCGAGACCGGCATCGACGTGCCCAGCGCCAATACCATCCTCATCGAGCGCGCCGACAAGTTCGGCCTGGCCCAGCTGCACCAGCTGCGGGGCCGGGTCGGGCGCAGCCACCACCAGGCCTACGCCTACCTGCTGACGCCGCCGCCCAGCGCCATGACCAAGGACGCCATCAAGCGCCTGGACGCCATCGCCGGGGCCGAGGCGCTGGGGGCCGGCTTCACCCTGGCCAGCCACGACATGGAGATCCGCGGCGCCGGGGAGCTGCTCGGCGAGGAGCAGAGCGGCCAGATGGAGGCAATCGGCTACGGCCTCTACATGCAGATGCTCGACCGCGCCGTGGCGGCGATTCGCGCCGGCAAGACGCCCAACATCGAATCACCGCTGGACGAGGGGGTCGAGGTGAGCCTTAACCTGCCGGCGCTGATCCCCGACGACTACCTGCACGACGTCCAGCAGCGTCTGGTGATGTACAAGCGCATCTCCAGCGCCGCCGACGAAGCGGCGCTCAAGGAGCTGCGGGTGGAGATGATCGACCGCTTCGGCCTGCTGCCGGCGCCGGTCAAGACCCTGCTGCGCCAGACGAAACTGCGACAGCGCGCCGAGCAATTGGGCATCGTCAAGCTCGAAGCGGGCCCAGAGCGCGGCCGGGTGATCTTCGGCGGCCACACCCGGGTCGATCCGCTGACCCTGGTGGAACTGATTCAGCGCGACCCCGCGCGCTATCGCTTCGACGGCGCCGACACCCTGCGTTTCGAGGCGACCATGGGCAACGAGGAGGCCCGCTTCCAGGCGGTGGAGCAACTGCTCGAGACCCTCAACCGCAAGGCCGAGGCCGCCTGACAGAGGGTCGAGAACCAAGGGCCAAGGGCCTAGGGCCTAGGGCCAAGGGCCGAGGTCCTAGGCGTATGGTGAGGGGGTCCTCCCCCCTGCCCTATGGGCCCCGGGCACTCTATACTGTCGGCAAAGCGTTTGATCGCTGCCGAAAACCAATGGCACCGTGCAAGGAGCGCCCGGCGCCCCCGACGATGGATGACGCCAACCCCAGGGGGGCGGCGCCCCACACGAGAAGAATGACGTTGATGAACACCACGATACTGACAAGGCGCACGGTACGCGGCGCCATTACCCTGGGCCTCTCCGCCCTGCTCGCCACCGGCGCCCTGGCCGAGGAGCGCGACAGGCCGCGAGGCCATTTCGCGCTGCCGGAATCCGGCAACGTGATCGGCGAGAACTACACGGTCACCGTCCAGGAGGGGGACACCCTGGTGGATCTGGGCCGTACTTACAACGTGGGATACGAGGCCATCCGCATGGCCAACCCCGACGTCAGCATCTGGGCGCCCTTCGAGGGCACCGAGGTCGTGATCCCCGACCAACACATCCTGCCGGACGCGGAGCGCGAGGGCATCGTCATCAACCTCTCCGAGATGCGGCTCTACTACTACTCCGCTCCGGGGGTCGTGGAGACCTACCCGATCAGCGTGGGCCGCGACGGCTTCGGCACCCCGGTGGGCGTGACCCGCACCACCGTGAAGGTGAAGGACCCGGCCTGGTCACCGCCTCGCTCCATGCGCGCCGAAGCTGCCGCCCGCGGCGAGCCGGTCCCCGCGGTGGTCCCCCCCGGCCCGGATAACCCGCTGGGCCGTCACGCCATCCTGCTGGGCCTCCCCAGCTACCTGATCCACGGCACCAACCGTCCCGACGGCGTCGGCATGCGCGCCAGCCGCGGCTGCATCCGCATGTTCCCCGAGGACATCGAGTCACTCTACGAGCGTGTGCCCAGTGGCACCCGGGTCAACATCATCGACCAGCCCTTCAAGGCCGGCTGGGCCCCGGATGGCACCCTCTATGCCCAGTCCTTCCCGCCGCTGGAGGAGAACGAGGGCAGCTTCGAGCCGCTGCTCAACGCCATCGAGACGGTGGCCAGGGCCTTCGGCGACGAGAAGCCCCCCGTGGACTACGCCCGGCTGCGCGAACTGGTGGAGCAGCCCGACGGCCTGATCGTGTCGCTGCTGCACACCGCCGACGAAGCCCCCACCCCCGCCACGCCGGCTCCTGAGGTGGAAAACCTGTTTGGCGGCGAACTGGAGCTCAGCGCACGGTGAGGGCCAAGGGCAGAGGGCCAAGGGCAGAGGGCCAAGGGCAGAGGGCCAAGGGCAGAGGGCAGAGGGCCAAGGGCCAAGGGCAGAGGGCCAAGGGCCTAGGAAAGAGGGCTTAGGAAAGAGGGCCTAGGCCCTTGGCCCTTGTGGCCCTTGGCCTTGGCCCTGCAAAACGAGAAGACCCCGCCTCGGCGGGGTCTTCTCGTTTTGCAGAACCGCCACTGCCCGAGGGCAGCGCCGGCACTCCGACAGAATTACTTCTGCATGGAGCGCTGGAACATGCGGTTCATTTCGTCGCGGTTCTGCTCGGACATCTGCAGGGCCGCCTGGGCGTCGCGCTGAGCCTGGTTGGCGGTGTTCTGAGCCTGGGTAGCGATGCTGCGGGCTTCTGCAGCGTCGGCCTGTGCGGACTCGGCGGTCTGGCGGACTTCTTCCAGGGCGCCACTGGAGGCACAGCCAGCCAGAATGGCCAGGGAGGCGGCGGCGACGGTGATCTTCAGGGTGGTCTTCAGAGTCATGGTGTTCTCCTTGAGTCTTCCTTGGGTACTGCGTTGGTGATTGCCTGAGATCAGGCTTCCTGCACGAGCAGGCTATGATGCAGCGACTTGTGCTGCTTAGCACAGGAGTCAAACGCTGTTTTATTATAGACAAACGCGCTTGTCCATAGCTTTGATCTTCCCTTGCGCACGTAACAGCCTAGCGGATCACGACGCGGGTGCCAATGTCGATCAGCGAGGCGAGCCGTTCGATCTGGTCATCGGTCACCGCCACGCACCCCTGGGTCCAGTGGAACTGCTGGTGGATAGCGGGGTCGCCCTTGCCGATCCCGTGGATACCGATGAAGCCGCCCAGGGCGGTCTGCTGGGGCGGATACCCCTGGCGCCGGTAGTAGTCGTAGTAGTCGTCGTAGTCCTGCTGGGTGAAGACACCCTCCTCCAGTGCCATCCGCGCATGGGACGGCGTGGGGTAATCAATCCCGATGAAGATGTGCCAGTCGCTCTTGTGGTTGAAGCGATTCACGCGGAACTCGCCCCGAGGCGTCACGTTGCTGCCACGCAGTCGCGCCGACTTGGCGCCACCGCGCCCGAGCGAGATCGGGGCAAACTGGTGCAACTGGCGGTTGCCGCGGTAGAGGGTGAGGGTCGCTTCGCGGTCGTCTACCAGCACCCAAACCTCGTTGTCATGACGGGGCACATGGGCTCGCGACAACAGGGTGTCGATCAGGTTGGCTGACGCCTGCTGGGTGCCGAGCAGCGCCAGGGGGGCGCCCAGGGCCATGAGGGTGAAGCGGCGGCGGGATAAGGGGCTCATCGGGATAACACTCGGGGTGGGACAAATTGGAGACTCGTCGTCGTTTATAGCGCATCCGCCCCCCTCCTGTCAGGTCCCGGGCCCTCAAGGAAGCCTGGGCGGATCGAGGGCATGGCCACCCGACGCACCGCCATCTAGGCTGTGGTGAACGGCAGCCCCCCTCCGCCTCACGCGTCCGGACCCTCCGTTCATGGACAAGGAGTCCCGCATGACCCGACCGAATCGCCCCGCCCTCCCCGCCGCCTTCGCCGACGATACGGCCTTCGCCACCTGGGTCGCAGGCCACGGCGTGATCCGCCATGAGTCGGTGACCGTGGAGCGCATCGCCGAGCTGCTCCGCCGCCACGCCCGGGACCCGGCACGCCGTCGGGCCTGGCTCGAGCGCCTGATCGCCGCCGACCGCCTCGCCTGCATGGGCATGTGGCTGGTCGCCCACATGACCTATGCCCGGCGCGTGCGCCTGGACGGCGAGTCGCTGACCGCGGAGGACTTCAAGCCCATCCCCGAGGGGCACACCGGCGGCGCGCTCAACATGGTGCCGGCCTACGTGGGCTATCTCGGCGCCAACGCCATGAGCGAGCTGACCCGCAGCTGGCTGATGGGCCAGGGGCACTGCGTGGCGGCCATCGACGCCGTCAACCTGCTAATGGACAACATGGGTCCCGCCCATGCCACCCGCTACGCCCTGACTGAGGCCGGCCTGACCCGGCTGGTCAACGACTTCTACCGCTGCACCGTGGACGCCGATGGTCACCCCGTCTCGCCGCTGGGCAGCCACGTCAACGCCCACACCGCCGGCGGCATCGGCGAGGGCGGCTATCTCGGCTTCGCCGGGCTGCAGTACGTGCACATGCCGCTGCCTGGCCAGCACTTGGTGGCCTTCCTCAGCGACGGCGCCTTCGAGGAGCAACGCGGCAGCGACTGGGCCTCGCGCTGGTGGCGCGCCGATGACTCAGGCCCGGTGGTGCCGGTGATGATCGCCAACGGCCGGCGCATCGACCAGCGCACCACCATGAGCCAGTCCGGCGGCACCGACTGGTTCGAGGACCACCTGGTGCTCAACGGCTTCGCGCCGTTGACCATCGACGGCCGCGACCCCGCCGCTTTCGTCTGGGCGATCCTTACCGCCGAGGAGGAGCTGGCCGACCAGGCCGAGCAGGTGCACGCCGGCCGGACTCGCTACCCGCTGCGCCTGCCCTACGTGATCGCCGAGACGGTAAAGGGCTTCGGCTTCCCCGGGGCCGGCACCAACGCCGCCCATAACCTGCCGCTGGGCGGCAACCCCTCGTCGGACGATGCCGCCCGGTCTGCCTTCAACGAAGGCGCACGGGCGCTGCACGTGCCCGAGGACGACCTGCGCGCGGCCATCGCCGTGCTCAACAACCACGCCGAGAGCGGTCGCGCCCGGGAGCGCGACCACCCCCTGGCAGACCCTCACCCGGCCCTTCCCGTGCGCCCCGAGCTACCCGACTGGCCCCTGGGTGAGGCCGTTTCACCCATGGCCGCCATCGACGACGCCTTTGTGGCCCTGGTGGAGGCCAACCCCGACCTGCGGGTGCGGGTCGGCAACCCCGACGAGATGCGCTCGAACCGGCTCAACCGCACCCTCGACCGCCTCAGGCACCGGGTAACCGAGCCCGAGGACGGCGTGGCCGAGGCCCTGGACGGCTGCGTGATCACCGCGCTGAACGAGGAAGCGGTGGTCAGCGCGGCACTGGCCAACAAGCAGGGGCTCAACCTGGTGGCCAGCTACGAGGCCTTCGCCGTCAAGATGCTCGGCGCCATGCGTCAGGAGATCCTCTTCGCCCGCCACTGCCGCGAGGCGGGCCGCCCCCCCGGCTGGCTGTCGCTGCCGGTGCTGGCCAGCTCCCACACCTGGGAGAACGGCAAGAACGAGCAATCCCACCAGGACCCGACCCTCTGCGAGGCGTGGCTGGGCGAGATGGACGACGTGGCGCCCACGCTCTTTCCCGTCGACGCCCCCAGCGCCGCCGTTGCTCTTCTCGATCTCTATGCCAGCCGCGGACGCATCGCGGTGATGGTGGTGCCCAAGAGCCCGGTCCCGGTGTCCCTGGACGCCGAACAGGCCGTGAGACTCGCCGAGGATGGCCTGCTCTGCCTGCATGAGGCCGAATCGCCGCGCCTGCAGCTGTTCGCCGTGGGCGCCTACCAGCTGATCGAGATGCGCCATGCCCTGGTTCGCCTGGAGGCCGCTGGCATCGCGACGAGCCTCTACGTGATCCAGGCACCGGGCAAGCTGCGTGAGGCCCGGGACGAGGGCGAAGCAAGCGCGGTGCTCAGCCAGTGCCGGCTCAGCACCCTGGTGCCCGAGGTCGCCGCCCGGGTGTTTCTCGCCCACTGCCGGCCGGAGCCCCTGGCCGGCGTGCTGCGCCCGCTGGATACCGGCGCGCGCACGCGTTTCCTGGGTTACCGCAACCGTGGGGGCACCCTGGATACCTTCGGCATGCTGTTTGCCAACCGCGCCACCTGGGCCCACGTGCTGGAGGCGGCGAGCGAAGTGGCCGGGCTGGATCTCGAGGCCCTGCTCGGCGATGCGGAGCGCGACGCCCTGGCCGGCGAGGGCGACCCCGAGGTGCTGCGCCACCCCTGACCCACTGCACCTACCATGACCCCCTGAACGTGCGGCGGCCTCAACTGGGCAGCAGCGCCCCCATGCGCAGCACCTCGCGCAGGCTGGTGATCCCCTGCTCGGCCTTGGTCAGGCCCTCCTGCAGCATGAGCGTCTCGCCGCGCTCCAGCAGGGCGCGGCGCAGCCGCGACTCATCGGCGTTGCGCAGGATCAGGCCGTGATCGGCCGCGGTGGGCTGCCACACCTCGAAGACCCCGGTGCGCCCGCGAAAGCCCAGGCCGTCGCAGCGATCGCAGCCGCCGGGCAGCCAGGTCTCCTCGAGCAGGGCATGGGCCTCCAGCACCTCCTGCCCCGCCCCCGGCGGGGTCTCGAGCAGCGGCCACAGCCTGGGCAGCAGGCGGCGGTTGGCGTGTCGGGTCGTCTCGTCGGCCATTGGGATCCTCATCCGTCGGGGCACCCGTCGCGGGTGCGGACCCTATCAGCCTAGGTGCGATCGCCAGGGCCTGCCCGCCCGGGGCCAGGCGCGGCAGGCCGAGGGACGGGGCGTGGGGCGGGCACTTCGGCAGACCCGCCCAGCCCCAACCGAGCGGCGTTGCCCACCACCGAGAGCGAGCTGGCCACCATGGCCAGCACCGCCACCTGGGGCGGGATCACCATCCAGGCGGCCAGCCCCAGGGCCAGGGCATTGTAGAGCCCCGAGAGCGCCAGATTCTGGTGCATCACCCGACGGGTGGCGCGGGCAATGGCAATAGCCGCCGGCACGCCCTGCACGCCACTCCCCAACAGTTGGATCGCCGCCGCGTCCCTGGCGGCGACACTGGCATCCGCGGTGGCCACCCCCACCGTCGCCGCGGCCAGGGCCGGGGCGTCGTTGATGCCGTCCCCCACGTAGAGCACCGGCCTCGGCAGCGCCGCCACCAGGTGGCGCTTGGCCTCCGGGGAGCGCCCGCCGAAGCAGGCCTCTGGTTCGAGCCCCAGGCGCCCACCGAGGCGGCGCACCAGAGCCGGACGATCGCCGCTGATCAGCGCCAGCGCCAGCCCCTGGAGGCGCAGCGCCGTCAGGGTCGCCGGGGCCGATGGGTCGGGCTCGTCCTCGAGCCACAGGGTGCCCAGCCACGCCCCGTCACGGCAGAGCGCCACCTCGCTGGCCCAGGGCGGCCCCGCCTCGCGCTCGAGTGGGTCCGCACCCCGGTCTTTTAACTCACGGACCCGCCAGCCGGGAGCACCGATGCGCAGCGTCTTGCCGTCGGCGTCCCGCACTTCGCGCCCCCGCCCGGGGTGCTCGGTGATCGCCGCTGGCGCCTGCCCCGGGGCGATCCCCGCCTCGGCGGCGGCGGCGCGGATCGCCAGCCCCATGGGGTGCTCACTGCCCCACTCGGCCCGGGCCGCCAGGGCCAGCAGTCGCTCGTCGCTGATGCGCTCGTCACTCATGCCCGGGGCCGGGAACAGGGCGGCGAGGCGCAGGGTGCCGCGGGTCAGGGTGCCGGTCTTGTCGAAGGCCACGGCGCGGGCCTGGCCGGCGAACTCCAGGGCCCCCGGGTCGCGAAACACCACGCCGGCCTCCAGCGCGAGGGCGCTGCCGGCCAGGCTGGCCATCGGCACCGCCAGGCCCACCGCGCAGGGACAGGCCACCACCAGCACCGACAGCGCCCTCACGGCGGCCTCCTCCGCAGACACTCCGGCCAGCAGCAGCGCGACCAGGGTCATGAGTGCCAGTGCCAGGGCAACGGGACTGAGCCAGGCGGCGAAGCGCTCGGCCAGGCGGCGCAGCTCCCCTTTGCCTGCCTGCAGGGCCTGCACCTGGCGGTGCAGGCCGTCCAGGCGGCGAGCGCCCACCCCAGCGGTCACGCGCAGGGTGAAGGGCGCCCCCAGGTTGCGACAGCCCGCCGTGAGCACCGCCCCCCGGGTCAGGAGGCGGGGACGGCTCTCCCCGGTGAGCAGGGCGAGATCCAGCCGCGCCTCGGCGTCCTGCAACTCGCCGTCAAGGGCCAGGGTTTCCCCCGTCGCGACGACAATCCTCTCGCCGGGGGCCACCTCGGCCGCGAGCACTGCCTCCTCGTTTCTCCTTTCTCCGCGTGGGCTATCCTCGCCTTTACTTTCACTCAGCCGATAGACGCGATCGGGCAGCGGGGCCAGCCCCTCCAGGGCACGCAGCCCGCGGTAGCGCGCCAGGGTCTCCACCCAGCGCCCCGCCAGCAGCAGCAGCACCAACATCACCGCGGTATCGAAGTAGACCTCCGCGGAGCCGCGCCCCAGCAGCCACAGGGAGACCGCAAGCGCCCCGATGACGCCCAGCGAGACCAGGGCATCCATTCCGGGGCGCCCGGCGCGCAGGGTGCGCCAGGCGGCGCGGTAGAATGGCCCGGCGGCCAGGGTCACCACCGGCAGCGCGAAGGCGCCGGAGACCCAGGCCAGCACCCGCTCCAGTCGCGGCTCGGGCAGGGCGCCGGCGTAGATCAAGAGCGACGCCAGCATGGTCCACATGCCAAACGCCGCGGCCAGCATCAGCCGACCCGCCAGGTCACGGCTCTCCGCGTCCAGGCGAGTGCGGGCATCCGGCGCCGACTCGAGCGCGCAGAGCCGGTAGCCGAGCCGCCCCACCGCCACGTCGATACGCTCAGGCGTCACGGCCTCAGGCGCCCCCTCCACCAGCAGGGTCGCGGAGAGGTAGTCCACCCCCGCACGATTCACCCCCGGCAGGCGGCGCAGGCGGTGCTCGATGGCCAGGGCGCAGCTGGTGCACCACATGCCCTCCACCGAGCGCAGCAGCTGGGCATCGCCGCCCGCGACGGGATCGGCCGCGGCCGAATCGGAGGCAGTCAGGAAATCGCGTTCGGTATCGAGGGAGGCGTCACGAGCGGACATGGCCCCTCCCCTACAGGCAGGGCGGCAGAGCCACCAGCGGCAACCCCAAGAAGGCTACCCCTGCCGCCGAGTAGAGATGCAGACCGGCTCCCACCAGGGCGATAAAGCGCGGCCTGCCGACGACGCCACGGCCGAAGCGCAGCCCCCGCCAGGCCAGCCAGCCGAGCAGCGCCAGGGTGGCCAGGGTAAGCACGGCGAGCCAGGCGTTGATGGCGGTGAGGGCGCCCTGCCCAGGCAATGGCGGCGCCAGTTCACAAGCCACCGAGAGACCGGCGTAGAGCGCCACGAAACACAGACTCCAGAGGGTCAGGCCCAGCAGCAGATGGACGGGGTGGCTCGGTGCCAGCCATCGGCGCAGCAGATTCATGGGCCGGCTCCCGTCAACCGAGGCAGCAGGGCGATGGCCGCCATCAGGATCCAGTAGACGCCCACCTGGTAGCGCCACAGCAGCGCCACCACGCCGGGCTCGAAGGGCAGCCGGGCGCTGACCAGGCCGAGCCCCGCCCGCCACGCCTGCAGGGCAGCCAGCACGGTAGCCAACCCGCCGTGGGCGAGCAGATAGGCGAGGCCCACCAGCAGGGTGGCGTCGTGGGCCGTGGCGGTGGGCGATAGTCCCGCGGCCATGAGTACCAGCACCAGCAGCGCCACATGCAGCCCGCCCAGCGCGGTGATGGCGGAGAGGACCAGGGTGAGTCCCGCCTCCCGGCCACGCCGCAGCGCCGTCACCCGGCGCTCCAGCCATAGGCTCCCCAGGGTGAGGGCCGCCCCCGAGGCCAGCAGCAGCGGCAGCGAAAGCGGCGACTGAGCGGGCATCTGCCATTCAGGCGACACCGTCCACAGATAGAACCAGCCGAACAGCAGCGAGAGGAAGAAGGCGCCGTCCGCAAGCAGCGTTACCCCCATGGTCCAGCGCCCGGGGCCATCGGCGGTGCGCGAGTGCAGCGGCGGCTCCTCGGGTTCGTCATGCCCCAGGGGGGCGGCCCGGGAGTGGCCGCCGTTCTCCCAGGACCAGCGCAGCAGCAGCACCCCCGCCCCCGCCAGACCCAGCAGCGAAAGCGGATAGAGGCGCACCAGCAGGCTCACGCAGACCACTGCCAGGCAGAGCGCGGCGTAGAGCGGCAGCAGGCTGTTGCCGGGCAGATGGATCACCTGGCGCACCCGACCGGTCAGGGCCTCGCTGCCGAACAGCTCGCGGCGGCCGTGGGCGGCGCCGGGCCGGGCATGCTCACCGCGGGCGATCTCGTCCCCCAGGGTGGGGCGCTCCCACAGCGGATGGCGGCTCTCCACCCGGGGAAGGCTGGCGAAGTTGTAGTTGGCCGGCGGCATCGCCAAGCTCCATTCCAGGGTATCGGCGCCCCAGGGATTGGGCGGCGCACGGCGCCCGTAGCGGCCGTGGAGTACGAGGTCCACCAGCACTGCGGCGATGCCCGCCGCCATCATGAAACTGCCGATGGAGGAGATCAGGTTATAGAGGTCCCATCCCATGGCGCTGTCGTAGGTGTAAACGCGCCGCGGCATACCCAGCAGGCCGGTCCAGTGCATGATCAGGAAGGTGAGATTGAAGCCCAGGAAGGTGAGCCAGAAGCCGAGCCGACCGAGGCGCTCGGAGGGCATGCGCCCGGTGACCAGCGGCAGCCAGTAGTAGGCCCCGGCCAGCAGCGGAAAGAACATGCCGCCCACCAGCACGTAGTGCAGATGGGCCACCACGAAGTGGGTGTCATGAACCTGCCAGTTGAAGGGCACTAGCGCCAGCATGACGCCGGTGAGCCCGCCGCAGACGAAGATCACCAGGAAGCCCGTGATCCACAGCATCGGCAGGGTCATGCGCGGTCGGCCCAGCCATAGGGTCGCCAGCCACACAAACACCTGAATGGCGGTGGGCACCGCCACCAGCATGCTGGCCGCCGAGAAGAAGGCCTGGGCGAGCTGGGGAATGCCCACGGTGAACATGTGGTGGACCCACAGGCCGAAGCTGATGAAGCCGGTGATGGCGATGGCTGCCACCACCCAGCCGTAGCCGACGATGGGGCGCCCCGCGAACACGGGGATCAGGGTCGAGACAATGCCCGCCGCCGGCAGGAAGATGATGTAGACCTCGGGGTGGCCGAACAGCCAGAAGAGGTGCTGCCAGAGGATGGGGTCACCGCCGCCGGCCACCGTGAAGAAGGGCATCCCGGCGGCGCGCTCCAGCTCCAGCAGCACGCTGCCGAGTATCAAGGGCGGGAAGCCCACCACGATCATCAGCGCCATGGCCAGGATGTACCAGGCGAACAGCGGCATGCGATGCAGCGCCATGCCCGGCGCCCGGGTGCGCAGGATCGACACGGTGAGCTCAACCCCGGCGGCCAGCGCCGAGATCTCCACGAAGGTGATGCCCAGCAGCCAGAAGTCCGAACCGGGCCCGGGAGCATACTCGCTGCTGCTCAGCGGGGTGTACATGAACCAGCCGCTGTCCGGGGCCATCTCCAGCAGCAGGCTGGCGAAGAGGATGATCCCGCCGAACAGGTAGCACCAGTAGCCGAAGGCGGTGAGCCGCGGACAGGTCAGGTCCCGGGCGCCGATCATCTTGGGGATCAGATAGATCGCCAGCCCCTCCAGCATAGGGATGGCGAACAGGAACATCATCAGCGTGCCGTGCATGGTGGTGACCTGGGCGTAGATCTCCGGCGACATGAAGTCCTGATCGGGCAGCGCCAACTGGGTGCGAATCAGCATCGCCAGCACGCCCCCGAGCAGGAAGAACACCAGGCCCGTGACCATGAAGCGCAGCCCCAGGGTACTGTGATTGACCACGCTGAGCCGGCCGCGCCAGCCGGGCGGGTTGCCCCACACCGCCTCCATCTCGCGGTGCAGGTGCTCGGCCTCGGGGGTGGGTCGCATCGATTCGCTCATGGGCGCAGGGTCTCCAGCCAGGCGCCCAGGGCCTCGAGTGCCTCGGGCGAGAGTTGGTCATGGGCGGGCATGCGGTTGCCGGGCTTGAGGCGCTGGTGCTCGGCAAGCCAGCGGGCAATGGCGCCCTCCTCCATGGCCAGGGTGCCGGCGCCGAGGGTGGCGCGGGCGCCGATGTCGGAGAGATTCGGCCCCACGTCTCCCAGACTGAGCCCCGCCACCCGGTGGCAGCTGGCGCACTGTTCGGTGAAGGTGTCGCGGGCCGGGGCATGAGCGTCGGCAGGCTCGGGAGGAGACACGCGCCGGGCCGCCAGCCAGGCCTCGAACTCCTCGGGCGGCACGGCCTCCAGGTGGAGCTGCATATGGGCGTGCTGGGCGCCGCAGTACTCGGCGCACTGGGCGCCGAACACCCCAGGCGTATCGGCCTGAAGGCGGATGCGGTTGATGCGCCCGGGAATCATGTCGATCTTGCCGCCCAGGCGCGGCACCCAGAAGGCGTGGATGACGTCGGCGCCGGTGACGTGGAAGTCCACCGGCTCGCCGGCGGGCATCACCAGGTGGTTGGCGGTAATTACCTCGCCCTCGTCGTCCGGGTAGCGCACCTCCCACCACCACTGGTGGCCGGTGACCTCGATCACCCTGGGCGCCTCCCCTCCGGGCAGCGGCAGGGGCAGCAGGCGTTGACCGGTGGGCACCCCGAAGGCCAGCAGCACCAGGATGGTTACCCCCGGCAGCAGGATGCCGCCGCCCAGTATCCAGCGAAGCCCCAGGCGGCGCTCCTCATCGGGGCTATAGCGTTGGCCGGGGCTGTAGGCTTGGCCGGGGCTTCGCGCGGCACGATCACGAGGGCGGAAGGCGGCCAGCCACAGTGCCACCACCGCCAGGAACACCAGGCCGAAGCCGATCAGCATGCCCCACCATAGCCAGGCCACGTCCCGGGCCGCGGGCCCCGCGGGGTCGAGAATCGAGTGGCTGCCGCTGCAGCCGGCCAACCCCATGGACAGCGACGTGACCAGCATCGGGAAAAGCAACGTGGGCAGCGCCGAGGGTGGCGAGTTCAGGTTGACCCGCGGGGCGCAGCGGCCTTCACTGTCTCTAACGTGATCACCCCCAACGCCACCGACAGGGACGCCGCCATGCCCCCCACGCCCCAGCGCTCCATCCACAGCCGCGCCGCCGTTGCCGGCCACCCGCTGCATCCCGTGATGATCCACTTCCCGGTGGCCGCCCTGCTGGGCCTGGTCGCCAGCGACCTGGGCTTTCTTGTCACGCAGGACCCCTTCTGGGCCCGCGCCTCGCTGTGGCTGGCCGGGGTGGGCGCCTTCGGCGGCTGGGTGGCAAGCCTGGCCGGGCTCATCGACCTGGTGACAGTCAAGCGCATTCGCCGCCTGATCACCGCCTGGAGCCACGCCATGGTGGCGGTGGTATTGCTGTCGCTGGCCTCGCTGAACTGGCTGTGGCGCTTCGCAGGCGAGGCCCTGCTCCCTTGGGGGCTGGCCCTGACCCTGGCCACCGCGGCGCTGATCGCCCTGGCCGGCTTCCTCGGCGGGCAGCTGGTCTACGAGCATGCGGTGGGCGTGGATCTGGACGACTGAGGCGTGAGACTTCGGCATTCGCTCTTCTCCCGGGCTCAGAGTGGCGGCTTGGCCAGCACCAGACCGACCACCGCCAGCATGGCGAGCCCGGCCACGCCGCCAGCCACGAGCGCGCCAGCGGCCACCCACCGTGGCTGACCATGCTCCAGGCGCAGCAGCAGCCAGCCGCACAGCCCGTGGGCCAGCACCATGGCGCTCACCGCCATCAGCTTCAGCACCAGCCAGGGGCCTAGGATGCCGTGAATCAGGAACAGCAGGGTCCCTGAGGCAATGGTGAGCAGCGCAGCGGGGCTTGCCAGGCTGTTGTAGAAAAGACGGGGAAGCGGCGGCGCGGCGGGCGAAAAACCCTGGGCCACTCGCTCCGGCCGGGCCAACTGGCAGAGCAGTGCCGGCAGGTAGAGCAGCAGCCCGCACCAGCTCACCAGGGCGATGATATGAAGGAACTTGATCCAGGGCATGGGCGTCCTTGCGGCGGAGCCGGCTCCCGGCCGGCAACACCTTCACCCTAGTCCAGGCGCGCCCTCACGGCCATGTTGCACTCAACTATCGAGACGACTGGTGAGCCACTCCTGGTGGGAGCTGCGGCTCAGCCGTAAAGGCCCTGGCTTCTCAGGTAGTCGTCGTAGCTGCCGCTGAAGTCGGTGATCCCCGTCTCGCTCATGTCGAGGATGCGGGTCGCCAGGGAGGCGACGAACTCGCGGTCGTGGCTGACGAAGATCAGGGTGCCCGGGTAATTCTCCAGGGCCAGGTTGAGCGCCTCGATGGACTCCATGTCCAGGTGGTTGGTGGGCTCGTCCATCAGCAGGACGTTGGGCCGGGTCAGGATCAGCTTGCCGAACAGCATGCGTCCCTGCTCGCCGCCGGAGATCACCTTGACCGACTTGCCGATGTCGTCGCTGGAGAAGAGCATGCGCCCGAGTGCCCCGCGGATCACCTGCTCGCCGCCGTCGGTCCACTGAGCCATCCACTCGAACAGGGTCGCGTCATTGACGAAGTCGTCGGCGTGGTCCTGGGCGAAGTGGCCGAGCTCGGCGCTGTCGGTCCATTTCACGCTGCCGGCCAGCGGCGCAAGCTCGCCGGCCAGGGTGCGCAGCAGGGTGGTCTTGCCGATGCCGTTGGGGCCGATGATGGCGATGCGCTCGCCGGCCTCCACGGTCATGCCGAAGCGCTCGAGCAGCGGCGCCTCGCCGGGGTAGCCCTGGGTGAGCCCCTCCACGTTGACCGCATTGCGATGGATCTTGCGTGCCTGCTCGAAGCGGATGAAGGGGCTGACCCGGCTCGAGGGCTTGATCTCCTCGAGCTTGATCTTGTCGATCTGGCGCGCCCGGGACGTCGCCTGTTTGGCCTTGGAGGCGTTGGCCGAGAAGCGGCTGACGAAGGCCTGCAGATCGGCGATCTGCGCCTTCTTCTTGGCATTGTCGGCGTGCTGGCGTTCGCGGGCGGCGGTGGCCGCGGTCATGTACTCGTCGTAGTTGCCCGGGAACAGCCGGATCTCGCCGTAGTCCAGGTCCGCCATGTGGGTACAGACGCTGTTGAGGAAGTGGCGGTCGTGGGAAATGATGATCATGGTGCTGTTGCGCGCCTTCAGCATCCCCTCCAGCCAGCGGATGGTGTTGATGTCCAGGTGGTTGGTGGGTTCGTCCAGCAGCAGCACGTCGGGATCGGCGAACAGTGCCTGGGCCAGCAGCACGCGCAGTTTCCAGCCCGGGGCCACCTCGCTCATGGGACCATAGTGCTGCTCAAGCGGAATGCCGAGCCCCAGCAGCAGCTCGCCGGCCCGGGCCTCGGCGGTATAACCGTCGAGTTCGGCGAAGCGCACCTCCAGGTCGGCCACCGCCATGCCGTCTTCCTCACTCATCTCGGGCAGCGAGTAGATGCGCTCGCGCTCGGCGGCCACCCGGGAAAGCTCGGCATTGCCCATGATCACGGTGTCGATGACCCGATCCTGCTCGTAGGCAAACTGGTCCTGGCGCAACTTGCCGAGCCGGGCGCCGGACTCGACCATCACCTGGCCCCCGGAGGGCTCCAGGTCGCCGCCGAGGATCTTCATGAAGGTGGACTTGCCGCAGCCGTTGGCCCCGATCAGGCCGTAGCGGTGGCCGTTGCCGAACTTGATGGAGACGTTCTCGAACAGGGGCTTGGCCCCGAACTGCATGGTGATGTTGGCGGTCGCGATCAAGGAGAGGGTCCGGTCGGTGCATGGAGGGGGCAAGATTGTACCGGTTATGGGCGCCGTTCACACCGTCTGGAGACGCTCGAGGTTATTCCGGCGACAGGTCCCGGAGCGCCGGACCGACAAGTGGGCGCTGTGAACCCCTCCCTGGGCGCTACCGACGCCATCCCTGGCGTAGGACCCCCTCTACGACCTGTCCCCGCCGCCTCTCACTAAGAGGCTGCTCAGTCGTGGCGTTCGACATTGAAGATGCTCTGCAGTTTGTGCTTCTTGCCGTAGAGATGCACCGTGGTGGCGTCGAAGGGAAAGCGTTCAAGATAGGGGCTGTCGGCGTTGAAGCGCGGCTTGTGGGCGTTGATCATGGCCGCCGCCAGGCGCTCCCGATTGGCGCTGCCACACAGGCCCACCGCATACCAGATCTCCTCGTCGGGCTGCGGGAAAGTGTGCCACCTGTCACGATGCCCGTCATGCTGCAGGCCATGACGGGCGCCGCGGTGCTCACCCACGTAGAGCAGCTCCTGGACGTCCATCTCTTCGGTCTCGGGGTCCTTCGCCGCGCGGAACACGCAGTAGATGCCGGACTCGTCCGGCACCTCCTTCAGTGTCTCCTCGGTCCAGTAGCCAAGCATCTTGGGGGACAGGATCTGTTCGCTCATGATGACCTCCTCAGTAGTCCTCGAGCCGCTGCATATCGCGGGCGATGCGCCTTACCTCGGCCTCGTGGCCGTTGGAAAGGGACTCGAAGAAGGCTTTCTCGTCGCTGCCCCCCGCCAATTCCATGCGATGGACGTAGAGGTCCTGGAGGGTGCGGTGAGCCGTGAGGGCGGTGGAGAGCACGCTCTGCACGGTCTCGCAGTCGATGCAGCCGGGCAGGCGCTCGAGCACCGGTGGATGGGGAAAGTCCGCCGGATCATCGAACCAGGTCTCCAGCACCTTGCTGTGATCGCTGCCATCCGCCAGATAGCCGGTGAGGTCGTTCTCCTGCTTGCGCTCGCGCTCGGCCAGGTAGTCCAGCGCCATGCGTACCCGCTCGTCCACGCCACCCCCGGCCAGTGTGGAGTATTGCTCGGCGAGCCGCCGATGGTAGCCGGCCGCCCAGTCGACCAGTTCCTTTACCTGATGGAATCGCATGGCACCTCCTCTCTCGTCGTTATCGTCGCGGGCGCGGTGCCGCCCTGCTCCTGTCTTCATCCTAGCCAAGGGCGGGGCGGCGTGCTTGACGTGTATCAACGACAGACGATGAAGGGCGCTGATGTCGGAACTGATGGCAGCGTTAGCGCAGCAGGGAGGCGTCGACGGGCACGAAGTCGCTGGCCGCGCGCACCAGGGAGTCTGCGGTGAGGGGCGCCACTCCGACGACGGTCACCTTGACCCCGAAGCGCTCGCGCAGGCGGCTCACCAAGAGATCGAAGTCACCGTCGCCGGAGACCAGCACCAGATGATCGACCAGCGGCCCCGCCTCGATGGCGTCCAGGGTGATACCTACGTCCCAGTCGCCCTTGGCGGAGCCGTCGCTGCGCTGGATGAAGGGCTTGAGCTTCACGTCAAAGCCGATGCCGCGCAGGATGGCCTGGAACTGACGCTGGCGGGGGTCACCGCGCTCCACCGCGTAGGCGTTGGCCACCACCACCTCCCGGCCCGCCGCGAAGCGCGCCCAAAAGGCGTGGTAGTCGAAGTGCCGCCCGAAGGCATCTCGGGTGGTGTAGTAGACGTTCTGGACGTCGATGAAGAGGGCGATACGTTCCACTCGCTCTACCACTCCTGGCTGGTTTCGCGCAGGGCGGCGAGCTCGGCCTTGGCCTCGGCGAGGCACCAGCGCAGCTCCTCTCCCAGCGCCGCACCGCTGCCCACGGCGATCAGCCCGGCGGAGGCCCCGGTGCCGCGGCGGGCCACACCCTCGCTTGCGTGCAGCGCCTCGAGCCTGGCGATCAGCCAAGCCAGCCAGCTGGCGGACTGGGCGGCCAGCTCGCGCAGGCGGTGCAGCTCGGCGATGCCGGCCCCCTCGGCGCCGAGCAGCTCGCGCCAGTCATGGCGCTCGAGCCGAGCGTGCTCGGTGACCTCGCGCAGCAGCGACTGCAGCGCCAGCTCGAAAAGCGCCAGGGCGCCCTCCTCCGCCGCCATGCGCCGCGCCTCGGCGTGCTCGTCGGTGCTGTCGGGCAGGTCGAGCAGCAGCTCGGCCTGGTAGAGCAGCTGGTTAGTGCGGGAGCGGGGCGTCACTTGCGCTTGTCCTCCACCTGCCAACGGTTGCCGTCGAAGGTGGCCTTCCAGCCGGTGGCCTTGCCCTCCTCGTCGGTCATCACGAACTGCTCCTTGGCCTTGCGCGAGAAGCGGATCTGGGCCGGGCGGCCGTCCGGGTCCTCGCTGGGCGCGTCGAGCAGATAGCGGTACTTTTCGGGGAGCTCCTCGACGTGGGCCTTGAGTTCCTTGACCAGCGGCGGGCGGGTCTCGCGGTTCTTGGGGAACTTGCTGGCCGCCAGGAACAGGCCGCTGGCCCCGTCGCGCAGCACGTAGTGGTCATCGACCTTCTGGCACTCGAGCTCCGGCATGTCGATGGGATCCATCTTGGGCGGCGCCACCTCACCGCTGCGCAGCAGCTTGCGGGTGTTCTTGCACTCGCTGCCGGTGCAGCCGAAATACTTGCCGAAGCGACCGGACTTGAGCTGCATCTCGCTGCCACACTTGTCGCACTCGATGGTGGGGCCATCATAGCCCTTGATGCGGAACCTGCCCTTCTCCACCTCGTAGCCATCGCAGTCCGGGCTGTTGCCGCAGATATGCAGCTTGCGGGTCTCGTCGATCAGGTAGCTGTCCATGGCAGTGCCGCACTTCGAACAGCGGTGCTTGGCGCGCAGGGCGTCGGTCTCCGCCTCCTCGTCCGCGTCGGCGGCGACCGCTTCCTCCCCGGGCAGCAGGTCGATGGTGGTCTTGCAGCGCTCCTTGGGCGGCAGATTGTAGCCCGAGCAGCCCAGGAAGACCCCGGTGGAGGCAGTGCGGATCTGCATCTTGCGCCCGCAGCTGGGGCAATCGATATCGGTGGGCACCGGCTGGTTGGGGCGCATGCCTGCCTCGCTTTCGGCCTCCTCGAGCTCCTTCTTGAACTCGGCATAGAAGGCGTCAAGCAGCGCGCGCCAGTTGCGCTCGCCCTCGGCCACCTCGTCGAGACCGTCCTCCATGCGCGCCGTGAAGGAGAAGTCCATCAGGTCGGGGAAGGACTCCTTGAGGCGCTCGGTGACGATGTCGCCGAGCTTCTCGGCATAGAAACGCCGGTTCTCCAGCTTGACGTAGCCGCGATCCTGGATGGTGGAGATGATTGCCGCGTAGGTGGAGGGCCGGCCGATGCCGCGCTTCTCCAGCTCCTTGACCAGGCTCGCCTCGGTGTAACGGGCCGGGGGCTTGGTGAAGTGCTGCAGCGGGTCCAGGGAGGCCAGGGTCATGGGCGTGCCCTCGGCAAGGTCCGGCAGGGACTGGTCCTCGTTCTTGCCGGCCGGCTTCATCACGCGGGTGTAGCCGTCGAACTTGAGCACGCGGCCCTTGGCCTTGAGCTCGTAGCCGTCGACCTCCACGGTCAGGGTGCTGGAGAGGTACTCGGCCGGGGTCATCTGGCAGGCCACGAACTGGCGCCAGATCAGCTCGTAGAGGCGCTCGGCGTCGCGTTCCATGCCGGTCAGGTCGGTGGCACGGTGCCCCACGTCGGAGGGACGGATCGCCTCGTGGGCCTCCTGGGCGCCCTCCTTGCTCGAGTAGCGATTGGGGGCCTCGGGCAGGTAGCGCGGACCGAACTCCTCGCCGATAAACTCGCGCACGCTCTCCACCGCATCCTTCGAAAGGTTGGTGGAGTCAGTCCGCATATAGGTGATGTAGCCCGCCTCATAGAGGCGCTGGGCCAGGGTCATGGTCTTCTTCACCGAGTAGCCCAGCCGGCTGCTGGCGGCCTGCTGCAGCGTCGAGGTGATGAAGGGAGCATTGGGCCTGGAGCTGGTCGGCTTGTCTTCCCGCGAGGTGATGGCAAGCGACGCCTGGCGCAGCGCGGCGATGCGCTCCAGGGTCTCGGCCTCGGAGGTTGGCCGGAAGGCCTTGCCGTTCTGGCGCACCAGTTCGAAGCGCACCGGCTCCTCGTCTGATGCCCCGGACGCCGGGACCAGGTCGGCGTGGACGTCCCAGAACTCCTCCGGCACGAAGGCGCGGATCTCGCGCTCGCGCTCGACAATCAGGCGCATGGCCACCGACTGAACCCGCCCGGCCGAGAGGCCCCGGGCGACCTTGGCCCACAGCAGCGGCGAGAGCATGAAGCCGACCACCCGATCCAGGAAGCGCCGCGCCTGCTGGGCCTCGACCCGCGGAATATTCAGGGTGCCGGGATCCTGGAAGGCCTCCTGGATGGCGTTCTTGGTGATCTCGTTGAAAACCACGCGCTTGTAGCGCGCGTCGTCGCCGCCGATGGTCTCGCGAAGGTGCCAGGCGATGGCCTCCCCCTCGCGGTCGAGATCGGTGGCGAGGTAGACGGTCTCGGCCTTCTGGGCCAACTTCTGGAGTTCGGCGACCACCTTCTCCTTGCCCGGCAGGATCTCGTAGTGGGCCTCCCAGCCATGCTCGGGGTCGATGCCCATGCGCCGGATCAGCTGCTCCCGGGACTTGCGCTTCTTGTACTCGACCTTCTCGTCCGGCGACATCTTGCGGGTCAACGCGGCCTGGCGCGCGCGCTCCTTGGGATCCGAGGCCGCCTTGCCCGAGCCGCTGGTCGGCAAATCACGAATATGACCCACGCTCGACTTCACGATGAAGTCGTTGCCGAGATACTTGTTGATCGTCTTGGCCTTGGCGGGGGACTCGACGATGACCAGTGACTTTCCCATAGTGCTCCACTGAAAGTGCACGGCGTGGACCTCGAGTCCTCGCCTGACAATGCCATACCGCCCTGATACGGCGGGCGAAAAATGCGCCTACCCTACCCCAGCGTCCCCCGTCGCGCCAGTGGACGCTCCGGGTTGGCGCCTACTGACCCTAGACCGCCTTCTCGTGAGAGGGCAAGCCCGCCATCAAAGACAGCGCCCCCGCCACAAAGTGGCAGGGGCGCTGCGAGGGGAGGCGCAAAGCCAGGATCAGCGCTTGTTGCCACCCGGCTTGCGACGCGTGGTCGTGGTCCGGCGCCGCGTGGCGGCCGGCTCGGCCTTGGCGACGGACTCGGCCTTGGCGACGGGCTCGGCCTTGGCGACGGGCTCGGCCTTGGCGACGGGCTCGGCCTTGGCGACGGGCTGGGATTCCATCAGGCCCTCCAGGTCAGTCAGGGCGAGGCGCTGGGCCTCGGCCTGGCTGGCTACCCAGGCCTGGGCCTCGGCCCGCGCCTCAGCCTCGAGGATCGGCGCCTGGTCGATGGCCTGCTCGAAGAGACCCTGCACCCGAGCCAGGCGCTCGGTGGAGTGCTCGGAGAGCTCACCGCTGGCCGCCAGCACGTGCTCGATGTGCTTGAGGTGGCCGGCGATCTGCTCCGCCGTCTGCCCCTTGAGCAACTCGGGCAGCGCCTCGACGGCCGCCTCCCGATCGAGCTTGAGGATGAAGAACTGCTCGCGCATCAGCCGCTTGAAGTCTGCCACGGTGAGCTGAGGCTCCAACTCGGCATGGGTAGCTCGCAGGCGCTTGAAGTTGCGCTCGTCGGTGGAGGGCGCCCCACCCAGCACGAAGATCAGCGCCCGGATCACAGCCTCGTGGCTGCCGCCCTCGGCGACATGCTCGCTGAGTTCGGCCTGGCGACGGGCGATGAAGCGGCGGTGCTCCGGCTCTGACCCCGGGCGGCGACGATGCACGTGGGCGTCACCGCCCAGGCCCACCAACGACTGCAGCAGCGGCTGGCCGTAGACATCCAGGAAGAGTCGCTCGGTGGCGCCGTCGCGCAGGTCACGCCAGGCGTTGAGGCTGCCGGTGACCTGGCTGGAGGCGATAGACTCCAGGACCCGAAAGAGGTTCTCCTCGTCCACCAGGTGACGGTCGGCGCGAATCTTTTCGGCCAGTACCGGGATCGCGTTCATCAGCGGGTTGCGGTCGGAGAAGAGGCGATAGCCCATCCGGTTGGGATGCATGCGGCGCATCCAGTGAGCCGACTCGGGGGTGGCCATGCCGCGCACCCAGGGCTGCACGAAGAGCCGATAGAGGCCCAGGTTGATCTCCGACAGTCGCGCCACGGTGGCGAAGCGGGTATCGTCCTCGGGGCTGTGCTGCACCACTTCGTCGAGCTCCTCGATGCTGCGGGACGTGAACTCCAGCAGATAGTCGCGCTCGATCAGCTCGGCGTCGTCGCGCTGGGCGGCATCCGACACGGTGGTCTCATAGAGTCCCGGCGGCAGCACGTCGATATAGTCCATATTGGCCGTGAACTCGGCGTGCTCCTTGCGGGAGACACTACCCGACACGAAGATGCCCAGATGGCCAGTGGTGTCATGGACGCAATAGACGATGGTCTGCTCGCTGGCCACGATGTCATCCACGTCTTCATAGAGGTCGCGCACCCAGCCCAGCGCCTGGGGCGGCGGCGTGATGTCATCGCCCTTGGAACAGAACACCACCACCGGCGAGCGCAGATTGCGCAGGTCGATGCGCCGGCCATCGGAGGTGACCAGCTGGGCGGTGGAAAGACGGTTGCCGACGAACAGATTGTCGACGATGTACTGGATTTCGTTGCCGCCGAGCACCACGTGACCGCCCCACCAGCGCTCGAACTCCAGGTAACGGCTGGCCTCGGTGTCGATGTTGGCATAGAGGCGATACTGCTTGGTCCAGAAGGTGTTGGCCGGATTGAGGTTCTCGAAGTTCTGCACCAGCCAGGCGCCGTCGAACTGGCCATCACCCAGGTCGCTGAACAGGGAGGTCATCCAGCTGCCGCCGGTCATGCCCCCGGCGTAGCGCATCGGGGCATTGCCGCGCTGGCCGGCCCAGTAGGAGAGCGGCGCACCGGCGATCAGGATCGGCCCGAACAGGTCGGGCTCCAGCGACGCGGCCATCATGATCTGCCAGCCGGCCTGGCAGTTGCCCACCACCATGGGCTTTTCGGCCCCGAGCTCGCCGTGGAGGCGATTGACGTGACGCACGAAGGCGATCTCCGCCTCCACCACGTCTTCCACGCTCTGACCCGGCTCCGGGTAGGGCAGAAAGCCGATGAAGTAACAGGGGTGGCCGGCACGTAGGGCCACGCCTAGCTCGCTGTCGGGCTTGAAGCCGCCGATCCCCGGGCCATGTCCGGCACGGGGATCGACCACCACGAAGGGGCGCATCTGTGGGTCGGTGGGGTATCCCGAGGGGGGCAGGATACGCAGCAGTTCATAGTTGACCGGACGCGACAGGTCGCGGCCATCCATCAATACCTCGGCATCGAAGCCCAGTACGCTGGGCTTGGTCTGTTCGATGTGTTCGAGGTACTGGTTACCACGTACGCGCATCACATCCATGAAGAGCACGCTGCGCTCGAAGGCATCCAACCAGTAGCGGCCCGCCGCGCGTCCGAACCCGAAGGGGTCGAGCAGCGTCAAGGTGGCGGCCGGGGGAGTCGGCATCGGAAGATTCATCGCGAGCTCCTGGCATTGCGGTCAGAGGAAGGGGGACATCGGGCCGCGGATAATACGCGAACCTTGCTGCAATGCAATATAACGTAATAACAACGATACGGCGAGTGAAACCTCATTGACCTGTAGCGCTATACAAGGTTTACGGACTTGATTATACGTTCAGCGGCCCCACAAGCGAGGCGGCACTTTCCACGCCCAGCAGCTCCTCGAGGCCGCGCCGGCCACGGCGCCGCGCCTCATCGGGGGTGCGACCCCAGGCCGTGAGGCGTGCCTCTCCCCCCGTCACGGGGGCGCGGTCCAGGCGCAGGCCCAATCCCGACGGCAGCCAGGGCGATCCGGGGCGGCGGCGCCCCGGGCCCGGGAGGGCGGAAGATGCTCACGTGATGGCTGTCTCCTTGGCGATGGCCCCGGCGGGGCCGGCGGTGCTAGCATGAATCTCGGACCGACAAGAGGCCGGCGGCGCCATCCGGCAAGCGATCATGACCACTCCCAAGCTGCTCAACAAGCTGACCTTTCGCCAGCTGCAGGTGTTCCAGGCGGTGCACGACCAGCACTCCTACTCCCGGGCGGCGGAGCAGCTCGGGCTGACCCAGCCCGCGGTCAGCGCCCAGATCCGCCAGTTGGAGCAGGCGCTGGGCCAGCCGCTGTTCAAGTATGCCGGCAAGACCCTGCACGTGCTGCCGGCGGCGGATGCGCTGGCGGCCTCGGTACGCGCCATCTTCGGCCAGGTCTCTCGGCTTCAGATGGCCCTCTCGGACATGTCGGGCACCATCCGTGGCGAACTCAATCTGGCGGCGGTCTCCACCGCCCAGTACGTGGTGCCTCACCTGCTGGCGCGCTTCCGCGCCCACTTCCCCAACGTCCAGGTGCGCCTCAAGGTGTGCAACCGCAGCCAGGCCCTGGAGCGCCTGGCGGAGCGGCGCGACGATCTGGTAATCATGGCTCGGGTGCCCGAGGATCGCGACCTGGTGATCATGCCGATCCTCGACAACGAGATGATCCCGCTGGTGTGGCCCGGCCACCCACTGCTGCAGGTGGCTGCGCCGACCCTTGAGGATTTCGCTCGTCACTATGTGCTGATGCGCGAGCCCGGCTCAGGCGTGCGCAGCGCTTTCGAGGAGCTGGCCGCCGAACAGGACGTGAGCCTGGCCCACCGCATCGAGCTGGGCACCAACGAGGCCATCAAGCAGGGGGTGATGGCCCAGTTGGGGGTGGCCGTACTGCCGCGCCTGGCAGTGCGTCTGGAGCTTGAGGCCGGGCTGCTCGAGGCGCTCAGCCTGCCCGGCTTTCCGCTGCGCCACTCCTGGTGCACCGTCTATCCACGCGATCGCTTTCCCACCCCGGTCACCGAGCTGTTCCTGCGCTTTGTGCGCGAGCACCTGGCGGAGTTCCATGCCCACTTCCAGGCGCCGCCCCGCCCGCTGCCCAACCACAATGTGGTCTGCCTGCCGCTGTCGAACTGACCCCAACCTTCGCCCGGGTCATGGCAGATGCCGGCACCGCCCACGCGGCGATGCCCAGGCGCCGCGACTATGGTAGATTATTGGGCCGATACCCAGTAACCATCAGCGCGCCCCGCGGCTCTGACCCCTTGCCGGCAAGCCTGCCCGCAAGAAGCGTCCACGATCCCCGGGGCGGGCCGAGCGAAGGGGCTCACACCCATGAGCGACAGCACCTCGAAACACGTCCCCAGCGGCGAGAAGTTCCGCACCCAGCAGGGCTTTGCCGCCATCAAGGACGGCATCAAGCAGCGCCGAGAGCCGGAGGAGAAGGCCGCCGACCCGGGCCGCAAGCCCAAGTGGCTGCGCGCCCAGATTCCCGGCGGCGAGCGCTTCGAGGCCGTCAAGCGCAACGTCAGCGAGCATCGCCTGAGCACCGTGTGCGCCGAGTCCCACTGCCCCAACATGGGCGAGTGCTGGAGCAACGGCACCGCCACCATCATGCTGATGGGCTCGGTGTGTACCCGCGCCTGCCGCTTCTGCGCCGTGGACACCGGGAACCCCGGCGGTTGGCTGGACGCCGAGGAGCCGGCCAACACCGCCAAGTCGGTGGAGCTGATGGGGCTGCGCTACGTGGTGCTCACCTCGGTGGACCGCGACGACCTGGACGACGGTGGCGCCGCCCACTACGCGGCCTGCATCCGCGCCATCAAGACCAACACCCCTGAGGTGGTCGTGGAGGCGCTGACGCCGGACTTCGACGGCGCCCATGCCGCCATCGAGCAGGTGGTCGACTCGGGCCTCGAGGTCTTCGCCCAGAACGTCGAGACCGTGCAGCGTCTGACCCAGCGGGTGCGCGACCCCCGCGCCGGCTACCGCAAGACCCTGGACGTGCTGGCCCATGCCAAGCGCCATCGCCCCCAGGTGCTGACCAAGACCAGCCTGATGCTGGGCCTGGGCGAGCGCGACGAGGAGATCCTCGCCACCTTCGACGACCTGCGCGAGATCGGCGTGGATATCGTCACCCTGGGCCAGTACCTGCGTCCCACCCGCAACCACTTGGCCGTTGAGCGCTGGGTCACCCCCGAGGAGTTCGAGCGCTATCGTCAGATCGGACTGGCAAAGGGCTTCATGGAGGTTGCCTCTGGCCCGCTGGTGCGCTCCAGCTACCGCGCCGACCGGGTGTTCGAGAAGAACAACCTGGGCCTGGCCGCCCCGGCCGCGGTGCCGGGACAGACGCCGGATCCCGATCGTATCGACGCCATCAACGTCGGGTAGTGCCCAGGCCCAGGCCTAGGTTCCAGGACCGAGGGCCCTGACAAGCTGCCGCCCCAGCTCGAGCGCCAGGCACTCCGCCAGGCGCTCCCCTACTGACTCTACCCCAGGTGCCTCCATCCCAGACGACGCCTCCCCCGCTCCCTCCATGCCGGGGCGGGAGGGGAGGAGATCCACCAGGCGCGTCATCGCCATGCCGGCATAGCCGCAGGGGTTGATGCGAAGGAAGGGGGAGAGGTCGCCATCGACGTTCAGCGCCACGCCGTGGAAGCTTCCGCCGCGGCGGATGCGCAACCCCAGCGAGGCGATCTTGGCCTCGCCCATGTCCGTTTCCACATAGACACCCGGCGCATCGGGGCGCGCCCGTGCCGCGATGCCCTGCTCGGCGAGCAGCGCGATCACCGCGTTCTCCAGTCCGCTCACCAGATCGCGCACGCCCAGGCGCGAGCGGCGCACGTCGATTAACGGATAGAGCACCACCTGGCCGGGCCCATGGTAGGTCACCTGACCGCCGCGATCAGTCTGCACCACTGGAATATCGCCGGGCATCAGCAGGTGCTCGGGACGGCCCGCCTGCCCCTGGGTGAATACCGGTTCATGCTCCACCAGCCAGAACTGGTCCGGTGTCTGGGCGTCGCGACTGTCGGTGAGGTCGCGCATCGCCTGCCACACCGGCGCATAGGGGCGCCGACCCAGGCGGTGCAACTCGATGGGCGGCAACGACTGGGGTCGCGATGAATCTCGGGAGGGCTGCTCAGCAGGCGACGAAGAGGCGCTTGACCCCATCACACCACCATATGCACGCGGCCGGTGGCCTTGAGCTCCACGAACAGCGCCCGGAGCTGAGCCTCGCCGGTGGCGCGGATGGCCAGGCGCACCGACTGGAAGCGGCCGTTGCGGCTGTCCACCACCCGCAGGTTGGTGGCGTCGAAGTGCGGGTCGTGGCGGGCGACCACCTGGCAGACCATGGCGGCAAAGTCCTCGGCGGCATCGCCGACTACCTTGAGCGGATAGCGGCAGGGGAAGGTGATCTTCGGCGGCTTGCCGGCGACCGGCCGGCTCGGCTGGCGCAGGTCGCGCAGGGACTTGTCGTTCATGGGGATTCCAGCGGGTCGTGGATATACAGACATTTTACGCAACCCGCCGGAGAGAGACCACCGAAGGCCTAGCCGAACCAACCGCCGACCAGGTTGGAGAAGAAGCGGCGGACCTGGTCGACCAGCTTCTTGACGAAGCCGCCCTCCTCCACCGACTCGAGCGCTACCAGCGCCTGTTCGCCCACTACCTCCTCGCCGAGGCGCACCTCCAGGGTGCCGACCCGCTGACCGGCCTCGATGGGCGCGGCCAGGTCGCCCTGGATATCCAGGCGAGCGGTGAGCTCCTCGTTGCGAGCCCGCGGCACCGTCATCATCACATCGCGGTCGACGCCCACCGGCAGCTGATTGCTCTCGCCGCCCCATACGCGGGGGGTGTTGAGCACCGAGTCGGCGTCATAGAGCTTGACGGTCTCGAAGTAGCGGAAACCGTAGCTCAGCAGCTTCTGGGTCTCCTGGGCGCGGGACTCCTCGGAGCTGGTGCCCATCACCACGGAGATAAGCCGCATGCCGTCGCGCTTGGCGGAGGCCACCAGGCCATAGCCCGCCTCGGTGGTCCAGCCGGTCTTCAGTCCGTCCACGGTAGGGTCGCGCCACAGCAGCCGGTTGCGGTTGGGCTGGCGGATGTCGTTGAAGGTGAAGTACTTCTCGGCGTAGATCGCGTAGTGCTCGGGGTAGTCGTTAATGATGTACTGGGAGAGCAGCGCCATGTCGCGGGCCGAGGAGTACTGCTCCGGATGCGGCAGGCCAGTAGCGTTGGCAAAGCTGGTGTTGTGCAGGCCCAGGCGGGTGGCGTGCTGGTTCATCAGGTCGGCGAAGGGCACCTCGCCCCCCGCCAGGTGTTCGGCCACGGCCACGCTGGCATCATTACCGGAGGCGATGATGATGCCGTAGAGCAGGTCGCGAATGGAGACCTGGGTGTCCACCTCGATGAACATCTTGGAGCCCCCGGTGCGCCAGGCGTTCTCGCTGACCCGCACCATGTCCTTCATGGTGATGTTGCCTCGGTCCAGTTCGCGCTCCACCAGGTAGGCGGTCATCAACTTGGTCAGGCTCGCCGGTGGCAGGCGCTCGTCGGCATTGTTCTCCACCAGCACCCGGCCACTGTCGGCATCCATCAAGAACCAGGACTTGGCGGCGAGCTGGGGCGGCGAAGGAATCATGACCTGGGGCTGGGGCACCGGCACGCTCTGGGCCGAGGCCAGCGTCGATGCCATCAGCAGGCAGGCCAGCAGCGCCGGGATCAGCCGCAGGCGGCGAAGGGATAACAACTCTCTCATCGGGACAGGTCTCATGGAACGCTCAGGGAAAAAGGAATGGGGCGCCGATCAGTCGGCGCCGTTGACAACAAAGCTCTGCTCGAAACCGGCGCGGCGCAGCTCGCCTCGCACCGGCTCCACCTGGTCAGCGCTGGCCAACGGGCCGACCTGCACCCGGTGCACGCCGGTCGAGGTCGCCACCCGCACTGGGCGCGAGAGCTCGGCCTCAAGCCTGGCCTGCAGCGCCTGGGCGCTCTCGGCGGAGCCCAGGGCGGCAATCTGCAGGAAGATGGGGCTCTCGGTGGAACCCCGGTTGGCGCTGGCGCTGCTGGCGACCGTCGACGAGGCATCGGCCACCGGGGCGACCTGCAAAGCGGAGGCAGCCGCCACCTGGCGGGTCGCATGGCGGGCCGGTGGGGCCGCCGCAACAGTCGCGGCGCCGTTACGCGAGGCGGCGTTGCGCGACCCGCCGCCGTTCTCGGCCAGCCATTGCTCCACGTCGATGGCCTCCACCTTCACCCGGCCGGTACCGCGATCCAGGATGTCCAGGCGCGCCGCGGCGGCATAGGAGAGGTCGATCTCGCGGTCGTTGTGGAAGGGGCCACGGTCGTTGACCCGCACGATGGCCGAGCGGCCATTGTCCTGGTTCGTGACCCGCACGTAGCTGGGCAGCGGCAGCGAGCGGTGGGCGGCGCTCATCTTGTACATGTCGTAGATTTCGCCGTTGGAGGTGGCGTAGCCGTGGAACTTCTCGCCATACCAGGACGCCGTGCCCTGGCGGGCATAGCCGCGGGCATCAGGCAGCACCCGGTAGGTCTTGCCCCAAACCTCATAGGTCGAACGATTGCCGCCCCTGGAGGGTGCCTCGAGGCGCGGCACCGCATCGGGAATGCGGCTAACGTCCGGGGGATCCATGGGATAGGCATCGCCGGACATGGCGTAGCGCCCGCCCCCACCTGTGGGCGACGTCGAAGAGACGGTCCGAGACTCGCCAGACTCCGACGGGGCCTGGCCGCCGCCGGCGCAGCCCGCCAGCAGCACCACCGCCGCCGCCGCAAGCCACACACGAGACGTCATGAGCGCTCCTCCCCGTCGGCATGGACGGCATCCAGCCAGTGGGCATCCAGCGCCCGCGCCGCGGCGATGGCCTCGGCAAGTTCGGTGACCGCCATGGCATAGAGGTGGCTGTGGTTGTAGCGGGTGATCACGTAATAGTTGTGATCGCCCAGCACATAGCGCCAGTGGCCCTCGCCGTCTTCCAGGGAGACCGGCAGCAGCGGCCGGTCGACGTCGAGCTCGTCGGGCACGGTGATGCCTGCCTCGGCCACGGCGCTCGCCGGAACGGCCGGCGGGCGCGCCGCGCGGTTGAAGTCGATGCCCTCTGGCGGCGTCGAGGGCCCCTCGGCATTGTGGTAGATCGGCTCGCCGGCGCGCCAGCCATGCTCGGCAAAATAGTTGCCCACGCTGCCGATGGCGTCCACCGGGTTGGTCCAGAGGTCGCGGAGGCCGTCGTCGTCGAAGTCCACGGCGTAGGCGCGGTAGCTGGTGGGAATGAACTGCGGATAGCCCATGGCCCCAGCGTAGGAGCCGGTGAGCTCGCCGGGTTCGAAGCCCTGCTCATGAGTGATTTCGAGGAAAGCGGCCAGCTCGCCCCGGAAAAAGCCGCCGCGGGTCGGGTGGTGGAAGGCCAGGGTGGCCAGGGAGTCGATCACCCGGTGGCGGCCGGTGAAGCGACCATAGCTGGTCTCGACGCCGATGATGGCGGCGATCACCTCGGCGGGCACGCCATACATCGCCTCGGCCCGCTCGAAGGCATCCCGGTGCACTTCGAGGAAGGTGACGCCGCGGTGGATGCGCTCGGGCTGCAAGAAAATCTCGCGGTACTCGTCCCAGCGCAGGCGACGCTCGGCGGCGCCGGCCATGGCGTCCAGCACGCCCTGCTGGAAGTCGGCAGAGGCCATGGCAGCCTCCAGCCAGTCGCGCTCGATGCCCTTGCCGGCCAGTTCCTCGACCAGTTCGCGCGTCTCGGCGTGGCGGCGCGGATCGAAGTCCGCCGCCAGGGGGCTCATCGACACGCCCAGGGCGGCCATCGCGACCAGCGCCCTCACGCCATGGTTTCGAATCCGTAACATGCAGCTCTCTCCCTGATTCGGCACCCGGATGCCCGCAGCGGCCCTAGCGCGGGAGCAAGCGGCGGTGCGCGTGAATGGCCATGAGAATACCGAAACCCGCCATCAAGGTCACGCTGGAGGTGCCGCCGTAGCTGACCAGCGGCAGCGGCACGCCGACGACCGGGAGGATGCCGCTGACCATGCCTACGTTGACGAAGACATAGATGAAAAAGGTCAGGATGATGCTGCCCGCCACCAGGCGCCCGAAGGTGTCCTGGGCGCCGGCGGCCAGCCACAGGCCACGGCTGATGATCATCAGGTAGAGCAGCAGGATCGCCACGATGCCGACCAGGCCGAACTCCTCGCCGAGCACGGCGACAATGAAGTCGGTATGGCGCTCGGGCAGGAACTCCAGCTGGGACTGGGTGCCCTGCAGCCAGCCCTTGCCGAACACCCCGCCGCTACCGATGGCGGTGGTGGACTGGATGATGTTCCAACCCGACCCCAGGGGGTCGCTGTTGGGATCGAGGAAGGTCAGCACCCGCTGGCGCTGGTAGTTGTGCAGGTTCATCCACAGCAGCGGCAGCGCCGCGGCGGCGATCACCGCCAGGGCAGCGATGAAGCGCCAGGAGAGCCCCGCCAGCAGCACCACGAACACCGCCGCCGAGGTCACCAGCAGCGAGGTGCCCAGATCGGGCTGCTTGGCGATCAGCACGACCGGCACGGCGATTAGCACTAGACATACCGCGATGTCACGCAGCCGCGGGGGGAGCTCCTGGCGGCTCAGGTAGGCGGCCGCCATCAGCGGCACGGCCAGCTTCATCATCTCCGAGGGCTGGAAGCGGATGACGCCGGGGATCACCAGCCAGCGCTGGGCGCCCATGCCGACGTCACCGAACAGCTCCACCGCCACCAGCAGCATCACGCCGAGACCATAGACCGGCAGCGCCCAGCGCAGCAGGGTCGACGGCGACAGCTGGGCGAGGAAAAACATCACGGTAAGCGCCACCCCGAAGCGGATGCTCTGGGCGAACACCGCCTCGATGCGCTGGCCACTGGCGCTGTAGAGCACCACCAGGCCCGCCGCCATCAGCACCAGCAGCATGCCCAGCAGCCAGGGGTCCAGGTGGAGGCGCTCCCAGAGGCTGCGGCGACGGGAGATCCCGCTGGCCGGGGCGCGTACCGGGTGGGGTCGCAGCACCCGGGAGAGGTCGATCATGCCCATGGGTCAGTTCCCCGCGACTCGGCCATCGTCATCCTCCATTGCCTCGCGTAGCTCTTCCACGTCGGGCTCGCGATCCCTGAGCAGCCAGGCGTCGGTCATGGCCCGGGCCAGGTGGGCGGCGTGGGTACTACCACCGCCGGCGTTCTCGACGATCACCGATACCGCGATCTGCGGGTCCTCGATGGGGGCGAAGGCCATGAACAGCGCGTGGTCGCGCAGCCGCTCGGCCAGTTCCTCGGCGTTGTAACGCTGGTCCTGGCCCAGCGAAAAGACCTGGGCGGTACCGGACTTGCCGGCCATGCGGTACTCGAGCCCCACCCCGGTGCGCCGCGCCGTGCCCTCGTGGCCGGTCATCACCTTCTCCATGCCGGAGAAGATACGGTCCCACCAGGCGTCGTTGGGCATCGCGATGTCGGCCGGGGTCTCGGGTACCCGCTCGGGCACCGGCACATCACCGATGCGGCTGGCCATGCGCGGTTTGACCCACTGGCCGCGGTTGGCGAGCACCGCGGTGGCGGTGGCCAGCTGCAGCGGCGTGACCTGCCAGTAGCCCTGCCCGATGCCCACCGAGAGGGTCTCCCCCGGGTACCAGGGCTGGTTGAAGCGACCCCGTTTCCAGTCCCGCGACGGCATCAGGGCCGTGCTCTCGCCAAAGATGTCGTGGCCCACCCGCTGTCCGAAACCGAAAGCACTCATGTTCTCGTGGAGCCGGTCGATGCCCAGTTCGTGGGCGAGAGAGTAATAGTAAGTGTTATTGGAGACGGCGATGGAGCGCTCCATATCGACCCGGCCGTGTCCCCAGCGCAGCCAGTTGCGGTAACGCCGGGTATCGTTCGGCAGCTGGTAGAAGCCCGGATCGTTGATGGTCCGATCCGGGGTGATCACCCCTTCGGCAAGGCCCGCATAGGCCAGGAAGGGCTTGATGGTGGAGCCCGGTGGGTAGTGGCCGCGGATCGCCCGGTTGTAGAGCGGCAGGTCGAGGTTCTCCTGCAGCCCCCGGTAGGAGGCCACGTCGATACCGGTAACGAACTGGTTGCTGTCAAACCCCGGGGCCGAGACCATGGCCAGGATCTCCCCGGTCTGCGGCGCGATGGCCACGATGGAGCCCCGTCGGCCATCCATGAGCTCGAAGGCCAGCTTCTGCATCTTCTTGTCGAGGGTCAGGGTCAAGTGCTGGCCCGGCACCGGATCGGTGCGCCCCAGCTCGCGCAGAACCCGCCCGCGGGCATTGGTCTCGACCTTGCGCAGTCCCGCCTGACCGTGCAGCTCCTCCTCGTAGAAACGTTCGGCGCCGGTCTTGCCGATGAAGTGGGTGCCGGCGTAGCGACCGGTGTCCAGGGTCGCCATCTCCTCGGCGTTGATGCGTCCCACATAGCCCAGGGCATGAGCCATCACCTCGGCATCCGGGTAGTAGCGCAGCAGCTGGGCCTCCACCTCGACCCCGGGCAGCAGATGCCGGTTCACCGACAGCCGAGCGATCTGATCCTCGTCCAAATCGCTCATCAGCAGCGCCGGCTGGAAGGGGCGCTGGCGCTGACGGGAGCGCAGCCGGAACGCCTCGGCCTCCTCGTCGGGCAGCTCGAGCAGATCCACCAGCAACGCCAGGGTGGCGTCCAGGTCGTCGACCCGCTCGCGCACCAGGGTGAGGTTGTAGGTGGGTCGGTTCTCGGCCAGCAGTGCGCCGTTGCGGTCGTAGATCAGCCCGCGGGTAGGCGGCAAGGGCTCGACCCTCACGCGATTCTTCTCGGAGCGGGTGCTGTAGACCTCGTGCTGGACCACCTGCAGGTAGGCCAGCCGACCCATCAGCAGGCCGGTCAATGCGAAGACCAGCACCACGGCCAGCAGGGCGCGCACCCGGAAGATGCGCAGCTCCTGCTCGGGGCTCTTGAGATTGTCGTGGCTCTTGCGCATCGCTCTCTCGGCCGGACGGCGGCCCGGTCAGCGGTGGTAGGGGTGGCCCACCATCAGGGTCCAGGCGCGGTAGAGCTGCTCGGCGAGCAGGATCCGCACCAGCGGGTGAGGCAGGGTCAGGGGCGACAGCGACCAACGCTGGTCGGCGGCAGTGGAGAGCCCCGCTTCGAGGCCGTCGGGGCCGCCCACCAGCAGTACCACGTCGCTCCCGGCGAGGCGCCAGGCCTCAGCCTGCTCGGCGAGCTGCTCGGTGCTCCAGGGCTTGCCGCCCACCTCCAGGGCCACGACATGCTCGTCACCGCGCAGTCGGGCGCGAATCCGCTCGGCCTCCTGGGCCATGGCACGGGGAATGTCAGCATTCTTGCCGCGCTGGCCGGGGGCGATCTCCTCCACCTCCAGGGGGAAGTCACGCGGTAGGCGCTTGCGGTACTCCTCGACGCCCTCAGTGACCCAGGCGGGCATGCGGGTGCCCACCGCCAGCAGCCGGACCCTCATGCGCCGGTGGCCTCGCCCTCGCTGCGTTCAGCGTCGCTGGGCAGATCGGCCCACAGGCGCTCGAGGTCATAGAGCTGGCGGGTTTCCGGCAGCATCACGTGGACCACCACGTCACCCAGATCCACCAGCACCCAGTCGGCGCCATTCTCGCCCTCGACGCCCAGCGGCTGGAGGTCGGCTTCCTTGGCCTTCTGGACCACGTTATTGGCCAGTGCCGACACGTGACGGGTGGAAGTGCCGCTGGCGATGACCATCAGGTCGGTCACGCTGGTCAGGTGCGAGACATCCAGCAGGGCGATGTCCTTGGCCTTGAGGTCTTCCAGCGCGTCAATCGCCAGAGTCTTGAGTGCGTCAGTATGCATAGGGTCTTCTGTCTGAATGTCGTTGATGAATCATTGTACCGGGTTGACCGCGCGCTGGCAGCGCCCGTTCCCTCCCTTCTTTGGCTTGCCACACCCCTCGGGGCTACCCCCTCGGCGGTGTGCTCAAGTCAGTATCGGTAGAGGCCGTGCTGCATCAGGTGGCGCTCTACCGCCTCTGGGAGCAGGTAGCGAACGCTCCTGCCTTCGGCCAGGCGTCGGCGCACCTCGGTGGCCGAGATCGCCATGCGCGAGGGCAGCGCCAGGCGCAGCAGGCCGCCGGCGGGGCGCGACATCAACGCCTCCGCGTCCGCCACCTCGCGGCCCGCGATCAGCGCCTCGAGGGGCGCGGGCAGGGGCGCCTCGAAGTCGGGCCGGTCGATCACCACCAGGTGGGCCAGGGTGAAGAGCCGTTCGGGCTCGTGCCAGTCGGCCAGGCGCAGGAAGGCGTCATGACCCAGCGCCATCACCAGGCGCGCCTGCCCGCCGACCTCCTCGCGCAGCGAGGCAAGGGTGTCGGCACTGAAGGAGGGGCCATCGCGGTGCAGCTCCCGGGGGTCGGCGACCAGGCCGGGGGTGTCGCCGATGCCGAGGCGCAGAATCGCCAGGCGCTGCTCCGGGGAGACCCGCGGCTCGCCGCGCAGCGGCGGCACGCAGGCCGGGATCATGTGGACCCGGTCCAGCTCGAGGAACTCGCGAAGCTCCACGGCGCTGCGCAGGTGGCCCAGGTGCACCGGGTCGAAGGTACCGCCGAGCATGGCGAGGCGCACCGGCCTGGGCGGGTCAACCGCACCCGCCGGCAGCGGCAGGTGTGTGCCTTCGCTCACTGGCGGATCTGGCCGTCGCCCAGCACCACATACTTGCGCGTAGTGAGCCCCTCGAGGCCCACCGGTCCGCGGGCATGCAACTTGTCGGTGGAGATGCCGATCTCGGCACCCAGCCCATACTCGAAACCGTCCGCAAAGCGGGTGGAGGCGTTGACCATCACCGAGCTGGAGTCCACCTCGGCCAGGAAGCGCCGCGCCAGGCCGTAGTCGCGGGTGACAATGGCATCAGTGTGATGGGAACCGTGGCGCTCGATGTGCTCGATGGCGGCCTCGATGCCATCCACCACGCGCACCGCGAGCACCGGGGCCAGGTACTCGGCACCCCAGTCCTCCTCGCTGGCAGCCGCCGCCTGGGGCAGGATCGCCCGGGTGCGCTCGCAGCCGCGCAACTCGACGCCGTGCTCGGCGTAGGCGCCGGCCAGACGGGGCAGCAGGGCCTCGGCCACTGGCGCATCCACCAGCAGGGTTTCCATGGTGTTGCAGGTGCCGTAGCGGTGGGTCTTGGCGTTGACGGCAATGGCGAAGGCCTTGTCGAGGTCCGCCGTGGCGTCCACGTAGACGTGACAGACGCCGTCCAGGTGCTTGATGACCGGCACCCGGGCCTCGCGGGAGATCCGCTCGATCAGCGACTTGCCGCCGCGGGGGATGATCACGTCGACGTACTCGGGCATGGCAATCAGCCGGCCCACGGCGGCGCGGTCGGTAGTGGCCACCACCTGCACGGCGCCCTCGGGCAGGCCGACGTCGGCCAGACCATCGCGCAGGCACTCGGCGATGACGGCGTTTGAATCACGCGCCTCACTGCCGCCGCGCAGGATCGCCGCGTTGCCGGACTTGAGGCACAGGCTGGCCGCCTCCACGGTGACGTTGGGCCGCGACTCGTAGATGATGCCGATCACCCCCAGCGGCACGCGCATCTGCCCCACCTGGATGCCGCTCGGCCGAAAGCGCAGGCCGTCGATCTCGCCGACCGGATCGGGCAGGGCCGCCACCTGGTGAAGCCCCTCTATCATGGCGTCGATGCGCGCCGGGGTAAGTTCCAGGCGGTCGAGCAGCGCGGCATCGAGCCCCCCGGCCCTACCGCGGACCATGTCCTCCGCGTTGGCCGCGGCGATCGCCTCGCGGCGTGCCGCCAGGTGCGCCGCGATGGCCAGCAGGGCGGCGTTCTTGGCACCGCTGGAGGCGCGGCGCATGGCCGCCGCGGCCTTGCGGGCTGCCTGACCGAGGCCGGTCATGTAGGCATCGACGTCCCGGATCGCCTCGTCGGTGGAGATGACTTGTGCTGACATGCCGAAAGGGGTCTCCTGTGAGCGTGGCCAGACGGACCAGCCACGGCGTTATACTGGCGCGGCCAGGCCACGCAAATTCGGGATAAGGGAGTCATAGTAAGTCACCATGCAGAGCAAGTACAAAGTTGGCCTGCTGCGCCTCAACCTGCTGCTGGCGGCCCTGCTGCCGGCGCTGATGGCGGCGGCTTCGGAGAATGTGACCGAGGCCCTGCTGCTGTGGATGGCCGCCGGCTGGCTGGCCGTCTCGGCGGCGCTGGTGGAGTTCAGCCACCGCCGCCCGCCCCTGGTGCCCTGGCAGCTGCTGCCCAGCCTGCTGATGACCTCCCTGCTGTTCACCGCCCCCGAGCGCTTCCCGCTCTGGCTGTGGGCTTGGGGGGCGCTGGTCATGCTCCCCCAGCCGGCCTGGATGTCCGGGCTCAACCTGCTGCTGGCCACGCTCTCCTGGGGCTGGCTCGCCCGTGCCATGCCGCCGGAACAGGCGGCCTTCGCCGGCGCCGTGCTGGCGGCGCTGCTGCTGCTGGGACTCTCCCGCTCCCGGGATCTGGCGCCGCTGCGCGGCGTGGCCCGCCGGCGTGCTCACCTGGCGCCAGACCTGCGCCTGTGGCCTCGCGCCCAGCTGAGCCGCGATCTCACCCGGGAGCGGGCCCGTGTCTACCGCGACGGGGTACATGGCGAACTCCTGCTGCTGCGCACCGGACGGTCGAGTTTCTGGTCCCAGGCCCAGCGGCTGTGCGCCCTGACCCGCAGCTTCGAGCACTGCTACCGACTCGATGGCCGTACCCTGGCCGCCCTGCTGCTCTCTCCGGATCCCGAACAGGCCGAACGGCGCCGTGCCGACCTGTTGGCCCAGCTGGGGCCTATCCAGCGGCTCCGTGCCACGCCGTTGGCCCGTGTGGTCTCGCTGGCGGAAGAGTGCCGGGCGCTGGAACGACAGACCGTCGCGGCGGACGTGAAGAAGGAAGCGGAGCATGGCTGAACTGCAGCACGCCAGGCTTCACGCCGGCCTCTACTCCCTCGCCGCCCTGTTGCTGGTCGGCCAGGCCGGCTGGTTATATCTGGTCGGCGACTACGACCGCATCCTGCTGCCGGCCCTGCTCGCCCCGCTGCTGATCACGGCCGGCCTGATGCGCCTGGGCCAGCCCGAGACCGCCCGGCTCTCGGCCTACCTTGTGCTGGTGTGCGGCTACCTGCTGGTCGCCATGGAGCTGCCCATGCAGTCGTCACTGGCCCCCTTCTGGCTGGGCCTGCCACCGGTGCTGACCCTGCTGCTGCTGCCGCTGGGGCCGGCCATGCTGCTCAACCTTACCCTGACGCCGGTCTGGCTTCTGCTGGGCGAGAGCCTGCTCGATTTCGACCTGGCGCTCGGCTACCTGAGCCTGGTGATGGTGGCCGGCCTGGCCCCCTGGGAGATCCTCCATCAACGGGCCCTGCTGCAGGCGACCGACCCGCTCGACGAGGAGTGCGATGCCATACGGCGCAGCGCCCTGCACGATCGCCTGCACAGCGAATGCGAGCGTGCCGAGCTGCTCGACCAGCGCCTGGCGGTGCTGGTCATCCACCTGCCGCAGCTGGAGATGGCCGGCGAGCAGTTCGGCGCCGGGGCCCGACGAGCCCTGCTCAAGTCCCTGTGCGATACGGTGGTCAGCTGCAGCCGCGACCACGACCTGCTGGGGCGCGAGGGGGATGCCGACTTCTGGCTGGTGCTGCCGGATACCTCCGAAAACGGCGCCCTGCTGGTTCGCCAGCGCCTCGAGGAGGCGCTGCATCGCAAGGTGCTGCTGGACACCGGCCCGGTGGAGTCGCGCCTGACCGATTGCCATCTGGGCCGGGACGAGTCACCACTGGGCTTCATCCAGCGGCTGCAGGCCACCGTCCAGCGACACGCCGAGTCCTGATACTGCCCCCAGGCCAGACCGACACGGAGTCTTACTTGAACCTTGCCGACGCCCTCTACCAGCTGACGCCCTCGCCTACCCTGCTGCTGCTGATCATCGCGGCCATCGCCCTGGTCGAATCCCTGGCGCTGGTCGGCCTGCTGGTGCCCGGAGTGGTGCTGATCACCGCCGCCGCCTCCCTGGCGGGGCACCAGGAGATGGCGCTGCCGGCCATCATGCTCGCCGCCTTCATCGGGGCGGTGCTCGGCGACTGGGCCAGCTTCTGGCTGGGCTATACCCAGCATCAGCGGGTGACCCGGCTGTGGCCGCTGTCGCGACATCCCGAATGGCTCGCCCGGGGGGCGCGCTTCTTTCAGCGCTACGGCACCCTGTCGGTCTTCTTCGGACGTTTCGTCGGCCCGGTGCGCCCGATGGTACCGCTGATCGCCGGCATGCTCAGGATGTCACCGCGAGCCTTCACCTGGGCCAACCTCGCCTCGGCGTCGCTGTGGGCACCCGCCTACGTGCTGCCGGGCTACCTGCTTGGGCGCACCTGGCAGCAGCTGCTCGACATCCCCGAGGGGGCCCAGCCGCTGCTGGTGGCCCTGGCCGCCATTCTGGTGGCGCTGGCGTTGGTGTTCTCCTGGCTGCGCCAGCAGGTCGGCCGGAGTGGGCGGCTCTACCGCCTGCTCGCCGTGGGCGCCCGTCGCCACCCGTTAATGCGCCGACTCTGGCTGTCCCAGAGCGCCCGGGCCCGGGGCGAGGTGCCTCTGGCCAGCTGGCTGCTGCTGATCCTGTCGCTGGGAGGCGTATCGGGATGGACGCTGATGGTGATGCAGCACGGAGCCGATGGTCCGCTGGTAATGGATGCGCACATCAATGCGCTCTTCGCCTATCTGGCTAGCCCGAGACTGGAGGCGCTGAGCCAGGCCCTGGCGCGGGTGGGGGACACCTATGGCGTGCTGGCCCTGGTGCTGCCCTGGGGGGGCTGGCTGCTGTGGCGACGGCGCCTGGACGCCTTTGCGCATATCGCCGGCGGGCTCGGCCTGATCGCCCTGCTCAACACCTGGGGCAAGGCCTTCTTCGACCGCCCCCGCCCCGGCACTCCGGACTACCTGACCGGCTCCATGGCCTATCCCAGCGCCCACACCTCAACGGCGGTGGTGCTGGCCGGGCTCGCCGCCGCCTTCATCGCCCGTGAGCTGCCCCATCGGCAGCGCCACTGGGTCTACTGGGGCGCCATCCTGTTCGTCATGATCATGGCGCTGTCGCGGCTGGCGATCGGCGTGCACTGGTTCAGCGACCTGGTGGGCGGCGCCCTGCTGGGGCTGGTGGTCTGCGCGCTGGTCCAGCTCGCCTGGCAGGCCAGGCCACGCGCGCCCCTCGCCCCCTGCCCATGGGCCTGGCTGGGGGTGGGCTCGCTGGCGCTGGTGGCCGCACGCATCGCCTGGCTGCCGCCTGTCTAGCGCTGCCGCTGCTCCACCGCTGGGGCCGATCCAGCGCGGCGGTGTCAGCCGAGCGCCAGCCACAGGCCAACGCCCACCATCAGCGCGCCGGCGATGCGGTTGAGCAGGCGCACATTGCCATCCCGGCCAAGCAAACGCCGTAGCCGGCTACCGCCGACCGCATAGAGAGTCAGGCAGGCGAACTCGATGACGAGGATAATGGCGATCAGCACGACGAGCTGACCGCCCAGGGGGCGCGAGGCGTCGAGGAACGGCGGCAGCAGGGCCACGAAGAAGGCCCAACCCTTGGGATTGGCCACCGCGGTCACGAACCCCTGCAGGGCCAGTTGGGCGCGGCTCACCGGCGCCAGCGCCAAGCTCTCCAGCGGAACTGCCATGCGTCCCCGAGAGCGCCACATCATCACCCCCAGATAGACCAGATAGGCGCCTCCCAGCCACTTGAAGAGCGCGAAGAACTCCGGCTGGCGCAGCATCAAGGCGGCCACCCCGGCCCCAGCGGCGGCGGCCACCAGGCCCACCCCCACCAACTCCCCGGCCATCATCCACAGGGTGCGACGCACCCCCTGGGTCATGCCCAGCACCATGGCCAGGGTCATGCACATGCCCGGGGTGATGGAGACGAACAGGAAGGTCGGCACGAACACCGACAGCAGGGAAAGCTTGATCATCGGCACCCCCTCATCCGTGAGTCTTGAGCATGTCGGAATGTCGTAATGCCCAGGTGATACCGGGCGATCACTCCCCCCAGCGCGGCACCAGGTGGTGCGCAATGCCGAGCTGGTTGAGGATGCGCGCCACGATGAAGTCGATCAGGTCATCGATCGACGTCGGCTGATGATAGAAGCCCGGCGACGCGGGCAGGATCACGGCGCCCAGCCGGCTGAGGCTCAACATGTGCTCCAGATGGATCGCCGAGAGGGGCGTCTCCCGCAGCACCAGGATCAGTTGGCGACGCTCCTTCAGGGCCACGTCGGCGGCGCGCTCGATCAGGTTGTTGCTGGCTCCCGTGGCCACCGCCGAGAGAGTGCCGGTGGAGCAGGGGCAGATTACCATGGAGGACGGCGCCCCGGAGCCGGAGGCCACCGGCGACATCCAGTCCTCGCGGCCGAAGCAGCGGATCTGCCCGGGCCGGGCCCCGCTGCGTGCGACGAGCGCCTCGGCCAGTCGCTCGGGCCGCGCCGGCAGCTCGACATTGGTCTCGGTGGCGATCACCAGGTGCGCCGCCTTGGAGATCATCACCCACACCTCGCGCTCGGCAGCCACCAGGGCCTCGATCAGCCGCAGGCCATACTGGGCGCCGGAGGCGCCGGTCAGAGCCACCGTCACCGGGGGGCCGAACGCCGCCTCTGCCAAGAGGTCAGGCGACTCAGCCATGGGCCACCTCCAGGGCGGTGAGCAGCCGCTCGTGGATGCCGCCGAAGGCGCCGTTGGACATCACCACGATGCGATCATAGGGCCGCGCCTCGGCTACCAGCGCCGCCACCAGGGCGTCGAGATCCTCTTCCAGTTGCGCCGGCACCGGGCTGGCCGCGAGCACCGGGGCGAGCGACCAGTCCAGTCCTGCCGGCTGATACCAGAAGGCCGCATCGGCGGCGGCCACGCAGTCGGCCAGGCGGTCGCGCAGGCTGCCCAGGCGCATGGTGTTGGAGCGCGGTTCAATCACCGCCAGCAGCCGCCCCCGGGCGGTGGCGGCGCGCAGCCCCGTGAGGGTGGCGGCGATGGCCGTGGGGTGATGGGCGAAGTCATCGATCACCTGGATGCCGCCCACCTCGCCGCGCAGTTCCTGGCGACGCCGGGGGGTCTCGAAGCGCGCCAGGGCCGCCGCTCCCCGGGCGAGATCGACCCCGCAGGCATGCACGGCGGCCAGCGCCGCCAGGGCGTTCTTGGCGTTGTAGGCCCCGGTCAGCGGCCAGTCCACCACGGCGTCCTCGTCGACGCGCTGCGCTCCCTGACCCTCCTGGTGAATCACCCGGAAGCGGGAGGCATCCTCGCGCTCGAGCTCGAAGCGCCAGGGGCTCTCTTCGGCGCTGCCGAAGCGGGCCACCGGTGTCCAGGCCCCCATGGCCAGCACGCGGTCCAGCGCCAGCTCACCGTCGGCGACCAGCAGCCGCCCTCTGCCCGGCACGGTGCGCACCAGGTGGTGGAACTGTCGTTCGATGGCGGCCAGGTCGGGGAAGATGTCGGCGTGGTCGAACTCCAGATTGCCCAGCACCGCGACCTCGGGCCGGTAATGGACGAACTTGGAGCGCTTGTCGAAGAAGGCGGTGTCGTACTCGTCCGCCTCCACCACGAAGGGGCCCCCGGACGCACCGAGGCGCGCAGAGAGGCCGAAGTTGCGCGGCACCCCACCGATCAGAAAGCCCGGCGCCTGGCCCGCGGACTCCAGCAGCCAGGCCACCAGGCTCGCCGTGGTGGTCTTGCCGTGGGTGCCGGCCACGGCGATCACCCGCCGACCGGGCAGCACCTGCTCAGCCAGCCACTGGGGGCCGGAGACATAGGGCAGGCCGTGATCGAGCACCGCCTCCACCTCCGGGTTGCCCCGGGAGAGCGCATTGCCGATCACCACCAGATCCAGAGGCGGCGCGAGGTTGGCCGGCGAATAGCCCTCATGCAGGGCGATGCCCGCCTCCTCGAGCTGAGTGCTCATGGGCGGGTAGACGCCCGCATCCGAACCGCTGACGGTATGGCCCAGCTCCCGGGCCAGCAGCGCCAGGCTGCCCATGAAGGTGCCGCAGATACCGAGGATATGGACGTGCATGCGCTCTCCTGACTGCCGACTTGCGCCGCGGCATCCCACCGCGGCAGGGTGTGGCGAGACTAGCATGGCGCCAGATGCCCCTCCAGCGCCCGACACTTGCCAGGAAAGTCGGGCGCCGGATGCAGCCTCGGCCGCTTTCGGCTAGACTCCTTCGACTTTCGTCACTCCATTCCCGAACAACAGCGACCAGGAGCAGGAACAGCGCCATGGCCCACAATGCCTTCTACGCCCAGTCCGGCGGCGTCACCGCCGTGATCAACGCCAGCGCCTGCGGCGTGATCGAGGCCTGCCGTCGTCACCCGGACCGGATCGGCAAGGTTTTCGCCGGCCACAACGGGATCATCGGCGCCCTCACCGAGGACCTGATCGACGTGAGCCGGGAGTCCGATGAGGCCATCGCGGCCCTGCGCCATACCCCGGGCGGTGCCTTCGGCTCCTGCCGCTACAAGCTCAAGGACATCGAGAGCCACCGCGCCCAGTATGAGCGGCTGATCGAGGTGTTCCGCGCCCACGATATCCGCTACTTCTTCTACAATGGCGGCGGCGACAGCGCCGACACCTGTCTCAAGGTCTCCCAGCTTTCCGAGAAGCTCGGCTATCCGCTCACCGCCATCCACGTGCCCAAGACCGTGGACAACGACCTGCCGATCACCGACAACTCGCCGGGCTTCGGCAGCGTGGCCAAGTACATCGCCACCTCCACCCTGGAGGCCTCCCTGGACATCGCCTCCATGTGCGCCACCTCCACCAAGGTGTTCGTGCTCGAGGTGATGGGTCGCCATGCCGGCTGGATCGCCGCCGCCGGGGGGCTCGCCGGCCAGGGCGAGGGCGAACCGCCCCACCTGATCATCTTCCCCGAGGTGGCCTTCAACCGCGAGGCGGTGATGGCCAGGGTCGAGGAGGCCGTCAAGACCTACGGCTACTGCGTGATCGTGGTCTCCGAGGGCGCCCGCTACGAGGACGGCACCTTCCTGGCTGACTCCGGCAACACCGATGCCTTCGGCCACCGCCAGCTGGGCGGCGTGGCCCCGACGCTCGCCGGTATGGTAAAGCAGGACCTGGGCTACAAGTACCACTGGGCGGTGGCCGACTACCTGCAGCGCGCCGCCCGCCACCTGGCCTCCAGGACCGATGTGGAGCAGGCCTACGCAGTGGGCGAGAAGGCGGTGGAGCTTGCGCTCGCGGGCAAGAACTCGATGATGCCGGCCATCAAGCGGGTCTCCGAGACCCCCTACGCCTGGACCATCGAGCCCGCCCCGCTGGCGGAGGTCGCCAATCGCGAGAAGTTCATGCCCAAGGAGTACATCCGCAAGGACGGCTTCGGCATCACCGGGGCCTGCCGCCAGTACCTGTCGCCGCTGATCCAGGGCGAGGACTTCCCGCCCTTCGAGAACGGCCTGCCCAAGGTCGCCAAGCTTGCCCTCCACCGGGTCGAGCGCAAGCTGCCGGCTTTCACTATCTGATCTGACAGGGCCAAGGGCCAAGGGCCAAGGGCCAAGGAAGGCTGTCATCCACCGCTGATCTGTACCCCCCCCCCCGCCGGCCTCGAGCCAGCGGGGGGTTCGTTTTAACCTGCGATAGGATCCTGGGTCCTGGGCTCTCGGCGCATCATCTCAACAACCAGGTGAGGATCAGCAGCAACAACAGGATGCCGGCCACGCCCTGCCAGAAGTGGCCAGGGTCGCGGAAGAAGCGCCGGCCGCCGGGCGCAGAGGCGTCACGTCGATCCGAGGCCAGGGGCAGACGCAGCTCGCGCCGGAACTCCGACATGCGCCGGTAGCGCAGCGAGCGCTGGGGATCCAGCGCACGCCGCAGCGCCTCGTCCAGCGCCGGCGGCACCTCGGGGTTGCGGGTCCGCGCGACGCGATAGGCCAGCTGCTCCAGGTCGGTGTGGCTGCGCAGGCGGTTGGGCGCGAGCTCGTAGGGCAGCTCCCCGGTGAGCAGCCAGTAGACGGTGGAGGCATAGGAGTACTGGTCGCTGCGCCGGCCGACCGAGTCGTCCAGGGCATACTCGGGGGCGCTGTGCTCGGTCAACCCCACCTGACGCAACAGCTCCCGGGCCTCTCGGTGCCCGCCTCCTTCCCGGGCCCGGCAGGCGCTGAAGTCGGTCAGCACCACCTGGCCATGGCGGTCGATCATCACGTTACCGGGGTGCACCTGCTGGTGCAGGATATCGCGGTGGTGCAGCGCCTGGATCGCCTTGCCGAGCTGGTTGGCGATATCCAGGCGCTGCATCAGGCTCGCCTGGGGATGGCGCCGGGCCCACTCGGTCAGGGTCTCCCCCTCCACATAGGCCATCAGGTAATAGAGGTAGCGACGCGGCCGCGACGATTCCATGATCCTCACCACGAAGGGCGACTTGACCCGTTCCACCACCCACTGCTGAAGCAGGAAATGCTCCAGGTAGACGTTGCGGTTGGAGAGCTCGGGGCTCGGCGCCTTCATCACCATGTCCCGCTCGGTAGTGATATCGCGGACCCGGTAGACCCGCGACTGGGCGGTTCGCGACAGCACCGCCTTGATCTCCAGGCCATCGAGGCGATCCCCCGGCGAGAGCTCGGGGGGGATCGGCAGATCACCATAGGCACGGCCCGGGTGGTCGGGCTGCTCGTCAGGCAGCTCATCGATGCGCACCAGTTGGAAGCATAACTGCTCGGCGCCGTAGCCTCGGGCCTGTGCCCGCTGCACCGCCGCCTCGGCCAGTCGATCGCAGGCGGCGTTGAGGTCGCTGACATCCTGGCGAATCAGCTGAACGTACTCCGACGGCATCAGGGTGCCCAGCACCGCCTGGGTGGTGAACAGGAAGATGTCGCCCTGCTTGATGGGAAACTGGGCGTAGTCGATGTCGATGCTGCCATCCATGCCCAGCGCCCGAGAGGGATAGCGGTAACCGCCGAGGTCGGTGACATGGTCGCGGCTGAGCTGCTCGAACTCGGCGCCGCGCAGGCGAAATACCAGGGTGTCGCCGAGATGGAAGAGGTGCGCGTTACGCCCGCGATAGATCATCGCCGACAGCGACGAGACATAGTTCCCTTCGGTGACCCACTGGCTCTGGCTATAGCACCAGCCGTTGAGGGCGCGCAGCACCCGGGTGGCCGAGGTCTTGACGTCCCAGTGATCCGGTGTGGAGTAGTAGTCGGCCAGGAAACCGCGCACGCTGAGGTCGCCGGCCTGCTTGGCCATGGAGTTGCGCTGGGTGGAGTCGCTGATCACCGCGCAGGCGCCCTTGGCATTGAGCTGCCCTGCCTGGGGCAGGAGCACCGACATGGAGCTGCGGTGGTGGCGTCGGTCCGGCGCCACAAAGGCCTGGCCGTAACTCAATGACAGCTGCGCAGATCCCAAGAGGCTTCTCCTTGACCGCCGGGTCGATCTTCCCTGGGGTCGCCGGCCACCCTGGTCGGCAGCCGGCGAACCCCGCCGGCGCCCATGATACACTTCCGTCGTCTCCGCGTGGTGTCAACCATAGCCGCAGCATCTTGCCCAGGTCGCGACACCTATGTCGCATTGGTAATCCCTGCGCCCGCTCCGTATACTTCCGCAGATTTTTTCGCTCAGCGATGTGCCTAGCTGATTTCCAACCCAAGGAAGCGACGATGAACTTCGACAACATCCCCGCCGGCAAGGACCTCCCCAACGACGTCTACGTGGCGATCGAGATCCCGGCCAACCATGCCCCGATCAAGTACGAGATTGACAAGGACATGGGGACCCTGCTGGTCGACCGCTTCATGGCTACGCCGATGTTCTACCCGGCCAACTACGGCTTCATCCCCCACACCCTGGCCGATGATGGTGATGCCCTGGACGCCCTGGTGGTGACCCCCTACCCGGTCCAGCCCGGCTGCATCATCCGCGCCCGCCCGGTCGGCATCCTCAACATGACCGATGAGGCAGGCGAAGACGCCAAGCTGGTCTGCGTGCCCCACGCCAAGCTCACCAGCCTGTACGACGACGTCCAGGAAGTCACCGATCTGCCCGAACTGCTGCGCCAGCAGATCGCCCACTTCTTCGAGAACTACAAGGATCTCGAGAAGGGCAAGTGGGTCAAGGTCGAGTCCTGGGAAGGCGTCGAGGCCGCCCGCAAGGCCATCGAGAAGGCCGTAGTCGCCTACGAGAAGGCCTGATCCTCTCCCCGGCCGCGACCAGAGGGGGGGGGGGCGGCATGCCATGCCCCAGCATGACAGATTACGCATCAGGGCCGCCCCATGGGGCGGCCCTGATGCGTAGGAGAAACACGTCGGGAGAGCGGTTCGGCTACTCGGGCTGACCCGCTTCCGGCTCGGGAGCGGCCAGTGCCTCGGGGGCCGGCGCCACCGGCGCCTCCTCGATCGTCTCGACCTCGACCACCGGCGGTTCCACAGGGGGCTCAGCGGGGGGCGCCGGTGACGCCAGCGACAGTGGCGGCTCGGCGAGGCGCTCGGCCAGGTGGGCGGCGAGATCCCGCGCCCGGGTCATGTGCAGTGCCATCACCAGGGAGTGGTTCGCGAACACCCCGAAGCCGGAGCCGTTGAGTACCACCGGGCTCCACAGCCGCCGCTGGGTCATCCCCAGCTCCGCCAGCAGGCGCTCCCACTCGGCGATTACCCCCGCCTCGTGCAGCACATCGGCCTGGTCACGCTGGACGCCCTGGAGCAGCTGCGACAACGCCCAGCCGGTGCCGCGGGCCTCGAAGAAGATGTTATCGACCCGGTGCCAGGGGGTGCGCGGCGGCAGAGACTCGGCATCCACCGCAAGCTCGATCAGCGCCTCATGGCTGCCGACGCTCGCCGCCAGTCGCAGGGCGAGGTCATCCAGCCGGGCGACCAGCGACTGCAGCCAGTCACCCAGGCCCTGCCCGGGCACGAAGCCCGCCTCCTCCTCATCCAGGGCGGCCAGCTGACGGTCGAAGGCCTCCAGCGCCTCGCCCAGATGCTGCTCGGTGCCGGGATAGAACCAGTCGCGGTCATCCCCCATCAGCGCCTCGCGCGCCTCCTCGAGATCCGCACTCTCGCCGCCTGCCATCTGCGGCAGAGCCCGGGCCAGGTCCCGGGAGGATTCCAGCACCCCCAGCTCCCAGCTCGGCATGTTATCGAGCCACACGCCTGGCGGGGCGATGTCGTTGCGCAGGTAGCCCCCCGGCTTCTCCAGCAGCGTCGCCACGCTGGTGGCCAGGGTGGCCAGGGTCACCGTGCCCCTGGCGCCCGGCGTGTAGGCGGCCTCGCCACGCCGCTCGAGGGTGGCCTGCTCGACGTCGAAGGGCGCCGGTGGCTGGCTCCACCAGATGCCCAGGCCGACGCTGACCAGCAGGTAGAGCCCTGCCAGCGCCAGCAGCGGCTTCCAGATCCAGCCGTACTGGGGGCGCTCCAGCGCCTCCTCCTTCCTGCGACGCCGGGAGGCGCGCCAGCTTTTCCAGGCCATGTCGTGATAATCCCTGATGATGAACTTGAACCCGCTGGCGATGCGACAATGCGGCGCATCACAGAGGGACGCGGCAGGCTAACAACGGCCTGCTTCTGCGATATCCTAGCACTGACCGAAAGCTCCAGCGCCCCGGCGGCCAACGCGGGGAACCGCGCCACCTGCCACGGGTCTGACGTCCGAGCTCGCCCTGACACCCGCAAGGATAAGGATGACCAACTTGATCGCCCGACGCCTCGCCCTGCTGCTTGTGCTGATGCTGCTGCCGCTTGCCACCCAGGCGCAGTGGTTCTCGTCATCCAACTCCCGGGATTTCCTGCCGGTCCTCGAGGCCTTCCAGCCCCAGGCCTGGCACGATGGCGAGACCCTCTACGTGGGGGTGGAGGTCACGCCCGAGCACTATCTCTACCGCCACCAGTTCGCGGTGGAGTCCGATGCGGTGACCCTGGGCGAGTCCGAGGTTCCCGGGGGGGAATTCACCAGTGACGAGTTCCTGGGCGACGTCTATGTGTTCCGCGACGACATGGTGCTGCAGATCCCCCTCGAGGAGAGCGCCAGCGGCGTGTTCCCCCTTACCTTCACCTTCCAGGGCTGTGCCGACGCCGGCCTCTGCTACCCGCCGGAGCGGGTCTCCCTGGAGGCACCGGAACGCGAGGCGCCGCGCGCCTTTACCGCCCTGATCAGTGGCAACGGCGACGCCGCGGCCGGCTCGGGCGATGGGAGTAGCGCCGCGGTGCCGCCTGCCGCTCCCCAGAGTGACGACGGTCGTTTCCAGCGCCTGATGAGTGATGCCAGCCTGCCGCTAGTGCTGGGGCTGTTCTTCCTGGCCGGCCTGGGGCTGACCTTCACCCCCTGCGTGCTGCCCATGGTGCCGATCCTCTCCTCGATCATCGTCGGCCAGAACCCCGGCCGCCCCCGGGCCTTCGCGCTCTCCGCCAGCTACGTAGCCGGCATGGCGCTGACCTATGCAGCGGTGGGTGTGCTGATGGGGCTGTTCGGCGCCGGGCTCAATCTCCAGGCGCGGCTGCAGTCGGCGCCGGTGCTGATCACCTTCGCCGTGCTCTTTGCCCTCTTCGCCTTGGCCATGTTCGGGGCCTTCCAGCTGCGCCTGTCGCCGGGCCTGGCTGGGCGCATCGATGCCTGGCAGACCCGGGCCCAGCAGAGCGGCCCGGGAGGATTGGCACTGGCCGGCTCGCTGTCGGTGCTGGTCGTCTCTCCCTGCGTCTCCGCGCCCCTGGCCGGCGCCCTGGTGTTCATCTCCACCACCGGCGATGCCGTGATGGGCGGCGCTGCCCTGCTAGCCCTGGGCCTCGGCATGGGCGTGCCGCTGCTGCTAGTGGGCACCTTTGGCACTACTCTGCTGCCGCGCAGCGGCGCCTGGATGAACGGGGTGAAGATTGCCTTCGGCATCCTGCTGCTGGGGGTGGCCATCTGGCTGGTGGAGCGTCTGCTGCCCTCGGCGGTGGCACTGCTGATGTGGGCGGCGCTGGCCATCGGCAGCGCCCTGGCGCTGGGCGCCATGTCGGTCAACCTGCCCCAGGGCTGGCCCCGGGCTCGCCAGGCCGCCGGCCTGCTGCTGCTGGCCTGGGGCCTGGCCCTGGCGCTGGGGGCCGCCAGCGGCGCCCAGGACCCGCTGCGTCCGCTGGCCAATCTGGGCGGCAGCAGTAACGGCGGGGTGGCGCCCGCCGAGGTCACCACCGTGGAAGGACTCGACGAGCTGCAGCGGGCGCTGGCCTCGGTGGGGCGTGGCCGCCCCGCCTTCGTCCACTTTACCGCCGACTGGTGCATCTCCTGCAAGCAGATGGAGCGCCAGGTCTATCCCGATCCGCGGGTGGCCGAACCGCTCTCGGCCTTCGCACGCATCAACGTCGACGTGACCGACACGGGCAGCGCCAGCCGGGAACTGCTCGACCACTTCGGCCTGTTCGGGCCGCCCAGCCTGCTGTTCTTCCACGATGACGAGGAGCTCCGCGAGGCGCGTATCCAGGGCGAGGTGCGCGCCCCGGGGCTCGCCTCCCATCTGCAAGGCGTGCTCGACTGGCTGCACGGCAGCCGAAGCTGACCAGCGCGGGTGCGGGCGCGAACGTCGTAAAACAGTCGTTTAAATCCCCGCTTCGAACGCTGTTCTGCGCCCTACTGGACATCCCCCGGGATTTTGGGCAAACTCCGGCGTTATCCCTTTTTCACTGCCATTAGAGGGGCAAGAGACGCCATCTTGCCGCGATCTAGGGCAAGTTGGCCCGAGTTGACAGCGCCGCCGGGCCGGCCTTATTCACTGCACCCAAGCGATCGAGACAACGTCATGGATATCCGCAAGGTCAAGAAGCTGATCGAGCTGCTCGAAGAGTCCAACATCAGCGAAATCGAGATCCAGGAGGGCGAGGAGTCGGTGCGCATCAGCCGTCACCCCAACGGCGCCAGCTGGCAGCCCGCCATGCCCCAGGGCTATGCCCCCCAGGGCTATGCCCCCGCGGCACAGCCCGCCCCCCAGGCGCCGGCGGCCCCCGCCCCCGTCGAAGCCGATGAGGGCCCGAGCTACCAGGGCCAGGCCGTGACCTCGCCCATGGTGGGCACCTTCTATCGCAGCCCGGCACCGGGCGGCAAGCCCTTCATCGAGGTGGGCTCCAGCGTCAAGAAGGGCGACACCGTGTGCATCGTCGAGGCCATGAAGATGATGAACCAGATCGAGGCCGACCGCGACGGCGTGGTCGAGGCGATCCTGGTCGACGACGGCGAACCGGTGGAATTCGACCAGCCGCTTCTCGTGCTCGGCTGATAGCGCAGCGCTTCTTCATTCACCTGACACTGGCGGATTCCTCATGCTGGACAAGGTACTCATCGCCAATCGCGGCGAGATCGCCCTGCGCATCCTGCGCGCCTGCAAGGAGCTGGGCATCAAGACGGTGGCGGTCCACTCCAAGGCCGACCGCGAGCTGATGCACGTGCGTCTGGCCGACGAGGCCGTCTGCATCGGCCCGGCCTCCTCGGCCCAGTCCTACCTCAACATCCCGGCGCTGATCAGCGCCGCGGAGGTCACCGATTCCAGCGCCATCCACCCCGGCTACGGCTTCCTCTCCGAGAACGCCAACTTCGCCGAGCAGGTCGAGCGCTCCGGCTTCACCTTCATCGGTCCACGGGCGGAGACCATTCGCCTGATGGGCGACAAGGTCTGCGCCATCGAATCGATGAAGAAGGCCGGCGTGCCCACGGTGCCTGGCTCCGACGGCCCGCTGCCCGAGGACGACGAAGGCGAGATCGTGGCCATCGCCCGGCGCATCGGCTACCCGGTGATCATCAAGGCGGCAGCCGGCGGCGGTGGTCGCGGCATGCGCGTGGTGCACACCGAGGCGCACCTGCTCTCCGCGGTCAACGTGACCCGCACCGAGGCCCACTCGGCCTTCGGCGACGGCACCGTCTACATGGAGAAGTTCCTCGAGAACCCCCGCCACGTGGAGGTCCAGGTGCTGGCCGACGGCCAGGGCAACGCCATCCACCTCTATGACCGGGACTGCTCCTTGCAGCGCCGCCACCAGAAGGTGATCGAGGAGGCCCCGGCGCCGGGCATCGACCCGGCCGCCCGCGCGGAAGTGCTCGAGGCGTGTCGCCAGGCGTGCATCACCATCAATTATCGTGGCGCCGGCACTTTCGAGTTCCTCTACGAGGATGGCAAGTTCTTCTTCATCGAGATGAACACCCGCGTTCAGGTGGAGCACCCGGTCACCGAGATGGTGACCGGCGTAGACATCGTCCGCGAACAGCTGCGCATCGCCTCCGGTTTGCCGCTGTCGATCTCCCAGGAGGAGGTCAAGCTCACCGGCCACGCCTTCGAATGCCGCATCAACGCCGAGGACGCGCGCACCTTCATGCCCTCCCCCGGCAAGGTGACCCTCTACCACCCGCCGGGTGGCCTCGGGGTCCGCGTGGACTCTCATATCTACACCGGTTACACGGTGCCACCCCACTACGACTCCCTGATCGGCAAGCTGATCACCTGGGGCGCAGACCGCGAGACCGCGCTGATCCGCATGCGCGTCGCCCTGGACGAACTGCTGGTGGAGGGCATCAAGACCAACACCGACCTACACAAGGACCTGGTGCGCGACGGCTACTTCCGACAGGGTGGGGTCAATATCCACTACCTGGAGAAGAAGCTGGGTCTCTAGGCCCGCGATGCGTTCCCTGCGGGGCGGCCCTGGCCGCCCCGCTTGCGTTGACGCCCCTTTTCATCGGGAGACACTCATGCCCTGGCTGCAACTCAAGGCCCATATCCCCCCCGAACAGGCCGAGACCCTCGAGGAGCTGCTGCTCAACGAGGGCGCCACCGCCATCACCCTGCAGGACGCCCATGACGATCCGGTGTTCGAGCCGGAGCGCGGCAGCACTCCGCTGTGGAACGAGACGGTGCTCACCGGTCTCTACGACGACCTGGAGGGGATCGACGCCATGCTGGAGCGAGTCCGCCAGGCCTGGGCCGCCGAACTGCCGGACGACCCCTGCCCCGAGATCGAGGTGGAACTGCTCGCCGACCGCGACTGGGAACGCGAGTGGATGGACGACTTCCAGCCCATGCAGATGGGCGAGCGGCTATGGATCGTGCCGAGCTGGCACGAGCCGCCCGAACCCGGCGCGGTCAACCTGCACCTGGACCCGGGCCTGGCCTTCGGCACCGGCACTCACCCCACCACGGCGCTCTGCCTGGCCTGGCTCGACGGCCTGGGGGTGACCGAGGCACTCGACCATCAACCGGTGCTGGACATCGGCACCGGTTCCGGCATCCTGGCCATCGCCGCCCTGAAGCTCGGCGCCGTCCGCGCCGTGGGCACCGACATCGACCCCCAGGCGCTGCAGGCCAGCCGCGACAACGCCGAGCGCAACGGCATCCGCGAGCCTGACTTTCGGCTCTGCTACCCCGAGCAGCTCGACGACGCCGAGACCTTTCCCATCGTGGTGGCCAACATCCTCGCCGGCCCGCTGGTCGAGCTGGCGCCGATGATCGCCGGCCATCTCGCCCCCGGCGGGCGCCTGGCGCTCTCCGGCATCCTCGCCGCCCAGGCCGAGGAGGTGCTCGACGCTTACCGCGACCAGGGCCTGCGCATGGACGAGCCGGTGGCAAGTGAAGGCTGGGTTCGCCTTACCGGAAGGCGAGCCGTCGGCCATTAACCGCTCCCTGCCAGGGCGCGCCCCCTGGCCACTTCACCCCATCCGGCCAGGGGCGTATGATATGTCCCCCCTTTGCTACCACCGTCCACCATCATGCCCGAGACCCGTTTGCCCCTGCCCCGCATCGGTGCCCACCAGCTGCCCAACCGGGTGATACTGGCGCCGATGGCCGGCGTCACCGACCGCCCCTTCCGCCAGCTATGCCGGCGGCTGGGCGCGGGCCTGGTGGTAGGCGAGATGGTCACCTCGGACCCCAGCCTGTGGCATACCCGCAAGTCGCGGCTGCGCATGGACCACCAGGGCGAGCCCGGCCCCAGAGCGGTGCAGATCGCTGGCGGCGACGCCGAGATGCTCGCCGAGGCGGCACGCCTCAATGCGGCCCAGGGCGCCGAGATCATCGACATCAACATGGGCTGCCCGGCCAAGAAGGTGTGCAACAAGGCGGCGGGCTCCGCGCTGCTGCGCGACGAGGCCCTGGTGGTCGAGATCCTCGAGGCGGTGGTGACCGCGGTGGAGGTACCGGTGACGCTCAAGATCCGCACCGGCTGGTGTGCCGACAGCAACAACGGCGTGCGCATCGCCCGCCTGGCCGAGGCCGCCGGCATCCGGGCCCTGGCGGTGCACGGCCGTCATCGGCAGCAGCGCTATACCGGCCATGCCGAATACGACACCATCGCCGAGATCAAGGCTGCGGTGGGCATTCCGGTTTTCGCCAACGGCGATATCGACTCACCTGAGAAGGCCGCCGCCGTCCTCGACTATACTGGGGCAGATGCGGTGATGGTGGGCCGCGGCGCCCAGGGCAACCCTTGGATCTTCCGCGAGATCGACCACTACCTGCGTCACGGGGAGCGCCTGGCGCCCCCGGCCGGCGAGGAGCGCGCGGCCGTGCTGCGCGATCACCTCGGGGCCCTTCACGACTTTTATGGCGAGCACATGGGCGTGCGCATCGCGCGCAAGCACGTCGGCTGGTACCTGGCCGACGATAGCCGCTTGACGGCAAAGGCACAGCGCGAGCTCAGGGCCACTTTCAACGGCCTGGAGGGCGCCGTCGCCCAGCATCGCTTCATCGACGACTGCGTTCGTCACGCCTGCCCGCCGGCCGCCGCGCCGCAGGAGCACGTGACGTCGAAAGGAACCCGAGCCGCATGACCAGCCACGCCTTTCCCCCGAACCCCGAGCTGTCTGGAGATCGCAAGGAACTCGCCGGGTTGAACGGCGAACGCCCGCAGGCGCTCGACGAATCCGTTGGCCAGCGCCCGCTACGCGAGGCGGTGGACCTCGCCATGCGCTGCTACTTCGCCCACCTGGATGGCGGCGAGGTCACCGGGCTATTCACCATGGTGATGGCCGAGGTCGAGGCACCGCTGCTCGCCGCCGTGCTCGACCACACCCAGGGTAACCAGACCCGCGCCGCCGAGATGCTCGGCCTCAACCGCGGCACCCTGCGCAAGAAGCTCAAGCAGTACGACCTGATCTGAACGTTCAAGAAGGGAGCCCCGGGCTCCCTTCGGCATGTCATGCGCATGCCAACCGGAATCTTCGTCCCACCCGTCAGCAGAGAGTGACCCCATGGCTCAAGCCTCCCCCACCCCGGTCCGCCGCGCCCTGATCAGCGTCTCGGACAAGACCGGCATCGTCGACTTCGCCCGTGGCCTCAGCGAGCGCGGCGTCGAACTGCTCTCCACCGGCGGCACCTTCCGCCTGCTTCAGGAGAGCGGCATCGCCGTCACCGAGGTGTCCGAGCACACCGGCTTCCCCGAGATCATGGACGGCCGGGTCAAGACCCTGCACCCGAAGATCCACGGTGGCATCCTCGCTCGCCGCGGTCAGGACGACGCAGTGATGGCCGAACACGACATCGCGCCCATCGACATGGTGGTGGTCAACCTCTACCCCTTCTCCCAGACCGTGGCCAGGCCGGAGTGCACCCTCACGGATGCCATCGAGAACATCGATATCGGCGGCCCCACCATGGTGCGCGCCTGCGCCAAGAACCATGCTCATACCACCGTCGTGGTGGACGCCGGTGACTACGCCAGGGTGCTGGGTGAAATCGCTGCCCAGGACGGCGCGGTGAGTGACGCCACCCGCTTCGACCTCGCCGTGAAGGCCTTCGAGCACACCGCCGGCTACGACGCCGCCATCGCCGACTACCTGGGCAGCCGGGTGCCTGGCGGCGAGGATGGCTTCCCGCGCACCTACAACCTGCAGTTCGAGAAGAAGCAGGCCATGCGCTATGGCGAGAACCCGCACCAGAATGCGGCCTTCTACGTAGAGGCCGATGCGCGCGAGGCCAGCGTGGCCACCGCCACCCAGCTCCAGGGCAAGGCGCTCTCCTTCAACAACGTCGCCGATACCGACGCTGCCTTCGAGTGCGTCAAGGCCTTCACCGACACCGCCTGCGTGATCGTCAAGCACGCCAACCCCTGTGGCGTGGCGGTGGGCGCCAGCGCCCTTGAGGCCTACGACAAGGCCTTTGCCACCGACCCCACCAGTGCCTTCGGCGGCATCATCGCCTTCAACGTGCCGCTTGATGCCGACACCGCCCGGGCTATCATCGACCGCCAGTTCGTCGAGGTGATCATCGCCCCCGGAATCGCCGAGGATGCCCTGCCGATCATCGCCGAGAAGCGGAACGTGCGCTTGCTCGACGTGGGCGCTCACTGGCCCGGCGAGCGTGAGCACGCCCACGACTTCAAGCGCGTCACCGGCGGCCTGCTGGTCCAGGACCGCGATCTCGGCATGGTCGGCCGCGACGAGCTTACCGTGGTCAGCGAGCGGGTCCCCACCGAGCAGGAGCTGCGTGACCTGGCGTTCGCCTGGAAGGTGGCCAAGTACGTCAAGTCCAACGCCATCGTCTACGCCAAGGGCGGCCAGACCATCGGCGTCGGCGCCGGCCAGATGAGTCGCGTTTACTCGGCGAAGATCGCCGGCATCAAGGCCGCCGACGAGGGCCTCTCGGTGCCCGGCTCGGTGATGGCCAGTGACGCCTTCTTCCCCTTCCGTGACGGCATCGACGCCGCCGCCGCCACCGGCATCGCAGCGGTGATCCAGCCAGGCGGCTCAATGCGCGACCAGGAAGTGATCGACGCCGCCAACGAAGCCGGCATCGCCATGGTTTTCACCGGCATGCGTCACTTCAGGCACTGAGACCTAGGGCCAAGGGCCAAGGGCCAAGGGCCAAGGGCCAAGGGCCAAGGGCCAAGGAAGGCTGTCAACCACCGTTGATCTGTCAAATAAACCCCCGCCGGCCTCGAGCCAGCGGGGGTTTCGTTTTAACCTGCGATAGGGGGCTCGGTCCTGGGCCCTGTTACCCCAGATCGATGCAGAGGTATTTGGTCTCGAGGTACTCCTCCAGCCCCTGGTGGCCACCCTCACGGCCCAGGCCCGACGCCTTGACCCCGCCGAACGGCGCGGCGGCGTTGGAGATCAGCCCGGTGTTGATGCCCACCATGCCGTACTCCAGGGCGTCGGCGACGCGCCAGACGCGGCCCAGGTCGCGGGAGTAGAAGTAGGCGGCGAGGCCGTACTCGGTGTCGTTGGCCATCGCCACCGCGCTCTCCTCGTCGTCGAAGGGGAACACCGCGGCCAGCGGCCCGAAGGTCTCCTCCTTGGCCACTTTCATGCTTGAGTTGGCAAAGCTGATCAGGGTCGGGGTGAAGAAGTTGCCGCCCAGCGGGTGCGGGTGGCCACCCATCAGCAGCTCGGCGCCCTTGTCCACGGCATCCTGGACGTGCTCACTGACCTTGGCCACGGCGTTATCGTCGATCAGCGGGCCGATGTTGATGCCGGTCTGCGTGCCGTCGCCCACCCTGAGCTCGCTGTGCATGGCCACGGCGAGCTTCTCGCAGAAGGCATTGACCACGCTGGACTGCACCAGGAAGCGGTTGGTGCAGACGCAGGTCTGGCCGGCGTTGCGGAACTTGGCGGCCATGGCGCCCTCCACCGCGGCGTCCAGATCGGCATCCTCGAAGACAATGAACGGCGCGTTGCCGCCCAGTTCCAGGGAAATCTTCTGGATGTGTTGGGCCGCATTGGCCATCAGCTCGCGGCCCACCTCGGTGGAGCCGGTGAAGGTGATCTTGCGCACCAGCGGCGACTCGGTCATGGCCGCGGCGATCTCGCCGGCACGGCCCGGGACCACGTTGAAGACGCCGCGGGGCACGCCGGCGCGCTCGGCCAGCAGCGCCAGGGCGGTGGCGGAGAACGGCGTCTGGCTGGCCGGCTTGCACACGATGGTGCAGCCCGCGGCCAGGGCGGCGCCCGCCTTGCGGGTGATCATCGCCGCGGGGAAGTTCCAGGGGGTGATGGCCCCCACCACGCCCACCGGCTGCTTGGTGACCAGGAGGCGCTGGTTGGCCTTGGCGGCAGGGATGGTCTCGCCGTAGACACGCCGTGCCTCCTCGGCGAACCAGCGCAGGAAGCTGGCCGCATAGACGATCTCGCCGGCGGCCTCCTTGAGCGGCTTGCCCTGCTCGAAGGTCATGATCATGGCCAGATCGTCCTGATGCTCGAGCATCAGGTCGTGCCACTTCATCAGGATGTCGGCACGCTCCTGGGCGGTCAGCGCCTTCCAGGCTGGCAGGGCGGCATGGGCGGCCGCAATGGCGCGCTCGGTCTCCACGCGGCCCAGACGCGGCACATCGCCGATGGGCTTGCCGGTGGCCGGATTGAGCACCTGGATCTGCTCGCCGCTGTCGGCGGCGACCCAGCTGCCATCGATGTAGGCGAAGGGACAGTAGAGCTGGGTTTCCTTGAGGGCTTCCATGGGCATCTCCTGAGGGCAAGGCGGTATTGTTATGGACGGCGGCGAGAGTGCGGCGTCGGTCAGACTCACAGCACAGGATACGGGACGCAGGATGGCGGGCGCCATCTTCTTGCCGGCAATTCTCAGCCGCCGCCGACACCCCGGTCGGGCGCCATCGGCTTGTCATCGGGCATGCTCTGCTCTGTATCGGGCACCATCTGCTGGGCCGGCGGCTGCGGAGCAGTCGGCTCCACCATGGCGGTCAGAACGGCGAGGATGAGCACCAGGGCGATGGCCAGCCAGCAGAAGGCTCGGCCGATGTAGCGAGAGGGCTCACGGCGGATCTGGCGCAGGCCGATCAGCGCCATGATCGCGACGGCCAGATTGAGGGGGACCAGCACCCCCTGTAGCAGCAGGGCCAGCAGCGCGCAGACCATGGCGCCCATGGCCCAGGGCGAGTAGCGGCGCCGGGCGTGCACCGGGGAAGGGTTATCGGCGTTCAAGAGGGCTCCAGCTCGACCAGACACATGATAGACGCCACATGCTAAGCGCAAAGACCCCGACGCTCAAAGCGACGGGGCCCGGGGAACAGCACGACTGGCCGTTCAGGAGGTGCGGCGGGGCTCGCGGCTGGCCGAGAGGGTGATCGAGACCGAATCGGCGAAACGCAGCGCGTGAGGCTTGTCGATTTCCACCTGGGCGGTGAGCACCTGCTCATGGGCCATGATCAGGTCCAGTACTTCCCGGGTCATGCGCTCGAGCAGCAGGAAACGGTTGCCCTCCACATGGGTGATCACCTGCTTGGTGATTGTGCGGTAGTTGAGGGCCTGCTCGATATGGTTGAAGGCCACCGCATTGTCGGCGCGGTAACGTATCACCGCATTGATGACCACGTCCTGGCGGTTCTGGATCTCCTCCTCCTTGATTCCGATATGGGTGCGCAGGCGGAGGTTCTTGATGCGAATGGTGGCCAGATCATGATCGAAGTGCTGATCATCGATGGCGTGCAGCGGCATGGCCGATCTCCTTGGCGGGTGGGCCTCAGCGTCCATTGACCAGGGTCAGGAACTCGTGGCGAGTGGAGGGGTTGTCGCGGAAGGTGCCCAGCATCACCGAGGAGGTCATGCTCGAGTTCTGCTTCTCCACGCCCCGCATCATCATGCACAGGTGCTTGGCCTCCACTACCACCGCCACCCCGCGGGCGTCGGTCACCTGCTGCACCGCTTCGGCGATCTGGCGGGTCAGGTTTTCCTGGATCTGCATGCGGCGGGCGAACATGTCGACGATGCGCGCAAACTTGGAGAGTCCCAGTACCTTGCCACTGGGCAGGTAGCCGATGTGGCACTTGCCGATGAAGGGCAGCAGGTGGTGCTCGCACATGGAATAGAGCTCGATGTCCTTGACCAACACGATCTCGTCGGTCTCCGACTCGAACACCGCCCCGTTGACGATCTCCTCCAACGACTGCAGGTAACCGTGGTTCAGGAACTGCATCGCCTTGGCCGCGCGCCTGGGCGTGTCACGCAGGCCCTCTCTCTCGGGGTTTTCGCCAAGGGCAAGGAGGATCTGCCGATAGTGGTTGGCGATGTCTTCGGTCATGGTCGAGCCCGTCCTGGTCGCTATTCATGTACAAAATATATACATGAAAACTGTGTTGTACAATATAATTTGCCTTGATTCCGCATTCTAGCGCAAGCCCCACCGCGGCGCAGGCCCGCCACGTGACAACCTGCCGCACCCGGTGGCCCCGGCGAATGGGAGGGCTTCACTCCCCTGTGCTAGAATCCTGGCTCTCATGCAGTGCACGACTTCTTCCGAGAGCTCGACATGACCAAGACCCCTGCGATTCTGCTGCTGGCCGCCCTGTTCACCCCGTCTCTGGCGCTGGCCGCGACCCTGGAACTGCCTGCCGAGGCGCGACTCGAGGTGCAGGTGATCGATTCGCTTATCCTGGACCAGGACGCTCCACGCCTTGATGACATCCTGCTGCGCCCGGTCGTCAACGGCCAGGGTTCCCACGAACTGCCGAGCCACTGCATCATGGTTGGCGATGCCCTGATCGAGGGCGAGCGGGTTCGCATCACGGTCAAGTCGGTGACCTGTATCGCCACCGACGGCGGCGACAGCGAGATCTACAGTGGCGAGATGTCGGCAGCGGCCTTTGGCGCAGACGACAGCTTCGGCATCGCCGCCTGCGAGGGTCCGCGCTGCGAGATCACCCCCGAACACACCTTCGAGCTGCGGCTGGCCAGCGAGCTTTCCATCGAGGAGCAGGAGAACCTCTCCGAGCGGATCAACATCCAGCGCCGCCAGGCCGACGGTGCCGGCGTGGCCAACCCGATTCCCGCCGAGCGTCCCGACCCGGACCAGTAAGCACCCGCCCGCGCTGCACAGGGCCCCCTCTCGAGGGGGCCCTGTGGATTTGGGCGGCGGCCCGGCATCAGCCCAGCCAGCGGGGCTCGCGCTCCAGGACCTGTCGCTGCTGCTCCAGGGAGCGGATCTGGCCATCCCAGTAGCCCTCATCGGCGAGCCAGGGAAAGGCCGCCGGGAAGGCCGGATCCTCCCAGCGCGCCACCAGCCAGGCGCTGTGGCGCAGCAGCCGCAGGGTGCGCAGCGGCTCCATCAGGGAAAGCTCGCTGCGGTCGAACTCGCGCTGCTCCTCGTAGCCCTCCATCACCTCCGAGAGCTGCATGTGGCGCTCCTCGTCGCGCTCGGCGGTGATCAACATCCACAGGTCCTGAACCGCCGGGGCCATCAGGCAGTCGTCGAAGTCCACCAGCGCAAAGTGCTCATCGCGCCCCAGGATGTTGCCGATATGGCAGTCGCCGTGGACGCGGATCGCCCGCTCAGCCAGCCAGGCGTGGTCGGCCAGCCGCTCGTGCAGCGCATCGGTGACCCGAGCATAGGCCTCGCGCTGGCGCTTACCCAGCCAGGCGCTGCCCAACACTCGCTCGCGGGCCTCCAGCACCATCTCGTCCAGGTCCATGGCACCGCGATGGACGAAGCGACCGCGTTTGCCCACCGCATGCACGGCGCCGATCACCCCCCCCAGGGCGAACAGGTGCGCCGGGTTCTCCAGCTCTGGGGCCTGGCCCGGCAGACAGGGGAAGAGCGAGAAGCGAAAGCCCTGCGCGCGATGCAGGCTCACGCCCTCGGCATCCCGCCAGGGGGCGGCCACCGCCACCTTCGCCGCCTCGAGCTCGGCGAGGAAATCGTGCTCCTCCTGGATGCGCGCATCGCTCCAGCGCTCCGGGCGGTAGAACTTCACCACCCAGCGCCGCCGCTCCTCGTCGTGCACCAGGTAGACGCGGTTCTCGTAGCTGTTGAGGGTGAAGGGCTCCCCGGGCAGCCAGAAGCCCAGCGACTCCACCGCCGCCACCACCCGGGCGGGAGAGAGGCTGGCGAAGGGATGGGGCGACGTTTCCATGGGGACAGTCCAGGCGGTAAAACCCGCATGCTAACAGAGCCGTCGGCTTTGCTGCAGAAACCCGTCAGCTTTCCTGCAGCGGCGTGCGCGCGACCGACCAGGCCTCGACCTCCCGGGCACCGGCCACCCGGCAGGCCGCGGCCAGGGCCCCCAGGGTCGCCCCGGTGGTCATCACGTCATCCACCAGCGCCACCCGGAGTGGCAGCGCCGCCTCGATCACGAAGGCGCGGTTCAGATTGCGGCGCCGCTCGTCACGGTCCAGCCCACGCTGGGTCGGCGTATCGCGGCAGCGCCGGGCGCGCACCAGCGGCAGCTCGAGCCGGCGTGCCAGACGCCGCGCCAGCCACTCGCCCTGGTCGAAGCCGCGCTCGCGAGCACGACGGGGATGCAGCGGCACCGGCACGAGTGCCTGGGGCCATTCCTGCGACACGCCGGGCAGTCCGGCCTCGAACAGCGCCAACAGCACCGCGCCGGCCCGGGGCGAGGCCTCGAACTTGAAGCGCTGCACCAGACCCGCCACCTCCCGCTCGTAGCGCAGTGGCACGCGGCTGTGGTCGAACGATGGCGGGTGGCGAAGGCAGCGTCCGCAGAGTCGGGCATCGGGCCGCCCGGGCAAGGGCTCTGCACAGCGCGGGCAGGCCGGCAGGTTCCAGGGCAGTGCGGCGAAGCAGGCCCCACACCAGGGGCGTTCCCGCTCGGCCTTGCCGAGGCAGAAGGCACAGCGTCCGGGCAGCTGGCGGCGAAGGCACTGGTCAACCTTGGCTCCTGCTCGGGTTGACAACGCGCGCCACTGGGATAGGCTTTCCGTCAACTTTTTCACGACATCGAAGTTGACCATAGCGAGCCTCCCATGTCCGACGCGACCTCGACCGCCGATCCCTTGACCCTAGCCGCCACGGCTCAGCCCCGCCACGACTGGACCCTCGACGAGATCGAGGCGCTCTTCGCCCTGCCCTTCAACGATCTGCTGTTCCACGCCCAGCGGGTGCACCGCGCCCACTTCGATCCCAATGCCGTGCAGGTCTCCACCCTGCTCTCGATCAAGACCGGCGCCTGCCCGGAGGATTGCAAGTACTGCCCCCAGTCCGGCCACTACGCCACCGGGCTCGGCAAGGAGAAGCTGCTCGAGATCGAGATGGTGGTGGAGCAAGCCCGCGCCGCCAGGGAGGCCGGCGCCAGCCGCTTTTGCATGGGTGCGGCCTGGAAGAGCCCCCGCGAGAAGGACCTCACCGTGGCGCTGGAGATGGTGCGTCGGGTCAAGGCACTGGGGCTCGAGACCTGCATGACCCTGGGCATGGTGGACGCCGACCAGGCCGGGCGCCTGGCCGAGGCCGGGCTCGACTACTACAACCACAACCTGGACACCTCGCCGGCGTACTACGGCGAGATCATCACCACCCGCACCTACGCCGATCGCCTGGCGACCCTGGGCCATGTGCGCGAGGCCGGCATGAAGGTCTGTTCCGGCGGGATCCTGGGCATGGGCGAGGCGCCCCGGGATCGCGCCGCCCTGCTCCAGCAGCTGGTGCGCCTGGAGCCGCACCCGGAATCGGTGCCCATCAACATGCTGGTCAAGGTGCCGGGCACCCCGCTCGAGCACGTGGAGGACCTGGACCCCATCGAGTTCATTCGTGCCATCGCCGTGGCGCGCATCCTGATGCCGACGAGCCATGTGCGCCTCTCCGCCGGCCGTGAGCAGATGAACGAGTCCACCCAGGCGCTGGCCTTCCTGTCCGGGGCCAACTCGATCTTCTACGGCGAGCGATTGCTGACCACCGCCAACCCCCAGGCGGAGCGCGACCGGGCGCTGTTCACCAAGCTTGGCCTGCAGCATGAGCAACGCCGGACCTGCACCGATGACGACCAGGTCGGCGCCAGCATCGAGGTCGATCTCGCTCGCCAGGCGGCGCGGCAGGCCGCCACCCGGGTCATTGAGCTGACTTACGACGCCAGCGATGCCTGAACATGGGCACCAACTGGCCTTTCCGACTCGCCGCCCGGGCCCGGGGTCGCCGGGCCGGCCTCACCACCCTGGGCCTCAAGCCTTTCGCCTCAGGCAGCGAGGCCACGCCTGACGGCCTGCGCAACGCCGATGCCCTGGCCATGCAGGCCCAGAGCGTGCCGGTGGCGGACTACACGACGGTCAACCCCTTCGCCTTCGCCCCCGCCATCGCCCCGCACCTGGCGGCCCGGCACGCCGGGGCCGAGGTGCGCCTCGCCGACCTGGCCGGCTGGCTGCGCCCCCTGCTCGCTCTGGAACGCGGACTGACCCTGGTGGAGGGTGCCGGCGCAGATCACCTGGTACTGCCCGATGTCCATTGACTTGCGAGGAGGCGTCCGTAAAATGTTCTCGCCTGCCTGTCCGTGCGGATGTGGTGGAATTGGTAGACACGCCAGGTTTAGGTCCTGGTGCCTTCGGGCGTGGAGGTTCAAGTCCTCTCATCCGCACCATCGTTGCTTCACGTTATCTCTCCGGCTATCGACGCGCATCTACCGTCATCTCTCCCGAGATGCTCGGCGCTTGTGCGTGCCCGTCCTCCCGTTTCGAAGCTGCAATGGAGCCCTCTCATGAGCTCACCCGTCTCGCCCCCCCAAATCCAACAGGACGCCCTCTCTCCAGGGGAATCCCTCTCTCCAGAGGAATCCCTCCCCCGTCTGGCACCCCTATGCCCATCTCAAGACCCAGCGCCAGGCACCCAGGGTAGTCGGCGGCGAGGGGCCGCGCTTCATTCTTGAGGGCGGCGAGACGCTGCTCGACGCCACCTGCTGCAGGCGGCCGGCGGGCTCAACATGACCTCGCCCCACTATCTGCAGGGAGCGCGACGCCTTTATGCACGACCCTACCCTCATGGGCAATCCGCTGGCCTGCCGGGTGGCGCTGGAGAGCCTCGCCGTGTTCGAGGAGGAGGACATGCGTCGCATAACAGCGGTAATGAAGGCCTGGTTCCGACGCCGAGCAACTGCCGCCTCAGCCGCGCAGCAGGGCAACGAGCAGGGCTGCGATGATCAGCAGCACGGCGATCAGGGTGGCGACATGGCGGGCGTAGCGGTGCAGCATGGCAAGGCTCTCTCGTTCCGTTTCGTGGCGCCGGCTCAGGGCTCCTCCGACAGGATCACACGATGTCGAAGCGATCGGAGTACAGGCGGGTTGGTGCGATTCCAAGTTCGATGAGCGCCCCCTCGGCGGCATCCATCAGCGGACCGGGGCCGCAGATGAAGTAGTCGCGCCGGCCGTCATCGGCCGGCAGGCGGCGCGCCAGCAGGTCCCGATCGACCAGCCCGCGCTCCCCCTGCCACTCCTCCGGCGGCTCGTCGAGCACGTGGATCACCTCCAGGCGCAGGCGCTCGGCCAGGGCCTCCAGCTCCTCACGGAAGGTGGCCTCCTCCCAGGTAGGGTTGGCATAGATCAGCCACAGCGGCAGGCGCTCGCTGCGGTCGGCGAAGGTACGCAGGATGCTCATCATCGGTGTGACCCCGATGCCCCCGGCGATCAGCACCGCCCCGGACGGGTTGCGGGCATCCGGCAGGAAGGCACCGAAGGGCCCCTCGACGAAGGCCCGGGTGCCGACGGCCACCTCGGGCAGGGTCGCGGTGAAATCGCCCATCTGTTTGGCGGTAAACGCCAGCCGCTCGGGCCGCTCCGCCGAGGAGGCGATGGAAAAGGGGTGCTGCTGGAGTTGGAAGGGGGTGTCGCCCAGCGTGATCCAGATGAACTGCCCGGGCGCGAACGCAAGACGATGCCGACCCACCGGGGCCAGTACCAGGGTGGTGGCTTCGCCACGCACCGGCAGCGTCTCGACGACCTGCCAGGGCCGACGCCGCAGCCGCCAGGGTCTCAGCAGGCGGGTCTCCGCCACCAGCAGCAGCGACATGACGATCAGCAGGGCCAGCAGCAGCCCGGCGCCTCCTGCCGTGTAATGACCCACCATCAGCGCATGACCGAGGCCACCGCCCACCACCGCCACCGCGAGCACGCCATGCAGGGCGCGCCAGCGCTCGTAGGAGAGTCCGCAGGCCAACCGCCAAAGCGAGGTGGCCACGAGCAGAAGCGTGGCGAGGAGCAGGCCCATCAGGGTCAGAGCACGCAACGTCTCTTCTCGAGGGTCCAGGTAGTCGAGCCAGGCGGGCCGAGAAACCAGCATCACTGAAGGGTGCGCAACCACCAACAGCAGCGCGACGAGCCCCATTCGGCGATGGAACTGAAGCAAGTTGTCGAACCCCAGAGTCGCACCGAACCAGCGATGGCGGCCGGAGACCAGCGCCTGCAGCGCCATCACCGCCAGCGCCAAGAGCCCGAGCATGGCGCCGAACTCCACCCCCAGGCCGCGTGCCTCATCCGGAGGACGGGCCAACACCACGGCCATCGGCAGCAGCGCCAGCCCGAGATAGACGGCTCCCCACTGCAGGGCGCGCCGGGTCACTCTGCTCATCCTCTCCTCCCTGATCCGACCAGTCGACGGCGAACCCACCGGATGCCGATACCTCTCCTGCTGACTCACAGGGTACGCGACATTGCGCCAGGAGGAGGGGTGGAAACTCTGGTTCGCGTGTGGGGAGGTATCATCATGACATCTTTGACCCGGAGGGCCCCATGGTTTCATCCCTTAAACACCCGCCATCCCCCGGGCCCCATGCCCGGCGCCCCAGAGCATCGCGACCTACGCCCATGACCAGCGCGGCTTCCGCCTCACCCCAACGGCGGATCTGGCCGGGCCACCAGCGACTGGTGGCCGCCTCGGCGCCTTCGATCTTCGCTACGTAATGTCATGCGAATGGTCTCTCTAAAGACTGTCCAAATCTGATTGACATGCCGCGGGATAGAACGGAGTGTGGGGTGATGAGTGCAAATATTCACGAACCCGCCCCCCATGATGACGACATTCCCGGCGAGCTAGTGAATCAGCTCGACGCCGCCATCGCGCGGCTGGCAGATGCGAATGCCGTTGCAGAAGTCTCCCCCGTCTTCGAGGTCATCGATGCGGCACGTCCCCTGCTGTTCGATGCCAGAGGCCTCGACGCCCTCTATGCGCGCGTCCCGGCGATCGAAGCCGCCGGTTTCTTCCGCGGAAGCGACTGGGATTATCCCCAGACCCTGGTGCCCTCACTCGCCATGCGCACCGTGCGCCATGGCGACCCGATCGCCACCCTGGTTGAGAGCCTGAGCCAGATTCGCCTGCTGGCCGTGGCCAAGGGCGACTTTTCGCACCCTTCGGTCTCGGCAGGGCACGCCAATCACTTTCTCGCCCAGGTGATGGCCATGAATCTCGACATCGTGGTCAGCGACCTGCAGGAGAGCGACCGGCTGCGGCCAGACCGGCTCGGGTTCGCCGTTCAGAGCCTGTATCATTACCTGCTCGACCACCTCGGCTACCAGAATCTTCTGGAGCAGCTGGTGGCCGAGGTGTGGCGAATCCTGGCGCAGCGCCCGGTCCAGGTCGATGGCGTCAAGCAGATGGTGACCCAGATCGCCGCCTGCCTGAACTCACCGGACACTCAGATGGGTGAGGCCGGAGAGGAGGCCCGCAAGCTCGTCGATTCTCTCTTCGGCCCCACCGAAGTCTGCCGCGAGGATCTCGGCCTCGATGCCTATACCGAGCGGCTCGCTAGCATGGACGACGCAACCCTCCTGCAGGAAGCCATCGGCTTCGCTCAGGCCATGCACGGCACCGGCCTGGTCTCGCCCTACATGCCGGGGTTCATCCGCTACCTGCGAACACGATGGAACGCCCTGATTCCCACGGCCCTGGGCCTGAGCCAGACGGGGGCAGACGCCTTCCATTGTTACTCGGCGCTGATCCACACTCTGATCGATGAGGCCCTGTTTCCCGACACCAGCCAAGCTGCCTATGGCCTGGCCATGCTGCTCGAGCGGGGTATCCTGTACTCGCCTCCGGTGGCACCCTCACTGTGGCGGCAGCTGAGACTGTCGCTGTGCGATGCCGCGGCGCAGAAGATCGTTGCCGTCTTCGGAACCCGGCGCTCGCCGGAATGCTTCCTGCTCGCCGACGTGATCAACGTGCTCGGCTCCCCACTGGGCGTGGGCCAGGGCAACTACCCCACCTGCCAGTCGACCCGCGCCCTGTCCATGTGGGCCTACAATACCCCGGCAGAGTTGCTGCGCGTCGTCGCCTGGGCGGCCCGCGACGATGAAGTGATCATGCGTTTCGAAGGCAACAGCCTCTCTTCCCGGGAGCTGGGCGCCGGCCTGGCCACCGAGCCGCCGGTGGAGGTCGATGCGGTCTCGCTATTGACCGTGCCGCACCTCGACCGCGTCTACTTCGAGATGGGACGCCGCAGCATCGGCCGCGGAGAGGACCCGCACAAGTGGGTCAACGCCGAGTTTCACGGGGATCATGTGGGTCATGGCTTTCGTATCGCGGTCGATGTGTTTACCGGCCAACTGAAGGACTTCGATGGGTTCATCCGTGACTTCTATGCGGCCTATCACCCCTTCTATAACGGCGATATTCCGGTGATCAATCCGCAACCGGCGGGTATTGCCGTGACCGATAGCGCCACGCGCTTCCTCGGCTGGCACGCCATCACGATCCAGCGCCTCGCGCTCGATCCCGGCCAGGTCATGCGGGTGTACTTCTTCAACCCCAACAATGACAGCGGGCAGGATTGGGGACAGGACATCGTCACCTCGACCCAGGGCCATGGCGAGCGCTTTGGAGAGGCCTCGCTACCAGTTGCCCAGTTCGCCTCCCGGCTGTATGTCTTTCACTATGACCCGCTCGAGAAGGGCGAGCCGGCCGATATACCAACCGTTGAAGTGGATCGGGCCATGAGTCTGGCCCGGGATAGCTGGGCGTCGGAGCGCTAGGCAAGAACGCTTTGCAGTCAAGCTCGACAAGTGCGCTCGAAATCGAGCGTCAATTTCCTGCCTTAGGCAGAAGGAGAACAATAGATGTCGACCGTAACACAAACCCCGGACACCAAGGACGTTTCGAGCTGGATCGACCCAACGATGGATTCGGTCAAGGGAACCGAGACGCCCAAGGACCCTAACAAGGGCTACATCGCCCTGCTGGGCTGGAGCGTCAATGCCATCAAGGCCGCACAGAAGTTCGATCGCCGCTACGTGGTGGTGGCGCCCGACTGGGCCGCCGATTTCTGCGAAGCCAACAAGATCCCCTACATGCAGTGGGACTTCCTGCGCCTGAACGATCGCTCGATGGAGATCGCACAGCGGCTCAAGGAGGAAGGCGTTGATGTGGCCATCCCGCTGTTCGAGGAAACCGTTGAATGGTCCGGCGCGATCAACTCCGTGCTGATGGACAACCCGCGCATGTTCGGGCAGTCCATCCTGTTCAGGGACAAGGCGCTGATGAAACGCCGCGCCCAGCTGGGCGGCATTCGCGTGGGGATCTTCGAGGAAGCCCATGAGAAGGAAGACATCATCCGCTTCATGAAGCGCGTCAACCAGACGCTGCTCAAGCTCGACGGCGACCCCGATGACCCGATCCACGTCAAGGCCTTCGACAAGGCCGGCTGTCTCGGGCACCGCATGATACGCAAGATCGAGGAGATCGACAGCATTCCGGCCGAGGAGTATCCCCTGCTGATGGAAAGCCACCTCGACGGCTGGGAGTTTGCCGTCGAGGCCTGGATCCATGATGGCGAGATCAAGTTTCTCAATATCTCCGAGTACGTGACCCTGGGCTATTCGGTGTTCGTGCCTGCCACACGGGAGCTCGAAAGCTGGCGCAACGCCATCACCAAGCAGATCGAGAAGTTGATCAAGACGTTCGACATCCAGTTCGGCCTGATCCATCCCGAATATTTCGTGGCGGCGGATGGCGAGATGTACTTCGGTGAGGTCGCCTACCGCCCACCCGGTTTCAAGGCCTTCGAACTCATCGAACGCGCCTACGGGTTCAGTGCCTATCAGGCATCGATGCTGGTCTTCGACCCCAAGAGCACCAAGGAGGAGGTCGAAGCCTTCTTCCCCCGCGAAGTGGTCGACGCGAAAGGCTATGCGGGCTGCTTTGGCGTCTATCCGAGGCGTCGTGTCGTCAGCAAGCTGGAGATGCCCAAGGAAACCACCGAGCACCCCTACTTCGAGTACCACGAGCTGGTAGCGCCGACCGAAGAGACGGTACCGGACCGCGCGGCGTTTGGCACGCACTGGGGCCTGATCTTCTTCTTCGGTGACGACCCGATCGTGATGCGGGACCTGCTCAAGGCGCAGGAGGACCTGGACTTCTACGTCTAGGGGCGCGTTCCATACCGACTCGCACCCAGGCTGAGATGACCGGGGGCAGGGCCTATGCCCTGCCCCTTTTCATGGGGCTCACGGCGTTTCATGGGACACATGGCGTTAGCGACGCCGGTCGCTTTCGCGGATAAACTGACCCCAAGGTAAAACACCAACGGAGCCCACGGATGAGAAAGGTACTGATCGCACTGGCTGCCTGTGCCGCCCTGGGCGCCCACGCCGACACCTCAGCGGAACCCCACGGCGGCGAATTCGATGCCGTCAGCATGCCGGAAAACGACAGCGACTTGCCCCTTTGGGCCAACGAGCAGATCGACCCCCTGCACGACAGCGTATCGCGTTGGGTCGAGACCACCTCGCGACGCATCGACGGCTTCTTCGGCACCACCGATGCCCTCACCATCGAGAACGACTCCTACCTGCGGATCAGCCAGGGCTGGCGATGGAAGGAAGGCGATTCCTTCCAGCAGGACATCGGCGCTCGCTTCCGCCTCGACCTGCCCACCACCGAAGAGCGCTTGCGCCTGATCATCGAGAGCGAGCCGGAGGAGACCCAGGGCACCCTGGCCGAGCAGGACAACCAATTGGTGGACGACCGCATCAGCGGCGTGGAGAGCCTGCGCATCGGCCTCAACCGCCTGGGCCAGCGTGACAAGAGCGAGCGCTGGAACACCCAGGTGGGCGCCGGCGTTCGTGTGCGGCTGCCGCTGGATCCCTACGCCCGAGTGATCTCCCAGCGCCTGTGGACCCTCAACGACGGGCCCTGGCAGCTGGAGAGCGACAACCGCCTCTCCTGGTTCAACAAGGACGGCTACTCCGCCCGCACCCGCTGGGACATCGGTCGCCCCGTAGACGAGAACCGCCACCTGCGCTTCATCAGCAACGTCCAGTGGCGCGAGGAGGTCGACCACCTGGAGTTCAGCCAGGCGGCGGAGCTCAATCGGCGCATCGATCGTCGCCGGGCGATCCGCTACAGCGCCGTGATGCTGGGCGAGAGCGGCTCCAACCCCAGCATCGAGGACACCTACCTGCAGACCCGCTACCGGCGCGACCTGCATCGGGGCATCCTCTTCCTGGACGTGGCGCCCGCCCTGCACTTCCCCCGCGAGTCGGACCGAGAACCGCGCTGGGCGCTGGACCTGCGCCTGGAAATGTACTTCCGCCGCGAGATCGACCGTGTGCGCCTGTGACCTCAACATGAGCCGCCCGCATCGAGGAGCCCCATGACGCTCAGCAAGACGAAATCCAGCTTTTATCGTCGCCTCTACGTGGCCCACCTGGTCTCACGGGGTATCGCCAGCATTCCCGACGTGATGGCCGTCACCGGCATGCCTCGGCGCACCGCCCAGGACACCCTCGGCGCCCTGGGCGAGCTGGACATCGTCTGCGAGTTCGAGAAGGGCGAAGGCGCGCGCCACAACATCGGCGCCTATGTGCTTCGCGACTGGGGCCCCATCGACCCCGACTGGGTCGCGGCCCGTGCCGAGTTGCTGCGCCAGGCGCTTGGCTACCCGCCTCTGGAGGCAACGTTGACCCGCTGAGGGAAACCCACCACAATTGATAATCGTTATTACTTGCATCAGCACACCATGATCACAGCGCGCATGAGTAAAGAGCGCCCCAAGGCGTACTACACCACCGTCTTCCTGCAGGTCTCCTTCCGCGCCATCAAGCAGTCCATGGCCGGAAAGGCGAGCGACGGCCTGCCCTGCTGGCTCGATACCCGGATGCTCGGCATGCTCTCCCGCGAGCTCAAGGCGTGTGGCGACGAGACGGTCCACCCCGCTGAGGCCCATGCGGCCCTGGAGACCGCCCGGGAGGAGTGCGAGCAGCTCCTCTCCCGCTGCCCCGGGGGACTGGACAGCACCGTCTGTCACCGTCAACTGGACGCCATTCTCGAGGCTCTGCAGCGTGCCATCGACGCCCTGGCCAATGCACCGGCGCCTCCCGGTGCCTCGCCCTGGCAGAGCGCCACGCGCTACCTGCTGCAGGGCTGGAAACGCCTCTCCTGAGAAGACACCGGCTGACTCGGCGCCACCCTTCCGACCCAGCTCGATGATCCGGCTCTGGCCCGCCGGGCTGATACCGGCCACGCTGGATTTATCAACCGACGCGGCACCCGCCCGCCGCCTATAGTCAAGGTGACCCACCCTATCCACATTGGCCCCTCGCCGTCCGGCGCAGGGGCCGAGGTCGTGCCATCTGGCGCCATCCCTTCCCTGCCAGCCGGTGCGACATGACCTGGAGGAGACCCTTATGCGTGGCTTTCTGTGGAGTGGCATCATCGCGGCGGGGCTGGCCGCGGCAGGCGTGCCTGCCGGCAGCAGTCAGGCCGATGACGTTGCCGACATGATCGCGGTGATCCGTGCCGCGGCGGAACGCTTCGAGGACGTGAACGTGGCGCTGGCGGAGGGCTATGTCCCGGATCCTACCGGCGAATGCGTGAAGGCCGGGGAACACGGCCTGCCGGCGGAGCTCGGACACATGGGTATCCACTACCTGCGCCCCGACCTGCTCGGCCTCACCGGCAGCGAGCCGCGGGTCAACGGCACCGGCACGCATACCGACTTCATGGACCCCGCCATCCTGCTCTACGAGCCCCAGGCGGACGGCTCCATGGTGCTGGTCGGCGTCGAGAACCTGGTGTTCGCGCAGGCCTGGCGGGAGGCCGGCCATGGCGAGCCGCCCAGTTTCCTGGGCCGCACCTGGGACTACATGGCCGACGACCCGGCCGTTCCCGGCGATCAGGCCCACGGCTTCGAGCCCCACTACGACCAGCATGTTTGGTTTCGCGACAACCCCAGGGGCAACCTGGAATCCTTCAACCCGGCGGTGAGCTGCGACCTGCGCAATGTCTGATCCGGCTACTGCTCCGACACGACCCGATAGCTCAGTGACTCGAGCCGGCGTTGCACCGATGACGTCAACGCCGGTTCAGGATCGCTGATATCCTCCGGATGCCCCGCCAGTACCGCCACGCCCGCTTCATCATCGGCATACAGCAAGCGGTCCTCGCATCGCCGGCATGCCCAGGTTTCGCCACCCCGCCCCTCCGGCGAGACATCGAGTTCATCCGCCCCCTGGCCGATCAGGATGGCCTCCAGCGGCCAGAAGGCCACCGGCTTACCCCCGACATCCCGGCCGATGGCAAGGGGTGACCCACACACCAGCAGCGATAGCGCGCCACAGTCACAGGTGATTTTCCCGTAGGGTCCGTTGCTCATCAGGCGCTCCCTGTCGAAAGATGGTCGGTCTCAGTGTGGCACACCCATGGCCGTCAACGCCGACCCCCGCCTTCCACATGCCCTTGTCATCGCATCGTTACACCCCTGTCACCTGTCGGGGATAGCGTCGACATGACAACACACATCAAAGAGGGGAGAGCCCGGATGAACAAGGGCATTCGGCGCCAGCGCGAGCCGTTGAGCGACGACGAAGTCGAGTTCCTGACCCAGCTGGCCAACGGCAATGCCCTGGCCCGCCAACGACGGCGTGATCGCGAGCGGGCCTCACGGCACCCGTCGCCGAATCCCTCGTAGACCGCGACGGGAATGCAGGATTATCGGCCAAAAAATGTGTGAATGTCAGCAATCGGCCAATAGCATAAATTTAGGATATACTGATGTAATGCTGAGATAAGCCGCAACCGAAGGCGGTCGGCTGGAGCAATTTATTAAGGGACGCAACATTCAATAGGGGAGAGACATATTTTCTATCTCGTGCCCCCCGAAGCCAGAGAAAATAAAACCTGTCCCCCTTATTCTTCAAGACTAAAATTATGACTAACAACGTCACCGCAACTGACTATCTTTACTACCTCTTCGATTTATCCCACCGCCAGCCTTCTTTTGCTCTTCATCTCGCTCTGACTGACACGTCACACATGAACGGATTCCTGGCACCGCCTTCTGCCGTGCGTCGGGTATGGCTGCTCCGCATTCTTCACAATGCGTGAAGCTGTTACCGCTGGGTAGGCGGCTACGAGCTTCTTGTACTGCGTCATCGATGCTTACGTCGATCTGATCTTGAACGGCGCCATCGCGGGTCCAGCCACCGGCCATATTGCACTCCTGAACTGAATTTAGAACTATTCAACCAATTGGAGGTTTAAAAGAGCACAAAGTTCCACCCTTGTTTTGGTAGTACAGCACCGGCGTGAATCACTTACCCAGGGCATAACTCATTTGACTTGTCCAAGCAATTTGTAGTGGTTCAATGACTCCGAACTCATCAATTCTAGAAATATAGCTAACAAGAACGTCGGGGCAGGGATACACATCCGCATGCTTATGGCAAGCTAGACTCACTGCTCTCCATATCAATGCAACGATGCTTAACCATGGCTGACACTTAACAGCTCCCTGGGTCAGTCCTGTTGTCGGGCTGTTTTTCGTTTGTAATGCACCCCAACCTAGCTCAGTGGGCTTCGGTTGGCCAACGGCGTGGTAGGCGTATGCTGGGGGAACTCGATATTGATGGAGCCCGGACGATGATCGACGAGAAGGACATGGCCTTTCTGGAGCGCTGCGTGGCGCTGGCGGAGCAGGCATTGGAAGTGGGTGACGAGCCCTTCGGATCGGTGCTGGTGAGCGGCGACGGCGAAGTACTGGCCCAGGACCATAACCACGTGGCCGGCGGCGATGCCACCCGGCACCCCGAGTTCTTCCTGGCGCGCTGGGCGGCAGAGTACCTCACCCCCGAGGAGCGGGCCCGGGCCAGCGTCTATACCTCGGGTGAGCACTGCCCCATGTGCGCGGCGGCCCACGGCTGGGTGGGGCTAGGAAGGATTGTCTACGCCAGTTCGTCGCAGCAGCTTATCGTCTGGCTTCAAGAGATCGGCGCCCACCCGGCGCCGGTGGCGCCGCTGCCGATCCGACAGGTGGTGCCGAACGCCGTGGTCGAGGGGCCGGTGCCGGAATTCGCCGAGCGGCTTCGCGCCCTGCATCGCCGACGTCATGGCGTGTGAGTGGCCTGCCCGTTCGTTACCCGACGGCCGAACGGCGCCGCTTTATCCGGTACATATCGCTATCCGCATGGCTCAGCAGGGCATCGGCATCCTCCCCGTCTGCGGGATAGCAGGCCACGCCGATACTGCAGGACGGCGCGATACCGTCGAGTTCAGGGCCCAACGGCTCGGCCACCACCGCGAGGATCTGCTCCACCTTCCTGGACACGGCATCCAACGAGTAGATGTCCGTCAACAGGACGGTGAATTCATCACCGCCCATCCGGGCCACCGTGTCCGTCTCACGCACGCAGCTTTCCAGTCGGCGTGCCACCGAGCAGATCACGCGATCCCCCACCGCATGGCCATAAACATCATTGACGAGCTTGAAGTCATTGAGATCCAGAAACAGCAGGGCCAGGCCACTCTGGTGGCGATGGGCCGCATGCAGCGCCGAATCCAGTCGATCGTAGAAGAGCGAGCGGTTGGTCAGCCCCGTCAGGGGATCATGATGGGCGAGATAACGTAATTCCTCCTCGGTCTGCCTGAGGGCCGTCACGTCCCGGGCGACACCGATCCGCACTCCCTCCTCCTCGTACCAGCGGGCAGACCACAGGATGTAAACGATACCACCATCCTTGCGGATGTAGCGGTTACGAAAATCGACATGGGGCTGGCCCTTCATCACCCGGCGAATGGAGGCCAGCGAGGCCGCCAAATCGTCAGGGTGCATGTAGTCGGTGATCGTCGTGCCCGCCAGCTCATCGGCACGGTAACCGAGCAGCGCCTCACAGGCATCACTCACGAAGACGATCTGGTTGTCCGCGTCGACCACGAAGACCGCGTCCAGCATCAGGTTGATCAGCTTGGGATAGAGGGCTTGCAGGTCAACGGGCATGGGTCAGGAGATTCCGATTCACGTGGGCCAAGTCTAGTCCGACCATATTGGAAGACGGCAGGAAACCTGCGGACTTCTCTCCCGGCCTGTCGAGGATGCGGTAAGCCTCCGGTGCTTCATCCGGCGGGACGGCGCTAATGAGCTGCGCCTCCATAGCCCGGGCCGCGTCAATGGTCGAAGCCTCGAGCGTCAGGGCCAGGGAAGCGCGGGTCTCGACGAGGGCCTCCTGCAACTGCGCCTCCATGGCCGGGCGGTGGCGTGCCTCCTGCCCCTTGAGCAGGTCGTATTCGCTCCCGGCGATGGCGGCCAGGGTGGCCGCGCCCGTCAGCGTTCCGACCACCAGGGCGCGGCCCGCCAACAGCCCTATGCCACCTCCCCCCAAGGCTGCCGCGCTCCAGCGGGAGCGGTCCAGACCATCGTTCAGGGCGTGCAGCAGCACGGCGTCCAGATCGAAGCGGCTCACCTCCACCTCTTCCGGCGCCGATACTACCTGACGCGGGGCATAGCGATCATGCATGGTGGCGGCTAGCCCATCGGCCAACGCATCGGCATCCACCAGCAGGCGCACATAGGCCCAAGCGACAGCCCCCTGGGTCAGCAGCAGCAGCCAGGCCGGCAGGAACAGCCAACGGGCCCAGGCACTGCCGGCCAATGACCAGAGCAGCAGCGCCAGCACCGGCAGGGCCAAGGGCAGGAAGGCGCTCGGCCAATGACGGCGTGGGCATCCCGTCGCCATGGGTCCTACCGGGCCAGCACCTGCTCGATAAACGCCTCGCAGCGCTGGTGGGCCGGCCGCTCTCGCAGCCCGGTCCAGTAGGTCTCGAACTCGGGGCGGCGCGGCAGGGTGCCGAGTTGCATGCCCCAGCCGATGTGCGAGCCCACGTAGACGTCCGCCGCGCTGAAGGCGTCGCCGGCAATAAAGGGCTTGCCCGTCACGGCGGCGGCCAGGGTATCGACAAGCGTCCAGTAGTCGCCGCAGCCGAGGCGCATCGTCTGCTCGGGCGTGGGCGCAACGCCCAGGTCGTTGAGGGCGATGGCACTCTCCAGAGGGCCGGCGCTGAGGAACAGCCAGCGGTAGTAGTCACCCCGGGCGGCGGGCGGCGGCGCCAGGCGAGCCTCCGGGAAGGCATCGGCCAGGTAGACGCAGATGGCGGCGGCCTCGGTGACCACCGTCTCGCCATGGCGGATGGCCGGCACCTTGCCCAGCGGGTTGATGGCGAGATACTCCGGGGTCTTCATGGCCGCGCCGTACTCCATCGTCACCATGCGATAGGTGGCACCGAGTTCCTCGAGCATCCAGTGGACGATGCCGCCCCGGGAGAGCGGGTTGGTATAAAAGACGAGGTCGGCCGGGCGGGCCGGCTCGGTGACGCTGCCGTCAGCCAGCGTTTCCTGAGTTGGCTCGGCCAGGGCCGCGGGCGGCAGCCGGACCTCCGGCGGCAGCACATAGCCCCGGCCGGGTTCGTTGACCACCTCGACGCCCACCGCGCGCAGCACGGCGATGTCCTGATAGAGGCTGCGCAGGGTGACGCCCAGGGCGGCGGCGAGGTCGGGCCCGCCGATTGGGTCCTGGTGGTGGCGCAGAACCCGGATCAGGTCCTGCAGGCGAGTGGGTCGGGACATGCGGGTTCCTCGAGTGGATGGCCAACAGGAAGTGGCTCGCAGTGGACGTCGGCGAAGAAGGATAATGACGCGCTCAGAGGCCCTGGGCGCCTCGCCGCAGCCAGTCGTGCATGAAGACGAGCTTTTGGCGCGTGATGTCGGAAAGCACGAAGGGATAGAGATCCGGCAGCCCCATCGAGCGATTGATGTGGTTGACCGCCATGACCTGATGGGTCGCCACGCGGATCAAGCGGTCGGCATCCGATTCCATGTAGGGGTCCCACCCGGGGTATGGCAGGTCAGGCGAGGAGAGGCCGGCGGCAACGAAGCTGTCGGCGATATCCGTGAGGTGCAGGAGGTGGGCGGCGGTCTCGGCCCAGTCCTCATGGGGATGAGCGGAGGCATAGGTGCTGACGAAGCTCGAGCGCCATCCCGCCGGCGGCCCATTGACATAGTGCCGCTGCAGGGCCTCGGCGTAATCCTCACGTTCATCGCCGAACATTGAGCGGAAGGCCTCGAGAAAGTCATCTCGCAGGCTGAGTCGCCACCAGAGCATATGCGAGATCTCGTGGCGCATATGGCCGATCATGGTCCTGTAAGGCTCTTCGAGCGCCTCACGACGGGTGGTTCGCAGCACCGGATCCGCTTCCGCCACACTGATGGTGACCACGCCACCGGCATGCCCCATGGCAACAGGCGTCGGACCCTCGGCCAACATATGGAACACCGGGGGAGCGCCGGGATCTTCCGGCCGGAACCAGTTCCAGCGGCCCAGGTTATCGATCACCCAGCGCTTGGCGGCCTCGGTCTTGGCCCAGTGGGGCATGGCATAGGGAAGGGAGGGATCCGGAGCGAGCGCCGTCATTGCACAGGAGCGGCAGAAGGCCCCCTGCTCGGGGGCGATCCAGTTGCACCCGATCACGTCGCGATTGGCGCAGTACGGCGGCATGGTGATGAAGGCCCTGGCCTGCGGATCATAGGCAAGCGGCGTACCCGTGGCAGTGGCCAGGTTGTCGAACCATAGAGACCCGGGACCGACCGGATTGGCGAAGACTCGCATGGGCATTAGCTCCTTAACAGCGCGGGGACGCAGTGCCCGGGGAAAGGATAGAGGCTGAAGGCTGCGTCTCCTGCCAGCTTAGCATTGCAGCGCCGGGAGCCCAGCCACCTATCGCTCCTACCGTTCCCACGCGAAACGCGCCAGCCGACCGATCGGCCCGACCTTCCCACCTCGAGGCCGAATCGCCGGCGGGGGTCTGCCTCAGGACGTGGCCTGCACCAGGGTGCGTGCGATGGCGAGCAGCCGCTCGACTGGCGTGCGCGGAAGGTGTCGTTGGTGATGTCGTCATATGGCGGCAAGTGACGCTGCTACCCTGCTGGGTGGCTGCGTGGCTGGGTGGCTGAATGGCTGAATGGCTGAATGGCTGAATGGCTGAATGGTGGGTTGGCGTGCGGCGGGTGTGTGTCCTGCGTCGCTTGTCAGCCTTCAAGGTAGTGGAACAACAGCGTTGACAGGTCCACCGCGTGCCCGATCACCGCACTAGCGATTCTGGCGCGCGGCCCCGTGACGGTGCTTGCCAACGCGCGCGCCCACCGGGAAGAAGAACCGCAGAGGGTTGGCGAGGAACTCGTCCCTGATCCCGACCAGCAGGACGCCCGGCTCGATCAGAGTAGAACGAGAGCGCAGCGCCACCATCAGGGCCAGGGCGAAGCTGACCCAGAGGTTGATGAAGCCGATCGTCAACACGAACAGCAGCCCGACCAGCAGACTCCCCCAACCCTGGAAATCGCTGAAGCTGGCAAAACCCAGGTTGGCCGAGGAGAAGGCCACGTGACGAATGTCCAGCGGCAGGCCCAGCAGGTGGCCCACATAGCCGGTCATGCCAAGAAGAACGCCGAACAGGAAGTTGCCCGCCAGGGCGCCGTAGTTCTCGTGAAGATAGTGAGCCAGCCTCTCCCGGCGCTCCTCGGAGATGCGCTGCAGGGCAGGATGGCGGACGAGCCGCTTCGAGAGCTGTATGTGATCGGCGCGGTTATCGAAGAACCCGGCGATGATCCCCGAGCAGAATAGCCAGACCCCGGCGATGGCCGCATAGAGAAGGGCCAGGCTCTCGACCGGCGAGATGGCCCTGAGCTGGTAAGTGATCTGGTCGCTTGAGAGCAGGGAGTGGCCGCTGAGCGCCATCGCGACCGCGGTGATGAGGAAGGCGGTGGCAAGCGCCGCGGCCACATTGCCCCACACGGCCGCCCACTGGGAGCGGTTCACGTCCAGCAGCAGCCTGGCCAACTTGCGGCTGACGGATCGGCCCCGGCGATTGCGCTCAACCTCGGCGGCAAAGCTGGCAGCCGTCATGGCGGGCTGCTTGGTGGCGATAGTGAAGTGCAGCAGGTGGACCAGCACGAAGCCCAGACCATAGTTGAGGCTGACCAGCACGGCCTGGGAGAGCGGCGCCAGCCCCCATGCTTCGATCCTGATCTTGATCAGGGCCATGAGGGCGATGATGACACCGGCACCTGCGGCGGTGGCGATCAGGCGAAGGTAGCTTGGCAGGTCGCGGGAGATATAGTGCTCGCCGTGGTCACTCTTGTTCTGGGTGATGCTGCGCGACATCATGCGCGTGCTCTTCCTCCAGATGGCCCCGATGCTGCCCTTCTCCGCCGTCGCCAGCAGCAGCTCCTGCCACAGCCGGAGGCCGCTTCGGGTGCAGGCGATCCTGGGCTGTGGGCTGGTCAACACGATCAGGCGCTCGATGCGCTTCAGCGTGTCTTCCAGGCGCTCGATCAAGTGGGAGGCATTGACCGAGGACCCCAGGCTGCCGCCGCCGCGTCGGCGAAAGCGGGCCACCTGCTCGTTGCACTGTTCCAGCATTACCCAGAGGTGGTCGATGGCCGGGTAGTCGTCGCTGCGCGTTCCCCCCGCCACCGAGGCCCGGGACTCCACGAAGGCGTGCACTTCACGCTGCAGGGCGATGAAGGGGGAGTCGATGCGGGTCAACCGCTCATCGATGCGCATCAGTTCTGGGTCGAGCTCCTCGGCCGCCACCCAGATGGCCAGCATCTCCAGGGCATAGAGGCACTCTTCCTGCTGATGCACTCGCGCCTTGTCCCGGGTCTCGGATTCCAGGGCCGCCATCAGCACGCGACCGAGCCTCAGCCAGCCATGGGCCGGCAGGGCCTCCAGCCAGGGCTTGTCGTGACGGGTGATCAGGCTGGCCAGCAGGTCGCGGGAGTCTTCCCGGTCCACGGGCGGCGGGACAAGGCGATCATAGAGCCGCGTGGATATCTCCCGGAACAGCCCTTCCCGCGAGAGGATTCCCAGCCGCACCAGCGCCGGATAGAGCTCCAGGTCGGAAAACCGGCCGAGAATGCTCTCCGCCAGGAGCCGGGCATTGTCGGGGTGGTCGCGAAGGTAGAGGACCAGGCCATCGAGGCGCTTGGCGACCCGGTCGGGGCTGCCGTCACGCAACCAGCCAAACAGTGCGTCGAGGCAGGCCTCCAGGCGGTTCTCCCCTGCCAGGGAGGCCAGGGCGTTATCCAGGTGGAACGTCGTGGTCATGCTGGCGGGAAATCCTTGCCGGGTCAGAGTGAGGGCAGATCATGCCTACCCCTCGCCAGCGATGCCAGCGGATCCCCATGATGCAGCGTTCTTCGCGAATCAGCGTGGGTGTTGTGTATGAAAGAGTAACGGGCATGGAGAAGGTCGACCACACGAGCCTGCCGGTAGTCTCCACTGGCAGGCAGCTACCGGGTCAGACCACGAAGGGATCTACCGGCGTGCAGGGGCCGAACGCGGCCTCGATGCTCTCGGCAGCCTCAAGCACCAAGTCGTCACGAAAACGATCCGCATAGAGTTGGACGGTCATCGGGGCGTTGTCGATCGGCCGAGTCGGCACTACCGCTGCGGGAATGCCCAGCAAGTTGCCGGGGGTCACGAACCACTGCATGCTCAGCATCAGGTCACCGCCAGCGGGCGATGCGACATCGGCATCATGCACGAACGGAGCCGAAGGCCAGACGGGTCCCAGAATAATCGGGTACTCCACAAAGAACGCCGCCCAGGCACGGCCGAGACGCGAACGTTCCTGATGCAGCGCGGCATGCGTCACCAACGGATCGATCTTGGCGATCAGGGCATCCATGAGCATGGCCGCCTCCGCGCTGAGCATGGGGCGTATCGGCTCGGCCGTGAGGCTCAGGTCGGACATCTGGAACTGCGTCCAGAGGTGGTTGATCAGCTCGATTTCCGGCGGTATCGCCTCCTCCACCTGGTAACCGTCGGCAGCAAGCGCCTCGCCTGCCGCCCGCACACTGGCGACAATGGCCGGGTCGACCACACTGCCGGGCAGCGATGTCACCATGGCAACACGACGCGGGACTCGCGGGCCTTCCAGCGCCACCGTGACCGAGCGAGGATCGCGCTCGTGCTGCCCGTGAATCTGCTCCAGCACGAGCCTGAGATCGGCCACGCTGCGGGCCATGGGGCCATCGGTCAGCATCACCTGGGCACTCAGGAAACCGTCGCCGCCACTGCCGTAGGGGACGCGCCCCTGGGTGGGTTTCAATGCCGCGACACCGCAGCAGAACGCAGGATTTCTCAGTGATCCGCCGATGTCGTTACCGATTCCGAGTGGCGACATGCCGGACGCCACGGCCGAGCCTTCGCCGCCACTGCTGCCCCCCGCGGTCAGCTGTGCGTTCCACGGATTGCGCGTCAGCCCCCTGAACGGGTTGCTGGTGGAGACTCGCAGGCCCATTTCCGGCATGTTGGTGCGCCCGATGGGAATGGCACCGGCGGCGCGCATCCGCTCGACCACCGGCGCATCCTGTTCTGGCAACGCATTGGCGTTCGCGGCAAGACCCAAGGTGGTCGGGGTGCCGACGCAATCAATATTCTCCTTCACGGTGATCGGCACCCCGTGCAGGGCTGGCAAATGGCGCTTGCCCGCCTTCTTGCGGTGGGCATCCGCCGCGTCCGCCGCCTCACGGGCCGATGTGCGCAACATGATGGTGACGGCATTGAGCTCAGGATTCACCGCCTCGATCCGCGCCAGGTGCGCATCGACCACCTCGCGGCTCGATACGTCCCCGGATTTGATGAGGGCTGCCAATGTCGTGGCGGAGTGCCGCCATAGGTCTTGCGAACGGCTCGGGGCCCTGGGTGATGCACGCATTATCATGATGTCAATTCCTTTGTAACCGTGCTAACAGTTAACTGAAGCGACACGAAGATGCGACCCAGCATCGTCAAACCTGCCGGGATCATCTGCTGTTGTACTTTCAGAGAAAGACTCCCATCCTGAGCACCAACTGCGAAGGCAATTGCAGTCCTTTTCTATCTTTTTTCCTCTCTATTGGCTTGCCTTGAACGGCAGTCACGCACTTTTAAAAAGGAGGCGCCGCACATCGTGCGGCGCATGATGATACTTCCTTGTAGAGGCACTTCCCTCGCTACTTACAGCTTGAGAATAGAAGGGAGATGAATCCTTATCTGTGCGCTGGTGAACATAGCGTGAATTTTCCTTGAGACATGAAAAAGGCGGCGGAGATTATCCCGCCGCCAAACACCAATCTTTCCCGTTCAAGTGAGAGCTGGTTTTAAACTCATATTTCGAAGCTCAGACCGAAGTTCTCGGCCTTGATCGCCATCAGCGGTGAGGCTCAGGGCAGTATGACGGTGAGACCCGGCACCACCCGATCCGGATTCTCGATGACGTGCTGATTGGCCTCGTAAATAATTGGCCAGCGGTTGGCATCACCGTAGTAGCGTCGAGCTACATCACCCAATGTCTCTCCTGATGCTACGGTGTAGAGTGTCCCCCCCTGGACCCGTGTTACCAGAGACTGTTCACGCCGCAGGTCCGCCACAATGGCATCGTACTCGGCTTGCGGGTCATCGGCGTCGCTGCGGCCTGCGCGCAGCGCTTCATGGGCAGCGCGGAGTCGAGAGGACTGTTCGGACGCAGCCGCCTGGGCACTGTCGAGGTCAAGCTCGCCCCCTTCGGCGGAGGGAAGCAGAGAACGAAGCCGCTCGACCTCGGCCTGAAGGGGAAGCACGGTGTCACGATTGAGCACATCGCGCTCAGACCGGACCTCAGTCAGCTCGGCATTCAACTCATCACGCTCGGCGCGGAGCTCGGCCACCTCGGCTTCCGCTTCCTCGCGCTGTTGCGCGAGTTCCGCCTCCAAGCCGTCTGTGCGTTCTTCCAATGTCGCGACATCCGACTCACGCGCCCTCCTTGCCTCCTCGCTTGTCGATAGCGCTTCGTGGGCTTCAGTGAGTTTCTGCTGGAGGTTATCGCGGCCGCTTTGGAGTTCGTCACGCTCGGTGCGAAGTTCGTCACGCTCCGCGCGAACCTCGGCCACCTTCGCATCCGCCTCCTCGCGCTGTTGTGCAAGATCCGCTTCCAGGCCGCTTGCGCGTTCTTCCAAGGTCGCGATATCCGACTGCTGTGCTTGTCTTACCTCCTCCCTCGCTTCTAGCTCATCGCGGGCATCCGCGAGTTCCTGCAGGAGGCTATCGCGCTCGGCCTCCACGGATTGACCCTGAGCACGGACATCGTCCAGTCCTGCCTGCGCCTGCTCCGCCTCGGACGTAGCGGCCGCGATGGCATCCTCAGCCTGATCGCGCTGCTGCTGAGCTTCCGACAAACGGGATTCGAGTGTTTCCCTTTCAGATTCGCTGACAGCAAGCCGGTTCTGGAGAGCCTCAAGCTCTGTGTTCGCTCGATCGAGTTCGTCCTCGAGCTCAGCATGACGTTCCTCGAGGTTGCGATACTCGTTCGCAAGCTCCTGCGAGCGGACATCAGGCTCGGCCACCTCGGGGGATCCATTGGTATCCGGCTCGGGTTCAGCGAGCAGCATACCGGGCAGGAGAGCAAGCGAAATCGCGGATGCCATGGCGATCGCCACGGGGGTTCGCCGGAACTTGCGTCGGCACGTCTGGGGCAAGGTGTCAGGCATGTGGGTCTCCTGTGGCTGGTGGGATATCCGATGAAAGCTGCCGACGAAGATCGGCATGGGATGCGGGAGCTGCATCGTCAATCACTCGAGTCTAGACAAGAGCCACCGCCTGCGCTGCATCAGCAGATCACGGTCAGTGGGGTGAGAACTCTCAGAGCTGGATACCAATAGATGCTTAGCCATGACGTTCACTCGAATCATCACGTCAGGCAAACAGACGAAAGCGGCGGACCAGAGTCCGCCGCCAAGTCCCCGATCGTCCCCGATCGAGAGAGTGTTCGCTCTTGAGTCCGTCAGTTCATCAGATCTCGAAGCCCAGGCCGAAGTCCTCGACGCTGATCGCCATCAGCGGTGCGGCGCCGGCCTCGATGGCGGCCTTGTGGGCGCGGGTGCGCGGCACCAGCCGCTGGTAGAAGAAGCGCGCGGTGTCGAGCTTGGCGCGGTAGAAGGCGGCCTCCTCGGTGCCCTCGGCCAGGGCGGCTCGGGCCTGTCTGGCGGCGCGGGCAAAGAGGTAGGCCAGGGTCACGTAGCCGGCGTACATCAGGTAGTCGACGCTGGCCGCCCCGACCTCCTCGCGGTCACTCATGGCCTTCATGCCGATGCTCATGGTCAGCTCGCCCCACTCCTGGTTGAGCTTGGCCAGCGGACGCACGAACTCGGCCAGCGCAGTGTTGCCCTCCTCGGCCTGGCAGAACCTGTGGATCTCTTTCGTGAAGACCTTGAGGCTCTCGCCCTGGCTCATCAGCACCTTGCGGCCCAGCAGGTCCAGCGCCTGGATGCCGGTGGTGCCCTCGTAGAGCCGGGTGATGCGCGCGTCGCGTACCAACTGCTCCATGCCCCACTCCTGGATAAAACCGTGTCCCCCAAAGACTTGCACACCTTCATTCGTCGCCTCGAAGCCCACCTCGGTGAGGAACGCCTTGACGATGGGGGTCAAGAGGCCCAGCAGGGTCTCGGCCTGCTCCTTCTCGGCGGCGTCACTACCATGCTCGACGATGTCGATCATCTGGGCGGTGTAGAGCACAAGCATCCGGCCGCCCTCGGCGAAGGCCTTCTGGGTCAGCAGCATGCGACGCACGTCCGGGTGGACGATGATCGGGTCGGCGGCCTTCTCTGGCGCCTTGGCGCCGGAGAGCGCACGCATCTGCAGGCGATCACGGGCATAGGCCAGGGCGTTCTGGAAGCTCGCCTCGGTGAGGCCCAGGCCCTGGATGCCAACACCGATGCGCGCGGCATTCATCATGGTGAACATACAGGCCAGGCCCTTGTTGGGCACGCCCACCAGGAAGCCTTTCGCCGTGTCAAAGTTCATCACGCAGGTGGAATTGCCGTGGATGCCCATCTTGTGCTCGAGCGAGCCACACACCACACCGTTGCGCTCGCCCGGGTTGCCGTCGACATCAGGGAGGAATTTGGGCACTACGAAGAGCGAGATACCCCTGGAGCCCTCTGGGGCATCGGGCAGCTTGGCCAGCACCAGGTGGACGATGTTCTCGGCCAGGTCGTGATCGCCGGCGGAGATAAAGATCTTGGTGCCGGTGATTTCGAAGGCACCGTTGTCGGTGGGCACGGCGCGGGTCTTGATCAGGCCCAGGTCGGTGCCGCAGTGGGGCTCGGTGAGGCACATGGTGCCGGTCCAGGTGCCCTCGACCAGCTTGGTCAGGTAGGTGGCCTTCTGCTCGTCGGTGCCGTGGTGGCGCAGGGCGTCGGCGGCGCCGTGGGAGAGCCCCGGGTACATGCCCCAGGCCAGGTTGGTGGAGCAGATCATCTCGTTGAGCACCATGGCCAGGGAGTGCGGCAGGCCCTGGCCCCCGTGCTCGGGCTCGGCGGCCAGGCTCGGCCAGCCGCCCTCCACGAACTGGGCATAGGCGGCCTTGAAACCTCTGGGCGCCTTCACCTCGCCGCCCTCCAGCAGGCAGCCCTCGCGGTCACCGCTCTGGTTCAGCGGCAGCAGCACCTCGCGGGCGAAGCGCGCGCCCTCCTCGAGGATGGCCGCCACCACGTCGGGCGAGGCGTCCTCACCGCCCGGCAGGCGGGCGTAATGGGCCGGGTAGTCCAGCATCTCGTCCATGATAAAGCGGATATCGCGCAGGGGGGCCTGATAGTCGGGCATCTCGATCTCTCCAAATCCACGGTTGGCCACTAGAAAGTGTCGCCAGCAGTTGGGCGCAAGACAGCGGCGGCGGCCGCATTCAAACATGTGTTTGAAATTAGCCGCCGCCGCAACGAGAGTCAAGCGTTCGTTTGATTTCCCTTCTACTGCATGCGAATTCCGCCATCGAGGCGAATCACCTCGCCGTTGAGCATGGCGTTGGTAATGATCTGTTCGGCGAGTCGAGCGAACTCCTCGGGCCTGCCGAGTCGCTTGGGGAAGGGCACCGCGGCGGCCAGGGCCTGGGCGGCCTCGTCGGGGATCTCGCTCATCATCGGCGTCTCGAACACGCCGGGAGCGATGGCCATCACCCGTACCCCGTGGCGCGAGAGCTCCCGGGCCGCCGGCAGGCTCATGCCCACCACGCCGGCCTTGGAGGCGCTGTAGGCGCACTGCCCCACCTGCCCATCGAAGGCGGCGATGGAGGCGGTATTGATGATTACCCCGCGCTCGCCGTCCTCGCCCGGCGCGTTGCCCGCCATGGCGGCGGCGGCCAGGCGCATCACGTTGAAGGTACCCACCAGGTTGATGTTGATCGTGCGCACGTAGGCGTCGAGGTCGGCGGGGTTGCCCTCGCGGTCGACCAGTTTGGCCACGCTGACCACCCCCGCGCAGTGCACCACGCCCGCCAGGCCGCGGCCGTCGCCGAGCTCAATGGCGGCGTCCACGGCGGCCTGGATGTCGTCGCCGGAGGTGACGTCGCCGCGCACCGCCCGGGCGGCGTCTCCCAGGCGTTCGGCGTGGGCCTCGACCGCGTCGCTCAGATCGCAGAGCACCACTCGGCCGCCGCCGGCCACCAGGCGCTCGGCGGTGGCCGCGCCCAACCCGGAAGCGGCGCCGGTGATCAGAAAGGTGTTGTGCTGGATTTGCATGTGGGATTCCCTGGCGTTAGCTGGCTTTCTCGACGGCATCGGCACGCAGCTTGAAGCGCTGGATCTTGCCGCTCGGTGTCTTGGGCAGCTCCTCGACAAACTCGATCACCCGCGGGAAGGCGTGGGTGGAGAGCCGCTCGCGAACCTGCTTGCGGATCTCTTCGGCCAGCTCGTCGCTGGCCTCGAAGCCCTCGCGCAGCACCACGTAGGACTTGATGATCTCGCCGCGGATCTCGTCGGGCTGGCCCACGGCGGCGGATTCGGCTACCGCCGGGTGGGTCATCACGCTGTTCTCCACATCAGTCGGCCCGACGCGATAGCCGGCGGTGGTGATGATGTCGTCGTCGCGGCCGGCGAACTGGAAGGTGCCGTCCTCGTTCTTGATCACCACGTCGCCGGTCAAATAATACCCTTCGGCGAAGGGGTGCTTCTCCTGCCAGGTGTAGCCGGCGAAGAAGTGGGCCGGGGAGTTCTCGATGTCCACCGCCAGCACGCCGGGCTCGCCCGGGGGCAGCGCGTTGTACTCGGCATCGAGGATCGCCAGGCAGTAGCCGGGCATCGGCACGCCCATGGCGCCGACGTGCTTGGGATGGTCGAGGGCATGGTGGTTGTTGCAGGTCATGCCGGTCTCGGTCTGGCCGTAATGGTCCATGACCGGGCAACCCAGGGAGCGCTCCACCCAGGTCACAACCTCGGTGTTGAGCGGCTCGCCGGCAGAGCTCGCCGCGCGCAGCTCCAGGGTCTCGTGGGCGTCGTCGAACAGGCCGGAGGCCTTCATCAGGCGGTAGGCGGTGGGGGCGGCGGCGAAGTTGGTGATGCGATGACGCTTCATGAAGGCCAGGGCCCCCTCGGCGCTGAAGCCCGCCTCGCAGAAGTGGGTGGTGACGCCCAGCAGCAGCGGCCCGGCGATGGCGTAGTAGAGGCCGTAGGCCCAGCCCGGGTCGGCCATGTTCCAGAAGCGGTCAGTCTCGCGCAGGTCGACGGCCAGCTCCATGTAGAGAGCGAAGGCGGTCATGGCGGACAGCGGCACCGCCACCCCCTTGGGCTTGCCCACGGTGCCGGAGGTGAACATCTGCAGGAAGGGCGCGTCGCGGCCAAGACGCGGCGGGTTGGCCTGGATCGGAGAGTGGGCCAGCGCCTCAGTCCAATCCTGATCGTCGCCGTGCTCGACGGTTGCGCCGCCCACCGCCAGCACCGGCGGGCACTGGGTCAGGCCGTCGAACTTGAAGCGGTTGGCGTGATCGGTGATCACCAGTTGGGTGTCGGCACGTCCCAGGCGGTAGTCCACGGCATCGGGGCCGAAGGCGGTGAACAGCGGCTGATAGACGGCGCCGATGCGCCAGGTGGCCAGCACCGCCACCAGCAGCTGCGGGGAGCGCGGCAGCATGCAGGCGATGCGGTCGCCCACGCCCAGGCCGCGCTCGGCGAACCAGCCGGCCAGCTTGGCGCTCTCGGCCTCCAGCTCGGCGTAGGTCATCTGGTTGACGTTGCCCTGGGTGTCCTCGTGGACCAGCGCCAGTGCCTCGCCGCGCCCGGCACGCAGGTGACGCCCGCAGGTGGATTCGAAGGCGTTGGCCTTGCCGTCCTGATGATCGTCCAGCCGGGCGATCATGTCGTCGACGGAGAAGGTCTCGAGGTAGGCACGATACTCGGGAAGGGTCGCTGGCGTGCTCATGGCAGTCCTCATCTGGCAGGTTGTGGTTGTTGTAGGTTCTCTGGATAGATTCAGTTAACGTAAGCGTCAACCTATCAAGCGCTAGGTTCAAGCTAGCGACTCCGCGCGAACAGGGCAAGGCCGGGATCGAGACGAGCGACTAGACCATGGTCGAGCGAGCCGCCGAAAGTCAGCTCGGCCAGCCTCGATAGGGGCGCTCTGGCAGGTTGTGTAGTAAAGAGGCTGGCGGGGATCAGGCGGGACGGCGGGTAATCATGGCCACCAGTTCGTCGGCCAGCTCATCGGGGGTGCGCGATCCTGCGGGGTCGTACCAGCGTACCGTCCAGTTGAGCGCCCCCATCACGAAGCGCGACACCAGGAAGCGGTCGCCGTGGATCAGCCCCTCGGCCAGGGCCTCGTCGATCACCTGCTCCCACAGCGCCTCGTAGGCGTCGCGCAGGTGGCTCAAGTGGGCACGGGCCTCGGGGTCGAGCCGACGCCACTCGTAGAGGGCGACTACATGGGCGTTGCGGTCGGTGAGCAGGGTCTCCAGGTGGGCGCGGGCCATGGCGTGCAGCCGGGCGTCCGCGCTGGCGTCGCAGCGAGTCAGGGCGTCGCGGGCCATCACCAGGGCGTTCTGGGTCCCCTCCTCGATCACCGCCGCGAGAATCTCCTGCTTGTCGCGAAAGTGATGGAACAGGCTACCGGACTTGATGCCCATCTCCTGGGCCAGCATGCGCACCGTGGTGCGGTCGAAGCCCTCCTGGACGAACAGCTGGGCGGCCTGCCGGGTCAGCTCCTTGCGACGCGGTGACTCATTCATTACATTCATCGACGTTTACACTAGCGCTTGCTTGGTTGACCCTGAGAAAAGCACAGCCCCGCCAGCGGGTCAACGCAGCGCGCACCGACCTACAATCACAACGCGGCCCCGCCGAGGGCCATAACACCATACCGGGAGAACCACCATGAGCCTGTCCAACGATATCGTCTTCCTCTCTGCCGCCCGCACCCCCATGGGGGGGATGCTGGGCAGCCTCGCCAGCATGACCGCGCCAGAGCTCGGCGCGGTGGCCATCCGCGCCGCCATCGAGCGCGCCGGTATCGAGGCCGCCAGTATCGACGAGGGCATCCTGGGCTGCGTGCTGCCCGGCGGCGTCAAGCAGGGCCCGGCCCGCCAGGCCATGCGCCAGGCCGGCATCCCCGACGCCATCGGCGCCACCACCATCAACAAGCTGTGCGGCTCGGGCATGAAGGCCACCATGCTGGCCCACGACCTGATCCGCGCCGGCAGCGCCGAGGTGATGCTAGCCGGCGGCATGGAGTCCATGTCCAATGCCCCCCATGTGCTGACCAAGGCGCGCACCGGCTACCGGCTGGGCCATGGCGAGCTCAAGGACCACATGTTCCTGGACGGCCTGGAAGACGCCGAGACCGGCAAGCTGATGGGCGTGTTCGCCCAGGACGTCGCCACGGCCCGCGACTACAGCCGCGAGCGCCTGGACGACTTCGCCATCGCCTCCCTGGAGCGTGCCATGGCGGCCACCAACGACGGCCACCTCAAGGCCGAGATGGCGCCGGTCACCGTCACCACTCGCCAGGGCGAGAGCGTGGTGGACCACGACGAGCAGCCCTTCCAGGCCAAGCTGGACAAGATCCGTTCGCTGCGCCCCGCCTTCGCCAAGGAGGGCACCATCACCGCGGCCAACTCCAGCTCCATATCCGACGGCGCCTCGGCGCTGATACTCGCCAGCGCGGCAGCCGCCGAGCGCCTGGGTGCCAAGCCCCTGGCCCGCATGCTCGGCCACAGCACCCACTCCCAGCACCCCAGCGAGTTCACCATCGCCCCGGTGGGCGCCATCGACAAGCTGATGAAGACGCTCGACTGGCGCGTGGACGACGTGGATTTGTTCGAAATCAACGAGGCCTTCGCCGTGGTCACCCTGCTGGCCATGGACGGGCTCGACATTCCCCATGACAAGGTCAACGTCTTCGGCGGGGCCTGCGCCCAGGGCCACCCCATCGGCTCCACCGGCTCGCGTATCATCGCCACCCTGATCCATGCCCTGCGCACCCGGGGCGGCAAGCGGGGCATCGCCAGCCTGTGCATCGGCGGCGGCGAGGCCACCGCGGTGGCGATCGAACTGATCGACTGACCGGCCGAGTCGGCGTAGCCGCTCAGCTGTCCACTCTCTGCTGTCCACTCTTTACTATCCACTCTCTCCTAACCATAAGGGGCCCGCGGGCCCCTTTCCTGTTTCAGCGTCTTCCTTCCCAGTTGGCCACCCCGCGTCTGCTAGTCTGAGGCTCCTGTCACCCCATCAAGGAGATTGCCATGGCTCACTTCCTGGTCTTCCTGGGCTCGGCCCGTGAGAGCACGCCGCCCTCCCCCGCCCGTCTCGGCCTGCGGGTCGCCCGCGCCTGTGTGCAACTGCTCGAGGCCGACGGCGCCACAGTGGAGCTGATCGACCCGCTCGAACTCGAGCTCGGGGGCGTCTTCAAGCCCCACTTCGCCTACGCCAAGTCCAGGGTTCCCGAGGCGCTGGATGCCCTGGCCGGGAAGATCGAGGCCGCCGACGGCTATGTGATGGTCAGCCCCGAGTACAACCACTCCATGAGCCCTGCGCTCTCGCACCTGCTCAACCACTTCGGCAGCTCGCTGTTCGCCTTCAAGCCCAGCGCCATCGTCACCTACTCCGCCGGCCAATGGGGCGGCGCCCGGGCGGCAGTGGCCATGCGCACCTTCCTCTCGGAGCTGGGCTGCCTGCCGGTGTCGGCGATGATCCACATCCCCAGGGCCCAGGAGGCCCTGGAGGAGGACGGCCGTTTCCAGGACGACCCGGACCGCTGGGCCGGCTACTTCGGCCGTACCCTGGGCCAGCTCACTTGGTGGGCCACGGCCGCCGCCCATCATCGCGACAAACAGGATCCGACCGAGGTCTCACCGGCCTTCCAGCGCGCACCGGACCAGCGCAACGCGCCCGCCACCGACGGATGACGTTGAGCATATATGCCTTTCCATATATTCTGTACGGAGTCATCGCCTGACCCCTGACCCCGACTCCTGTCTCGAGGAGAGCTTCATTGGTGACAACATGAAAGTACTGTTCCTCTGCACCGGAAACTCCTGTCGCTCCATCTACGCCGAGGCCGTGTTCAACTACCTGACCGAGACCCGGCACCATGCCTGGAGCGCGGGCAGCCATCCGACCGGCGAGGTCAACCCGCTGACGGTAATCTGGCTGGAAAAGGAAGGCATTCCTACCCGGGGTCTCGCCAGCAAATCCTGGGAGGGTCTCGACCTGGCGCCGGACGTGGTCATCACAGTGTGCGATGACGCCGCCGGCGAGGCTTGCCCGCTATTTTTCGGCAAGGCTGTTCGTGTCCACTGGGGCGTGCCCGACCCCTCGAAGGCTGAGGGAAGCGAGGCCCAGATCGAGGCCGCCTTCGCCAGCACCTTCAATGCCCTGCGACAGCGCATCAAGGCCATGCTAGCCCTGCCGCTGGATGAGCTAGCCCCCGAGGCCCTTCACGACGCCCTGGCAACCATCCATCAGACACAGTCCCGCCAAGACGGAGAGTCAACATGATCCCATCCCCACTGGACGACCTGCCCAATATCGACCGCGAACTATTTCGGGTGCCCGACGCGGCAAGTCTGGGCATTCCCGCGGACGGCAAGCATGCACCGCGTATCCTGCTGCTCTATGGCTCGCTGCGCAGTCGTTCCTTCAGCCGCCTGTCGGTAGAGGAAGCGGCGCGATTGCTGCGCGCCATGGGGGCCGAAACACGCATCTTCGACCCGCGCGGTCTGCCGCTGCCGGATGCCGAGGAGGCGACCCACCCCAAGGTGGTGGAGCTGCGCGAGCTGGCCGCGTGGTCCGAAGGCATGGTGTGGTGTTCGCCGGAGCGTCACGGCGCCATGACCGGCATCATGAAGGCCCAGATCGACTGGATTCCCCTGGCGCTGGGCGCGGTGCGCCCCACACAGGGCAAGACCCTCGCGGTGATGCAGGTGAGTGGCGGCTCCCAGTCGTTCAACACCGTCAACCAGCTACGCGTGCTGGGGCGCTGGATGCGCATGGTCACCATCCCCAATCAGTCATCGGTGCCCAAGGCCTTCATGGAGTTCGACGACCACGACCGCATGAAGCCATCGCCCTTCTATGACCGTATCGTCGACGTCATGGAGGAGTTGGTGAAATTCACGCTGCTGGTGCGCGGACGCAGCGAGGCACTCATCGATCGCTACTCCGAACGCAGGGAGTCGGCGGCAGAGCTTTCCGCTCGCGTCAACCAACGCGCCATCTGACAGGAGTCTTATCATGACCAAACAGCAGGACACCCAGTCACCCAGTGTCTCCGAGGGCATGGGTCTCTTCGAGCGCTTCCTTTCACTCTGGGTAGCACTGGCCATCGTCGCCGGCATCCTGCTCGGCCAGTTTGCGCCGGTGGTGCCCGAGACGCTGTCGCGTTTCGAATACGCCCAGGTCTCGATCCCGGTGGCAATCCTGATCTGGGCGATGATCTTTCCCATGATGCTGCAGATCGACTTCACCTCGATCCTCGGCGTGCGTCGCCAGCCCAAGGGACTGGTCATCACCACCACGGTGAACTGGCTGATCAAGCCCTTCACCATGTTCGCCATTGCCTGGTTCTTCCTGATGGTGGTCTTCGCCCCGCTGATTCCCGCGGAGCGCGCCAGCGAATACCTGGCCGGGGCCATCCTGCTGGGCGCCGCGCCCTGTACCGCCATGGTCTTCGTGTGGAGCTACCTGACTCGCGGCGATGCCGCCTATACCCTGGTCCAGGTGGCGGTCAACGACCTGATCATGCTGTTCGCCTTCGCGCCCATCGTGGTCTTCCTGCTCGGCGTGTCGAACATCCAGGTGCCCTGGGACACGGTCATCCTGTCGGTGGTGCTCTACATCGTCATTCCGCTGGGTGCCGGCTACCTGACCCGACGGACGGTCATCAAGCGTCGCGGTATCGAGTGGTTCGACAACGTCTTCATGAAGCGCCTGGCGCCGGTCACCCCGATCGGGTTGATCATCACCCTGATACTGCTGTTCGCCTTCCAGGGCGACGTGATCATCGCCAACCCGCTGCATATCGTGCTGATCGCCATCCCTTTGATCATCCAGACCTTCCTGATCTTCTTCATCGCCTACGGCTGGGCCTGGGCCTGGAAGGTGCCCCACAACATCGCCGCCCCCGGGGGGATGATCGGCGCCAGCAACTTCTTCGAACTGGCCGTCGCCGTTGCCATCGCCCTGTTCGGGCTGCAATCCGGTGCGGCGCTGGCCACGGTGGTCGGCGTGCTGGTGGAGGTGCCGATCATGCTGGCGCTGGTGCGCATCGCCAACAAGACACGCCACCACTTCCCGACGGTCGATGCAACGGCCGCCGCCGAGGCGAGGGGCTGAACCATGGCCATCGAGATCACGGCCCGGACCCGCGAGTGGCTAAAGAAGAAAGGTGGTGTAGCCACCGTGCGCCTCTCGACCCGCCACGGCTGCTGTGGCGGCAGCGCAGATATCGCAGTGGCCGAGGCACGCACACCGGATGAGCCTGGGAGCTACAAACGACTCGAGCTCGATGACGTGACGTTGTATATCGACCCGACGCTGGTCGACCAGGGCCTGAAGGTTGATATCGAGGGCTTCCTGGGCCTCCGGTATCTCATGGTGGAGGGCGTCTCCCCCACCCGTTCCAAGGAGTAACATCATGCAATTTCTGGAACAGGCCCCGCGCTTCTTTTTCTTCACCGGCAAGGGTGGCGTGGGCAAGACCTCCCTCGCCTGCGCCGCGGCCATTCGACTCGCCGACGAAGGCAAGCGGGTGCTGCTGGTCAGCACCGACCCCGCCTCCAACGTCGGTCACGTTTTCGATACCACCATCGGCAACCGGATCACACTGATTCCCGAGGTGCCCCGCCTGTCGGCCATGGAGATCGACCCCCAGGCGGCCGCCCAGGCCTACCGCGACCGGCTGGTCGAACCGGTGCGCGGCGTGTTGCCTGATGACGCGGTAAAAACCATCGAGGAATCCCTCTCCGGGGCCTGTACCACCGAAATTGCCGCCTTCGACGAATTCACCGCTCTCTTGACCGATGACTCGTTGACTGCCGATTTCGACCATGTCCTCTTCGACACGGCACCCACCGGGCACACCATTCGCCTGCTGCAGCTACCCGGTGCCTGGAGCGGCTTCCTGGAAGCCGGCAAGGGCGACGCCTCCTGTCTCGGGCCCCTGGCCGGCCTGGAAAAACAGCGCAACCAGTACAAGGACGCCGTCAATGCCTTGGCAGATCCGACGCGCACGCGGCTGGTACTCGTGGCCCGGCCGCAGCTGTCGACCCTGCGTGAAGTCGCCCGCACCCAGGAAGAGTTCGCGTCCCTTGGCCTGTCGCAGCAATATCTGGTCATCAATGGTGTTCTTCCTGCCATCGAGGCACAGCAAGATCCCCTGGCGCTCGCCATCCATGAACGCGAAAACGCAGCGCTGGCTGCCATGCCTGGCGTTCTCGATGCCCTGCCCTGTGATCGGCTGCCCCTGAAGCCCTTCAATCTGATCGGACTCGATGCGCTGCGTCAGATGCTCTCCGACGAGCCGGCGCGGGACCCAGAGGCCAACGACTCCCGGGAAGCATTGCCCGAAGTCGCACAAGCCACTCTCGCGCATCTGGTGGATGAAATCGCCGTGGACGGGCATGGGCTGGTCATGCTGATGGGCAAGGGGGGCGTGGGCAAGACGACGATCGCGGCGGCCATTGCCGTGGAACTGGCCCAGCGTGGCCTACCGGTCCATCTGACGACCTCGGATCCCGCCGCTCACTTGACCGAAACCCTGGATGGCGCCATGCCCAACCTGTCGGTGGGCAGGATCGACCCCCAGGTTGAAACCGAACGGTATCGCCAACGCGTGCTTGCCACCAAAGGGGACTCGCTGGATGCAGAGGGTCGAGCATTGCTCGAGGAGGATCTGCGTTCGCCCTGCACCGAGGAGATCGCCGTCTTCCAGGCGTTCTCTCGCACCATTCGCGAGGCCAACAAGAAGTTCGTCGTCATGGACACAGCCCCCACCGGCCACACTCTGCTGCTGCTCGACGCCACCGGTGCCTATCATCGCGAGATCGCACGGCAAATGGGCGATACGGGCATGAATTTCTCCACGCCGATGATGAAGCTCCAGGACCCGAAGCAGACCAAGGTGCTGGTGGTCACACTGGCCGAGACCACGCCGGTTCTCGAGGCGCTCAACTTGCAGAACGACCTGCGCCGCGCCGACATCGAACCCTGGGCCTGGGTCGTCAACAACAGCGTGGCCGCTAGCCAACCCCGGTCACCCCTGCTGCTGCAGCGTGCTCGCCATGAGGTGAGTCAGATCGAGCAGATCGCCAAACATCACGCCTCGCGCTATGCGTTGGTGCCGATGCTCGAGGAGGAGCCCGTTGGTCCCGAACGGTTAATGGCGCTGGCGAGCCGCAAAACAGCCTCGTCTTCCCAGGGCACCCAGATTGACCCGGAGCAGGCTGCCACAAAGAAAAACGCTGCAGGTTCCACCGGATCACTCGCCTCGAGTTGAACTACTGATCGAACGTTGACGATCGATGACACCCCACAGACATGAAAGGAAACCGCCATGTTCAAGCACATTCTGGTCGCCGTGGACTTCTCCCCCGCATGGCCGCTGTTGCAGCAGCGTTTGAAGGCGCTGACCGCTTGGGGCACCGAGCGGGTGACGCTGGTCTACGTGCTCAGTTCACGCTATCCCGCTACTCCCGAGGAAACCCACCGCCCCCATTACCAGGCCAAGCTTTCCGAGCTTGCCGGCGATCTCGCCGCCCCGGGGATGACCATCGATACCGAGGTGCGCAGTGGCGAGCCCGGCGCCGTCTTGACCGAGGCCGCCGACGAACTGGGCGCCGACCTGCTGTTGATGGGCTGCCGCGGCCACAACCGTCTGCACGAGTTTTTCCTCGGCAGCACCGCACTTGATGCCGCCCGCCTGACTCGGAAACCGCTGTGGCTGGAACCGGTGGCCGAGGCGCTGACCGGCGCCGACTCTCGGCTGATGATGCTTGCCACCGATGGCTCCGACGCAGTGGCAGGCGCCGAGGCGAAGGCCGTGACGCTCGCCTCGCGGTTCCAGCGCCGCCTGGCGGTGACCGCGAGCTGTGCCTCCGAGGGCTGCTGCGAGAAGGAGATCGCCGATGCCCAGCGCCACCTAAACAGCATCGCTGAACGCATCGAGGACCTCGAGACACGGGTACTGGACGGCGACCCGCGCCGCGCCATCATCGAGGAGGCCAAGCGCGAAAAAGCCGACCTGATCGTGATCGGCAAGCGAGGCCGCAATCGCATTCAGGAATTCTTGCTCGGCAGTACCGCCGAGGCGATCGCGCGTGACGCTCATTGCCCGGTGCTGATAGTGCCCGGCGAATCCTCCTAAGGCCTGAGGTCGATGATTGCCTTTGAGTTCTGGGCCAGTCACCCCCAGGTAGCGATAAATCCATTATGCCAAGAGTGTTCGTGACCTATGGGACCAGGAACCTTTGCATGGGGCGGGTGGTGGCTTTTCCCCATCATGCCCATTTTCATGATTGTGTTGTTTGTGGCCATGTTCTACTTCTGCAGGCGAGGTGCTTCAAGACCCATGTGTCGAAAAGACAGCAATGGGGCTTCGAGCGACTCCAAGAATTCGGAAACAGCCATTGATGTTCTCAAGAAACGGTACGCAAAAGGTGACATTACCCGAGAAGAATTTGAACAGGTGAAAAAAGATCTTCAAAGCTGACTTCATCAGCCTTGATTAATACTCGTCAAACTTGACCACTAAAAGCCTGATCAATTGTCGCGTTAGACATGATTGGTACTTGAGCTCCCTGAGCAACTCACTGCACAGGGGGTTGCACAAGAGCGGCACGTTAACGCGGTGCACTTGGCCCGGGCGAGAGAAGTCTCTAGTCTGGAAGGACTTTCCTGTTTTACTGGCTCCGACATGCACTCACAACGCGCTCGACTGCATAACGAACTCCACGCCCGGCCCTCGATCTACTTCGAGGGGCCGGCACATCTCCACCACTACGCCTTCCTCGACGACGACGGCGTCGCCGAGGACATATTGGGCCGGATCGCCGAAGTGGCCGGAAAGACTCCTGACGTCGAGTCGGCCCAGGAAATACTTGATCTCGGCGACCAGACGCTGAAGTGGGAACGTCACACCGAATTTTTCACTGTGACGCTCCTGGTGCCAAGCCCAGACCGTGCTGAGCCCTGGCCGTCACCACCGCCGCTGCTGGCGGAGATCAGTGCCAAGCACAGCCGGGCGCTGATCTCCGCCAGCCTGATCCTGGTCGAAGCCGAGGCCTCCTGGGGCGGCGACGCCGAGGCTTACGGCTTTCGCGACCCTGCCGGTTCCAGCGTGGGCGATGGTGACGCCATCATATGGAGCGACTTCCGGCTCACGGCGGAAGGTGTCAACCGCATCCTATTAGTCAATCGCGGCCTTAACGCTTTCCGGCTGGGGCGCATGACCCGGCGGCTGCTGGAGATCGAGACCTACCGTATGATGGCGTCGCTGGCCCTGCCGGTGGCCAAGGAGATGAGCCTCGAGCTGCTCGATTATGAGTTGGAGCTCGGCGAGCTCTCGGAGCGCAATAATGGTGACGAAGAAGCGAGCCCCAGGCCACTTTTGACGGCGATCGTCTTGCTCTCAGCGCGTCTCGAACATGCCGGTGCCCGATCGCGCCAGCGCTTCAGCGCGACTGAGGCTTATGCGCGGATCGTATTCAACCGAATCGAGGAGCTGCGCGAGGAGCGCCTAGGCGACCGCCCTCGCCTGGGAACCTTCATCCTGAGACGCTTTCGTCCGACGGTGCACTACTGCGCCGCGATCAACCAGCGGCAGGAAAACCTGGCGGAGAGCGTGGCTCGTCTCAACGATCTGTTGCGAACCCGCGCCCAAGTGGAGATCGAGGAGCAGAACTCAGAGATACTGCAAAGCCTCAATGAGCGCACTAGTAGCCAGTTGAAGATCCAGAAGGCTGTCGAGGGGCTGTCGATCATTGCCATCAGCTACTACCTCTTCAGCCTGTTCAAGCTGGGGCTACAAAGCCTCGGCGCCCTTGGCCTGGTAATCGCGCCGAGCATCGCCGCTGTGGTACTGGCCCCCCTAGGGCTCGGGATCATCGTCCTGTTGATCTGGCGGATCCAGCGCGCCAAGAATCACTGATCACGACTGACCACCCCTGAACGAGACAGATGCCCCATAGATGCCTCTCTGTTTGCCATGGGATGTCAAGGGCCTTGAAGAGGGACTGGTGGTGTGCCAGCCGCCGATCCTCGTATACCTGGCCGGCGCCATCTTGCAGCGAATGGTGAAGTGGTCCAATTGGAGCGGACACCCCGTTAAGCCTCATAATCGAGGCAGTGGAGGTGTTCATGACCAAGCAGACTCGACGTCGGTTTTCCGATGAATTCAAGGTGGATGCGGTGAGCCTGGTGATCGATCGGGGGTATTCCGTATCGGAGGCCGCCCGGCGCCTGGGCGTGGAGCGCAGCGTACTGGATCGCTGGTGCCGCCAGCATCGTCAGCAGGTCTCCGGCAGCCCGGGGCGGAGGGAAGACGATCGCGATGCCGAGATCAAGAAGCTCCGTGAAGAAGTCCGCAAGCTTCAGATTGAAAAGGATATTCTAAAAAAGGCGGCGGCCTTCTTCGCCAAAGAGTCGAGCTGAGATATCAGTTCATCGAGTCGGAGAAGGCCACCTATCCCGTGGCCGTGTTATGTCGGGTCATGCAGCTCAGCCGGAGTGGTTTTTATGGCTGGCGACGACGTGGCCCTGATGACCAGCGCCAGGCCCTGCTATACGAGGTCAGAGAGATTCACCGCCAGAAGCGAGGCAGCTACGGCAGCCGCCGTATGGCCAGAGAGCTGCGACGTCGCGGATACGATATCGGCCGTTACCAGGCTCGAAGCCTGATGCAAGAAGCAGATGTAGAGGCACGTCAGCGGCGCCGGTGGCGTCATACGACCGACAGTGAGCACAGCCTACCGGTAGCCCCCAACCTGCTGAACCGTCAGTTCATTGTGGCGGACCCAAATCGGGTCTGGGTGGCCGATATCACGGCAATCTGGACGCTGGAGGGCTGGCTCTATCTGGCGGCGGTGCTTGACCTCCACGACCGGCAGTTGGTGGGCTGGGCGATGGCCGACCACATGCGCACGCAGCTGGTCCTGGACGCTTTGGAGATGGCCGTAGGCCGCCGACAACCCGAGAGAGGCCTGCTCCATCACAGCGATAGTAATACTACAAGTTACCAGGTGTTCTAGGGTTGACCTGACTCTCACAGCGAACGACCTGCTCATGAAGGCCTGGTGCCGTGAGGTTTCTCGGGATTCCTGACCCGCACTCCGATCGACCTGAGCAACGTGTCTTTCCTCGGACCTGTCGGTATCCCGAGAACACCTGGCGGTGAGGGTTTCACCTCATCGATGCATGTGACCCAAGAAGGGCCTGACACTTTGTCTCGTTACTGTCATGTCCAGGCTATCGAACTTGGTGAGACCACCATGAGACGGTTAGCTTGGAGACTCGAGATGAAACTTCAACCCATTGATCCCCATGGCATCGTTGTGGGTGTTGATACTCACAAGGACCTGCACGTAGCCGCAGTCGTGGATGCACATGATCGCATACTGGATACTGCCTGCTTTCCGACCACCCGGCATGGCTATAAAACGATGCTCGCTTGGATGCGCTCTTTCGGCGAGGTCTGCCGGGTAGGCGTCGAATGCACCGGCACCTATGGGGCTGGCCTGCTGCGCTATTTGCAGCGCGCGGGCATCACCGCACTGGAGGTCACGGCGCCCGATAAGACCGTGCGTCGCAAACGTGGCAAGGACGATACCATCGATGCGGAGAACGCCGCCCACGCCGCCTAAGCGGGTATTCGCATTGTCACGCCCAAGACTCGGGACGGCATGACCGAGGCCTTGCGCGTACTGAAGGCATGTCGGAAGACCGCAGTGGCGGCTCGCCGAGTGGCACTCCAGATGACCCAGACTCAAGTGATCTCCGCGCCCGAGGAACTGCGAGACCAGTTGAGGACCATGACACGGATGCAGTTGATTCGAACCCTGGCGGCATGGCGGCCCGATCTTGGCGGCTATCGGGACGTCACAGTGGCGTACCGTATCGCCCTGAAATCCCTGGCGCGGCGCTATCTGGAACTGCACGACGAAATTGCTGACCTGGATGTCATGATTCACACCATTGTCGATGAACTGGCACCGGACCTGGTCTCGCGAACTGGGGTGGGCTACGAGTCGGCGGCACAGTTATTGATCACGGCCGGGGACAATCCCGATCGGCTCGGTTCGGTTCGGAAGCCAGCTTTGCCGCGCTATGCGGCGTCAGCCCCATTCCCGCCTCGTCAGGTAAGACCCAGCGGCACCGGCTTAACCGTGGTGGCGACCGAGCCGCCAACAGTGCGCTACATATCATCGCCATCAGGCGGCTGCGCTTGGATGTCATGACTCAGACATATGTCGCGCGACGGGTAGCAGAGGGGCATTCCAAGCTGGAAGCCCTGAGGTGCCTGAAACGCTATATCGCTCAGGAGCTGTACTATGTGCTGCGTAACCGCCATCGAGAGATCCATCAGACACAAATCGCCACTTGACACTTAGAAGGGCGTCCGCGGTAGCCAATACGCATCGCATGAGTACCGGGGCACGCTGGTCCGGAACGGATTCCAGGCCTCGATGAGCCGCAAGGGGAATTGCTGGGACAATGCCGTCATCGAGCGCTTCTTCGGCTCACTGAAAAGCGAGTGGCTGGCCGACCAGCGGTATGCAAGTCACCAGGCGGCACGGCGGGATGTGATCGACTATATCGAGATGGAGTACAACAGCTGCCGGCTCCATTCGACCTTGGACTATCAGACGCCGAGGGAGACCGAACTGGCAGCTGCGGCTTGAAAATGTGTCCGCTCTGACTTGACCAGAACATCTCGCCCTGGTCGCGCATCGTGTCCACGACCTCCTGAAGCGTGCCAACCACCGAGCCGAGGGCGACGACGATGGTCTCGGCATCCTCGACCCGATAGGGTCTGACCAGCCCCCCGGCATTGCGCCCGAAGATCTGCTCGAATTCGACAGCGATCTCGGGTCTCCGCGCAAGCGCCATGAGCTGTTTCGCGTGCGCCAGATAGCGAACCTCCATAAAGGCCTCCGGCCCGACCATCGCGCCGATCGAGACCGGATCGTCCGGGGCGAGGATGGGCTCACGAACCTGAATCGGCTGGTCGTCGATCCGGCAGAAGGACACCACGGGGGCGCCGGTGCGCTCGGAACCGAAGCTGGGGAACGCCTGGGCGTGGCGCACCTCCTCGAAGGCTGATCGAAAGCATCTCTGCCGCCGTCACGACGCCCTGGCCGCCGCGGCCGTGTATTCGAACCTGTAGCATGCCTCCCCTCTTTCCCAGATGAGTCTCTCAGAAGTCTCTGATCTGTCGGCGGTGTGATCGGATCTCCGCTACCGCCGACCTTGAGCACGCGGCCTGCGACCTTGAGCCAACCCGGGCATCAACGTTCAGCGAAAATCACCCAGTGAAGCGCATCGTCGTCGTTTGCATGAGGCTGATCTCGGTCACGCCATGGCGATTGATCTGCGCCGTGGTGACATCAGAGCACGCTGCTTGATATCCATCAGGGCTAGACCGCCAACGGCGTGCTATAGATGAAGTGCTGCGATGGGCGGCTTTCCCGGCCATCGAGCCGATCCTTTCGCGACAACCGGAGACTATTCATGGCATTACGCGACGTAATCATCTGCCAACCCGTGCGCACCGCCATTGGCACCTACGGCGGCAGCCTTAAGGACACCCCCGCCACCGACCTGGGCGCCCGGGTCATTCAGGAGACCCTGTCTCGATCTGGCCTGGCCCCCGACAAGGTACAGTCGTTAATCATGGGGCATGTCATCCAGGCGGGCTGTAAAATGAATTCCGCCCGCCAGGCCGGGATCGCTGGCGGTCTGCCGGTGGAAGTGCCGGCACTCACTATCAACCGGGTCTGCGGCTCCGGCGCCCAGGCCGTGGCCAATGCCGCCATGGAGATCTGGAGCGGCATGGCCGATTGCATCATCGCCGGCGGCATGGAGAACATGGACCGCGCCCCCTATGTACTGCCCCAGGGGCGCTGGGGCGCGCGCATGGGTGACGTGACCATGCACGACACCATGCTCTTCGATGGCCTTAACGACGCCTTCAGCGGCAAGCACGCCGGCTGGCACACCGAGGATCTCGTCACCCGCTATTCCATCTCTCGTGACGACCAGGACGCCTGGGCGTTGCGCTCCCAGCTGAACTTCTCGAAGGCCCAGGAGGACGGCAACTTCGACGCCGAGATCGCCGGCGTGGAGCTCACCAGCCGCAAGGGCACAACGACCTTCGCCCGGGACGAGCACAACCGGGGCGATACCACCGCAGAGTCCCTTGCGAAGCTCAAGCCGGCCTTCCGCAAGGAGGGCACCATCACCGCAGGCAATGCGCCGGGGCTCAACAGCGGTGCGGCCGCGATGATCGTGGCCGAGCGCGAGTGGGCCGAGAAGCAGGGCCTCACGCCCATGGCCCGGCTGGTCGCCTTCGGCGTCGGCGCCGTTGAACCTGACTACTTCGGCATCGGCCCGGTACCGGCGGTCAAGCAGGCGCTCGAGCGCGCCGGCTGGTCAGTGGGCGACCTGGATCGGGTGGAGATCAACGAGGCCTTCGCCGCCATCGCCCTCGCCTGCCAGCGCGAGCTCGGCCTGCCGCAGGAGATCGTCAACGTCGAGGGTGGCGCCATCGCCCACGGCCATCCCATCGGCGCCAGCGGCGCGGTGTTGACCACCCGCCTGCTGCATGCCATGCAACGCAACGGCGAGCGCCGTGGCATCGTCACCCTGTGTATCGGCGGCGGCCAGGGCATTGCCCTGGCGCTGGAAGTACTCTAGAGCAACCCGCTGACGACCGGCCGCTGGTGCGCTTCTCCACCCCGGGGACGTGCCAGCGGCCCCCCCATCGGCAAAATACGCCTAAATAGAGAGTCGAAATGACGGCCAAGCCGAACACCCATCCCTGCATCGAGTCCGCCTGGCAGGCCCACCGAGGTGAGCTTCGCGGTTTCCTGCTCAGGCATAGCGGTGATCGTGATGCCGCCGACGACCTGCTCCAGGGGGTCTATACCAAGGCGGTTGCCCATCGGGCCAATTTCTGCCAGTTGGATTACCCCCGTGCCTGGCTGTTTCGCGTTGCCCACCATCAATGGATCGATCAGCAGCGACGCGCAAGGCGCTGGACAGGAGAGGAGACACCCGAGATCGCATTTGAGCCACAGACGGCCACTCCGGTGGAGAGCCTCGTCGACTGCATCAACCGTGCGCTGCCCGGCTGCGCTCCGGATGATGCCGACATCATCCAGCGGTGCGATCTGGAAGGGATGCGACAGGCTGACTACGCGACCCATCACGACCTGAGCCTGCCGGCCACCAAGGCGCGGCTGCGCCGGGCCAGACAACGGCTGCGTGAGCGCCTGATCGAGCGGTGCGACATCATCTTCGACGAGCAGGGACTCATCTGTTGCCACAGCGCTCACCGAGGATAGGCGAAGTATTTCACATAGAGACTGCATCCTTTTGCCCCGTGCTGCGTCTTCTTGTGTGACAACGTCTATCACACGGAGGGGATGAAGATGCTGGATGTCTTTACCTGGCTGGCCGACTGGCTGGTCTACGGGGTGGCTGGACTGGATCCCGAAAGCAAGCTCGGGACCTCGCTGCACTTCTTCGTCGAAGACACCACCAAGATCTTCGCACTGCTGGTAGTGATGATCTATGTGATTGCCCTGATGCGCGCCTCGCTGAACCTGGAGCGGGTGCGTCACTACATCCAGCAGAAGCATCGCATGGCTGGCTACGGCCTGGGTGCCGGTTTTGGTGCCATCACGCCCTTCTGTTCCTGCTCGAGCATTCCGCTGTTTCTGGGCTTCACCAGCGCCGGGATTCCGCTGGGCATTACCATGGCTTTCCTGTTCACCTCGCCGATTATCAACGAGGTGGCGGTGATCATGTTGTGGAGCCTGCTGGGCTGGGAATTCACCCTGGTCTATGTCGTCATCGGCATGGGGGTGGGCATCGGCGGTGGCATGATCCTCGATGCCCTAAAAGGCGAGCGCTGGCTGAAGGATTTCGCTGCCAAGGCCTACCAGCAGGCCGCCGAGGCGCCCCACGACGGTGAGCCCGCCCCCGAGGCGCCCTCCCTCACCCTGAAGGACCGACACGAGTTTGCCCGGGACGAACTCAAGGAGATTGTCGGGCGGATCTGGAAGTGGGTGATCATTGGTGTCGGCCTGGGTGCCGCCCTTCATGGCTTCGTGCCGGATGGCTGGTTCGCCGACAACCTGGGCAGCGGCCAGTGGTGGAACGTGCCCGTCGCCGTGCTGGCCGGACTCCCACTCTACTCCAACGCCACCGGCGTCATTCCCGTGATGGAGAGCCTGATTCTCAAGGGCCTGCCGGTGGGCACCACCCTGGCCTTCTGCATGAGCACCGTGGCGGCCAGCTTCCCCGAGTTCATCATGCTCAAGCAGGTCATGAAATGGCGCCTGCTGGCCACCATTTTTCTCATTCTGCTGGTCAATTTCATGATCGTTGGCTGGCTGATCAACCTGCTGAGCCCCTGGCTGTTCAGCGGATTTCATTGAAGGAGCGCAACCATGAAGAAGATCGAAGTACTGGGAACCGGCTGCAAGAAGTGCGTCACCACCGCCGAGCAGATAGCGGCCGTGGCGCGGGAACTGAGCATCGACGTCGAAGTGGAAAAGGTGACCGACCCGTCTGCAATCATGGGCTACAAGGTCATGTCAACGCCTGCCGTGGCCATCGACGGTACGCTCGTCCACAGCGGCAGCGTGCCGGACCGAAGCAAGATCGAGACCATGCTGAGGGCGTGAGCGCCGCATGCCGGGGTCTGATCCGAATGGCGCTTTAAGGCCAAGGCATCGGGTTTCTCCGCCGCTTGGGTGGCGATGACATTCGAGGGTTTAACGACCTGTCTTGAAACGTTCCACGTCAATACAGTCAGAGCACTGGCTGCCACTGGGGGGTGTGATGCCACTAGTCAATATTTATCTACTGAAAGGTAGGTCGCGTGCCTACATCAAGGCGATCGCCGATGGGGTCAATAAGGCGGTTATCGACACCATGGGGTTTCCCGATGATGATCGCTATCAGGTCATCCATGAGTGCGAACCGGATTGCCTGGAATATCAGACGCGTGACACCGAGCGGGTGATGATGCATCTGGTGATGCGCCGCGGTCGACCGGATGACGCCAAGAAAGCGTTCTACGCCAGGGTAGTCGAATTGCTCGCTTGCGATCCCGGGATCGAGCCCGGCAATGTGCTTATCACCATTACCGAGAACAATGACATCGACTGGTCCTTTCAGGATGGGGTAGCCCAGTTCTGTTCAGAGTAGTGCTCGCCCTCCCCATCGGAGCGCTGCCGGTGTTGCGTTCGGCTTCGGGGAAGGCTGACCCATAGCAGTCCGCCCACTGGCTGGGATGCGCCATCATCGGACTCCTTACCGAAACGCTCCCACTGAACTATCTTGATCTGCATCAGACCTTCGGCACGGAGAATTTTGAGCGGCCTAGCACAATCATGAAGCTATGCACTTCCTTTGTCTTACTGACTAAATTTTTGCGCATACCGGATCAGTATGGACTCGTTCAACCTTCAGCTATTGACTGAATGGAGTCGTATAAATGTCTTTAACCCGGTTGTTTCCTGAGGACGGACGCTACTTTCAGCGCACGGCACCAACACCACTGGTGCCTGTTCAGCTTGAACCCAGTCAACCCGTTAGCTGGTGCAAGCTGGAGTTTCTTAACCCTAGCGGTTCCACCAAGGATCGTATCGCCCGACACATGCTGGAAAAAGCATGGCGTCGCGGTGATGTTACCCAAGGAGGATGGGTAGTAGAAGCGTCCAGTGGCTCCACCAGCCTGGCGCTGGCGCTGGCCTGTGCCCAACTGGATCTACGCTTTCTGGCAGTGATGCCGGAAGGTGTAAGCAATGAAAGAGTGTTGAGCATAAAAGCCTATGGTGGTGAGGTCATCAGCTTGGACAAATCCCTGGGGATGGAAGATGCGATTAACCGGGCGGAGCACGAGACCAGAGAACGTGGCGGTATCACCACCCGGCAGTTCGAAAACCCCGACAATTCAGAAGCCCATCGTTTGTGGACTGCGCAGGAAATTCTGTCGCAAATACCCGGAAACCTTATCGAAGGCGTGGTATCGGGGGTGGGCACAGGCGGCACGCTGGTGGGGCTATTCGAGGGAATTTTCCAGAGCGGATGCGACGTCACCCCCTTTCTTGCTCGCCCTGTTAGCCACGCTGTCATTTCAGAGGTGGAGTGCTGTAGTTTTAGTAAGCGCTTACAAGGCGTAATGGATGGTACTTCGAGTATTTTCAGCCTTGAACGACTGCCGGGATTGGTGGAGATTTCTACTGATGACGAAGACGCGATCGAGACCACCCACTCCCTGATTCACCACGGCTTCCCCGTCGGTCCCAGTTCGGGACTAAACCTTGCTGCTGCACATCAGGCCGTAGGGTATTTGCTACATGATGCCAATGTAGTAACGGTCTTTCCTGATCGCATGGATCGATATTTTTCGACAGAATTGTTTGGGCCTTACCAGTGATATCGGTGGTTCAATAGCTATTTTATGTGTGTACTTCTGGCCATTGATTCAGGAGTTGATATGAGCGAAAACAAAACCCAGATGACCTTCACTGTCACCGCCCAGCGCCTGGATGCCCACGGCAGCGAGGCCCGCTGCAAGTCCGCCGCGCTGACCCTGGATACCGACCTGGCGGGTCGTCTGGATGCCTTCAACCCGGCGGAATTGCTGATGGCGGCCCTTGCCGGCTGCATGCTCAAGAGCATCGAGCGCGTCAGTCCCATCCTGAAGTTTGAACTGCGCAGGGTAGAAGTCCATTTACATGGCGTGCGCCAGGACGCGCCACCCTGTATGGAAAGCATCGACTACGAGATCCTGGTCGATACCGACGAGAGCGATCAGCGCCTCGAGCGGCTGCACGACAACATCAGGAAATTCGGCACCGTCTTTAATACCGTGGCCCCGGGGACCCGGTTGCAGGGCGTGCTGAGACGCGCCATTCAATAGCAAACTCAGGAGGCTCCGACATGCCCGACCCCAAATTCGCCAAACCCTGGCACGGCGTGCCACGCGAAGACATTCACTGGAACCCGACCGTCATCGAGGACGCCTGCATCGGCTGCGGCACCTGTGTCACCGGCTGCAGCCGCCTGGTGTATCGCTACGACTTCGAGCGCAAGAAGCCGGTGGTCGTCGACCCGCTCAACTGCATGGTAGGCTGCACCACCTGCGCCAACACCTGCCCGGCCAACGCCATCGAGTTTCCACCCCTGAGCAGCGTGCTGGCAATGGAGGGACGAGCTGAGGTGCGCCATGCCATCGAAGACGATCTGCTGGCGCGCCGCGACATCCTGGCCTCGCCCCTGACCATTCCCCATCCCGACCGCATCATCACAGTTCGCGTCGCACAGATAGACCCCGCGACGACGGACGTCATGCGCGTAACCCTGGCACCTGTTGCCACCGAGGAGTGTTTCTGCGAGTTCGTGCCCGGCCAATACATCGAGGTATGGCAGCCGGGCGCGTCCTATCTTTCCCGTGCCTACTCGATTGCCAACGCCCCCCATGACGATGGCCGTATCACCCTGCATCTGCGCCGTGTCGAGGGTGGCCGGTTCACGGACTGGGCCTTTGCCGACATGAAGGTGGGCGACACCTTGCAGGCTCGAGGCCCCCTGGGCGATTTCACCATGCGCTCCGTTCCCGGCATACCACTTCTTTTCATCGCCGGCGGGACCGGGCTGGCGCCGGTGCTGGCGCTGCTGGAACAGCAGGTCGAGCTGTTCCCCGAGCGCGACATGGTGCTGCTCTGGGGCATGCGCAGCGACGCAGACTTCTATGGGCTCGACACCCTACAGGCCCTGGCGTCGAAGGCGGCGGGGCTATCGGTCGTATTAGCGACGCAAATACCTCAGGAGACGACGCCCACGCCGGACCGTCTATCCTTTGCTCAAGGCAATGTCGTGGACGTGCTCGGTCGAGAGAACTGGCTGGCCCAGCAGCGCGATATCTATGCCGCCGGTCCATCCCCCATGCTGCGCGAGCTAATTCGCTTTCTCGATCAGCAGGGCGTCGACAAGAACGCCGTGCACGTGGATTCTTTCGCGGTCTGAATCGGATCCAGGTGGGGAGGGGTGGCGTCGAACAATCCGCCCCCCCCTTACGCCTTTCCGGTGCCCTCTGCGCCGAACGCCTCGCTGAGGGAGCCCTGGTAGCGCCAACCCTCCGGCACCCGCAGTTCATGGCTTTGGCTGCCGATTAGCCGGCAGATCGCCACGCTCGGCGGGGTGCCGCCGATGCCGATATTCACCGTCTCGAAGGTCAGCCAGTCACAGGGGGTAATCAGTCCCCGCTTCTGATCGGCGAAGGCAATATCATCGAAATTCCCCTCCCACTCGAAGTGCAGCCCCAGGGCCACCAGCCGCTCCACCAGCCGGCGCACCTCGGCGGGGTCGAACAGGCTGATGCTGACCAGTTCATCGTCGGAGCAGACGCCCTGCTCAGGCAGGCTCGCACCCAGTGCATCCCATCCCCCTGGGATCTGCCGCTCCACCCCCGCCGCTCGCACGATCACCGCCGTTGCCTCTACCAGTACTGCCATGACGCTCCCCTTTGCGTGCTCGTCGTTCTCTCCTGGTGCTCGTTACCACCCAAGGCGCCATGAAATTGATCCAGGACAGCTTATCGCCCTGACGCTCTAGACATTTCGGCTAACCTTATGGGAAAGGCGTTGGCAAGGTTGCCCAAATTCTGCAAGACTCTCATATATGCCAATCCACATATAATCATAACAAAGTGTTCAATGCTCTCGATTTACAGCATCGGGTATGTAGCATCGAGAGTGCCCAACGACGAGAGCAACATGCCATCGCTCCTGACACCCTCCGCACTGCGCCATTCCCAACCCGGCATCGGGTGGATCTCCTCGCGCTGCCTGCAGGCACCGCCCCATCCGTTGGCCTGCACGCGCTGCATTGACGCCTGCCCGGTTGAGGCCCTCGCCTTCCATGAGGACGATGACGACGGTGTCTCCCTGCTTGCCAGCGACGCCTGTCATGGCTGCGGTCAGTGCTTGCCGGCCTGCCCCAGCGAGGCCCTGGTCAGCGCCGATATCGAAGCCCTGGTGGTGGGCCAAACAGAGGGTGAGCCGCTGCGCCTGGGCTGCCACCGGGTGATGGAAACGGAGCACTCCCCCCTGACCCGCCTGCACTGCCTGCACGCCCTGGGCCCCGACCTGCTGGCCTCGCTGGCGGCTCGGGCGACCCCAGAGGCGGTAGCGCTCCACCTGCCCGAGGGCTGCCACGGCTGTGACGCCGCGCCCGCCGAGCCGGAACGCTGGCTGGAGCAGGCCCGCCGGTTTTGTCACATCTCGAACAGCCCGGCCAGCAGCGATTTTCGCGCCGCCCGACCCTCGGTGAGCCGCCGTGACCTGCTGCGCGGCCGCCCGGCCCCTCGGCTGCCGGCCATTGCCGACGATGATGCCGCCCCCAAGGCCCGCCGGCTGCAGCGCCAGCGGGCCGCCGCCGAGGCGCTGGGCGATACCCGGGTCGCACCGATATTGCCCGGGCTCGCCCTGAATACCGATGCTTGTCGGGCCCATAGTGTCTGCGCGCGAGTCTGCCCCACCGAGGCCCTGCGTGAGACACCCGAAGGCGAGCTGACCTTCGATCCACAGGCCTGCCTCGACTGCGGCCACTGCCTTACCGCCTGCCCGGAGGGAGCCCTCGCCACCGGCGAATCAATCGGCAAGGAAACCGTGACGCTGCGCAAGGCCCGGCGAATTGACTGCTTCCTGTGCGGTCGCCCGTTCACCCCGCACGCCGGCGAGGATACGCCGGACGACATCGAGAACGCCACCACCTGCCCGGCCTGCCGGCGAGAGGCGGCACTGATGCAGGAGAGCTTTGATGACCACTTCGGTTAGTCCGGGCCAAGGCGCCCAGGGACCAATAACGACCGATGGCGACCAGCACCCGCGATTCCAGAAAGACTCGTACAACAAGACGAGCACCCCGAGGGAGACCTGATGAAACTGTTCCAGACCCTGATCAACCGGCGCCGCTTCCTGCAGTCGTCGGCCGCCGTCGGCGCCGCCGGTGCCATGACGGCGGGCTTCACCGGCCTGCCCGGCCTGGCCCCTGCGCGGGAAGCGCGTGCCCAGACGCCCCGCGGCGAGACGACGATCACCAAGAACATCTGCGCCCAGTGCCCAGCGCGCTGCGGCATCGACGTCTACACCACCGATGGACGAGTGCACGCCATCTATGGCGATACGGGCAACCCCGTCGCCAACGGCAAGCTCTGCCCCAAGGGGCACCTGGGCAGTTACTTCCTCTACGATCCGGATCGCTTCAAGGGGCCCATGAAGCGCACCAACCCCAACAAGGGGCGCGACGAGGATCCCGGCTTCGTGCCTATCTCCTGGGACGAGGCATTCGACACCGTGGCCGAGCGCCTGAACGACCTGCGCCGCCGAGGCGAGTCGCACCGCTTCTCGATGTTTTACGGTCGCGGATGGGGCGCCTCCGACGCCGGCATGCAGGGCACCTTCGGCCGACTCTACGGCACGCCCAACGCGGCCATCGGCCACTCATCAATGTGTGCTGACGGCTCCAAGAAGGCCAAGCAGGCCGTTGATGGGAACAATTCGTACAACAGCTACGACTACCGTAACACCAACTACCTGCTGATCATCGGGGCGAGCTTCCTTGAGGCCTTCCGTCCTTACAACAACGTCATGCAGATGTGGGGCTACATGCGCACTAAAAGCCCCAAGACTCGGGTCACCACGGTGGACGTGCGCATGAACCCGACCATGGCCGCCTCAGACCGGGCGCTCTACATCAAGCCCGGCACCGACGGCGCCTTCGCCCTGGCCATCGCCCACGTGATACTCACCGAGGGGCTGTGGGATCGCGAATTCGTCGGCGATTTCATCAACCCGAACCTGGGCTTCGTGGAGGGCCGGCGCATCTCGGCCGGCAACTTCACCGAGAAGTGGGTGCACGGCCTGGCCGACTGGTGGAACGAGGAGCTCAAGGACCGCACCCCGGAGTGGGCCGAAGTGGTCACTGGCATCAAGGCCGCCGACATCCGCCGCACGGCCATGGAATTCGGCTCCACCCGCCCGGCGGTCGCCCTTTTCGAGCGCGGCGCTACCGGCCACAGTAACGGCACTTACAACGGCATGGCGATCCACAGCCTCAACGCTTTGGTCGGCTCACTGTTCGCCGAGGGTGGCCTCGGCTACCAGGTCGGGCCCTCCTATGGAGCGCTGCCGGCCAGTGCCGACGACTATCTCGACGACTACGCGCGCAACGGCGACTGGCGCAACCAGCCGCGCATCGACATGAAAGGCAGCGAGCGCTGGCCCATGGTCGACAACATGATGCAGGAGTGCGCCCCCAACCATCTGGCGGGCGACCCCTACAAACTCGACACCGCAATGTTTTTCTACACCAACCCGATATGGTCGGCGCCCAATAACAAGGTGTGGGAGGAGGCGCTCAAGGACGTCTTCGTCATCGACACCTCGCCCTTCCCCGGCGAGACGGCCATGTACGCCGATATCGTGCTGCCCGACAGCACCTATCTCGAGCGCCTGCAGGACGTTCCTACCTACCCCTTCGAGGGCTGGCCCATGGCGGCGCTGCGGGTACCGGCCGTGGCGCCGATCCACGACACGAAGATGTTCGGCGATGTGATCATTGAGCTCGGCAAACGCATCGAGGGCTCCACCGCCGACTATTACCGGGCACTGGACAACATCGAGAACGTGGTGCGCCACCTGGCGGCCGGCTTCGCCGATGATCCGGGCGACAACGGCGTCAACGACTTCGAGAGCTGGAAGGAGAAGGGCGTCTGGTACAAGAAGCCCTACAAGTGGCGCCAGATCCGTGGCGAGTTCTACGAGTGGGACGGCCAACGCTACGCTCGTCAGATGAGCGAGGAGGAGGTCCAGCACAACCTGTTCAAGACGCCCTCCGGCAAGTTCGAGGTGCGCTCCGGCTTCCTCGAGCAGCACGCCGAGTACATCGAGCGCGAGCTGGGCATTCCCCGCGACCGGGTCGGCCTGGTGCAGTGGGTCGAGCCGGTGCACACCGGCGGCGACGGCGATCTTTACTTCGTGACCCCCAAGACACCGCTGCACGCCGAGGGACGCGGCGCCAACGTCCCCCACCAGATGGCGGTTCACCAGCCCATCGTTGGCGGGCGCAACACCGTCTACCTGGAGGTTCACCCGCAGACAGCCAAGGATCGAGGTATCCGTAACGGCGACCGGGTCAGGATCACCTCCGATCTCGGCAGCATCGAGGCGGAGTGCCGCTTCGTGGCCTCACACCGTCCCGACACCCTGGTACTGCCCTTCGAATACGGCCACTGGGCCCAGGGGCGCTGGGCCAAGGGACGCGGTCCGGGCAACTCCAGCGAAATCACTGCCAATGCATCGGATCCGATCTCCGGGCTCGTCAGCTATTACACCGGCAAGGTCAGGCTGGAACGCGCCTGATCCTGAACCCCGACCGAACAAGGCTTTGAGGACAACGACTATGGCAAAGTGGGGAATGGTCATCGACCTGGACAAGTGCACCGGCTGCCAGGCCTGCACGACCGCCTGCGCGATGGAGAACAACACCCTGCCCGGGGAAAGCTGGCAGGACGTTCTCTTCTACAACGCGGGAGAATACCCGAGCGGCCAGATGAAATGGCTGCCGCGACCCTGCATGCAGTGCGAGAACCCCTCCTGCGTGCACGTCTGCCCGACCCGGGCCACCTACAAGGATGAAGAGGCCGGCGGCATCGTGTTCGTCGACTGGAACAAGTGCATCGGCTGCAAGTACTGCATGATCGCCTGCCCCTACGGCGTGCGCTTCTATGCCGACGAGAAGCCGCTGATCGAGCCCGATATCCGTGAGACCTTCCCGAGCGACAACGGCCAGCTGTGGAGCCCGCCCTACCAGAACCCCGAGGAGGACTGGAGGCGCGGCATCGGCATCCAGCCACCCGGGGTGGTCTCCAAATGCACCTTCTGCTACCACAAGGTCCGCCATGCGCCGGAGGGCGTGGCCGACCTCGACGAGGACAATCCCGAGGTCAAGGAGTACGTGCCGGCCTGCGTGCGCACCTGTGCGCCCAAGGCCCGCTATTTCGGCGATCTGGACAACCCCGAGAGCCAGGTCAACCAGCTGATCGGTGACAAGCACGGGGTTCGCCTCAAGGATCATACCGGCAACAAGCCGCAGGTCTACTACCTGGGGGCCGGCGCCGGCATCCCCGCCTTCACCCCCGCCGACAGGGAGCATGACGCATGACGACCCGGACTCGTGACAACGCCATCCAGGGCCCGCTCGGCTGGGGGCTGCTGGTGATCGCCGCTGTGGTGCTGCTGGCCAGCCTGGGTTTCGCTTTTTCCCAGCTGATCGCTAGCGGCCACACCTCCTTCAATACCAACTCCAACCTGCCCTGGGGGCAGCCCATTGCCACCTACCTCTACTTTGCCCTGGCATCCTCGGGGCTGGGGCTGATTGCCTCGCTGCCGCTGGTCTTCGGCTTCAAGCAGTACTATCCGGTGGCCAAGCGCTGTATCTTTCTGGCCTTCATCGTGCTCATCTCGGGGATGAGCGTGCTGGCCCTGGAGCTCGGCAACGTTTTCCGCATGCTGTGGGCCATCCCGCTGAACCTGCAGGTGCAGTCGGCGATGTTCTGGATGGGCGTTTTCTATGCCCTGGACCTGCTGTTCCTGCTGTGGAAGTTCAGCAAGCTGCAGGGCGGCGAGTGGGACAGCAAGACCGCCAAGCAAGTGGGCATCGCCTCGTTCATCGGGGTATTGCTGGCCAGCGGCAACCTGGCGCTGATCTTCGGCATGATGAGCATGCGCCCCTTCTGGTTCGACGCCCTGCTGCCGATCTACTTCTACTTCACCGGCGTGACTAGCGGCGCGGCCGCCCTGGTGTTCTTCACCTACCTGGCCCACGGCTTCAGTCGCCAGCGCATGCCCGTTGCCTTGCAGACCCTGCTCACTGGCGCCCTGCCCAAGCTGTTCGCCGCGCTGATCGGGGGTACCCTGCTGTTCATCACGGTGCGCGCCATCACCGGGCTCTACAGCAACAACCCCGAGATCAACCTGGTGTGGACCGACTATCTCTTCGCCTCGCCGCTCTACATCGCCTCATTGCTGCTGGGCCTGCTGCTGCCCTTCGTGGTGATGCTCAGCGCCTCGCTGCGCAACCGTGTGGGCGTGCAGGTGCTGGTCGCCTGCCTGGTGTTCCTGGGGCTATTCGCCGAGCGCTTCTACTTCGTGGTCGGCGGACAGGTGGTACCGCTGTTCAAGGGCACCTGGATACCCAACCTGATCAGCTACAGCCCCTCCGCCACCGAGTGGTCCTTGACCCTGATCGGGGGGTCGCTGTGCTTCGTGCTCTACTTGCTTGGCGAGAAGTTCCTGAACCTGGGGGACATGCCGCGCCATATGGCCGAGGTGTCGGCCGGCGCCCCGGCGGCCGGCGCCCCGGCGGCCGCCTCCCAGGCGACCGGCTCCCAGGCGGGCACCGCCTGATCCATCCTCACCGTCGCATCCTGAAGGAGAAGGGGCGGCCTGCCAGTCGGCAGGCCGCCTCGTCAGCAAGATGACACAAGATTCGCAACTTCCCGATCTACTGCCGGCCGCCGAGCTCAGCCTCTGCCTCTCCCGGGCCTTCCTCGCCCCCCAGGCAGGAGTGACGCTGGCAGAGGCCCAAGGTCCGCTGCTAGACGACCTGCGCAGCCTGGCCGAGACGCTACCGACGCTGGACACCGAGCGCCTCGATGCCCTCTCCCGGGCGCTGGCGGCGTTGACCGATAGCCAGCAATTGATCCTGGGCTACAGCCGCCTGTTCCTGACGCCACCAGCCCCGGCGCCGCTCAACCTGGGCGCCTATCTGGACGGTGGCCTGATGGCCCGCAGCGTGCCCTCCATGGAAGCCCTCTATCTCCGCCACGGACTGGAGCGCGATCCAACGTTCCTAGACCTGCCCGACCACCTCTCGCTGCACTTGCAGTGGCTGGCCTGGGTCTACAGCGAGGCCATGGAAGCCCGCGAAACCGGGACAGACGCCACCCCCGCGCTGACGGACGCCGCAACCATGCTGCACGATCTCACCCTGCCCGCCCTGGCCGGGGTTCGCCGCAAGGTGACACAGGCCGCAAGAGATGAGATCACCCTGCCCTGGCGCCTGCTGATTGAACTGACCCATGACCAGCTGACCCATGATCTGGCATGCCTCGAGGCCGCACTGCCCTCCCTCGCCTCCCGTGCAACTCCTCCTCCAAAGCGTCGCAACGTCAATACCGTGGAGACCTTCGAGGCCAGCGAGGCCCCGCGGGAGACACTGTCCTGCCGCTCCTGCGGCGAGGCCTTCGAGAGTGACCCGGTGATGGCGGAAATGCGCCAGAGACTGTCCGCCGCCGGCGTCAGCGCGGATCACCTGGCGGTTTGCCCGGGCTGTCGCGACGGTCAGGACGGCCCGACAACCCTGAGGCCTCCCGGCGCAGGCCTCAAGGCCTGGCAGTGACTCAAAAGGCAACCCGAAACAGGAGCCTCCCATGACGCGAATCTCCCCCCTGTGCGAGGTCACCGCCGACTATGTGCTGAACGACGAGGATGGCGAACGCCTGGCGGCCTCGACCCCAGAGGCGCCACTGCGCTATGTGCACGGCACGGGTCAGATGCTGCCGGCCCTGGAGTCAGCGCTGACAGGCCACCGGGCCGGCGACGAGATCAGCGTGACGCTGACGCCAGAACAGGCCTATGGCCCCCATCGGCCGGAACTGGTCTTCGAGGCGGTACGCGACAACCTGCCGCCGGGCCAGGAGCTCCGCATCGGCATGACGCTGACGCCCGGCGGCCAACGGGGCAAGTTCTCGCTGAAGGTGGTGAGCCTCACCGAACGCGGCGCCATGCTGGATGGCAACCATCCGCTGGCCGGCAGGACCGTGACATGGGATATTCGGATCCTGGAGGTCCAGCCGGGCAGGCGGCCGCCCCAGGGAGAGCTGGACTACCAGCCGATCCGCTGGGTCACTCTCGATGAGTAACAGACCCGGGAGACCTCCGAACAGCCACACAGCTGACGCCTGCCAGGCCATCGGAGAACAATCCCGGGATGTGTGAGCTACTCGCCCTGTCGTGCCGCCACCCGACGAGACTAACGTCATCGCTGACCGCGCTGGCCTCCCATGCCCAGGGAGAGAGCCGTAATCGCGATGGCTGGGGACTCGCCTTCTACCAGGGCCGGGACGTTGCCCTCTACCGAGGTATCGAGGCGGCCGACACCAGTGCCATGGTCACGTGGCTGGAGGCCCACGGCCTTTTGACTCGACTGTCCCTGGGCTACATCCGGCACGCCACCCAGGGAACGGTCGAACTCGCCAATACCGGGCCTTACATTCGTGAGCACAACGGAAGGGTCCATTGCTTCGCCCACAACGGCAATCTGTCTCGCCTGTTCGATGATGCCGAAGCGCCACCGGGACACTTTCGACCGGTAGGCGCCACTGACTCCGAGCTGGCCTTCTGCCATCTGATGTCAGGCCTGGAGAGGTTGAGCGCCCCGCTCCACAACATTCCCCCTCTAGAAACTCGGCTGGAGGCGGTCGCCGAGGTCGCCAGTACATTGCGCCGCTTCGGCCCGGCCAACTTCCTCTATGCGGACGGTGATACCATGTTTGTCCATGCCGACCGACGCCTTCAGCCCTCGACAGGGCTTGTCGAGCCGCCCGGGCTTTTCTGGCTGACCTGTCCGAGGCAGTCATCCAGCGAGCTGTTGGAGAGGCCCCCTTCACCGCAATCCGACCAGGCCCAGCACGCCATTCTGGTGTCCAGCGTGCCCCTATCGGGCGAGGACTGGCGGCCACTGCCCCAGGGCAGCATCCTCGCGGTGCGTGACGGCGAGCTGGTCGCGGAGATGCAGATATGACCTCCACCCACGACCACGACCACGGCCCGGTCAGTTTTGGCAAGGCGTTTGCCATCGGCATCACGCTCAATGTGGCCTTCGTGCTCGTCGAGGCCTTCTACGGTTGGAAGACCGGCTCACTGGCCCTGCTGGCCGATGCCGGTCACAACTTGAGCGACGTGGGAGGCTTGCTGCTGGCATGGGCGGCCTTCGGCGCCGCTCGCCTCAGGCCGAATGCTCGTCACACATATGGGTGGAAGCGTGGCTCGATCCTGGCCAGCTTCACCAACGCCATCCTGCTGCTGGTGGCCATGGGCATCCTGGCCTGGGAGGCCGTGCAGCGGCTGCAGACGCCGTCAACCATCGATGCCGGCACGGTCATGGTGGTCGCGGGAATCGGGGTGATCATCAATGCGGTAACGGCCTGGCTGTTTCTGGCAGGGAGCAAGCAAGACCTGAACATTCGCGGTGCCTTCCTGCACATGGCCGCCGATGCGCTGGTCTCGCTGGGTGTCGTGGTGGCCGGTGGCCTCTATCTCTGGAAAGGCTGGAGCTGGATCGATCCGGTGGTCAGCCTGCTGATCGCACTGGTGATCGTGGTGGGAACCTGGTCCTTATTGCACCGATCATTACACCTGCTGTTCGATGGCGTCCCGGACGACATTGATATGGAAGCGGTGGATGAGAGCCTGCGGGGGCTTCCCGGCGTGATTGATGTCCACGATCTGCACGTCTGGGCGATGAGCACCTCTGACAACGCCCTCACCGCCCACCTGGTCATCGATACAGACCATCTCGACCGAGACGCTCTGCTCGAGCAGGCCACCCTGATGCTGCATGAGCGTTTCAGGATACGCCACAGCGTGCTGCAACAGGAATCCAGGGAGTACGCGGCCCATTGCCCCATGGGAGAGCGGTGCTAGTCAGCAGCCAGTCCCGCGGTCCGCAACCGCTCCCTCAGGCGCTGGTTCTCCTCGATCAGGTCGGTCGCAAGGGCAGCGAGCTCGGGCGCTGCCTCGAAATCACGTTCCAGCCGACACAGCCGTCGAGCACGGGTCAGGTCACGACTGGTGAAGCGCCAGCTCGCCACATAGGGCGACCCATCGGCCAGCAGGCCACTCTCGATGCGCTCGACGACCCAGTCGGTGTCGACCGAGCAGGCGCGGGCCAGTTCCTCGAGGGACAGGGCCGCTTCGTCGATCAGTTCGCCACTGACCATGTGTTGGTGCACCATGTCCTAGCCTCCCTTCCGTTGGCGCGGATCGAAAGCGAGTTCATGCGCCATGGTCTCGTACAGTTCCCGCGCCCTGTCGGTGTCGGCCGGGGGCAGCACTACCTCGAGTTCCACATAGAGATCACCCGGTTCCGGCCCGGGGATACCGCGCCCCTTCAGGCGCAATCGGCGACCGGTCTGTGACCCGGCAGGCACCTTGAGCTTCACTCCCCCCGAGGGGGTCGGGGTTTCGATGCTGGCCCCCAGGGCAGCCTCCCAGGGCGTCACCGGCACCGTTTGATACACATCCCGACCCTCGACCCGATAACGCGAATCCGGCGAAAAATGAATCTCCAGATACAGGTCACCCGCCGGGCCGCCGCCGATACCGGGGCTGCCCTGCCCACTCAGGCGGATATGCTGGCCCTCCTTGACGCCCTTGGGGATGCGCACGCTCAGGGTGTGTTCCCGGGAGACCACACGGCCCTGCGCATCGACCTGGGGCACCTGCAGGGTGATCCCACGGGTCGCGCCGTGGAAGGCGTCCGCCAGGTCGATCACCACCTTGGCGTGACGATCCTCGCCGCGCATCTGATAGCCGCGCCCCTCTCGCCCTGGCCGGCCGCCCTGACCAAAGAGGTTGGCAAAGAAGTCACTGAACTCACCGAGATCGGCCTCCTCGAAGCCACGACCGCTGAACTCGAAGCCCGCATCCCAATCAGGCGGTGGCTGGAAATCCTGTCCCGACCGATACTGCTGAGCCAACTGGTCATAGGCGAGGCGCTTTTCCGGATCGGACAGCACCGCCTTGGCCTCGTTGATCTCCTGCATGCGCTGTTCGGCGTCGGACTCCTTGCTGACATCGGGATGATACTTGCGCGCCAGCTTGCGGTAGGCCTTCTTGATGTCATCGGCCGTCGCGGTCTTCGCCACCCCGAGCACCTGATAGTAATCCTTGAATTCCACGTGTGAACGCTCCGACAGAGGCCACGTCTAGTCAGAAGCGCGATGACACGGGTACCGCTTCTGACAGGATCCAGCAATTAGATTCAAGACTAGTCGAAAATGGCCAGGAACATGTGGAGAAAGGAAAGCGGATCGCGGGTTGTAGCGGGGCAAGTGGACAGAGGAATGGGTAGAGAAGTGGAAGGAGAAGCGACGGCCCCACAGAGCCTCAGCACATGGCCAGCCGCCGCTCGGGGCGGTTACCCATGCCGACGAGGCGTGCCTGCAATCCTGCCAGGCGCTCGGCCTGCCCCTTCTCGGCGGCCAGCAGCGCCTCAACGACCCAGTCCGGCACCGTCTCGGCAATACGATAATAGACCCACTGGCCCTCGCGTCGATCGCTGAGCAGGCCGCAGGTACGCAGCTGCGCCAGGTGGCGCGACACCTTGGGCTGTGACTCCTCCAGCGCGTGGGTCATCTCGCAGACACACAGCTCTTCCTCGCGACGGATCAGCAGGGTCAGGGTCAGGCGAGTCTCATCGCCCAGGCACTTGAACAGTCGAGCGGGATTCAGCGGGATCACAATGCAACCTAACGGAAATGGAATGTCGCAAATTCTACGCCATCGGAACCCGGCCGGCATCCCGTTGATGAGTCCGGCATGCCGGATGGGGCACCTGATCTACCCGTAGCGGCCGGTAATGTAATCCTCGGTCTGTTTATTGACCGGATCAGTGAAGATCTTGTCGGTCTCGTCGTATTCCACCAGATCACCCAGGTACATGAAGGCGGTGTAATCGGAGACCCGGGCCGCCTGTTGCATGTTGTGGGTCACGATCAGGATGGTGTACTTGTCCTTGAGCTCGTTGATCAGCTCCTCGATCTTCAGCGTGGAGATGGGGTCCAGCGCCGAGGCCGGCTCATCGAGCAGGATCACCTCGGGCTCGATGGCAATGGCCCTCGCGATCACCAGGCGCTGCTGCTGGCCGCCGGATAGCCCGAAGGCGTTGTCGCTCAGGCGATCCTTGACCTCATCCCAGAGCGCGGCGCCTCGCAACGAGCGCTCCACCACCTCATCGAGCACGGCCCTGTTGTTGACTCCCTGCAGGCGCAGGCCGTAGGCCACGTTCTCGTAGATCGACTTGGGAAAGGGGTTGGGCTTCTGGAACACCATGCCGACCTTGCGGCGCAGCTCGGCCACATCGACGCCACGGGCATAGATGTCGTCGCCGTCGAGCAGGATCTTGCCCTCGACCCGGCATATGTCCACCAGATCATTCATGCGATTGAAGCAGCGCAGCAGGGTCGACTTGCCGCAGCCGGACGGCCCGATGAAGGCGGTGACCTTGTTGCGAGGGATATCCAGGTTGATGCCCTTGAGCGCCTGCTCCTTACCGTAGAAGAGATTGAGGTCACGCACCTGGAAGGTGACGCCCTTCATGCCCGAGGGAGTCTTGGCATGGCTGGCGACGGGACGGGGAGCGGTAGTCGCGGTAGTCATTGAGGTCATGGTCTCGTGTCTCGTGTCTCGTGTTCTGGCGATCGGCGGCCTCGACCGCCGATCGGTATCCGGAGAATCGCCGTCAATCAGTCGGAAGCGGCGCGGTAGCGCTCACGCAGCCGGTTTCGGATGCTGATGGCGGTCAGGTTAAGCACAATGATCAGAATCACCAGCACCAGCGCCGTGGCATAGACCAGCGGGCGGGCGGCCTCGACGTTGGGGCTCTGGAAGCCCACATCATAGATATGGAAGCCGAGGTGCATGATCTGTCGCTCCAGATGGACGAACGGGAAGGTCATATCCACCGGCAGGGTCGGCGCCAGCTTGACCACCCCCACCAGCATCAGCGGCGCTACCTCACCCGCGGCCCGGGCGATGGCCAGGATCATGCCGGTCATCATCGCCGGTGTGGCCAGCGGCACCACCACTTTCCACAGCGTCTCTGACTTGGTCGCCCCCAGCGCCAGGGAGCCATGGCGCACCGAGGAAGGAATCCTCGCCAGCCCCTCCTCGGTGGAGACGATCACCACCGGCAGGGTCAGCAGCGCCAGCGTCAATGAGGCCCAGATCAGCGCCGGCGAGCCGAAGGTGGGGGATGGCAGCCGCTCCGAGTAGAACAGCTGGTCGATGGACCCCCCCATGGTGTAGATGAAGAAGCCCAGGCCGAAGACCCCGTAGACGATGGAGGGCACCCCGGCGAGATTGTAGACCGAGATACGGATCAGGCGAAGCAGTGGCCCCTGCTTGGCATACTCGCGCAGGTAGATGGCCGCCAGCACGCCGAAGGGACTGACGATCATGGACATCAGCAGCACCATGGTCACGGTGCCGAAGATGGCCGGGAAGATGCCGCCGGCCGTGTTGGCCTCGCGAGGCTCGCCGCTGACGAAGGCCCAGAACTGCTGAACATACTCCACCACCTTGGCGGTCAGGGTCAGGCTGTTGGGCTGCACGGCCCGCACGATATCGCCGATGCGAATCTGCACTTCCTCGCCACCGGTGACCGATGCCACCAGGGTGTCGCGATAGAGTTCACGGCGCAGGATATCGATCTCACCGCGCAGGGTCTGGAACTCCTCCTGCAGAATGGCTTGCCGATCCTGGATCTGGCCCAGCTGCGCCTGAAGCACGTCGGGATCGATATCGGGATCCCGCTGCAGGGCACGCTCGCGCAGGCGCAGCTCTTCCATTTCCGCGCTGATCACCCCCACATCGTTACGCTCGATTTGATTCAGCTCACCATAGAGCGTGTTGGCGCGGGCGACCCGAGACTGCAGGGCGTCCCACAGACCCTCGCCCTCGGCGACCACCTCGCCCGCTTCCAGCACCCGCAGCGCATAGCCGAAGAAGTCGCCCCACTCGCGGCGCTCCAGGCGCATGGCATCCGGCGGCGCCTGCCACTCCGTCATCTGCAGTTCGGCGTACCAGGCAAAATCATTGCCGGTCACGTCCCGGTTGCCCTGCTTGATCAAATGTCGGACAACCAGGTCATCGTTATCGAGCTCGGGAGGCACCGCAATGCCCGCATCCCGCGCCACGGGAACGGGAATGGTCTCGGCACGCACGTGCTCCCCCATCACCATCTGGCCAAGGCCCAGTTCGGGGTCGCCGACCTGGAACTCGACAATCTCGGTGGGATAGAAGTGGCTGAGGCCGCGCACGGCGATCAGGCCGATCAACCCCACCACCATGATGACCGAAATCGCCACCGCGCCGGCATTCAACCACACCCAGGGGGCACCGCTTTTCCACCAAAGTTTCATCGTTGTCTCCCGGACTCAGAGGTTGCCGTAGCGCTTGCGCAGGCGCTGGCGAATGATTTCGGCAAGGGTATTGACCACGAAGGTCATGGCGAGCAGCACCAGCGCCGCCAGGAAGAGGACCCGGAAGTGGCTGGACCCCACCGCGGCTTCCGTCATTTCCACCGCGATGTTGGCCGACAGGGTGCGCATGCCCTCGAAGATATTGAAATTCATGATTGGGCTGTTGCCGGTGGCCATCAGCACGATCATCGTCTCACCCACCGCACGGCCGAAGCCCATCATCACCGCAGAGAACATGCCGACGCTGGCGGTAGGCAGGACTACGCCAACCACGGTCTGCCAGCGGGTGGCGCCCAGCGCCAGGGAACCCTGGGTGAGATGCTTGGGCACGTTAAAGACCGCATCCTCCGCGATGGAGAAGATGGTCGGAATCACCGCGAAGCCCATGGCGATGCCGACCACCAAAGCGTTGCGCTGGTCGTAGGTGAAGCCATTATCGGTCAGCCACTGTCGCATGCTGCCATCGAAGAACATGATCTCCACATAGGGGCTCGCCGTGACACAGGCCCAGCCGATGAAGATGATGATCGGCATCAGCAGCACTGCCTCCCAACCGTCGGGCACCCGGGTGCGCAAGCGCTCGGGCAGTAAACTCCACAGATAGGCAAAGACCAGCATGGCGATGGGCATCAGGATCAGGATGCTGAACACTGCCGGCAACCGGTTCTCGACGAAGGGAGCGAGCCACAGGCCGGCCAGGAAGCCGAGAATGACCGTGGGCAGCGCCTCCATCACCTCGATGGTGGGCTTCACCTTGCCGCGCAGCTTCGGCGACATGAAGTAGGCGGTGTAGATGGCCCCCATCAGTGCCAGCGGCGTGGCAAACAGCATCGCGTAAAACGCCGCCTTCAAGGTGCCCAGGGTCAGGGGCATAAGGCTCATCTTCGGCTCGTACTCATCGCCGCCGGCGGTGGACTGCCACACATAGCGAGGCTCGCTGCTGCCCTCATACCAGACCTTCTGCCACAGGGAGGAGAAGGAGATACCGGGGTGTGCATTATTGACGCTGGCCACCTGTAGCTGATGGTTCTCGTCGGCAATCAGCGCCATCGAGTTAACCGGCGAGATGGCGATACGCGCCAGGGGGCCTTCGGTCATCGTCCCATCGAAGACGTCAGCCCCCGCCGTGGCGTGGTGAATGCCCATATTCCCAAGCTCATCACCCACCAAAAAGCCCCGCCGCATGTGCTCCGGTGCGATATGGGTGATCGGGGCCTCATAGCGGGCGAAGTCACGAACATGGGCCAGGTCATACTGGTTCTGGGCATCGCGGACGGGAAAGTACTGACGTACTTGACCGTCGGAGGTGCCGGCGATGATCGATACCGTGCCATTGAGATAGGCCATCTCAGACACGTAGCCGTTATCAGTGACCTGAACGGCGCCGAGGTAACGGGGATTGCTGAGATTGCCAATATTGTAGTGATGGATGTAGCCCGCATCGTCGGAGACGTAGAGGTGACGGTAGCGGTTGTCGATCAGGATCTGACGGGCGCGACCCTCAAAGCCGGGCAGCTCGGCCGTGGTCTGCTCCACGGTCACCGCGCCGGTCATGATGTTCTCCTGGCGATCGAAGGAGGTCACCATCAAGGTGCCGTCTTCGAGCTCGGCGGCGGCATAGGTACCGCGATCACTGAGTTGCAAGCCCAGCACCTGGATGGCACGTCCCTCCTCGTCCAGGGTCAGGGGTTCCTCACCGAGGGGAAACTTCAGCTCGGGCTCGATGTGGCGCAGGTTATCCGGGTAGGTGATCGCGTAGTCCACCTGGCCGAGGCTGATGGCCCCGTTATCGTAGCCGTAGGCGAAGGCCCCCGTGGTAGCGAAGGCGGTCGCGAAAGCTGTGCGCGTCGCGCCATCGGGCCGAGGCATCTCGAACGACGAACGCAAGCCCCCCCCCTCCAGGTCGAAGAAGGTGATGCGCCCCGTGTCGGTGAAACTCGCCCCCAGGGTGTCGTAGCGATCGATGGTCAGGTGTTCGAGTGACTCGCCGCTTTCCATTCCGGGAATGGCATAGGTCTGCTCGGTCGATACCTGGGCCGACTTGAAGAGCGGCATGACCTCGGAGAAGAGGTAGACGAAGATCATCCCGAGGGCGATCACGACCCCGATGCCGGCGGCACCAATACCGTACCGGGAAATGTTGTCCTTCAGCGTGCGCTTGCGCCGCAGGCGCTCACGCTGCTCAGGGGTGGGCAGCAGCGATCTGCCTTGACCCGACGTGGGGCGTTGGGACATGTCATTCATGGCGGATGGGCAATCCCGTCAGGTGGAAAGATACGCAGAGGGTAATCAGGGACCGTGACAGCTATGTGACAGTCCCTGAAATAAGAAAGGGGCGCCTGAGCGCCCCGGATACAGCCTTTACTAGTTGCTGATTAGTCGAGACCCAACTCGCCGCGCACGCGGCTGGCCACGGTCTCGGGCAGCGGGATGTAGCCGTCGCGGGCGGTTACTTCCTGACCCTGCTTGGAGAGCACCATCTTCAGGAACTCGGCCTGCTGCGGGGCCAGATCCTCGTTGGGGTGCTTGTTCACGTAGACGAACAGGAAGCGCGCCAACGGGTAATTCTCGTTATCCACCTCGAAGGCTTCTTCGCCCTCGTCGCGGGCCACCGGCACGGCGCGGACCTGGGAGGTGATGTAGCCGATGCCGGAGTAGCCGATGCCGTTGATCGACTCGCTTACGCCCTGCACCACCGAGGCGGAACCCGGCTGCTCGTTGATGGAGTCCTTGAAGTCACCGCCGCACAGGGCATTCTCGGCGAAGAAGCCGTAGGTGCCGGAGACAGCGTTACGACTGTAAAGGGTCATGTCACGGTTTGACCAACTGCCTTCCAGGCCCAACTGACCCCAGCGGGTGATATCTTCCGGGTAGCCGCAGCGTCGAGTGTCGGAGAAGATCGCGTCGACCTGCGGTACGGTGATGCTTTCCAGGGGGTTATCCTGGTTGACGTAGATGGCCAGGGCATCGATGGCCACCGGCACCATGGTGGGCGGATAGCCGTGGCGATCCTCGAAGGCCTGCACTTCGGATGTACGCATCTCACGGCTCATTGGGCCGAACTGGGAGGTGCCCTCGGTCAGGGCGGTGGGGGCGGTGCTGGAACCAGCGCCCTGGATCTGGATGTTGATGTTCGGATAGAAGCCCGCGAACTCCTCGGCCCAGAGGGTCATCAGGTTGTTCAGGGTGTCGGAACCGATGCTGGTCATGTTGCCGGAGATGCCACTGGCACGCTCATAGGTCGGCAGGTTGGGATCGACGCGTTCCGCCATAGCGGCAGTGCTGACGAAAGAGGCACCGATAACGGCGGCAGCGATGAGCTTGAATTTCATCTTGGTCTCCAGGTGTCGTGCGGCTGTGCCACAGCGTTGAGGACTCGATCCGCAATCCGTGGATCGATGGGGGCGACTATAGGGAGACCGCATGACACTTCGGTGACATGGCGCGCCGAGTTGATGAATATTGTGTGACAGCACGACCTGGGCGCACCGTCAGAACAGCAGCCCCAGCGCCGCCAGGGTGCAGAGGGCCAGCGAGACCCCCTGAAGCAGGCGGCGGTCGAGGCGATGGGCGACGCGGCTGGCCAGCCAGCTGCCGGCCAGCACCCCCGGGGTGAAGGTCAGCGCCATGCCGAAGTGCCAGGGCCGGATCAGCCCCGCCAGGGCCAGGGTGACCAGCGTCATCAGCGCCGTGACCACGAAGAAGGCCGAGAGGGTGCCGCGCAGCCGATCCGGCGAGAAGCCGTGTAGCAGCAGCACCAGGGGCGGGCCGCTCAGCGCAGCCACAGTGCCGAGGATCCCCGAGAAAACCCCAGCGCCGAACAGAGTGGCGCGGTTGACCGGCAGGCGGAAGCGGAACAGGGTCACCGCCACGGCGAACAGCACACTGCCGGCGATCAGCTTTTCCAGCACCGCCATGGGCGTGGCGATCAACAGCCACAGCCCCAGGGCATTGCCGGGGACCCGACCCACCAGGGCCATGCCGATCTCGGCCAGGCGCACCTCGCGCCAGTAGTGGCGCAGGGTGGTCAGTGCCACCGTGAAGCCGAACAGCACCAGAATCACCGGCACCAACCGCGGCTCCAGCATCAGCAGCAGCGGCGCCCCCACTACGGCCAGGCCAAAGCCGGTGGCGCGCTGCACGAAGGCGCCCAGCGCCAGCACGGCGGCACACCAGAGCCAGATCGCGGGGCTCATGTCGAGCCAAGTCCCGGGGATCATGTCCAGCCAGGCCAGCAGCGCTTCAGGCATGGCCAGGGCGGCCCGCCAGCAAACGCAGCCCCAGGTTGCCGATCAACGCCGCGCCCAGCATGGTGCCCACCATGGGCCAGGCGCTGTCTACTTCGAAGGCCCCCACCAGCACACCAGCCAGCGCGCCGCAGGAGAACTGGATGCTGCCCTGCAGGGCCGCTGCGGTGGCGCTCATGTGGTGGAAGTGGTCGAGCAGCGCGGAGATGGCATTGGGCGCCACCAGGCCGATGGTGCCGGCGAACACCATGATCAGCGGCACCATGGTCCACAGCGACTCCAGCCCGCTGGCCACTACAAGCACCAATCCCAGCGCCGCGCCCAGTTGGATGGCCAGACCCAGGCGCAGGTTCTGATGGGGGCTGCGCCACCTCAGCAGGCGGATATTGAGGCGGTTGGAGGCCGCCATGGCGATCACGTTGACCCCGAATACCAGCGGATAGAGGTCGGGGCCCAGCCCGAAGTGCTCCAGATAGAGGAAGGGCGAGGCGGTGATGAAGGCAAACAAGCCGGCAAACGACATGGAGGCGGCGCACACATAGCCCATGGCCTCGCGGTGGCGCAGCACGCTGGCATAGTTGGCCAGCACCTGCCGCGGCGAAGCGACGGGCGACCCCGGGGCCCGAGTCTCCGGCAGGCGGGTGCCCAGCAGCCACATCAGGAAGGCGGCATAGACTGCCAGGAAAATGAAGATCAGCCACCACTCGCCCAGATAGAGCAGGCCGCTGCCCACCACTGGTGCGACCAGCGGGGCCATCAGCATGATGATCGCCATGGTCGACATCACCTTGGCCGCCTCGCGCCCGCTGAAGCAGTCGCGCACGATGGCTGCCGAGTTGACCACCGTGGCGCCTCCCCCCAGGGCCTGGACGAAACGCCAGGCCAGCAGTTCGGGCAGCGAGCTCACCGTGGTGATGGCCAGGCTCGCCAGCAGGAAGACCACCAGGCCGCCAAGCAGCACCGGCTTGCGGCCGATGCGATCCGAGAGCGGACCGAACAGCAGTTGGCCCAGGGCGAAGCCGGCCAGGAAGGCGGAGAGCGAGAGCTCGGTATGGTGGATACTGGCGCCCACGGCATCGGCCAGGGCCGCCATGGCGGGCAGGTAGGCGTCGATGGCGAAGGGGGCCAGGGCGGTGTTGGCGGCCACCAGCAGCGCCACGCGTCGGGCGTCGAGGGTCAAGGAGGCTCCTGAACATGCATAGATAGGCGGCTAATAATAGCCTATTGTCACCTTACCTGCCGGTCCCTGTTCCCTGTCATACTGGCTTGATAGAGTGTCTTCCCCCTTTCCACGAGGAGCCCAGCCCATGGCCGATGACCTGCTTTCGCAACTCCGACAGATGACCACCGTGGTCGCCGATACCGGCGACATCGACGCCATCCGTCTATTCAAGCCCACCGACGCCACCACCAACCCCTCACTGATCCTCCAGGCCGCCCAACTGGAGGAGCGTCGCGAACGGCTGGGCGAGATCGCCCGCCAGGCCGCGGATATCGACGACGCCCTGGATGCCGTGGCCGTGGAGATCGGCAGCGAGATCAGCTCCCTGGTGCCGGGTTACATCTCCACCGAGGTGAGCGCCCGGCTCTCCTTCGACACCGACGCCACCCTGGCACGGGCCCGCTCACTGATCGAGCGCTATGGTCGTCACGGGGTCGGACCGGAGCGCATCCTGATCAAGGTCGCCGCCACCTGGGAGGGTATCCGCGCCGCTCAGCAGCTCGAGCGTGAAGGCATCCACACCAACCTGACCCTGCTGTTCGGCTTCGCCCAGGCCCAGGCCTGCGCCGACGCCGGGGTGACCCTGGTCTCGCCCTTCGTAGGTCGCATCCTCGACTGGCACAAGGCGCAGTCACCGGATGCCGACTTCAGCGGCGACAACGACCCCGGCGTCCAGTCGGTGAAGCGCATCTACGAGCACTACAAGGGGCACGGCTACGACACCATCGTGATGGGGGCGAGCTTTCGCAACAGTGGCGAGATCCTGGCACTGGCAGGCTGTGACCGGCTGACCATCTCCCCTGCTCTGCTCGGCGAGCTGGCCGAGGCCAACGGCACCCTGGCGCGCCGACTCTCTCCCCAGGATGCCGAGACTCGGGCCCCTGAGCCGCTGCACGAGGCCGACTACCGCTGGCACATGAACGAGGATGCCATGGCCACCGAGAAGCTGGCCGAGGGCATCCGCAAGTTCATGGAGGATCAGCGCAAGCTGGAGGCGCTGCTGGGCGAGCTGCGACGGGGCTGAAGAAACGCCGCGGGGCGTGACCCCGCGGATCAATGATGGTGGGGGTCGGCCTCCTGGGCCTCGAGCATCTCCACCAGGGGCTGGAACTCCTCCCGGTTGTGCTCGTTCATGCGCATCAGGATGCGATGGGCCTCGAGAATGCGCCGGCGAGTCTCCTCCAGGTCGCAGGGGATCTCCGGCAGGTCACACAGCTCACAGACTTCGGTGATGGGCGCCTCCACCTGGGTGAAATAGCGGGCAAAGCCCATCACATCCAGCATGCGCTGGATGTCGGGATTGTCGGCAACGATGGTGGGACGCTCGGCCAGTCGCCCTTCCACCGCCATGGCCACCTTGGCCAGAAAACCCAGCGCCGTGGAGTCCACGTTGGTGGCCTCGCGCAGGTCAATGATCAGCGTCGTGAGCCCCGGGGTCTCGGCGAGCTGCTGGGCCTGTCTGTCCAGGGTCGCGCATAGGGTCAGGCGTACATCGCCGCACAGCTTGAGGACGAAGACACCCGCATCGAATGCCGCCTTAATGCGTCCTTCAGGGTTCAACATTGCCGAATCCGCTCAACATCATGATGGTCAGGTCGTCGGGCAGCGCCTCGATCCCGGTATCCAGGCTGGTGTCATCACCGCTGGCCACTTGGCCAAGCGCCAGTCTGGTCCGCAGGTCCTCCAGCGTCTCGCTGGCCAGCACCCGCTGCTCGAGTTCCCTGAGCCGCGTGTCGAGCGTTTCGCCCGGCAGGCATTCCAATACTCCATCCGAACACAGCCACAGGCGGAAGTTCTCGGGTAGCGAACAGCCCAGGGTCGGGTACTCGGCACCGGGAAAGAGCCCCACCGGCATGCCGACACCCGGCAGGGGATGAACTTCACCCTCCGCCACCAACAGGGGCATGGGAAGCTGTGCGCCCAGCGAATAGTGAAGATAGCGACGCTCCAGGTCAATGACCCCGACGAACAGGGTGGCATGCTTGCCGATGCCGGTCTCCAGCAATTCGCGGTTGAGATCCGACAGCCAGCGCGGCGGCAGGGCCTCCGGCGCCGTTCCGTCCCATTCCCCCTGCCAGCGGTTGGCCAGGTATTTGAGCAGCACCGTGACGAAGGCCGACGAGGCGCCATGGCCGGAAACATCGGCAAAATAGAACAACAGGTGCCGTTCATCCAGGCGCTGGAAGTCGAGAAAATCGCCGGAGAGATAGAGCCAGGGAGCGAACCAGTAGTCGCAGGTCACCCCGGACGCCGTCTGGGGCCGGGTCGGTAGCAGCTTGCGCTGGATCTGGCCGCCGGCCTGCTGGTCGAGGCGCAGCATCGCCAGGTGGGTCTCCAGGCTATCGTTGAGCTCCTCGAGCCGCGCCTGATCCTCGCGCCGAGCCTCTTCCAGCTGGCGCAGCTCGATCACCTTGCGAATCATGCGACGCAACAGCTGGCCGTGGCGCAGCGGCTCGACGATGTAGTCCACCAGCCCGACATCCACCGCCGAGAGCAGCCCGGGCGCCTCGCGGCTATCGCTGACCACCAGGGTCGGCAGACGTTCGCAGAGGGGCGCCCACTGGTCGTCGGACAGCGCCCGGACGTGGGCCACCACCAGCGACACCTCCGGGGGCAGCCCATCGGGGCTCTCGACGGCGATCACCGCCAGGCCGTCTCGGGCGATGGTCTCGGCCAGCGCATCACGCGCCGGGCCAGGGGCATCGATCACACCGATCAGCTGCTTGGGACGAACCATGGAAAGGGGCCTCAGTCTGAGAAGGCGTCGTCGGAGTCGGCGTCGTCGAAATCGGTATCATCGAAGTCGAAATCGAAGTCATCCGCGGCGAAGGGATCATCGCCCATCTCACCGTCACTGATCTCGAAGCGTCGACGCTGCAGCCAGGCGTCGCGGATGAAGCTGTAGCGATCGCCGCTGATCAGCTCCTCCTGGTCGAGCAGCCCGGCACGCATGTCCACGATCCTCAGCGCCGTCAGGGCGAGCTCGAGCTCGGCGTCGTCGAGATAATAGAGGGGATAGGTCACCGCATCGGCGGGTAGACCGCCAGTATCGCGCACGGTGCTCGGCCCCAGCAGGGGCAGTACCAGGTAGCGCGACTCCCCCCACCCCCAGACCGCCAGGGTCTGGCCGAAGTCCTCGTCGCGGCCGGTGATCTCCATGTGGGTGGCGAAGTCCCACAGGCCGCCGATGCCCACCGTGGTGTTGATCAAGAAGCGCGAGACGGCGATGCCGGCGTTGCCCGGCTTACCCTGCAGCAAGCTGTTGAGCGCCGTGCGTGGCTCGCCCAGGTTGGAGAAGAAGTTGCCCACGCCGGTCTGCACCGGCTGCGGCGTCACCGCCCGATAGCCCCGGGCGGTCGGCTTCAGCACCGCGCGATCCACGGCATCGTTGAAGACGAAGACGCGCCGATTGAAGCCCTCCCAGGGATCGTCGGGATGCCGTTCCTCCACCGCCGCCGTGCTGGCGCAACCCGCCAGCAGACCCACCGCAAGCAGACCCGCCACCGCCTTGCCCCACGTTACCTTCCTGCTGGCCATCATCGTTCTCTCCCTGCGGCTTGTTCTGCGAGTTGTACTGCCAGTTATTTCCGGGGTGTCAGACACGCCTAACCACCACGCTGCCGGCGCTGTAGCCCGCTCCGAAGGAGCAGATCACCCCCAGCGCCCCCGGCGCCAGGTCGTCGCGGTGCAGATGGAAGGCGATGATCGAGCCCGCCGAGCTGGTGTTGGCGTAGCGATCGAGAATCACCGGCGCCTCCTGCTCGCTGGGGTCGCGGCCCAGCACGCGCCGGGCGATCAGGTCGTTCATGTGGCGATTGGCCTGGTGCAGCCACATCCTCGCCAGGTCATCACCGCTATGGTCGAGGCTCGCCAGGTGGCCGCTGATCAGCGCCGCCACCAGGGGGCAGACCTCCTTGAACACCCGCCGCCCCTCCTGGACGAACAGCTTGTCCAGCGCCTGGGGGTCCGAATCCGTCACCCGATTGAGAAAGCCGGCATTGTTGCGAATGGCGTTGGAGAAGCGGGTCACCAGCCGGGTGCCGAGGATCTCGAAGCGCGCCTGGGCGCTGGCCAGGTCATCGCGCTCCAGCACGATGGCGGTGCAGGCATCGCCGAAGATGAAGTGGCTGTCACGGTCCCGGAAATTGAGGTGCGCCGAGCAGATCTCCGGATTGACCACCAGCGCACGGGTCGCGTTCCCGGCACGGATGGCGTTGGCGGCGGTCTCGATGGCGAAGGTGGCCGAGCTGCAGGCCACGTTCATGTCGAAGGCGTAGCCGCCGGCACCGAGCAGGGCCTGGAGTTCCACTGCCACCGCCGGGTAGGGGCGCTCCAGGTTGGAGCACCCAACGATGACGAGATCGATATCGGCGGCAGCCACGCCGGCATGCTCCAGGGCCTGGCGGGCCGCGGCGTTGCCCATCTCGCCCTGGAGGGAGGGCTCGTCGTTGCTGCGCTCGCGCAGACGCGGGCGCATGCGCTCGGGGTCCAGAATGCCGGTCGCATCGAGCACATGGCGACTATGGATGCCCGACGCCTTGACGATGAACTCGCTGCTGGAGTGCGCCAGGGGCTCACGCTCGCCCGCGGCAATCGCCTCGGCGTGGCGCGCGTTCTCGGCGTCCACCCAGGCATTGAACGAAGCCACCAGGGCATCGTTGTCGATGGTGTTCTCCGGCGTGAAAAGGCCTGTGCCGGTGATCACGACGTTGGTCATGGATCTCTCCCTTGTCGCGGCCAAAGCCGCCCAGGCCGCTCGCGGCGGCCGCTGTTCATACGGGGCTCAGGCGCGCCCGGTGATCTCCGCCCAGCGCTTCTCGAGCCGCTTGGGGGAGACCGCAAATCGGGTACCCAACTGCTGGGCGAAGAGCGAGACGCGCAGCTCCTCGATCCACCAGCGGAATTCGACCAGCGCCGGCGGCGCCATGCCGCCGCGCCGCTCGCTCTGGAGGCGGGTCTCGAGGCGCGACTCGAGGGCCTGGATCTCCTGCAGGTGCATCTGGTCGCGCAGGCGCTCGCGGGGCGCCTTCTCCAGGCGGATCTGGGCCGCCTCCATGTAGCGCGGGTACTCCTCGAGCCACTCGCCCGCCTCGCTCACGAAGCCGGGGTGTACCAGGCGCGCCATCTGGACCTTGAGATCACTGTATACCAGCGCCAGGGCCAGGTTCAGCTTGCCCTTCAACGCCTTGGTGACCGCCAGATGGCCCTTGAGGGCGGCCTCCAGGGTCCCCACCAGGGCCTCGGCCCGGGGCAGGAGCTCACCCCGGGTCGCGGCCAGACAAGCCTCGAACTCCGCGGCCGAGCGCGGCAGCGGATCCGCGGCCACCACCCGGGTAAATACCGCCCCCACCACGTCATCGGTCAGCTGGCGCTTGCTGCCCACCTTGGCGAACAGCAGCCCGCAGGTGCCGAGCCCCTTGAGGCGCTCGATCTCGCGCACCTGATCGGGCAGACGGCGCATGGCCAGGCGCACGATCCCCTCGCGATGGGCCTCGCGGGCCTTGTCGGGATGGTCGAAGAGCTCGACCCGGAAGGCCTCACCCTCCGGCACCAGCGCCGGGAAGGCCTCGACGCGAATGCCAGCCTGGGTGGTGACCCGGGACTCGGGCAGTGCCTCCCCCGGCAGACCCTCCACCGGCGCCTCCAGGCGCACCTCGGCGGCCAGCGACCGGGCCCCCTGCCCCGCCGCGGCCTCGAAGCGGCGCTCCAACTCGCGAACGTCGCGCCCCTGGCCCAGCACGTGGCCTTCGTGGTCCACCACCTTGAGGTTCATCACCAGATGGGGCTCGAGCTGGTCCAGGTGCCAGTCGTCGGGGTGGACGCGCACGCCGGTCTTGCGGCGCAGGAACTCACCCAGCGCCTCGGTGAGGGGCAGGTCATCGGGGACGATCGCCTCCAGGGCGGCATCCACCCAATCGGGGATCGGTACCACCTGGCGGCGCAACACCTTGGGCAGCGACTTCATCAGCGCGATGCACTTCTCGCGCAGCAGGCCTGGCACCAGCCACTCGAGGCGCGCCAGGGGCAGTTGGGGCAGCATGGCGGCGGGCACGGTGAGGGTCACGCCATCGTCGACCGCGCCGGGTTCGAAGTGGTAGGCGAGCGGGTAGCGTACGCCGTTCAGGGCGAGCTCGTCAGGATAATCGGCCTGGGTGATCTCGCTGGCCTCCCGGGCCAGCAGGGCGGCGCGGTCGAACTTGAGCACCGCGGGGTTCTCGGACTCGGCGGCCTTACGCCACGCCTCGAAGCCCTTGCCGTTGTGGATGCCCTCGGGGAGGCGCTCGTCATAGAAGGCGTACAGCGTCTCCTCGTCCACCAGGATATCGCGGCGCCGGGCGCGGTCCTCCAGGTCCTCGACCTCCTCGATCAGCGCCCGGTTGTGGGCGAAGAAGTCGCCGCGGGTGCGAAACTCCCCCTCGACCAGGGCCCGGCGGATAAACAGCTCGCGGGCCTCGGCCGGCGCAATGGGCCCGTAGTGCACACGGCGGCCGCTGACGATGGGCAGGCCGAACAGAGTGACCTGCTCCTTGGCCACCACCTGGGCGCGCTTCATCTCCCAGTGGGGGTCGGCGTGGTTGCGCTTGACCAGGTGGCCGGCCAACGGCTCGATCCACTGGGGGTCGATCTTCGCGACGGTGCGGGCGAACAGCTTGGTGGTCTCCACCAGCTCGAAGGCCATCAGCCACCTGGGGGACTTCTTCGCCAGCCCCGAGCCGGGATGGATCACGAACTTGCGGTTGCGCGCGCCAAGGTACTCGCGGTTCTCGGTGAGGGTGCCCAAGTGGGAGAGCAGCCCCGGCAGCAGCGCCCGGTGCAGGGTAACGGCGCTTTGGTGCCGGGCCTGGGCGCGCTGCTCGTCCTCGTCCTTGCCCTCGCCGCCCTCTGTCGCGGCGCCATCGAGGGCGGGCCGCGGGGCCGGGGGCGGCACCTCGATCTCCATGTCGCGCAGCAGCTGGCGCAGTTGGCGGAAGGTGTCATGCCACTCGCGCACGCGCAGGTAGTTGATGTAGCGCTCCTTGCACCAGCGCCTCAGCTGGTTGCCGGAGAGCGCCTCGCGGGCCGCCTCGACGCCGTCCCAGAGGTTGAGCAGCGCCACGAAGTCGGAGTCCGGGTCCTGCCAGCGGCGATGGGCCTGGTCGGCGGCCTGGCGCTTCTCCGCCGGACGATCCCGGGGATCCTGGACCGCCAGGCCGGCCACCACGATCAGCACCTCGCGCAGGCCTCCCTGCTCGGCGCCAGCCAGCACCATGCGCGCCAGGCGCGGGTCGATGGGCAGGCGGGCCAGCTTGCGGCCGATGGGGCTGATGCCGCCCTGCTCGTCCACCGCACCCAGTTCGAAGAGCAGCCGGAAACCGTCGGTGACGAAGCGCGAATCGGGCGGGTCGACGAAGGGGAAGGCCTCGATGTCGCCGAGCCTGAGCGACAGCATGGAGAGGATGACCGAGGCCAGGTTGGTGCGGCGGATCTCGGGGTCGGTGAAGGAGGGCCGGGCGAGGAAATCCTCCTCGTCATAGAGGCGGATGCAGACCCCTTCGGCCACCCGGCCGCAGCGGCCCATGCGCTGGTTGGCGCTGGCCTGGCTGACTGGTTCCACCGGCAGACGCTGAATCTTGGTGCGGTAGCTGTAGCGGCTGATGCGCACCAGGCCCGGGTCGATCACGTAGCGGATGCCCGGCACGGTGAGCGAAGTCTCGGCCACGTTGGTGGCCAGCACGATGCGCCGCCCGGCGTGGGGGGCGAAGACCCGGTTCTGCTCGGTATTGGAGAGCCGCGCGTAGAGCGGCAGGATCTCGGTGCCGCGCAGGTCGGCCCGGCGCAGGGTGTCGGCGGTCTCGCGGATCTCCCGCTCGCCGGGCAGGAACACCAGGATGTCGCGGGGGCCGTGGAACCAGCGCTTCTCGCGCTCGATCCGCTCGACCTCCTCCACCGCATGCAGGATGCCCTCCTGCAGGGTGCGGTCCTCCTCGTCCTCGGCCTCGCGCACCAGCGGGCGATAGTGCAGTTCCACCGGGTAGGTGCGCCCGGAGACCTCCACCACCGGCGCCGGCCGGCCGGCCGCATCGCCACTGTCGGGCTCGGCGAAGTGGGCGGCGAAGCGCGCAACGTCGATGGTGGCCGAGGTGATGATCACCTTGAGGTCGGGGCGGCGCGGCAGCAGCCGCTTGAGGTAGCCCAGCAGGAAATCGATGTTGAGGCTACGTTCGTGGGCTTCATCGATGATGATCGCCTCGTAGCGGCGCAGTTCGGGATCGTGGCGGGTCTCGGCCAGCAGGATGCCATCGGTCATGAGCTTGACCAGGGTGTGGTCGCTGCTCTGGTCGGTGAAGCGGACCTGGTAGCCGACCTGCTCGCCCAGCGGCGTCTCGAGTTCCTCGGCCAGCCGCGTGGCCACCGAGCGCGCCGCGAGCCGCCGCGGCTGGGTGTGGCCGATCAACCCGCGGCGCCCCAGGCCCAGTTCCAGGCAGATCTTGGGCAGCTGGGTGGTCTTGCCGGAGCCGGTCTCGCCCGCCACCACCACCACCTGGTGGTCACGCAGGGCGGCGAGGATCTCCTCGCGGCGCTCCGCCACGGGCAGCTCGGGGGGATAGTTGAGCGTCACCGGACGCTGCGCCCGACGGTCGACCATCTCCCGGGAGCGCGCCATGACCTGGGCCACCTCGTTCAGCCCGCGATCCACCGGCTTGCCCTCCTTCATCCGTCGCGCCAGGCCGTGCAGGCGCTTGTCGAGCGTCGCACGGTCGCGCAGCAGCACGCTGTCGAGCGCCTGGCGCAGGGCGCCGAGGCGGTCGGCATCGGTCTGGATGGTGGTGGGTGAAGGGTCGGTGGTCACATCGGACACGGTGGCTCCGTGGGTGGAGGGCGACAAGGAAAAACTGCCCGTAGCGGCGAACCGATACGGGCAGAGCATTGTAACGCCGCCGCCTTGGCGGCGCCTAATCCGGACCATTAAGGCTGACTATCGCCCGATAAGGCATCGGCTATCAGGCATCGGTCTTCCCCTTGACCTTCTCGCGCTCCTCGTCACGTAGCTGGCGGCGCAGCACTTTGCCCACGTTGGTCTTGGGTAATTCGTCGCGCAGTTCCACGTACTTGGGTACCTTGTAGCCGGTCAGCTCCTTCTTGCACCAGGCCCGCAGCTCCTCGGGGTCGAGATCATCACCTCGGGGCACGACGAACAGCTTGATCGCCTCGCCGCTGGTCTCGTCGTCCACGCCCACCGCGGCGGACTCCAGCACCCCCGGATGGGTGGCGACGACGTCCTCCACCTCGTTGGGATACACGTTGAAACCCGAGACCAGGATCATGTCCTTCTTGCGGTCCACGATGCGGATGTAGCCGTCTTCCTGGAGCACCGCGATATCGCCGGTGTGGAACCAGCCGTCGTCATCCATCACCTTGACGGTCTCGTCGTCGCGGTTCCAATAGCCCTTCATCACCTGGGGCCCCTGCACGCAGAGCTCGCCGGGCTCGCCGAAGGGCAGGTCGTTGCCATCGGCGTCCACCACCTTGACCCGGGTACCGGCCACCGGCTTGCCGATGGTACCGAGCTGGATGGCATCCACCGGGTTGAAGCTGACCACCGGAGAGGTCTCGGTGAGCCCGTAGCCCTCGGCGATCTCGCAGCCGGTGACCCCCTTCCAGCGCTCCGCGGCAGACCGGGTCAGCGCCATGCCGCCGGAGATGGTCAGGTGCAGCTTCGAGAAGTCCAGGGCGCGGAAGTCCTCGCGATTGCAGAGGGCATTGAACAGGGTATTCAGGCCGATGAAGGCGGTGAACTTGAGCCCCTTGAGCTCCTTGACGAAGTTGGGCAGGTCGCGGGGGTTGGTGATCAGGATGGAGTGGTTGCCGGTCTCCATCAGGAACAGACAGTTCACCGTGAATGTATAGATGTGGTACACGGGCAGCGGCGCTATCACCACCTCCTCGCCGTTGGTCAGTCCCTTGCCGATGGCCTGCCCCGCCTGCAGCATGTTTGCCACCAGGTTGCGGTGGGTCAGCATGGTGCCCTTGGCCAGGCCCGTGGTACCGCCGGTGTACTGCAGCGCGGCGATGTCGTCAAGCTCGCGCTCCACCTCGCGGTGCTGGCGCCCCGCGCCCTCCTTGAGCGCGCGGCGGAAGGGGGTATGGCCGGGCAGGTGGAAGGACGGCACCATCTTCTTGACGTACTTGACCACCAGGTTGATCAGCGGCCGCTTGGGGAAGCCGTGCAGGTCGCCGAGCTCGGTCACCAGTACGTGATGAATATCGGTGCGATCGAGGATTTTCTCGAGCTTGTCGGCCATGTTGGCCAGGATCACGATGGCCTTGGCCCCGGAATCCTTGAACTGGTGGGCCATCTCCCGCTCGGTGTAGAGCGGGTTGGTGTTGACCACCACCATGCCGGCGCGCATGGCGCCGAACACCGCCACCGGAAACTGCAGCACGTTGGGCAGCTGGATGGCGATGCGATCGCCCGGCTGCAGCGTCGTGTCGTGCTGGAGCCAGGCGGCGAAGTCGCCGGAGAGGCGATCCAGGTCGGCGAAGGTCAGCGTCTGCCCCATGCAGCTGAAGGCCGGTTTGTCGGCATAGCGCTTGACCGCCGCATGGAAGACATCGTTGACCGAATCGTACTCATCCATCCCCTTGAGCTCGGGGCCGGACAGGATCGGGGCGTTGGCATGCTCACTCATCACGTGTCTCCACAGTGTCGCCGATGGGTCATCGACGCTTGTTGTTGTCCCGGGACCCTACCTTAAACCGACCGGCTCAGGCTGTAAAACGGCCGATTGAAACGACAGCTTGAAAACGGTGTGGCTGTGCCCTGATGCCGGGCTCCTTTACTGACAGCCTGTGCCACGATGACCGCGAAGGCCAACCGGCCGATTTCACGCTTGACGGCGGCCAAAGCGCGCCTGGATCACGCCATCGCGCCATACCAAGAGCTCCCCCGGGGCCATGCGCTCCCAGGCCTCGTTGTCGGTGAGGGGTTCGGTGGCGATCACCGAGACGATGTCATGGGTCGTAGTGTGCTCGGCGAAATTCACGGTGAGCTCGGCATCCGACAGGCTCGCCCGGCCAAAGGGGGCGCGCCGGGTGATGTGGGCCAGCTTGGTGGAGCAGAAGGTGTAGAGATAGTCGCCATCGGCCAGCAGCAGATTGAACACTCCGAGTCCGCGCAGGCGCTCGCAGAGCTGGTGAAGCAGCCGCCACAATCCCTGGCGCGCCGCGTCGTTCTCCGGGCGCTGGGGAAAGCAGCGGCGCAGCTCGCCCAGCAGCCAGCAGAAGGCGTGCTCGCTGTCGGTGTCGCCGACCGGGCGGTAGAAGCTGAGCGGCAGGCCCTGCCAATCCTCGAGCTGGCCGTTATGGGCATAGCACCAGGGGCTGCCCCACATCTCGCGCACGAAGGGATGGGTATTGGCCAGGCGCACCTGACCCACGTTGGCCTGGCGAATATGGCTGATGACAATATTCGACTTGATCGGATAGTCGGTGATCAGTCGCGCGATAGGCGAATGCACCGAGGGGTGGGGGTCGCGGAAGTCCCGGTAGCCGCCCTCCTCGTAGAAGGCGATGCCCCAGCCGTCGCGATGGGGCCCTGTACCGCCCCCGCGATGCAGGAAGCCGGTGAAGCTGAAGCAGATATCGGTGGGCACGTTGGCGCTCATGCCCAGAAGCTCACACATGGGGTTCCTCCCGGTGGACGTTCCTGCGCGGCCGGCGTCGATGCCGCCATGCCAGCAGACTCAGAAGCGTCAGAACGACCAGTCCCGCCACCGCCCACTGGCGCGGGTCGGCGGCAAAGGCCGCGCCACGGCGCTCGAGCCAGGGCCGGCCTTTCCGCCACATAGCGGCGGCCTGAGCCGGCAGATCACTGATGAACGCGATGAAACGGTCGGCGGCGCTGTCGGGCACCGCCTCTCCCTCGCGGCCGGTGGCGAGGTCCTCGTGGAAGCGCTCGCCCAGCGGGCGCAGACCCGCTTCCCCGCCAAGCCCTAGGCCCTCTTCGGCGTCGTCCATGAGGCTCAAAAGCGACTGCACATTGACCGCCAGGTAGCGCTGGCGAACGATCCCCTGCCCCTCGGCATGCAGTCGCAGGCGGGCGGCGCCGGAGAGCTCCGGCACCGTCAACTCACCGACGAAGCGCTCACTCTGGCGCTCCAGTTGTACCTCCACATGCGGTGTATCCTCACCGTCGAGCAGGGCAGCGCCGATGGCGAGATCCTCCGGCGCCTCCTGCCAGGGCTCCCCGCTTCGGGCCAGCCAGGCCTCCAGCGGCAATACCAGCCCCGGGTGAATCACCGCCGGCAGTGGTGCGAGCTGCAGGCTCACCGCGCCACGCACTCCGATGCGGCTATCGTCGGCGAACGCCCCCTCCAGGCGCCACTCCCCGGGGGCGGGGTCGGGCACCCTCAGCAGATCGAAGCGCGGCTCCACCTGCCAGCGCGCGCCCGGCGGCGCGCTCTGGGCGTCATAGCGAGTGCCGTCCGGGGCGACAAGGGCCAGGGGAGCGGCGTCGGGCGTATGAAAGAGCAGCGCCGAGAAGGTCTCGACGCCGGGCTCGATAGAGAAGCGACCCTCGGCCAGGGGCACCCTATCGGCGGGGAAGATGCGTTCGACGATATCGACGAAGGCGCCGAGCAGGCTCTCTGGCGAGTGGACCCTGACTGGCAGGCCGCCGGTCATCCGGGAGAGGCGCTCCACCAGGACCAGATCCGCCGCATCGGAGAAGGCGATGGCATGCACCACCACGCCACGCTGGGCCAGCGCCGGGGCGATCTCCTCGAGCAGGGTACGCCGAGAGGCCGCGTCCACTGCCGGCTTGGCGCCTCTCGCCGGCGACAGGTCGATCATGCCATCGGTCAGCAGCACCAGGTGGCGCCAGCCGTTGGCCGTGGCCTCGGCGGCCTCGCGCACGGCTGCCTCGATGTCCGTGTACTGCTGGTACTCCACCAGGGCAGGCCGCAGGGCCATGGCACGTTCTCGCCAACCGTCGTCCACCTCGTCGAGGGGCAGCGGGTTGTCGACGCGCTCTCCGAAGGTCCAGACACCGGCCGGGGTGCCCTCGGGCAGTAGCGCGGCCAGCAGCTCCAGGGCACTGGCGGCGAGCTGGTCGGGATCGTTGCCGCGCATGCTGCCGGAGACATCGATGATCACCCGCACGTCCGGGTTCTCCTCGACCGGTTGCGCCACACCAGAACCGGCCGCGAGCCAGAGCAGGCTCGCGAGCAGCAGGCAGGTCAGCCCCCGCCCTCTCGGGCTGACCTTCCATGACTCCGTCATCCACGACCCGGCCATTCCCGGCTCCTTAGCCAATTATCGGCTGCTGTGTGGCCGGCAATCGGCTGTCGATCAGACGATGACCGGCTCCCGACGCCCACCACCGCCACGTCGGGCGGGAGGAGCGTCGTCCTCGTTGTCATCCATGTCGACGTAGTCGTCGCGCCTGCGGCCGCGCCAGGCCAGCAGCAGCCCGAAGGCCACACCGGCCGCCGCACCGGCCGCGGTCAACAGCAGCGCCGGCAGCAATAGGCCGCTGTCGCGCTCGAGGAAGCCCACCAGGGCCACCACCACCGCTGGGGCCAGGCCGGTGTAGAATTCCCCCTCCTCCAGTAGCGGCATCCGGAAGCGCGTCGGCACCCACATCACGCCGGCCACCAGCCAGGTGATTGGTAGCCGCAGCAGCCGCGGCAGGAAGGCCAGGCCCAGGTAGCCGGTGAGCAGCACCACCAGCGACAGGACGCCATAGACCAGCCATAGTAGGGTCATCGAATCGGTAATTGGCATTGCCACCTCTCTCTTCACTGTCATGAGTATGGTACATCTCCCACCATGAAAGCACAGCCGCCGCATCGCCCCGACCGCCGGGTATCCGCCTCGCCGGTCGCCCGTTTCCGCCGCCCGGAAGACCCGGAGTGGCACTGGCTGGAGAACCGCGAGGACCCGGAGGTCACGACCTTTCTCGAGGCGGCCAACGCCGAGTTCTCCACATGGTTTGCCCCCCTGGACGACCTGGTGGAACGCCTCTACCACGGCCACCTGGCGCGCCGCGAGCTGGCCGTCCACGGCCTGCGCACTCCGCTGGACCACTACACCTACTGGAGCGAGACCGCCGCCGAGGCCGACTATCCGGTGTGGTGGCGTCATCCCAACGGCAAGCCGGACCGTGCCGCGCCCTTCCTGAATCTCGAGGCCCGGGCCACCGATCACGACTTTCTGGAACTCGGCGACATGGCCCTCTCGCCGGACGAACGCTGGCTGGCCTGGAGCGAGGATACCCGCGGCAACGAGATGTTCGACCTCTTCCTGGCTCGACTCCCCGATGGGGAGCCGGTACGCCTGCTGGAGGGCATCGGTCCTGAGCTCACCTGGGCCGAGGACAACACCACCCTGTTCTTCACCCGCTATGACGCCACCCAGCGCCCCGAGAGCATCTGGCGCCTGACGCTCAACGAGGGGGTGGCGGGGGAGCCCGACCTGGTGCTGCGCGAGGAGGACCCGGAGTTCTGGCTGGGGCTCGGCAAGACCCGCTCCCGGGAGTGGCTGGTGCTGGAGAGCGCCTCCAAGGATACCAGCGAGAGCTACCTGATCCCGGCCCGGGCGCCGGCCACCGCCCCCCGCTGCTTCCGCCCCCGGGAGAGCGGCGTTGAGCTCTCGCTCGATCATCGCCCGGGCCACTTCTACCTGCTGCACAATCGCGACGCGACCCACTTCCGCCTGGATATGATCGAGGAAGTTCGCCTCGAGGAGGCCGCCGACGCCGACCGGTGGCAGCCGCTGATCCCCCATCGCGACGAGGACACCCTGGAGGGGGTCGACGCCTTCGCCTGGGGCCTGGTGATCACTGAACGCGACCATGAGGAGGCACAGGTTCGACTGAGGGTGATCGAATTCGATCACGCCCACGCCATGACCCGTGACGAGCGCCTGCCGTTGCCGGAGACGCCCTGCAGCCTGGCGCTGGGCGATGCGCCCCACTTCGACCAGCGCCGCCTGCGCCTGCACGAGGAGTCCTTCGTGCTGCCGGTGAGCTGGATTGAACACGACCTGGACAGCGGCGAGCGCACCCTGCTCAAGCAGCAGCCGATCCATGGTGACCTCGCCCCCGATGCGCTGGCCTGCGAGCGGCTCTGGGCGACCTCCCACGACGGTGAGCGCATCCCCGTCTCGGTAGTGATGCGGGCCGACCTGATCGGCCACCCGCTGCCGACGCTGCTCTACGGCTACGGCGCCTACGGCGAGGTGCTCGACCCCTGGTTCTCGGTGGCGCGCCTGGAGCTGCTGGCCCGCGGCGTGGCCTTCGCCGTGGCCCATGTGCGCGGCGGCGGCGACCGCGGCGAGCCCTGGTACCTGGCCGGCAAGCTGGCGCACAAGGCCAACAGTTTTCGCGACTTCCTCGCCGCCAGGGACTGCCTGGTGGAGCACGGCATCAGCGACGGCGAGCGGATCGCCGCCTATGGCGCCAGCGCCGGCGGCCTGCTGGTGGGCGCCAGCCTCAACCTGTCGCCGGAGGCGTTCTGTGCGGCGGTGCTCGACGTGCCCTTCGTAGACGTGCTGCGCACCATGGAGAACCCCGACCTGCCGCTGACCACCGCGGAGTACACCGAGTGGGGCAACCCAGACGAGCCCGATACCCGCAAGCGCATCCGCGCCTACTCGCCGTTGGACAACCTGGTCGCGGCCCCCTACCCGACCATGTTCCTGCAGGGCAGCTGGCACGACACCCGGGTGCCCTACTGGGAGCCGGCCAAGCTTTACGCGCGGCTGACGGAGCTGGGTACCGCACGCGGGCCCGTGCTGCTGCGCACCGACATGGCCGCCGGCCACGGCGGCGCCTCGGGGCGCTTCAAGGCGTGGCACGACGGCGCCCGGCAGGACGCCTATCTCCTCTGGGCGCTAGGGGTGGAACACCGCAAGGCATAGCTTCCATCAGTCACCCCCATCAATCGATGGGAATGACCGCGATGATATGGTCCTCGTACTGCTCCTCGGGCACCCCGCGGCTCGTCACGGCGAAGCTGCGCACGCTGGTGCCCTTGCGGTGAACCCGCTCCGGGTCGCCGGAGAGCAGCGGATGCCAGCGGGCCAGCTTGCGCCCCTCCGCCACCCGGCGATAGGCGCAGGACTTGGGCAGCCAGCGAAACTGGTCGACCAGCGCCGGGGTGAGTCGGGTGCAATCCGGCACCCGGGAGAGCCGGTTCTCGTAATCGCTGCAGCGGCAGCTGTGGATATCCAGCAGTTCGCAGGCCAGATTGAGCACCGCCAGCTCGCCGGTCTCGTCGTCCTGGAACTTGAGCAGACAGCACTGACCGCAGCCGTCGCAGAGCGCCTCCCACTCCTCGGCGGTGAGCTCATCGAGGGGATAGTGCTCCCAGAATCGCTCTCGCATGATGTCTCCTCCACGTTGTAAGGCGCGATTAACGGCTTGCGCAAGCGTCGGGCGCGATACTGGATTATCGCGCCCGAAGCCGCGCGGAGCTAGTAGCGCGCCTCGGTGGGGGTGCGGTAAAGGTCGAGCAGGTACTCCTCCTTGGCGGGGGGCATCTGCAGGTAGAAGCCCTTCTCGCGGATCGCTGCCATCACGTCGGCGGCCTGGGCGCGGCCCATCCGCTTCTCGGGGGAAAGGATCAGGGTCATCGCCGGCAGTGGCTTGCCGAAGCGCTCGAGCAGCGGCTCGGGCACCCGGGTGAGCCCCTCGCGCTTGTCCACGTAGAGATACATCTCCTCCATGCGGGAGCTCTTGAACACCTCGCACAGCAGCTTGTCGCCGCGCATCCGGTCGTCGCTCATCGAGGCTGTTCCTCCAGGGCCTTCACCAGGCCCGCATTCAGTTGCTCACCGCGCCAACCCGAGGGCAGCGGCAGGTGCTCGTCTTCCAGGTAGGCGGTGACCAGGGCCTCCAGGTCGCGGCGACGCAGCAGCACCTCCGGGGCCAGACCCTGGGCCTCGGCCTCGTCGTTGACCACCTTCTTCAGCGCCTTGAGAACGCGCTTGAACTCCGGCGCCATGGGCGACGGCAGCGCCGGCGGCAGCTCGGCGTCGTCCAGATGACGCGCCTCGGCCACCAGCGCCAGCAGGCTATCGCCATCGCGCTTGATCAGGCTCGGCTTGACGTCCTCGATACGGGCCAGCTCGAAGCGGTTCTCCGGGAGCGCCTCAGCGATGGCGTAGAGCACGCGGTCATGAACCAGCCAGCCCCGCGGCAGGTTGCGCGCCCGGGTCTCCCCCTCTCGCCAGGTGGTCAGGCGACGGTAGGCCTCGATCTGTCGCGGCGTCAGACGCCACAGCTGGCGGTGGCGCAGGTACCATTGGGCGTCGGACTCGCCGTTGCGCCCCGCCTGGGCCACCAGCTCGGCGCAGTCCGCCTCCAGCCAGGCCAACCGACCGTGGAGCTGAAGGGACTGGCACTGCTGCTGCCACACCTCGATCAGGTAGATCACGTCCAAGGCCGCATAGGCCTGCTGTGTCTCGGAGAGCGGACGCTTGAGCCAGTCGGAGCGGGTCTCGTCCTTGGGCAGGGTGTGGCCGGTCCAGTGCTCCACCAGCTTCTGGTAGCCCATGGACGGGGTCTCGCCCAGCAGGCCCTGGGCCAGCTGGGTATCCACCAGCGGCGACGGAGTGACGCCGGCCCAGCCGGCGAAGACCTCGAGGTCCTCACTGGCCGCGTGGACCAGCTTCAGCGGTCCCTCGGCCAGTAGCCGACGGAAGGCGTCGGTGCAGGCCACCGCCTGGGGGTCGACCAGCCAGGCCGGGCCGCCGGTGGAGAACTGGATCAACGCCGGCACCGGGTGGAAGGTGTTCTCGCGGAAGAACTCGGTGTCCAGGGCGATGACTTCGGCACCGGCCACCTCTGCACAAGCGGCGTCCAGGGCCTCGGGGGTATCGATCCAGCGTATTTCGGGGGTCAGGGGCATGGGGCTTCCGGCAGGTCGGGAATCATCAGGGTCGGGATACCTGAACACGGGGGCTCAGTCGCCCCGGAATGGCAGGCGGCCATTGAAGGCGCGGCTCAGGGTGCCGCCATCCACGTATTCGAGTTCGCCCCCCATGGGCACGCCATAGGCGAGGCGCGACAGGCGCACTCTGTGAGGGGCAAACTGGGCGGCGATGTAGTGGGCGGTGGCCTCACCCTCCACGGTCGGGTTGGTGGCAAGGATCATCTCTTCGATGCCACCCTCGGCCACCCGCGCCTCGAGCTGGTCGAGGCCGATGTCCTCGGGGCCGATGCCATCCAGGGGGGAAAGGTGCCCGTGGAGCACGAAGTAGCGCCCGCGAAAGCCGCCGGCCTCCTCGATGGCCAGCTGGTCGGCGGGAGACTCGACCACGCAGAGCAGGGCGTCGTCACGCCGCGCGCTCTCGCACAGTCTGCACACGTCTTCCTCGGTGAGGGTCCGGCAGCGACGGCAGTAGCCGACCCGCTCGATGGCCTCGTCGAGCACCGCGGCGAGACGCCGGCCGCCGTCACGGTCGCGCTCGAGCAGGTGCATGGCCATGCGCTGGGCGGTCTTGGGCCCGACGCCGGGCAGCACTCGCAGCGACTCCATCAGTTTCTCGACGAGGGGGGAGAAGCTCATCAGAACGGCATCTTGAAGCCCGGCGGCAGGTTCATCCCGGCGGTGACCTCCTCCATCTTGGCCTTGGAGTTGGCCTCCACCTTGCGCACCGCGTCGTTCACCGCGGCGGCCAGCAGATCCTCGAGCAGTTCCTTGTCCTCCTCCATGACACTGGGGTCGATGTCGACCTTGCTGACGTCGTGGCGGCCGTTCATGGTCACCTTGACCATGCCCGCACCCGCCTCGCCGTGTACCTCGGCGCGAGCGACCTCCTCCTGGACCTGCTGCATCTTTTCCTGCATCTCCTGGGCCTGCTTCATGATATTGCCCATTCCACCCTTGAACATGGTGAGTCCTCTCTGTTGTGTCGTTAGGTTTGACGATTCGTGAATCGGTATGGCGCTGATGCGTGTGACTATGACGCCGCGGCACTGCTGCCGTTCAGCAATACGTGCCGTTCAGGCACCCCGCCGTCAGGAAGTCGCCCCGGCGTCGGCGGGCTTGACCGTGGATTCGACCAGCCGTGCCCCGAAGGCCTGCTGGAGCTTCTGGATATTGGGATCGCGCTGCAGCGCGGCAACGGCCTGGGCGTGACGCTCGGCCGCCAGCCGCTCGGCCTGCTGGCGTGGGGTCTCGACCTCCTCGGGCAGGGCTCCCTCCTCCACCACCAGGCGCCGCACGATGCCCTGTGTCGCCATGGCATCGCGCATACGCTCGAGATGGATATCGGCCCGCATGGCGGAGAGCGACGGGTCCAGGCGCATCCTCAGCACCTCGCCGTCGTCCTGCTCCACCACGCAGTTGGCCGCCAGGTTGCGGGTCAGCCCGCCCAGACCCAGCGACTCGAAGCAGGCCAGCCACTCGGCATGGCCGAAGAGGCCCTCCCTGCTGGGGGCCGGCGCCGAGGCGGCGGAAGATGCTTCGGCGGATGCGGGCAGGTCGACTTCGGGCACCTCGGCCCGGGGTTCTGCCATCGGCTCGGGCTCGGCATCTGCGATCCAGGGCTCGGCGGGCACCGGGGGTTCTGCCGGCACCACAAGGCGAGGCTCTGATAGCGGCCCGGACATGGATGCGGGCTCGGGCAGGGCCTCCCAGGGCGGCGGCTCCGGTGCAGGGCCCTCTGCCAACGGGTCAGGCCTGGGCGTAATCTCGTCCTTGGGGCGTGGCTCAGGCTCCTGGAAAGGCGCGGACGAAACCTCCACGGCAGCGGACGGCGCGTCTGGCGACAGGCCCTGGGAGGGAGTCGCCGCGGGAGCGCCGGAAGCGCCCGGAGCGGCGTGGGGCGCACTGGACGAGGGCGGAGTCTGCCCAGCCTGCCCTGAACCGCGCAGCGGCAGCGGCGTGCTGGCCGGCTTCGGCACGCCCTGGGGGCGGAAGGCCAGCATGCGTAGCAGGGTCATTTCCAGCGCCGTGCGCAGGTCAGGCGCATGCTCCATGTCGCCGCGGCCCTGGATACCGATCTGGTAGTAGAGCTGCACGTCCTCGGCGGTGAAGTGCGTCGCAAGCGCAAGCAACGCCTCGCGATCGCCGTGGCCGTTGTCCAGGGCGTCGGGCACCATCTGGGCAATGGCCAGGCGATGCAATACCGACGTGAGTTCGTCGAGCACGGAGGCGAAGTCGGGGGCGCGCTCGGCCAGCGCCGCCAGCTCAACCAGCACCCGGGCGGCATCCACCTCTGCCAGGGCCTCGACCAGCGCCAGCACGTGGCGCTGGTCGAGGGTGCCAAGCATGGCGGCCACGTCGGCGTGCTCCACGCGGCCCTGCCCGAAGGCAATGGCTTGATCGGCAAGGCTCATGGCGTCGCGCATGGAGCCCTCGGCGGCGCGGCCCAGCAGCCACAGGGCGCTCTCTTCGAAGGGCACCGCCTCGGCCTCGAGCACCTTGGCCAGATGGCCGACGATGCGCTCCGGCGGCATGTGCTTGAGGGTGAACTGCAGGCAGCGCGACAGCACCGTGGCCGGCAGCTTCTGCGGGTCGGTGGTGGCCAGCAGAAATTTCACGTGGGGCGGCGGCTCTTCCAGGGTCTTGAGCAGCGCGTTGAAGCTGCTGGTAGAGAGCATGTGCACCTCATCGATGAGATACACCTTGTAGCGGCCTTGGGTCGGCGCGTATTGCACGTTGTCGAGCAGCTCGCGGGTATCCTCCACCTTGGTGCGCGAGGCGGCGTCCACCTCGATCAGGTCGACGAAGCGCCCCTCGTCGATGGCCACGCAGCTGGGGCACTCGCCGCAGGGGGTCGAGGTGATGCCCTCGTCGCCCTGCCCGCCGGTCGTGCAGTTGAGGCACTTGGCCAGGATCCGCGCCAGAGTGGTCTTGCCCACCCCACGGGTACCGGTGAACAGGTAAGCGTGGTGCAGCCGCCCCTGGTCCAGGGCGTTCACCAGCGCACGCTGGACATGCTCCTGGCCCACCAGTTCATGAAAGGTACGCGGCCGCCACTTGCGGGCCAGAACCTGATAGCTCATGCAGCGCGGAATCCTTGCGGTGGTCGGATGTCGGCGAGGGGCCGACGCCCGGAGATGGATCGGCGCCCGAAGCCCGACACAGTCATTCATTCTAGCGACTGGGGACCGCCGCGGAAAGCCACGAGGCCCCAGCGCCCTGTGAACCACCTCGACCTCTGCGCCGCCCTCCGGCTGTGGTAATCTCGGCCGGAATGACACTCAGCGCGCCTCGAACAGGGATGAGACCATGAGCCGACAGCCTTCCGCACCGCCCACGGCGGGGATTTCCTTTGAGCAGGTCGTCGCCGCCGCAGAGAACCTCGAGGGGCGCGGCGCCGAGCCTACTCTGGCGCGGGTCTGCGAGCACCTGGGCGCAGGCTCGCCCAACCGTATCCAGCGCCACCTGAGCGCCTGGCGCGCCGCGCGCCCTGCGCCGTCTCCCCCCGCTCCCCGGCTGCCGCAGGCCCTCATCGCTGCGCTGGAGGAGGAGATTGAGCAACACGCCAGCGCCGCCCTGTCTCGGGGGGAGCGGCTGGCCGAGGAGGCCCGTTGCGACGCCGCCAGCCTGGCCGAGCTGGGCGAGGCGATGGAACAGCGCCTCGCCGAGCGAGCGACTCGACTGGCCGCCGCGGAGAGCGCCGCCGAGCAGGCCATCGCCCGTCACGATGAGCTGCAGGCGGGTCTCAACGAGCTGCGCGAGAGCCTTGAGATCGAACAGCGCGAGGCACGCACCCATCGCGAGGCGCTGCTGCAGACCCGTCAGCAGGTGGAGATGCTGCGCGAGCAACTCGAGGAGAACGTACAGGCCCGGCTGGCCGCCGAGCGGCAGGCGCGGGATGCCGATGCCGAACGCGTCAAGTCGGAGCGCAGCCAGGCGGTGGCCGAGACCCAGCGCGACAGCGTGCTGGCTCAGGTGCGCGAGAAGGCCGAACAACAGGCCGTGCTGCACAAGGAGCTGCAGGCCGAACGCGCCCGTCAGCGCCAGGAGATCGCCGAGATGCGCAGCGAGCAGAAGCAACGCGTGGATGCCCTGGAGCGGGCACGACAAGAGGCCCAGAAGCAGGCCCAGGAAGCGACACAGAGGGCCTCCAAGGCCGAGATTCGCGCCGAGGCCCTGCAGGCGACCCAGGCCGCCCTCAAGTCACGCCTGGACGCCATGCAGGTTCAGCAACGCCAGCGCGGCGTGCGCCCCACGGGTGTGCGCGACTAGCCGCGCTCGCGAAGTCCCGCCAGCAGCAGGTCACCCGTTCTGAGCTCTCGAAGGAAGTCAAAGGTCACCGTCGTGCCGTTCGGTCAGGGCACGACCCCTCCGGGCAGCATCGGAAGGAAGGAGGGCATGTGGACCTGCTGCGAGCGGAGTTGAATGCCGCCATGCCACGCGGGTCGGCAATCAAAGAAGGCGATACGCAGGGGCAGTAGAACCAAGGAAGACAGGCCAGAAAAGGAGGCGGCCCCGACAGCCACATCCCGGCACACGCGGCCACCGCTACCGTTGCTCCCTTCCGGGCCTGGCGGGGTTTGCGGCTTGGCATTGCGGGAGGACCGACGGGGCCACCACAGCGCGACGTCTTTCACAACGACATCGATGACTCGGCGACTGGAGCGTTGGCAATCAACGCCTTGCCGAGTGCGGGCGCACTATAACAACGCCAGGACCGGCCGGCAAGGGGCGTTTCCACCCACGGGCCAGGGTGAACCTGACCGATCGTTGCTGTATCGTGGAAAACACTTTCCCACCCAAGGCTTGTCCCCCGGTCGGCCTGGGAACCTGTCCACTCTCCCATCTGGAGGCACACCATGAAAAAGGATCCGAACAAGGGCTACATCGCTCTGCTTGGCTGGAGCCTGAACGCCATCGAAGCCGCCGAGAACTTCGACAGACGCTACGTGGTAGTGGCTCCGGACTGGGCCGAGGAGTACTGCCAGAAGCACGATATTCCCTACGTGCCCTGGAACTTCGAGCGCTTGAACGACCGCTCCATGGAGATCGCCCACACCCTGCAGGAAATGGGCGTCGACGTGGCGATCCCGATGTTCGAGGAGACCGTGGAGTGGGCCGGCGCCATCAACTCGGTGCTGCTCGACAACCCGCGCCTCTACGGCCAGTCGCTGCTGCTGCGCGACAAGGCGCTGATGAAGCGGCGCGCCCAGCTGGGGGGCATCCGCGTCGGCATCTTCGAGGAGGCCCACGACAAGGCTGACGTCGTGCGCTTCCTCAAGCGGGTCAATCAGACCCTGCTCAAGCTCGAAGGCGACCCCAACGACCCCATCCACCTCAAGGCCTTCGACAAGGCCGGCTGCCTGGGTCACCGGGTGATACGCACCCCGGACGAGGTCGATACCATCCCCGAGGAGGAGTTTCCGGTGCTGATGGAGTCGCATCTGGATGGCTGGGAATTTGCCGTGGAGGCCTGGATCCACGACGGCAAGATCGCCTTCCTCAACATCTCCGAGTACGTGACCTTAGGCTACTCGGTGTTCGTGCCGGCCTCGCCGGAGCTAGAGCACTATCGTCCGCAGATCATCGCCCAGATCGAGAAGCTGGTGAAGACCTTCGACATCGAGTTCGGCCTGATCCATCCGGAATACTTCGTCACCAGCGATGGCGAGATGTACTTCGGCGAGGTGGCCTACCGTCCGCCGGGCTTCAAGGTGTTCGAGCTGCTCGAGCGGGTCTACGGCTTCAACGCCTACCAGGCTTCCATGCTGGTGTTTGATCCCAAGACCACCCAGGATGAGGTCAAGGCTTTCTTCCCGAAGGAGGTAGTGGACGCCGACGGCTATGCAGGCTGCTTCGGGGTCTACCCGCGCCGCCGCGTGGTCAGCAAGCTGGAGATTCCCGAAGAGGTCGAGGACGACCCCTACTTCGAGTCCCACGAGCTGACCCCGCCGATGGAAGAAACCGTCACCAAACGGACCGCCTTCGGTACCCACTGGGGCCTGATCTACTTCAAGGGCAACGAAGCGGCGCGCATGAAGGAATTGCTCAAGCATATGGAAGAGCTTGATTTCTATGTCTGATACAGGCGTCATGGAAAGGTGACAGCCTGACGACAAGGAGTCGGCGTGACCACGCACCGACAGACGCAAGACATGAGTGCAACGCCTGCGGCCAACGACAAGCTCGTTGGCCTCTGCCAGAAACTGGACGAGGCGATCAGCCTCCTGACCCACTCCCGAGAGTTTGCCAAGCCCGGCAAGCTGCCTCGGGTGTTCGACACCGCCCGCCGGGTGCTGCTCCAGGAGGGCGGTGCCGCCGCCATAGAGGCCCGCGCCCAGGCCTTTGAAAAGGCCGGGGTCTTCCTCGGCTCCGACTGGGAGACCCCCCAGTTCCTGGTGCCCTCGCTGACCACCCATGCCCTCAAGAGTCCCGACCCCAACATGGTCGTGATCGAGGCATTGAGCGAGTTGCGTCTGCTGGCCGTGGCCAAGGGGGAGTACCTCCATGACCAGATCTCCGCCGAGCAGGCCCACCACTACCTGACCCAGGTAATGGCGATCAATCTGTGGCTGCTGTTCGGCGCGCCCAGCGAGGCCGAGCGCGAGACCCAGGGCCGCCTGGCCCAGATTCCCCGCCACCTGTTCCAGCATCTGGCCGAGCGCATCGGCTACGAGCACATCATCGACCGCCTGATCGACGAGATCTGGCGCATCCTGGAACAGCGCCCCATCCAGGTGGAGCCGGTCAAGGCGATGATCACCCAGATCGCCATCTGCCAGGCCAACCCCGAGATCGATCTGGGCATCAGCGGCCAGGGCGCCGACCGCCTGGTCAGCTCGCTCTACGGCCCTACGCGGGCCTGCCGCGAGGATCCGGGGCTCGAGGTCTACCGCGAACGGCTCTCCAGCATGGACAGCGCCGCCCTTCAGGGCGAGGCCACCGGCTTTGCCCGGGCCATGCACGACACCGGGCTGGTCTCGTCCTACCACCCGGTGCTGCTGCGCCACCTGTTGGATCACAGCGATCACCTCGTGGCCGAGGCGCTCGGGCTCTCGGCCACCGGTCGCGACTGCCTGCTCTGCTACCGCGAGCTAGTCTCCGCGTTGATCCGCAGCGGCGTGCATCCGACCACGCCCCAGGCCGTCTTCGGCCTGGCGCTGCTGCTGGAGCGCGGTATCCTCTACCAGCCGCCGGTCGCCCCGGCCATGTGGCGCCAGCTGAGCTTGACGCTTACAGAATGGTCCCAGGCGCGGCTCAACATCGCCTTCGGCGAGGCGGTCTCGCCCAGGGCCCGGCTGCTCGAGGGAGTGCTGTGCATGCTCGGTCAACCGCTGGGCGTGGGACAGGGCAACAACCCCACCTGTCAGTCGGCCCGGGCGCTCTCCATGTGGGCCTACAACGACCCCGACTACCTGCTGCAGATGGTGGCCTGGGCAGCCCGCGACGACGAAATCATCATGCACTTCGAGGGTCAGCCGATCTCCTCGATGGAGAGCAGCGGCGGCGTGGCCCAGAGCCTGCCCATGGACCTCGACCCGGTGTCGCTGATCGTGGTGCCCCACCTGGATCGTATCTATGCCGAGATGGGCCGACGTTGCACCGGCCGTGAGGGTGACCCTCACCGCTGGGTCAATCCGGAATTCCACGGCTGGTGGTCCGGGCGGGGCTTTCGTATCAACGTCGACGTGGCCACGGGCCAACTCCACGAGTTGGACACCTTCCTGCGTCACTTCTACGCCAGCTACCACCCCTACTACAATGGCAACCAGCCGCTGATACATCCCCAGCCGGCGGGCATTGCGGTGACCGACAGCGCCGCGCGCTTCATCGGCTGGCACGCCATCACCGTGCTGCGCGTCTCGTTGGACCCCTCCGACGTGATGCGGGTCTACTTCTTCAACCCCAACAACGATAGCGGTCAGGACTGGGGTGACGATATCAAGGTCAGCACCGCCGATCACGGCGAGCGCGCGGGCGAGGCCTCACTGCCCTTCGAGCAGTTCGCCTCACGACTCTATATCTTCCACTACGACCCGCTGGAGCGCGGCGAGCTGGCCCAGGTCACCCAGGCGGAGCTAGATGTGGTGGTCGGTCACATTCACCACAGCTGGGGGGCGGACAGATTCCCACCCACCGATCTGCAGGCCGACGCGGGTCCCGACGGCACGCCTTGATCTCGATCAGGACTTCCACGGTGGGCTCTGCCAGAATATAAATGGCAGGGAGCCGCGGACTCGGCGGCTCACCCCCCCCCAGGCGACACAGGGAGATGCGCATGGACTTCAAGCTGTTGATGGTCTTCGTCGACCAGGACAGGACCGACGAGGTGCTGGATGCCGCCCGCGCGGCCGGTGCCACCGGTGCTACCATCATCAACAACGCCCAGGGCCAGGGACTCAAGCCCCACCTGACCTTCTTCGGCCTGGAGTTCATGGCCGCGCGCAGCGTGTTGCTGATCCTCGTCGAGGCGCGCCGCTCCAGCGCAGTGCTCGAAGCGGTCAGCGAGGCCGGTGAGCTGGATGAGAGCCTCAACACCGGTATCGCCCTGGAGTTGGACGTCAGCCAGGCGCTGGGGCTCAGCGAGCATATCAAGGCGTTGAGCAAGGAACATCCACTGAGCTAGCACCGCTCAGAGGAAGTCTCTCAAAAGTGGTCATTCAGATTGCGACGGCGCACCGGTCCCGGTAAGCCGTCGTTCGACCTTCTCGATGTTGTCCTGGCTGCCCAGCAGCACCAGCACATCGTCCGCCTGGACATCCGTGCTTGCCTCGGGATAACGGCTGCGGCGGTCGTTGCGCACCAGCGCGGTCACCGACACCTGATCATCCTCCGTATTCAGCTCTGCCAGGTTCCGGCCGATGGCCGGGCTCCCCTTGCTCAACACCACGGCATGCAGCCGCTCCTGCTCGCCCGCCGGGCGCGGGTCCTGAATGCTGTCCAGGCTGCCCCGGAACAGCTCGCGCAGCATCTGGTAGTGACTGACGCGCTGCTCCTGGAGGTGACGGGTGACCCGATGAAGCGGGACCCCCAGGGCCTGGAGGGCATGGGAGGTGAGGATCATGCTGGCCTCGAGAGTTTCGGGAATGACCTCACTGGCCCCCGCGGCGACCAGCTCGGCAACGGCGCCCTCATCGCGAGTGCGAACCACGGCAGGAATCCCGGCCTTGAGCTGAACGGCATGGCGCAGGGTCTTGAGCGCAGCCGGGCGATCATCGTGACTGATGATCAGCAACCTGGCCCTATCCAGCCCCACGTTCTCCAGCATCGCGGCATCCGATGAGTCGCCGAAGTAGACTGGCTGACCGGCCAGCCTCGCCTCACGAACGATCGACGGGTCCATGTCCAGGGCCACGTAGGCGACCTTCTCGCTCTCCAGGAAGCGCGCCACCGTCTGCCCGGTTCGTCCGAACCCGCAGATGACCACGTGCCCCTGATCCTCCAGTTCGTGAGGCGTCGGCGCGGCCTTGTCCGGTTTAGGCATCACCGGCCCGGGCGTCACCCGCCCGAACAACCAGGCCGCCAGCGGCTGGTTATAGCGGATCAGGAAGGGTGCCAGGATCATCGAAAAGAGCACCGAGGCGAGCACCACCTGGGCGGGATAGCTGCCGATCACCTCGCCCTCGAGGCCTATGGCCAGCAGTGCGAAGCCGAACTCGCCGCCCACCGCCAGCAGCAGACCGGTGCGGAACGCCGTCTGCAGCTCCACTCCGGAGAGGCGCACGATCAGGGTCACCAGAGCCAGCTTGATGCCCAGCAGCGCCGCAGCGCCGAGCAGTGCCTCCCACCAGATTTCGGGGAGCAGCGCCGGCTCCACCAGCATGCCGATGCTGACGAAGAAGAGCCCCAGCAGCACATCGCGGAACGGGCGAATGGTCGACTCCACCTGGTGGCGAAACTCGGTGTCCCCCAGCACCATGCCAGCCAGGAAGGCGCCGAAGGCCATGGAGAGCCCCAGGGTCTTGGTGGTCCAGGCCGCCACCAGCGACACGAACAACACCGTCAGGGTAAAGAGCTCGGCCGAGCGCCGCTCGGCCACCAGATGAAACAGCGGGCGCAACAGCAGCCGCCCCGAGACCAGAACGATGACGAGGGCCAGCAGCGCCTTGGCCAGCGCCAGCCCTAGGGCGCCGGCGACCTCCTGGGCGGCCGCCACCCCCAGCACCGGGATCACCACCACGAAGGGCACCGCGGTGATGTCCTGGAACACCGACATGGTGGTGCCCAGCCGCCCGTGGCGGGTCTGGTTCTCCCCCTGCTCCATCAGCTGCTTGGTGATGATGGTGGTGGAGGACTGGGCAAATACCGCGCCCACCACGAAGGCGGCCGGACCGGGAAGACCTAGCCACCAGGCCAGCAGGCCGACCACCAGCGTGGTCAGCGCCACCTGGGCAGTACCGAGACCCAGAATGGTGTGCCGCAGCGCATAGATCTGGGGCATCGAGAAACTGAGCCCGATGGTGAAAAGCAGGAAGACGATGCCGAATTCGGCGATCACCCGGATATTCTCATCGGCCACCACCGGGCCGGCGGTATGGGAGCCCAGCAGCACCCCCACCAGCAGATAGCCCAGGCTTGGTGGAATCCTCAGCCGCTGGAAGACCAGCACCACGCCGACGGTCGCCCCCAGCAGCAGCAACATCTGTACCAGCGCCTGCTCCAGCATCCTCTGCTTCCCTTCTCAGCCCCGCGGGCGTTTCACGTCATTGCTTGATGATGTCCTGATGTGCCGAGTATATCAGCCGCACGCCGCAGCCAGCGGCAACCAATGGAAGACAGCCCCCGTCCAGGGCGCCGAGCGCCAGCGCCTGTCCGGTACTCTAATCCACCGGCGCCCTTTCTATTATCCGGCTAATGAAAATCCAGTATCCCGCGACGGGTCGCGGACGTCAGCGCTGCGGGAGACGCTCTCTACCGGCTATAATCTATCTCCTCTCCCCCGCACGGAGCCACCATGCCGCGCCTAGACCAGCTTCTCGTGACCCAGGGCCTGGCCCGTTCGCGCACCCGGGCCCAGCGGCTGATCCGCCACGGGCGAGTGAGCCTGGCCGAGGGGGGCCGCGTACTCACCAAGACCGGCGAGAAGCTGCCGGAGGATACCCGGCTGGCGGTGCAGGAGGACCCCGAGGAGCGCTATGTGTCGCGGGCGGGACTCAAGCTGGAGGGCCTGCTCGAGGCGCTGGGGCTCGACCTGACGGGCAGGCTGGTCCTCGACGTGGGCCAGTCTACCGGCGGCTTCAGCGACTGCGCCCTGGCGCACGGCGCCCGCCACGTGATCGGCGTGGAGGTGGGCCACGACCAGCTCGACCCGGGCCTGCGCGAGGAGGCGCGGGTCACCTGCCTGGAGGGACTCAACGCCCGGGGCATGAGCGCCGACCCTCGCCTGAGGGCGGCCCTCGAGGCGCAGGGGGCGGTGGGGCCGGACCTGGCGGTCATGGACGTCTCCTTCATCTCCCAGACCCTGATCCTGCCCGAGATCGCGGCCCTGCTGCGCGAGGGCGGCGAGCTCGCCAGCCTGGTCAAGCCGCAGTTCGAGGTGGGCCCCGGCGGCGTCAACGGCCGCGGGCTGGTCACCGACCCCACCCGCCATCAGGAGGTGGAGGCAAGGATCCGCGCCTGCTGCGCCGAGGTGGGCCTGACGATCCGCCACTGGCAGGCGAGCCCGCTGCTGGGCGGCGACGGCAACCGGGAGTTTCTGCTCCACGCCGTTCGCGAGGCGTCTGCCCGCTAGGCCGCCGGCTCAGCGCCCGCCATCGCCGTCTCCTCCACCACCGCCGTCCAGGTCGACGTCGCCAGGATCGCCCTGGCTGCCCGGCGGCGGGAACGCCGGATTGATCGTCGATGATGATCCACGGCTCTGCACCTGCTTGACCGCCCCGTCGGCGCGGTGCAGCCAGACATCGAGCTGGTTGAAGGCAATATCGACCTCGTGCTCGGCAAACAGCTCCCCCACCCGACAGTTGACCTCGTCGGTGGCATAGAGCCGATCACCCAGGGCGTTGACGAAGATTCGCAGCTCGAAGTTCAGGGTGCTGTCGCCGTAGTCCATGAAGAACACCTGGGGCTCCGGTTCGGCCAGCACCCGGTTGTTCTCGTCGGCGGCCTGGCGCAGAAGACGATGCACCAGGCGATGGTCGGAGCCGTAGGCGACCCCGAAGGTGAGCACCACCCGGGTGACCGTGTCCGACAGCGACCAGTTGATCAACTGGTCGGTGACGAAGGTCTTGTTGGGGATGATGATCTCCTTGCGATCGAAGTCGGTGACCGTGGTGGCACGGATGCGGATCTTGCTCACCGTGCCGGTGAGGTTGCCCAGGGTCACGGTGTCACCGATACGCACCGGGCGCTCGAAGAGGATGATCAACCCCGAGACGAAGTTGGCAAAGATTTCCTGAAGACCAAAACCCAGGCCAACGCCCAGCGCCGCCACCAGCCACTGCAATTTGTCCCAGGAGACACCGAGCGTGCCCAGAGCCGCGACCAGGCCGGTACCGACGATGGTATAGGAGAGCAGCGAGGTGATGGCGTAAGCGCTGCCCTGCTTCAGCTCCAGGCGCGACAGCACCATCACCTCGAGCAGGCCGGGCAGGTTGCGGGCCATCATCATCGTCAGCCCGACGATCAGCAACGCGGTGAAGATATCGGCCACCGACAGGGTGCTGCCGATCAGGTCGGCGCCCTCCGCCTCGTCGCCCTCCCAGATTGCCACTCGTTCCAGGTAGCTCAGCACCGTCAGCAGGTCGGCCCACACCAGGTAGAGCAGGAACACGAAGCCGATCAGCAGGATCAACTTGGAGAGGCGCAGCGACTGCTGGTTGATCTTATCCATGTCCAGCGGTGGCTCCTCCACCACCTCCAGCCCCCCGTCGGCCCCCTCCTGGGCATGGGCCCGCCGCCGGGCCAGGGCGCGCTTGAAGGCCAGGCGACGTGCTGCCACCGCCAGGCCACGCACCACCGAAGCCTCCACCAGGATCCACAGCCCCAGCAGGTAGAGGGTGATCACGAAGCGCCCCACCAGGCTCAGCGCAGTATATTCGTAGCCGGCAACGATCAGCCCCATCAGCACCAGGGGGACAGCGGCCATGGCCAGTCCCAGCACCAGGCGGAACAGCCGCACGCCGAAGAAAGGCGCATGGGCCAGGATCAGCCGCCCCTGCAGGAAGCTCATGGCCAGCAGGCCAGTGACCAGCAGCCCCAGGGCCACAGGGCGGTGGCTGAGGCCGAAGTCGGTATCCCTCGCCAGGGTGGCGATCATCAGCACCGGCACCAGCGAGACACCCAGCCAGCCGAGCAGCCAGCGCAGCCGGGCGGCATAGTCCGCCGGCCAATAGAAGTGCTTGGTGGCCACACCGTCGGTCACCAGCAGGCGCCGTCCCCAGGCGACCACCACCCAGGCCAGCGAGAGCTGCAGGGCGGCCAGGCCCAGGCCGTGGGCGATGCCCTCGCCTCCCGCCAGCAGGGCGCTGCCAACGGCCGCCAGGGCCAGGGGCCCGGGAAGCGCCAAGGGAATGTTCAACAGCACCGCCCGGGGCGTATGCAGCTGCGTATCGCTGCGCAGCCGGCCGATCTGCTCATGCAGAACAGCTAGACGGGACTTGAGGCGCCGGCGAAACCACAGCAGCACGGCCGCCGCCAGCAGCAGGGGCACGCCGACCAGGCCACCGGCCGTGGGCAAGCGCCAGTGCACCGGCAGCACCTGACGCCACTCGCCCTCCTGCCACTCCAGCACAAGGTTGGCGGGCAGCTGGCGCACCCAGGCCAGGTCCAGCGGCCGGGTGTTGGCGACCCAGAAGAGCTGTTCGTCGATGGTCGCGCGCAGCTCCCGCGAGGTCTCGAGCAGCTGCTGCTGGTTGAGCTGCAGCTCGATGGCCGAGCTCAGCAGGCTGCCATAGGTCTGCTCCAGACGGTCCACCAGCTCTCGGCGCGACTGGTAGAGGCGTTGCAGGGAGTCGACCAGGGCAACACTGACCTCGACGCCGGCCTCCTCCAGGCGCTGGTTGGCCAGGCGCTCGCCCTGGCGCAGCTGATCCCGCTGGCGCACCAGGTCAAATTGGCGCAGGCGCAGATCGGCAATCTCGTCCTGCAGGTCGTGCCGCGGCGCCACCTGGGGCAGGGAGCGGCGCTGCTCGCGCAGGATCCGAGACAGCAAGATGCTACCGCGGATCGCCTCGATCTGCTCGTTGAGGCTGCGCTGCAGCTGGCGGACATGATCGAGCTGGCTGCGCACCGCCAGACTCTCGCGCACCAGGGCGTTGCTACGGTCGTTGGTTCGCAGCAGCTCCAGGCTGAGGTCGCGATTGATCTGCTGGGCGCGCTCCAGCACTGGATGCCCCGCCTCGAGCAGCGGGTCGTCCCGTACGGCATCGGCGATGGCTTGTTCAGAGGCCAGGCGCTGCTTGCGCTCGATGACGTTCTGGAGCAGGGCGAGCTCCGACTCCTGGCGGGCAATCTGCTGGGTCATGAGATCGCGGCGCTGCTGGTCGAGCTCGCGCAGGCGGGTGTTGGTGCTCAGCTCACGCTGGTGAAACAGCAGGGTGAACTCGGCCAGGCGGCGCTCCACCTGTCGCTGCCAGACCCGTGGGTCATCGCTGGACAGCTCACGGTTCTCGAGCTCATCCTGGGCGCGACGCGCCCGCTCCACTGCCTGCATGGCTTCAGAAATGGCCTGCTGGGCGCGTTCCGGCAGGGTCTGGGCGGAGAGGAGCTGGGCGTTGACCTCGGCCAGGCGATCCTGCAGCCGCTGCAGATCGATCACCGATTCCTGCTGGCGCTGCTCCAGCTCGTCCAGGGCCAGATCATCCAGGCCGGTGGCCGACAGGTCGAGGGCCGCCTCCTCCTCCGCCCTCAGCTCTCGCTCCAGGCGCAGCAGCTCGGCGGGTGCCCGCTGGACGCGTGCCTCCAGATCTTCCAGGCGCTTCTCCTGCTCATCCAGGGAGACCAGGGCCGAAAGTGTCTCTTCCAGCGCCTCGATCTCGCGACGCTGAGCGGCACCGGGGCTCTCGCCCTCCGCGGGCGCCAGGGCGGCTAGCCGCGCCTCGACATCCCCGCGCTCCGGCAGATCCACCTCAGCCCGCGCCGGCTGCAGCGCCGTCATCAGCAGCAGTGCCAGGAGCGCCAGTGCAAGCCATCCGCGGCGACTCGCTGCGCCTCCCTTCACGGCGCTTGCGCCCCTACCTCTCTCCACAGCCCACCTCGCTTATCGAAGGGATTCTTCAGGATCGATTCTCTTCCCCTGCGGCAGGCATGGCAATTACCCCGCAGTGTCCCACATGTTGACTTGACCACCGGGCGTGGTAGAAGGACGGTCTGAATCTCATTCTCTTCCGGATCTCCCCATGACCTCGCTGAACCGCTCTGCCTCCCTCGCCGGCGCCACTCTGGCCCTGCTGCTGCACGCAGGCGCAGTACAGGCAGATACCCCACAAGCGGGAGAAGCGAGCTTCAAAGAGAGCGCCGCGGACCGCGCCGCCCTGCAGGCCCGCATTCAGGCGCTCAACGAGGAACTCGAGTCGCTGCAGAGCGAGCTCCAGGCGCTGCCCGAAGGGGAAGACACCCAGGCTGAAATGATCCCGGTGGAAGAGGTCGCGGCCCTGGAGGCCGTTGAACGGCGCCAGCTCGAGCTCGAGTCCCGCCGCAACCCCTATGCCATCACCACCTACCGGCGCAACTACCTCTTCCCGGCGAGCTACACCACCAGCCCCAACCGAGAGGCCTTCCGCGAGATTTCCGACATCAACGGGCCTAACGATCTGGAGATCAAGTTCCAGTTCAGCGCCAAGGTCAACCTGATCGAGGGACTGTTCGGCGACACCGGCGATCTCTACTTCGCCTATACCCAGCGCAGCTGGTGGCAGGCCTACAACACCGACTCCTCCTCGCCCTTCCGCGAGACCAACTACGAGCCGGAAATCTTCATGAACTTCGACAACGCCTGGCGGACCCTGGGCTGGACCAACGTGCGCAACCGCCTGGCGCTGAACCATACCTCCAATGGTCGCTCCGACCCGCTCTCGCGCAGCTGGAACCGGGTCTATCTGGAGAGCATCTTCCAGCGCGGCGACTGGGCCTTCAGCCTGGCCCCCCACTGGCGCATCCCGGAATCCGAGAGCGAGGACGACAACCCCGACATCGAACGCTACATGGGCTATGGCGACGTCACCGTCGCCCGGCGCTACGGCGACAGTGAGCTCAGCCTGCTGTGGCGGGGCAACCCCAGTGCGGGCAACATGGGCACCCAGGTCGACTACTCCTGGCCGCTGTTCAACGGCAACATTCGCGGCCATGTGCAGTACTACTACGGCCACGGCGAGAGCATGATCGACTACGACCACCGCAATCACCGCCTGAGCCTGGGCTTCAGCATCAACCCGTTGTTCAGCGGCGGCAGCATGACGCGCTGACCCTGACTCGAATCAAGTTCATCTCTGCCAACCTGTCATGGCCGTGGCAAGAGCTGCACCGGCTGCTATGCTGAGCCTGTCATTCACCGTCAGAGGAAGACCCGATGGCAAAACGTGCCCACCATACCGAAGATTCCACCCAGCAGCTCAAGGAAGACCTGCACCATCTCACCCAGACCATCGAGGAGCTGGTCAGCGCCACAGCAGATGACTCCCGAAGCAACATCAAGGAGCTGCGCAACCGCGCCGAGAAACGCCTCAAGGAGACCCGCGACCGCCTCGAGGACCGCGGCGAGCGGTTCTACGGCGAGGCCCGCGATTCGGTTGAGCAACAGGTCGATGCCGTCGACCGCTACGTCCACGACAACACCTGGACCAGCATCGGCATCGGCGCCGCCCTGGGCGTGGTCGTCGGCATGCTGATCGGGCGTCGCTGATGCCGGAAAGCCAGGGACCGGCGCAGCGCCTGTTCACCGCCGCCCGGCGCCTGCTGGGCAGCCTGTTGGCCACCGGCGAGACGCGTCTGCGTCTCGCCGTTCTCGAGCTCGAGGAGGAGAGGGTCAGGCTGGTAGGCCTGCTGCTGATCGTGGGGCTCAGCCTGATACTGCTGATGCTCGGCATCGGAGTGCTGACGACCCTGGTGATCGTCGCCTTCTGGGACAGCTATCGGCTCACCGCCATCGCCGTCAGCGCCGGGATACTGCTGGGCGGCGGCCTGCTGCTCGCGCTTCGGGCGTTGCAGCTGGCCAAGCGGCGCACCCTGCTGGCCAGCACCCTGAAGCACCTGGCCACCGATCGCGATCTGGTGGAGCGCGATCGCCGGGAGGTACGCCATGAGCGCTGATGCCAGAGCCAGGCTGCCGGCACGCCGCGAAGCCCCCGAACCCTCCCGCGCCGAACGCAAGGGAAGGCTGGAAGCCAGGATCGAACAGCAGCGCATCGATATTCTGGTGGAAGCGAGCCGCTACCGTGAGGCGAGTCGCCCCATCGACGAGGGATGGCAGATGATGATGCGCTTCAAGGCGCCGCTCTATGCCCTGGGCGGGGTACTGCTCATGAAGAGCGCCCGCCACCCGAATTCCCTGCTGCGCGTGGCCAAGCGGCTGACCGCTGGCGTCCTGCTGCTGCGCCGCGCCCGGCGCCTGCTGCGCTGACCCTCTACCCAACCTTTCCCAGCGCCGCCTCCGGCAGGGGCGGCACCGCCGCCAGCCATTCGGGGGCTTCCCCATCCTCGGGCTCGACCAGCAGCACCGTCAGGGTCTGACCGCGGGACGCCCAGTGGTCGCAGGCATCGCCCATCAGCTCCAGGAAGGTGGCCATGGCCGCGCCATCGACCGGGGCGGCGGGTACCAAGATCACCCGCACCCTACCCGCCTGCCAGCCGAGTTCCGTCAGGCAGTCCCAGGCCGCGTCCCAGTTGCGGCCGAAATAGGCGGGAAAGGTCAGGCTCTCCGCCAGGGCATCCAGCAGCGCCTCGCGGTTCCAGCGAGGCGGCACGGGCAAGCGGTGCCAGCCCAGGCCCTCGGCGTCCCCGAGGCCCCGGGCCATCGAGGCCGCCAGACGATAGAGGCCGCCATGGGCGGGGTCGGCCAGGAAGCGCGCCAGGGCCTGGCTGGAAGAAGGCGAGGTCATCGGTGATCCTCCAGCACCCGGAAGGAGGCGTAGTGATCATCGGTAAAGTAGAAGATCTCCGGGGGGTCGCCGCCGGTGACGATGCGCCGCGCGCCGCGATGGGACAGCCCCGGCGTCTCGACGGTGTACTCGCGATAGTAGCCGCGCGGGCGCTGGGGCAGCAGCCGCTCGCGATTGTGGAAGGTCGTGCCGTCCTGGGAGTGGGGAAAGGGTCCGCCCCGCTCGATCAGCCGCAGGGTCTCGTCGATCTGGGCCTGGCCCGACAGGCGCTGCTCGACGGGGGCGGGCTCGCGGGAGTCGAACCAGGACCCCGGCCCCTCGAGGAAAGAGAGGCCGGCCAGGGCCAACAGGGCGATCAGCAGTAGCTTCTTCATGGTTCGCTCGGCGCTAACGGTCAGGGACCGACCATCATGCCGCGAGACGTCGTCGCCCACCAGCCGCGGGTGACGCTGAGCGCCGGAGCGCGCTATGGTGCGGCAAAAGCGCTACGCCATCCCGCCGGTCATATCGACGAAAGACCCATCGACGAAAGACCCATCAACAAAAGACCCACCGACGAAAGGACCCCCCCATGTCTCTCGCCATTACCCTGCACGTGCTCGCCTCTGTCCTCTGGGTGGGCGGCATGTTCTTCGCCTGGATGATCCTGCGGCCGGTGGCCGCTGGGCTGCTGGAGCCGCCGGCCCGCCTGACCCTGTGGCGCGGCGTCTTCGCCCGCTTCTTCCCCTGGGTGTGGGGGTCCGTGGCGGTGCTGCTGGTCACCGGGCTATGGATGCTGTTCGCGGTGTTCGGCGGCATGGCCGGCGCACGCTGGCACATCCACCTGATGCTGCTGCTGGGCCTGGCGATGATGGCAATCTACCTGCACGTCTGGTTCGCCCCCTATCGCCGGCTGTGTCGCGCCGTGGATGCCGCCGACTGGCCAGAGGGCGGACGCCAGCTCGGCCAGATCCGCCGGATGATCGGCCTGAACCTGATCCTGGGTCTGCTCACCGTGGCCATCGCCGCAGGCGGGCGCTATATCTGAAGGGCCACCTCGTGGTCCCTGTGGTGCGCGTGGCCGCAGGGCACCCAGCGCATCCAGCGCGAGCCACAGGCCAGGCGCCTCTCGAGGAAGCGCCGGGTTCGCGCCTGGCCCTCGCTAGCGTCGCCGGTCCATACTGCCAGGGTGGCCAGAAAGAGCCCGGTCAGGGAGAGCTCCTCGATCTGGGCGCGCCGGGTGCCGTAAGGCGACGGCAGGCGGGCCGCCTCGCGCCACCACTGCACGGTACGCGACAGGTCGAAGACCATCGGCACCCAGGTGTGCAGGTGCGGCAGGTGGGCCTTGGTGCGCAGCATCGCCACCGTGACGCGGCGGTGGGCTCCCAAGGCGTCGAGCCAGGCCAGCAGGCAGTGCTCGAGGCGTTGCGCCTCGGGCCAGTGATCGAAGCCGTCGGGCTTGTCGGCGAGCAGCGCCTCCAGGCCGCGCTGGAACCAGGCATTGGCCACCGCGTCGAGGTCGCGAAACTCCGCCAGCACCGCGGCCATCGGCACCTCCAGTTGGGTGGCCACCTCGGTGAGGCGCACCGCCTCCCAGCCTTGCGATTCGGCCTGACGCAGGGCCTCGTCGAGCACGCGGTCGCGCAGCGACGTCGCATCGGCGCCGGGGTCGTGGTGAACAGCGATCAGGGTCATGGGGCACCTCCAGGGAATCCGAGCCACGCGGCACAAGTTCCGTCTCTGCCAGGAGAATAGTCGTTACGGCGCGAGCTGGCCGACTGTCAGAAAACTGTCATCTCAAGCACGTCTGAAGCTGCTAGTGTATTTAGCCGTTCCTCCTGGCCGGCGAGCCGCAGGCAGCGGGAATGAACCGGTAAGGCAAGAACGGGGAAGGGAGGCACGCCATGCGCATGCTGGCGCTCTACAGCATCAAGGGCGGGGTCGGCAAGACCGCCTCGGCGGTGAACCTGGCTGCCGAGGCCGCCGCCGCCGGCTGGCGAGTACTGCTCTGGGACCTCGATCCCCAGGCCGCCACCACCTTCTACCTGCGCGCCAAGCCCAAGGTGCGCGGCGGCGTGGCCCGGCTGGTGAAGGGCGATGCCGCCTTCGACAAGGTGATCCGCGCCACCGAAATCGAGCGCCTCGACGTGCTCCCCGCCGCGCTGGCCTCCCGCGAGTTGGACCATCTGCTCGCCGCCCGGCGCGACAATCAGTTGCGCCGCATCCTCAAACCAGTCCGCGACGACTATGACCTGGTCATCCTGGACTGCCCGCCCAGCCTCTCGACCCTCTCCGAGAGCGTGTTCGCCAGCGTCGACGCCCTGCTGGTGCCCGTCGTGCCCACGGTGCTCTCGGTGCGCACCCTGGAGCAGCTGCGCGACTTCCTCGACGAGCGCGACATCCCCTGCCAGGTGTGGCCCTTCGTGACCCTCGCCGATCGCCGGCGCACCCTGCACCGCGAGACCATCGCCTCCCTGCCGGAACGCTGGCCACTGCGGCTCTCCACATCCATTCCCAGCGCCAGCGTGGTGGAGCGAATGGGCCTGGAGTGCGCCCCGCTGCGCCAGTTTGCCCCCGCCACCCCCGCGGCCCGGGCTTACCGGGCGCTGTGGGAAGAGATCGCCCAGCGCCTGACTTAGCGTCTGGTATAACCCCACGAATTGCACCCGACGCCGGTCTCAAAGCGCACTGCCGCAGGCCACCCCGCTGGCCCAGGCCCACTGGAAGTTATGTCCGCCCAGTTCGCCGGTGACGTCGAGCACCTCGCCGATGAAGCGCAGCTGGGGCAGCCCCTCCACCGCGAAGGTCTTCGACGACACCACCCGGGTGTCCACCCCGCCCAGGGTCACTTCGGCGGTGCGCCACCCCTCGGTGCCGGCGGGCTTGATCCGCCAGTCGCCGAGATGCGCCGCCCAGGCGGCTAGCTGCGCATTGCTCCGCTCGGCCAGCACGCCGTCGCCACCATGCCACTCGACCAGCGCCTGGGCCAGACGCCTGGGCAACCGCTCGCCCAGCCAGCTTGCGAGCTGGCGCCTGGGCGTCTCCCGGCGGGCGGCGCACAGCGCCTCGAAGGCGTCCACGCCCGGCAGGAGGTCGATGGCCAACTCGACGCCGGGCTCCCAGAAGCTCGAGATCTGCAGCATCGCCGGCCCCGAGAGGCCGCGGTGGGTGAAGAGCAGGGGCTCGCGGTAATGGCCGTGGGACTTGCCGCCGCGCAGCGCGCGCACGCCCACCTCGCAGGCGACCCCGGCCAGGGCCTCGGCCCGCGCCTTCCACTGCGACGTCAGAGTGAACGGCACCAGCGCCGGACGGGTCGCGGTCACAGCGAGCCCGAACTGGCGGGCGAGATCGAAACCGAAGCCGGTGGCGCCCATGCTGGGAATGGAGAGCCCGCCGGTGGCCACCACCAGGGCCCCGCAGTTGATGGTGCCGGACGAGGTCACCACCCGCATGCCCTCGCCGTGGCGTTCGATGCGCTCCACGGCGGTCTTGAGGCGCAGCTCCACGCCGGCCCACTCGCACTCGGTCAGCAACACCCGCACGATCTCCTTGGCGGAATCAGCGCAGAACAGCTGGCCCGGGGCCTTCTCCACATACTCGACCCCGTGGCGCTCCACCAGCTCGACGAAGTGCTCCGGGCGGTAGCGCTTCAGTGCCGAGATGCAGAAGCGCGGATTATCCGAGAAGAAATTGTCCGACGTAGAGGCCAGGTGGGTGAAGTTGCAGCGCCCCCCGCCGGACATCAGGATCTTGCGGCCGGCCCGGTTGGCATGGTCGATCACCAGCACCCGCCGCCCGGCATAGCCCGCTGTCAGCGCGCACATCAGCCCGGCGGCGCCCGCGCCGATAATCACCGTGTCAAAGGTCATGGGCACTCCTGGCCGCATCTCGAAGGGAGCGCATTCTAGCAGGCCAGCGGCTTACTGTTGATGAACGCCTCGTTGACAGGCTGGTCGCAAGCAAGAGGTACACAGCGCTGTAACCAATGTACAATCCTTGTACACTAATAAAGCCCATCGCTTGATTGTGAATTCTTGTCACAGTGTTGACGGGTATTATGACTAGCCTGTTAAGCAGTCGGCCCAGGGCAGGTCGCCCGCCGATGCTGAGCCATCCTCTTCTGGCCATCCAACCAAGAGCTCCCATGACCGCCTCATCGCCGTTCATCCGCCGTGTGACCTCCCGGGCGCTGCCCGCCCTGCTGGCGTTGATCCTCGCCCTGCCTGTCGCCTCGACCACCGCCGCCGCTCAGCAAACGACGCCGGTGATCGGCGCCCGAGCCAGCCTGGAGTCCTGGTCCGACCCGCTGGAGGCGCTGGGCACATTGCGCGCCGATGAGAGCGTGACGCTTTCCGCCACCGTCACCGATACCGTCGCCGAGGTGAACTTCCGCGATGGCCAGGTCGTGGAGGCCGGCCAGCTGCTGGTGCGCCTGCAGGATGACGAACAGCAGGCCCAGCTGCGCGCCGCCCAGGCCCAGCGCGACGAGCGCCGCGCCACGGTGAACCGCCTGGCCCAGTTGCAGACTCGCAACCTGGCCCCGCGGGCCGACGTAGAGGACGCCCAGGCACGGCTGCGCCAGGTGGAGGCGGAGATACAGGGGCTCGAGGCGCGGCTGCGCAACTACCGGGTACGCGCCCCCTTCGACGGCGTGGTGGGCTTTCGCAACATCAGCCTGGGCAGCCTGGTCACCCCCGGCACGGCGCTGGTCACCCTAGACAAGGTCGACGTGATGAAGCTCGACTTCAGCGTGCCGGAGGTGTTTCTGGCGATTCTGGCGCCTGGCCTGCCCCTGGCGGCACGCAGCGTGGCCTTCCCCGACGAGCGCTTCGACGGGCACGTGGAGAACGTCGGCAGTCGGGTGGACCCGGTCAGCCGCAACGTCACGGTGCGCGCCGAACTGGCCAACACCGAACTGCGCCTGCGCCCCGGCATGCTGATGGAGGTCATCGTCCAGCGCAGTCCGCGCCAGGCCGTGGTTGTGCCGGAGGCCGTGTTGATCCCCAGCGGTGACCGCCAGTTCGTGCTGGTGATCGACGAGGAGGACGACAACCGCGTGGAACGCCGCGAGGTCAGGGTCGGCGAGCGACGCACCGGCCAGGCGGAGATCATCGAGGGGCTCGCAGGCGGTGAACTGCTGGTGGCCCATGGCGTGCAACGTGTCCAGGCGGGGGATCGCGTGGCCCTGCTCGGCATCGCCGACGAAACCACCTCGGTGCGCGAGATCCTCGAGGCCGGACGCGAGGAGCGTGGCTGATGCGCCTCTCCGATCTTTCCGTACAGCGGCCGGTGCTGGCCACCGTGCTGGCGCTGCTGATCGTCGCCTTCGGCCTGCTGGCCATGCAGCGCCTGCCGCTGCAGGAGTATCCCTCCATCGACCCGCCGGTGGTCAGCATCGACACCCGCTATTCCGGGGCCTCGGCCAGCGTGGTAGAGACTCGCATCACCCAGACGCTGGAGGATCGCATCGCCGGGGTCGAGGGCATCGAGCTGATCACCTCCTCAAGCGAAGACGGCCGCTCGCGGATCAACATCGAATTCCGCCTCGACATGGACATCGATGCCGCCGCCAACGACGTCCGCGACCGCATCTCCGGGGCCCTGCGCAACCTCCCCGACGAGGCGGACCCGCCCGAGGTACAGAAGGCCGACTCCAGCGAGGAGGTGGTGGTGTGGCTCGCGCTCTCCGGCGATGGCTACAGCATTCCCGAACTGACCGACTATGCCGACCGCTACCTTGTCGACGGCTTCTCGGTGCAGCCCGGGGTGGCGCGGGTACGCATCGGCGGCGGCAACGAGTACGCCATGCGGGTGTGGCTCGACCGCAATGCCCTGGCCGCACGCAACCTGACGGTGAGCGATGTGGAGAGCGCCCTTCGCGCCGAGAACGTCGAACTGCCCGCCGGTTCCATCGAATCTCGCGAGCGGCAGTTCATCGTGCGCCTGCCGCGCAGCTTCAACCAGCCCGATGACTTCGAGCGCCTGGCACTGCCCCAGGGCGAGGATGGCTACCTGGTGCGCCTGGGCGACGTGGCTCGGGTGGAGATCGGCTCGGTGGAAGACCGCTCGGTGTTTCGCGCCAACGGTGTGCCCATGGTCGGCCTGGGCATTCTCAAACAGTCCACTGCCAACGTGCTGGAGGTCTCCCGCGGCATCCAGGCGGAGCTGGACCGGGTCCAAGGCAGCCTGCCCGAGGGCATGACGCTCTCCCTCAACTACGATGCCTCGGTGTTCGTGGCCGGTGCCATCCAGCAGGTGGTGCTGACCCTGTTCATCGCCATGGGGCTGGTGGTCGTGGTGATCTTCATGTTCCTGGGAAACGTGCGCACCACCCTGATTCCCGCGGTAACGGTGCCGGTGGCCATCATCGGGTCCTTCATGGCCCTGGCGCTGATGGGATTCTCCATCAACCTGCTAACCCTGCTGGCCCTGGTGCTGGCCATCGGCCTGATTGTCGACGACGCCATCGTGGTGCTGGAGAACATCCACCGGCGGATGCACGACTACGGCGAGACGCCCCTGGTCGCGGCCTTCAAGGGCACCCGCCAGATCGCCTTCGCGGTCATCGCCACTACCCTGGTGCTGATTGCGGTGTTCGTGCCGCTGGCCTTCCTGCAGGGCAACGTGGGCCGGTTGTTCTCTGAGTTCGCCCTGACCATGGCCGCCGCAGTGGCTATCTCCAGCGTACTGGCGCTGTCGCTGACGCCGATGATGGCCTCCAAGATCCTCAAGCCGAGCATGAACGACAGCCGCATCGCCCGGGTCGTGCAGTGGGTGCTGGAGCTCTCCCAGCGCCTCTATCGCACCCTGCTGGGCTGGGTACTCCAGGCGCGTCTGTCGGTGCTGGCGGTGTTCGTGGCGCTGATCGCCGCCACCGTGTGGCTGGCCAGTCTGCTGCCCAGCGAGTACACCCCCCAGGAGGACCGCGGCAGCTTCATCATCCTGGTCAACGGCCCCGAGGGCGCCACCTTCGACTACATCATGGACTACATGAACGAGATCGAAGCGCGCCTGGACCCCCTGGTAGCGAACGGCGACATGGAGCGCGTGTTGATACGCGCCCCGCGAGGCTTCGGCAACATCGAGAACTTCAACAACGGCTTCGGCATCATCGGCCTGGCCGACTGGGGTGAGCGGCGTGACGCCTGGACGATCATGGACGACGTGCGCCGCGAACTCGCCGGGCTGCCCGGGGTGCAGGCCTTCCCGGTAATGCGCCAGGGCTTCGGACAGCGCATCAGCAAGCCGGTGGAGTTCGTGCTGGGTGGCGGCACCTACGAGGAGCTGGTCGAGTGGCGCGACACCCTGATGGATCATATCCGTGAGGACAACCCGCGGCTGATCGGCCTGGACAGCGACTACCGCGAGACCCAGCCCCAGCTGCGGGTCGACATCGACTACGAGCGCGCCGCCTCGCTGGGCGTGACTGTCACCGAGATCGGCCGCACCCTGGAGGTGTTGCTGGGCGGGCGCAACGTCACCCGCTATATCGACAACGGCCAGGAGTACGACGTCATCGTTGAGGGCGATCGCGGCAGCCAGGCGAGCCCGCGCGCGCTGGACAACATCCAGGTGCGCTCATCGCGCACCGGCGAGCTGATCCCGCTGGCCAGCCTGGTCTCCTTCACCGACTTCGCCGGCGCCAGCACCCTCAACCGTTTCAACCGTATCCGCTCGATCACCCTCGAAGCCAACCTGGCCGACGGCTACTCGCTGGGCGAGGCGTTGGAATATCTGGAGGCGGCCGCCGCCGAGGTGCTGCCGCCCCAGGTCCAGACCGACGTTAGCGGCGCCTCCCGTGACTTCCAGCAGGCCAGCGGCGCCACCGCCTTCCTGCTGATCCTCGGCGCCCTGGTGGTGTTCCTGGTGCTGGCCGCCCAGTTCGAGAGTTTCATCCATCCCTTCGTGATCATGCTCACCGTGCCCCTGGCCATGAGCGGCGCCATGCTGGGGCTGTTCGTCACCGGCCAGTCGCTGAACATCTACAGTCAGGTGGGGCTGGTGATGCTGATCGGCCTGGCGGCCAAGAACGGCATCCTGATCGTGGAGTTCGCCAATCAGCTGCGCGACGAGGGCCTGGCCTTCCGCGACGCCCTGGTGGACGCCTCGGTGACCCGCCTGAGGCCGATCCTGATGACCGCGGTCACCACCATGGCCGGCTCCATCCCGTTGATCGTCTCCACCGGTGCCGGCGCCGAGTCGCGCATGGTGATCGGCACCGTGATCCTTTCCGGTGTCGCCGCCGCCACCCTCTTCACCCTCTTCGTGGTGCCGGTGGCCTACGACCTGCTGGCCCGCCACACCGGCTCACCCGGCGAGGTCAAGCGCCGCCTGGAGGAGGAGATGGAGGCCAGCGAGGCCCGCCACTAAGGCAAGACCCGGTCCTGCGTCCTGAAAGCCCCGACTCGGCCCTCGCGTCGGGGGCCAGTCCAACGGCCAGACGGCAACAGGGCCACCCCATGGGGTGGCCCTGTCTACTTGGTGCCGAGGGTGGCTCAGCAGTCGCCGAGGCGCGCGCCCTCGACCACGGTGTTCATCTGCATCTCGCCCATGGATGACTGGACCGTCACGTTGACGTCGCCATCGACGCGCTCGCCGAGGAAGTCCATGCGGCCGTCGATGTTGGCCTCGCCTTCATCGGCGTGGCACACCATGCGGTAGTCGATGCCATCCGAGGAGACATTGTGCTCGAGAAGCTCACAGCCCTCCTCCACCTCGAGGAACTGAAAGTCGGAATCCGCCAGATCACCCTGGGCGATGCACTCCTGGTGGGTGTCGGACTGGTCGGGAATCGGGACCTCGCCGGTCACCGAGGTGGTGCTGGTGAACTCCCAGAGCCCCGGCACGATATTGGGGGTATCGGCCACGGCGGTCAGCGGCAGGGCCAGCGCGGCGGCGACGAACAGGGAACGTAACGACATGGGGTGTCTCCGAACGGTGAATGGCATGCCTCTCCTTCGGCATCCGCTCAGCTTACCGTCAATCCTCACTGCTGCCCAATGCCGGCTGACGTATCGCGGGAATTGACACCCGCTGCCCCGGCTGGCTATTCATCGAAGCGCCGATTTGAATTCCCAGCTTGCGGGCGCTCTACAAATTCAGCTTAAGAAACGCCAGAGGCCCGCTTCAGCTCATGCAAAGCGGGATTCGATTTTTTCGGCCGTCAGGCCACCCGTCACTGGCTGTTCGCCGATACGGATTATGTACGCGCCCCGGCATGCCGATCTTCTCCATGGCCTTCACCGAGCACTTCCGACGGCTGCCTTTTCCCATCGACTTCTGGCGACTGCCCTGGGAGGAGCGCCTGGCCACGGCCTGCCAGAAGGCCCGCGACCATAGGCAGCAGAGCGGCGGCAAGCTGGTCACCTGGGGCGAGATCAAGCGCTACCACTACTGCCATGCGGACAAGCGCAGCCTCGTCATCTCGACGATGGGCGAGGTCATCGGCGAACAGGAGGACTTCGACCCGCCCCGCGCCACCTTCGGCCTAGCCGGCAGCGACGAGAACCTGCCCGACCGGTTCGTCGAGGATGAGGAGTAAGGCGTAAGTGGGCAGCGGCTTCTTCTCCAAGCCGCTCTGCCTTCCTCTTGGAGTCCGGCCTGCTGGCCTGATCTTGCTGGGCGGAACTTGCCAGGCTGGCCTGAACTGACTGGCCAGGGTTCACTCACCAGGTGTCACTGATCGGATGTCACCGCCCTGGCACGGCAGGAGCCGCCTGGGCGCCCCTGCGCCGCGCCTGCTTGCGCTCGTACATCGCCGCATCGCAGAGCTGCAGGATGGCGTCCCTGTCGTGCTGGTCCGGCGAGGTGGCGATGACCCACGCTGGCCCCCGTAGCAGGCCACCAGGTCATCGGCTCGGCAACCCGCCACCAGGCGCGGGGCCATTTCGATCAGGAAGCGATCGCCGGCGTCGTGCCCAAAGCGATCGTTGATGGCCTTGAAGCCATCCAGGTCGATGAAGGCCACGTGCAGCTGCTGCCCATCGGCCGCGGCCTGCACCTGGCCGACCTCATCGATCACCGTGAAGCAGGTCGAGTGCAGCCCGGTGATGTCTTCCAGCAGGCGCAGCGCGGGCGGATCACCGCTTCCAGCCGCGTGCTCACCACCGGGGCGTCTTCCAGGCGCGACAGCATGGCCGCGACTCGCTGGGCATGGCGCGTCATGAGGAGTCCTCCGGTTATCGGGCAAGGGAATACAGGCAACGGAACAACAGCCGAAGGCAGGGTCTCACTCCCGCATCGCGCGCCGCAGTTCGCGCAGTCGCGGCCCCAGGTCTTGCGCCAGGGCGGCGACCGCCGGCCTGGCGTAGAAGAAGCCCTGCTGGCGGGTAATGCCGACATGCGCCAGCCAGAGCGCCTCTTCCCGGGTTTCCACCCCTTCGGCAATCACCTCGAGTCCCAACTCCCTGGCCAGGCCATGCACCGCCCGCAGCAGCGCCTGACGGCGCCTGTCCTGGTCACAGCCCATCACCAGCTGACGATCGATCTTGAGCTTGTCCGGCTCGAGCTCGGTCAGCAGGTCCAGGTTGGCGTAGCCATTGCCAAAATCATCCAGCGCCGTGGTAAAGCCCATCATGCGGTAACTGTCGATGATCCGCTTGAGATGGCCCTGGTCGGTTACCCTCTCGGTCTCGGTGAACTCGAAGACGAGCCGGTCGGTGGGCCAGCCCACCCGCCGGGAGACGTCCAGGGTCGCCTGGATGCAGGCCTCGGGCTCATAGACGGCATTGGGCAGGAAGTTGATGGAGAGGCGCTCCTGCATGTCCAGTGCACTGGCCATCTCGATCGCCCGGACCCGGCAGGCCTGGTCAAAACGATAGAGTAGCTCGCCGGTGACCTGGGAGAGCACGCTCCAGGCGGATTCGCCGTTCGGCCCCCGCACCAGGGCCTCATAGGTGGTGATCCGGGCGGACGCCAGGTCAATGATAGGCTGAAAGGCCATGGTGAACTCGAAGGGCAAGTCGCCCTCACAGCGACCGCAGTGGCCATCCACCCGCGCACAGTGCTTCATCTTTCCCCCGCTAGTCTCTTGTCCCTCGGCACCTGTTGTCTTATCGGCACCGAGTGGCCTCTGCTTCGTTATCCATCAAGCCGGCATGCGCGCAACGATAAAGCGCGAAAGGGCCTCCAGCGGCATCGGCCGAGCCAGCAGAAAACCTTGGAAGATATCGCATCCCCAGGCTTCCAGCTGATGACGCTGTTCTTCCGTCTCGACACCCTCGGCCACCACCTGAAGCCCCAGGTGGCCGGCCATAGAGATCATACCCTGCACGATGGCCGCATCATGGGGATTGGTGGTGACTTCGTTGATGAAACTGCGGTCGATCTTCACCTTGCTGATGGGCAGGTGCCGCAAATAGCTGAGGCTAGAGTATCCGGTGCCGAAATCATCGATGGACACGCCAATGTGCATGCCACGCAGTGCATGCAGGATATCGATGGCCGATTCGGTATTGTCCATGAGGATGCCCTCGGTCAGCTCCAGTTCGAGCTGCTCTGCCGGCAGCCCCGACTGCTGAAGCACCTGGCGCAGGGTGGCCAGGAAGCTCGGCCGATGAAACTGCAGCGGCGACAGGTTGACCGCCACCTTTACCCTGCCTGCCCCCTGCTGACCCAGAGCGACCATGTCCGCGCAGGCGCGCTCCAGCACCCAGCGGCTGAGCGGTATGATCTGCCCGGTGGATTCCGCCAGGGGAATGAACACCTCGGGGGAGACATAGCCGCGCTGGGGGTGGTTCCAGCGCAGCAGTGCCTCGACGCCGGCCAGGGTGCCATCGCGGGCCATCAGGGGCTGGTAGTGAAGCTCCATCCTGCCGGAGGCGATGGCCTCCTGCAGGTCATTGCGAAGCGTGACTCGCTCGCCTAGTTGCTGGTTGATCTCCTGGGTGAACCAGTGATAGGCGTTGCGTCCCTGCTGCTTGGCCTTGTACATGGCCATGTCGGCCTGCTGGATCAGCTCCCGGGGGTCCGCCATGGTCGGTTCGCTCAGGGCGATGCCCACGCTGCAGGTCAGGTAGAGCTCATGGTCGTTGATCAGGTAGGGCCTCGAGATCTCCAGCATCAGCCGCTCCACCAGGGCCAGCACCTGTTCTTCCCGGGTCACGTCGGTCATCAACAGCACGAACTCGTCGCCGCCCATGCGCGCCAGGGTATCGCCGGGCCGTACCGCGGCCTGCAGCCGCCGGGCCACCTCGCACAGGACATCGTCGCCCACCGCGTGGCCGAGGGTGTCGTTGATCGGCTTGAAGTCGTCGAGGTCGACGAACAGCACCGCCAGCCGCTCCTGGCGACGGACCGTGAGCGCCACGTCATGCTCGAGGCGGTCCTCGAAGAGGCTGCGATTGGCGAGCCCCGTCAGGGCATCATGGCTGGCGTTGTGGGCCAGTTGGGACTCATAGGTCTTCTGCTCGGAAACATCGTTCTGCATGCCCACATAGTGGGTGACCCTCTCCTGGGCATCGCGCACCGGGGTGATGTAGAGATCGTTCCAAAACGGCGTGCCGTCCTTGCGATAGTTGAGCAGGGTGACGTGCACGTCCTCTCCCCGCGATAGCTGCTGACGAATGCACTCCACGGCGGACGGGGCGGTCTCAGGACCCTGCAGGAAACGGCAGTTACGCCCCAGCACTTCCTCCTTGGCGTAACCGGTCATGCGCTGGAAGGCAGGATTGACGTAGATGATGGGCACATCCGGCCGATCAGCGTCGGCGATCACCACCCCGTTGATGCTGCCTTCGACGCTGCGCTCCAGCAGCCGAAGGTCGCGGCGGCTCTGGTGGCGTTCCACCGCCAGGGCCGCCAGGTCGGCTGCCTTGCTGAGCAGCAGGCGGGTTGCCGCATCGGGCGACTGCGGCTGTGTCAGGTAGGTGCCGAAGGTGCCGAGCACCCGTCCATCGCTGCCCAGGATCGGCACCGACCAACAGGCGCGCAGGCCTTCAGCCAGCGCCAACTCACGGTAGCTGCTCCAGCGAGGGTCCTCGGCCAGGTCCTCGCAGATCACCGTCTCGCCGAAATAGGCAGCACTGCCGCAGGCGCCGATGCCCGGGCCAATCTCCAGCGTCGTTACCGCCGCCCGATAGGCCCGGGGCAGGCGATCACCGGCCATCAGTTCCAGGGCAGTGGCCTTTTCGTTGACCAGCATGATCGAAGTGACCGAACCCGGCACCTGCTGCTCCAGCATGCGGCAGATGGCCGCCAGGATACCCTCCAGCGGCTCCTCGCGGACGATGCGGGTCTGCACGGCCTGCTGCTCCTCGAGCTGCTGGCGGACCTCACCCAGGGTCCGAGTGCGGCCCAGCAGCTGCCCAGCCAGCGCCAGGCTGAACACCAGCATGCCGCTCAGCACCAGCCCGCCACTGGCGACACCCACCGGCATCAGGCCGGCCAGCAGCCAATCGTGCTGGGTGCCGGGATAGGCCTCCAGGGTCAGCATGGGGCCGCCGGGCAGGCCGATGTGCCTCCGATGCAGCAGGTGATTGACGAAGACACCCTCGGCCTCCCGCTGGCCGATGCCCGACTGCCGCAGCTCCAGCATCGGCTCGCCGTGACGCAGGATCACGACGCGATAGAGCCCGAGCTGCAGGCGCAGCTCATTGGAGAGCAGCCCGGAGAGATCAAACAGGCTCAGCAGCAGCTGACCGCTCGCCGGCACATCGATGGCCATCAGGGCCAGATCCGGGCTCTCCGGCTCGGGAAGGGACAGGCGTGGCTGGCCCAGATCGAGGCCCAGCCACTCGCGCACCTGTGGCAGGTGAACCTGCGCGGCCAGGAAGGCCTCGCTCGCACGGTCGCCGCCGTCCAGCCAGGTCCATCCGGCATCGGGCCGATACAGGCCGACCGCCTTCAGGCTGGCGGCGTCCTGCAAGTAGCTGTCCAGATCACGCTGAAGCACCGCCGGGTCGAGCTCGCCACCCCCGGCATCCAGGCGCTCGGCCATGCGCCGCATCAGGGTCAACCTCGACACCATGACTTGCTCGGCATTGAGCTGAATGTTATCGAGCAGGTAGGCTGCCTGACGGTTGAGGGACGCTTCCTGCTGCCAGCTGAGCAGACCCCAGGCCAGGCTGCTGACGAGGACCCCGGCAAGGCCGATCGACACCGCCCACCGACCCAGTTGAAGCGGCCGGTCACCGCGCAGCCCGGCCACGACCACTCCCAGACCCAGCAGCCCCGTCATTGCCAGCGCTGACAGCTGCGGAGCGTCGAAACGAGCCATGAGCCAGGGGCGAAGCGTGGGAACGACCGCCAGAAGGGAAAACAGCCCGCCCCCCACCAGCAGCACCCCCCATGACACCCACAGCCAGCGATAGCGACCACCGGGCCTGCCCAGCAGCAGACACTGCGCTATCGGCAACAGCAGCAGAGCCGGCAGGACGCCCAGCCGCGGCTCGACGCCGGCCGCCATGACACCCATGGGGACCAGCAGCGCCTGGGCCAGGGTATTCAGCAACAGGACGCTCAGCAGCCCCCCGGCGAGTAGCCGAGCGCCTGTCCAGCCGGCCAGCAACGTCATCAGGCCCACCCCCCCCAGCGCCAGCGCCATGAAGCCGTCAGCGACCAGCAGCAGATGAAGTGGGGAATAGACCAGTGTCAGCCAGCCCAGCACCAGCCCGTTGATTCCCACGATGATGAAGGTGGCCGCCATCAGCAGCAGCAGGCTGTCCATCATCAGGTGACGGGTGGTCGTTGGCATGAACCCTCCTTGGATTCGCGTGCACCACGCTGGCAAGTCCGCCGCGCGAAGTACCATAAAAATCAGGTTGCCATTCTGGCGCAAGCGAACGTAACAGAGTAGCCCACATCGTGGTCAGAGGTGCCATAAAGGATGATGAGCGCTGAAAACCGATCGATCGGCGGTCCAGTCAAGCAAGGAGACTCCGCGAGAGGATCAAGAGGAGGAGGATTGCCAAGCTCAAATGCCCCAGGCGTCCAGGGGGCGGCCCTGCAGATGATCACGCTCCAGCCAGCAGCCGTCCAAGAGCCGCTGACCAGCAACACGCTGCTGCCGAGCAGCGGGTTGAACCGCCAGCCTTGGCATAAACGTTCGTTGGGCCGTTGACGCCAATGGGGCGTCACGAGTGCGAGGCGATCATGGCCACCTTAGCCTGTGGTCCTCATGGTCGTAGCCGATAAAGACTAACGGCCCTTTATGTTGTCGTCCGGATGCTTGATGTTCACGCCGTTGGGCGCTTCGCGATCGTCCCTGAGCGGTACCTGCCTCAGAAGCGGTTTATTCCGACCGCGCCGACTCGCGAACTTCGTCGTACTTCCTTGCGGCTTCGGACTTTGCGGCATTGACGCTGCGATCTCTCGCCTCCCCGAGCATATCGTCCTCGATCTCAGTCGTCGGTACCAGCGCACCCAGGGCAGCGCCGATAGCGATGCCGAGGCTTCCCGCGATCAGCGGTTGATCACGATAGAACTGCACCAGGCCTTCCCGGGCGTTCTGCGCCGACTCCTTCACGTTCGCGCTTGCACCGTGCATGCGATCGCCCGCCGCGGCGGCCTTGTCCTGCGATTTCGTGGCGGTATCGCCAAACGCATCCATGAGACTGCGCCCGTCCTTGCCTGTGTTCTTATTGTAGGTGTCATGGGCTTGCGCAGCGCCATTGTGGCCGGACGACATCATCAACCACGAGATGCCGATGCTGGTGAGTATCATCGGCATCGGGTTGTTCTTCACCTGGGCGCCCAGATTGCGGCCAAACTCTCCTCCGTGTTCGCGGGCCATCCCTAGCGCCTGGTCGATGAGTTCGCCGGGAGAAAGCCGATCGGACAGCTCGCTCGCGGTCCTGCCGAGGCGAGCACGCGCCTGGTCGACTTCGCGCTCCAGCTGTTCGGGACTTTTCGTCCCTTCTACTCGATCGTCGTCGCGGCGAGTGTCATCGGTTTGGGTATCGGTAGCCTTGTTCATCGAGTTGCCCTCTTCAATGTTTCTTTATCTTTTTTCGTGGACTCCAGGGTGCGTTCGGGGACGATCGAGTTCGCGCTTATTTTTTTCTTGGCCGAACCGACCATCAGGAAACCAACCAGGAGGGCTACCGCGCCGACGATCAGCGCTGCGAGCCAAGGTTCCAAAACGTTACTGAGCCCGTAAACCGCACTCATGAGCAGGACAACGAGCCCCGCCATGGCGATGGCAGCGCCCGTCGCAATCGCGCCGACTGCCGTTTTCGCTTCCGAAACGGATTCCCCGACTTCAGATTTCGCCAGCTCGATCTCTTTGCCAAGCAGCGTGGACAGGTCCGTGGCCAGGTTGCGAATCAAGTCGGCAATCGAGTCAGCACTGTGTTCTCGGTTCGCCGTTGGCGTCGGTGTAACCTGCGCAGTTTCGTGTTCCTGCTTCATGGCATGTCCCTCCCGCCACCGCTGCTCGGGGCAGTCGATGTCGCGTACGTTTCTGTCATGTCCCTTTCGCGCGGTTGCACCGGCGTGTCAGAAGAACCGGCGCGGTCCCGAAAAGTGTCTTCACTCTTGAAACGGTGTTGAGCGTCTTGCTCAGCGCTCGCCTTGTCATCGTCGTGGTGGTTCTGCTCAGCACTCGCTTTGTCATCGTCGTGGTGGTCGTGCTCAGCGCTCGCCTTGAAAAATCGCGACAAGCCAAAGCCAACTGCAATGCTGCCGAGCATGAACAGGGCGGGATTGTCCCGCGCCAGGCGCTTGGCATCGCTCGCCAGTTCATCCACGCTGCGGCCTTCGAGTTGTTCGGCCGCATTCGCTAGGTTGCTGCTCAACTCACGCGCGTAGCGCGCCAGGCCTTCGCGGTCCTGATCGTCGAGATTTGATGCTGCTGCGTCGATGGCATCCGACAGGGCGTTTGCCTCATCCGCAAGACGGTGCTGGCCCGCTTCGACCTTCTCGCGCGCTTCGGCGCCCACTTCGCGCTTCGCATCGCGGACATCTTCTTCTATTTTCTGTTTCGGCGACCCAATACCGGCGTCGTCGGGCAAGCTGCCCGGGCTGCGGCGATTGGAATCTGAGTTAGATGGTGTCATTACACCCTCCTCGGCATTCAGTCGAATGCTCGCTCTTGATGGATTACGGATTCACACGTCTACAGAAAAGGCTCGCCAGAAGAACACCATGCACGGAGGTACGAGTAAGCAAGGGATTACAGTGCGTATTCCGTATCGTAATCGACGGGACCGCTACTATTTGAAAAACCGTCGAAGTAACAACACAGATCGCACGATTGCTCATGGAAATCTCCGTGGCTAGCACATTTCAATCGCCGTGCACCCAAACTGAGTTTTCCAAGGTTTCGTCATAGGGTCTGTGCGCTACCAAACGCAATAGCAGGATTCCCAGAACCGGGGCAAACTGGTCATATGGGACCCGGATTCGCAGCAAGCTCGGAAAGACATCCATCAGCCGCCACATTCATCTCGGTGGCGCTAGGTAAGTGTTTGGGGCCTTCGCAGCGCCTCTGAAAGATGGGTAGCACTACCTCAGCACTGCGACAGGTCGCAAGTAACCGTTTATGACCAGTACGACGATTTGTAAGTGGACGATCAGGTCTGGAGAGGTGCTGCCCCCTGTGAGAAGGGCCGAGGCAAGGCCTTCGTAGGGGAAGCTTATCCAAGTAGTCCTGAACGGCTCAGAGGAAGCCAAGAGCAAGGTATGGACTTAGGTGTGGGCCAACTTACCAGAACCAAAAAAAGCCGCTGAATTCAGCGGCTTTTTTAAATTAGTGGCGGAGGGGGAGGGATTCGAACCCTCGAAGCCTTTCGACTTACACACTTTCCAGGCGTGCTCCTTCGACCACTCGGACACCCCTCCACGTTGTTGACCCGTCGGGGAGGACGTTGCCTTTCCCTCGAGGACGGCGCGTATGCTATCGCCTCAAGTGCTCGATTGCAAGACGTTTTCCGCTCGGCTGCCGCTAAGCACCGCATAATCGCCGCGCGATTCCATGCACAGGGTCTCGCCGCACCAGAGCCGCTGACGCAGGGCGATGCGCCCGCGCCCATTCTGGGCAAGCTGCTCGGCGAGGCGCTCGGGGCCATTCTCTGCCTCCGGTTCACACTCGAGGAGGTAGTCAGCGGTGACCGGCGCCATGAAGCGCTGACTGGCCTCGGCGACCACGACATCCCGAGCCAGGCTGTGACGGCGCAGCCAGAGGGTCGTCCAGCACCAGCCCAGCAGGGTGGTCTGGGCGGTGAGGGCACCGCCAAAGCCGGTGCCCTTGTCGTTGAGACTGGGGGTCAGGTCAAGCCTCCAGGTGAGGCGCTCACCGTCGGGCTTCATCTCGCGGATGCCCAGGTGCTCGACCATGGGGATCGCATCGATGAGCCACGCCAGGAAGCGGACCGGGTCATCTTCCTGCCCCGGGACGGTGAGCGGGAGCCGCGGGTGGGCGTTGCCGATCTCGCGCATCTGCTCTCCTCCGCTCAGCGCCAGCGTTCGACGAAGACGTCGATGTCATGCTCGGCAATGCGCTTGTGACGCCCGCCCAGCTGGCCCAGGTAAATAAAGGCCACCACCTCGTCATCTTCCTCAAGGCCCAGACCCTTGCGGACGGTGGGGTCGAAGGCATATTTGCCGCTGCGCCACATGGCGCCGAGTCCCAGCGCGTGGGCCGCCAGCAGGATGCCATGGGCTGCACAGCCCGCGGAGATCACCTGCTCGATCTTCGGCACCTTGGGCATGTCCGGGGTGACCCGGGCGATCACCGCGATGACCATGGGCGCGCGCAGCGGCTTCTTGCGGGCGGCATCCAGGGCGGTATCGCCGACGTGGGGGTCTTCGCGATACTCGGCTTCGGCGAACAGCTCACCCAGGCGCGAGAGACCGTCACCGGAAAACTCGACGAAGCGCCAAGGGCGCAGCTCCTTGTGGTCCGGGGCGCGCAGGGCCGCCCGGTAGATGGCCTCGAGCTGTTCGGGGCTCGGCGGCGGCCCCATCAGCTTGCCCATGGAGCTGCGTTCATGCAGCAGCGTCAGCGCGTCCATAGCCTCTCTTCCTCGGCAAGGTTCAAAAACGATATGACGGGACTGTAGCAGCCGGCCGCACGACTGTCGTGCGGCCCCTACTGCCTCGACAGGCGAAGGGGCTCGGGTGGGCGTTCGCCGGTAGTGGCGCGCCAGGGGCTGATGTCGAGTCCGCCGCGCCGCACGTAGCGCGCCAGCACCAGCAGCCGCTCGGGCCGGCAGCGCGTCACCAGGTCGACGAAGATGTTCTCCACGCAGTGCTCGTGGAAGTCCTGGTGCTGGCGGTAGCCGATCAGGTAGCGCAGGAGCCCCTCGCGATCGATCCGCGGCCCCCGGTAGCGGATCAGCACGCTGCCCCAGTCGGGCTGGCCAGTGACCGGGCAGTTGGACTTGAGCAGGTGGGAGTAAAGCGCTTCCTCGACGACCTCCTCCCCCACCGCCAGCGTCTCGGCGCTGGGGGTGTAGTCGTTGACCTCGATGTCCAGGTCATCCAGGCACTCGCCGGGCAGGCGGCGCGGGGCGAGGGTCTCGTCGTCGACGTCGAACAGCTCCACCGACACAACGGCATCGGTGGCCCGGGAGAGGTCGGCCATCAGGGTGTCGATGACCGCCTGGCGGCTCTCGAAGCGGGCTTGGTTGAAGCCGTTGAGGTAGAGTTTCCAGGACTTGGACTCGATCAGGTTCGGCGAATCCGCCGGCAGGCGGAAGCGCGCCACGGCCACCACCGGCTTGCCGCGGGCGTTGAGCCAGCTGACCTCGAAAGCATGCCACTCGTCCTCGCCAATAAAGGGGAGCGCGCCCGCCTCGATGCCCAGCGGCGCCCGATTGGCGGCGCGGGGAATGGGATAGAGCAGCGTGGCGTCATAGCGCTCCGGGTAGGCGGACTCGCGCCCCAAGGGGGCATCCGTCAGGGCATCGGGACGCGGGTAACTCATGAGCGAATCCCCTTGCCATGCTCCAGCATCCACAGGGCGACGCTGAACAGCACGGCGATGAAGGTGACGATGGCGGCCAGGGCCCAGCCCACCGGGATGTCGGAGACGCCCAGAAAGCCGTAGCGGAAGACGTTGACCATGTAGAGGATGGGATTGAGCATCGACACGCCTTGCCAGAAGGCCGGCAGCAGCGAGATCGAGTAGAAGACACCGCCCAGGTAGGTCAGCGGCGTGAGGATAAAGGTCGGCACGATGGAGATGTCGTCGAACTTCTTGCCCAGCAGGGCGTTGATGAAACCGCCGATGGAGAAGAGCGCCGAGGTGAGCACCACAACACCCACCGTGAGCAGCGGATGGGCCACGCTAATGCGGGTGAAGAACAACGACACGACGGTGACGATCAGGCCGACGCCGAGGCCACGGGCCATGCCACCCAGCACGAAGCCGGCAAGAATCACCCAGTTGGGCATGGGCGAGACCATCATCTCCTCGATGGAGCGCTGGAACTTGTTGGAGAAGAAGGATGATGCCACGTTCGAGTAGCTGTTGGTGATCACCGCCATCATGATCAGCCCGGGGACGATGAAGTCCATGTAGCTGAAGCCGTCCATCTCCCCGATGCGCGAACCGATCAGGTTGCCGAAGATGATGAAGTACATGGTCATGGTGATGGAGGGCGGCAGCAGGGTCTGCGGCCAGATGCGCGTGAAGCGCTTGATCTCCTTGATCACCAGGGTCCATAGGGCGATGGCGGTCTGCATCGGATTCATGAGCGGGCCTCCGCGTCGGCGGCCTTGTCCCGGGCGTCGTTGCCCTGCTCCACCATGGTGACGAACATCTCCTCGAGCCGGTTGGCGCGGTTGCGCATGGAGACGACTTCGAGTCCCTGCTCGCTCAGCGCGGTGAAGATGTCATTGAGCCGCTGGCCGCGATGCACTGCCACTGCCAGCTGGGCGGCATCGACCCGGGTGACCTCGAAGCCCTCGATCCCGGGGGCGGCCTCGATCGGATGGGCCAGGTCGAACAGGAAGGTCTCGGTGTCGAGTTCGGTGAGCAGCTCGCGCACGCCGGTGTTCCGGATGATTTCACCGTGGTTGATAATCGCCACGTTGCGGCAGAGGCTCTCGGCCTCCTCGAGGTAGTGGGTGGTGAGGATGATGGTGGTGCCCTCCTCGCGGTTGATGCGGCGCATGTACTCCCACATGCTGCGCCTCAATTCGATATCCACGCCGGCGGTGGGCTCGTCAAGGATCAGCAGCCTGGGCCGGTGCATCAGCGCCCTGGCGATCATCAGTCGGCGCTTCATCCCGCCGGAGAGCATCCGCGCGCTGCCGTTGCGCTTGTCCCACAGACCGAGGTCACGCAGCAGCTGCTCGGCGCGGGGCTGCGCCTCGCGGCGCGGCATGCCGTAGTAGCCGGCCTGGGCCAACACGATGTCGATGACCCTCTCGAACTGGTTGAAGTTGAACTCCTGGGGCACCACGCCCAGGTGATACTTGGCGCGGGGGAAGTCGCGGTCGATATCGATGCCGAAGATCGAGACCTTGCCGGCGCTCTTCTGCACCAGCGAGCAGACCACCCCCAGGGTGGTGGACTTGCCGGCGCCGTTGGGGCCCAGCAGGGCGAAGAAGTCGCCCTCGGCGACGTCGAGGTCGATGCCCTTGAGGGCCTGGAAGCCATTGCCGTAGACCTTGGTGAGGCCACGGATGGACAGAGCCGGTTCGGCCATTGGCAATCCTTGGTCGGTTCGAGGTTCGAGAGCGGGCATACCGCAAAGGCATAAGGATATTGGGACGGCGACGTGCGACTTCAAGCCTCCGCTGGCAGGAGCCCGACGGTCAGACACGCAGAAAGGCCTGCACGCTGGCAGACATCATCAAAGTAAGAGGAAGCTAGTGACTGCAATCTTGTCTAAAGCTAGTAACTGACATTGGAGCGGGAAACGAGATTCGAACTCGCGACCCCAACCTTGGCAAGGTTGTGCTCTACCACTGAGCTATTCCCGCTTGTCGAGTACCGCTTGAGCGAGCGAGGTGGCGTCCCATAGGGGGTTCGAACCCCTGTTACCGCCGTGAAAGGGCGGTGTCCTGGACCACTAGACGAATGGGACGCATGAAACGGGAAAGGAGATTCGACCGGGCTGGCGTTCCAGATCCTGACCCGAACCTTGGCTCGATACCGCGTCTTACGTCTTGGAGCGGGAAAGGAGATTCGAACTCCCGACCCTCGCCTTGGCAAGGCGATGCTCTACCACTGAGCTATTCCCGCAGGTCTCGCACTACTGCTACTGCCTGTCATGCACCGGATTGAATGGCGTCCCATAGGGGGTTCGAACCCCTGTTACCGCCGTGAAAGGGCGGTGTCCTGGACCACTAGACGAATGGGACGCATGGAGCGGGAAAGGAGATTCGACCGGGCTGGCGTTCCAGATCCTGACCCGAGCCTTGGCTCGATACCGCGTCTTGCGTCTTGGAGCGGGAAAGGAGATTCGAACTCCCGACCCTCGCCTTGGCAAGGCGATGCTCTACCACTGAGCTATTCCCGCACTCCGGTACCTGTTTGAGTCGAGTGGCGTCCCATAGGGGGTTCGAACCCCTGTTACCGCCGTGAAAGGGCGGTGTCCTGGACCACTAGACGAATGGGACGCAATGTCTCGGCTCGTCGAGGTGGCGCGTATGTTACTGAGCGCCCCCGCGGCTGTCAAGCGTCTCCCATGCCGTGTTATGTCAGCCCTCGATGCCTTCCACATCAGGAAGTTGACACCCAAAGCGATGGCGGCTAGTGTATGCGCCGCTGGCTACGTAGCTCAGCTGGTTAGAGCACATCACTCATAATGATGGGGTCCCCTGTTCAAATCAGGGCGTAGCCACCATACAAAGAAAAACCCGGCGCCCATGGCGCCGGGTTTTTCGTATGGTCTCTAACGTCCTCCCTGCTCGAGGCTCATCCGGGAGCAGGCCCCGAAGCGCCGGACCGACGAGTAGGCGCCGTGTATACCTCTTTGTAGGCTACCGATTGTAGGCTACCGACGACGGCCCTGGCGCAGGACCTCTTCTCCGCGCGGCTCACGGCGCCTCCCGCATGACGTTCAGGCCAGCTCAGCGCGGTTGCAGAAGGCGGTCAGCACCCGGGTCAGGTACTCCACGTCGCGGGCACCCGCGGTCTCACGGATGGAGTGCATAGCCCACTGGGGCGCACCCACGTCCAGGGTCGGCACGCCGAGCTCGGTGGCGGTGATCGGTCCGATGGTGCTGCCGCAGCCCATGTCGGCGCGGGTCACGAAGGTCTGCACCGGCACCTCGGCCTCGCGACACAGGTCGCGAAACATCGCCGCGGTGGCGCTGTTGGTGGCATAGCGCTGGCTGGCGTTGACCTTGATCACCGGCCCGCCGTTAAGTGCCGGCCCGTGGGCCGCGTCGTGCTTGTCGGTGAAGTTGGGATGAAGCGCATGGGCGTTGTCGCAGGAGATCATCCGCGATGCCTGGATCAGGCGGATGAAGGCGCCCTCATCGTCCCCGCCGAGCCGCTCACTCACCCGCTGCAGCACGTCGCCGAGGAAGGGGCCCTGGGCGCCACAGGCGCTGGCACTCCCGACCTCCTCATGGTCGCTGGCCGCGAGCACGACACCCTGTCTGCCATCCGCGGCGAGCAGCGCCTCCAGCCCGGCGAAGCAGGAGAGCAGGTTGTCGAGCCGGGCGCTGGCGATCAGCTCTCCCGCCACGCCGATGCGGGCCGGCGGCTGCATGTCATGTAAGCCGAGCTCGAAGTCGAGCAGCTCCACCCCCTCCAGGCCGTGCTGATCGGCGATCCAGCCCTTGAGCAGGCGCTCGAGGTCGGCATTCTCGCCGCCCTGCAGGAACACCGGCGCCATCTGGGTCTGAGCGTTGATCGGGCGCCCCTGATTGACGTCGCGATCCAGGTGGATGGCCAGGCTGGGGATGATCGCCACCGGGCGCTCGACGTTGAGCAGCAGCCCCTCCAGGCGCCCATCGGGATGGCGTACGTGGATTCGCCCTGCCAGGCCGAGGTCGCGATCGTACCAGGGCGCCAGCAGCACGCCGCCGTAGGTCTCCACCCCCAGTTGCAGCCAGCCGGCACTGGCCTGGGCCGCACTGGGCTTGAGGCGCAGGCCAGGGCTGTCGGTGTGGGCGCCGATCATGCGCAGCGCACTCAGGTCACCCTCGGGTAGCTGCAGGGCGATGATCGAGGAGTCATTGCGGGTCACATAGACCCTCTCGCCGGGCGCCAGCTGCCAGGGCTCGCACTCGTGGAGACGGCGATAACCCGCCGCCTCGAGCCGAGCCGCCATGCTGGCCACGGCGTGCCAGGGGGTGGGTGAGCGACGCAGGAAGTTGAGAAGGCGCTCGACAAGATCGTCCTGGGACATGAATTCCTCTGCTAACAGATGTCGTGGGAGACCAACAGGTATCATGGGATGACGGGGGAAGCTGCTACAATGCTCTTTCGGCCCGCGCAACTCGTGAGCCTGAAAAGAGTCTAGGAAGAGTGTACATGAAACCCGGAGTGCTTCATTGATGAGCCTGCTTGCCCACCTGGGACGTCCAGCCGCCATCCTGGCCGGCCTGCTGCTGGTCGCCGGCGTCGCCCTGGCGCAGCCGCAACCCACCGATGCCCAGCGCCAGGCGGCCGTGGAAGTCGCCGACTCTCTGCGCTACGGCCATTACGCCGACATCCAGCTGGACGATACCTGGTCGCATCAGGCCTTTGAGCGCTACCTGGATGTCCTTGACGGCCAGCGCGCCTTCCTGCTGGCCGGCGATGTCGCCGACTTCCGCCACCTGGGAGGGCGCATCGACGATGCGCTCTTCGACGGCGAACTGGACGACGTCTATGCCCTCTACCATCGCTACCACGAGCGCGCCGAGGCACGCTTCGAGTGGCTGCTGGCCAGCCTCGACGAGGGCCTCGACTTCACCTACGACAGCGACCTGCGCCTGGATATCGACCGCGACGAGGCCCCCTGGGCCGAGAGCCGCGATGAACTCGATGAGCTCTGGTTCAAGCGTCTCAAGAACGCTGCCCTGACCCTGGCCATCAGCGGCCAGGATCTCGAGCAGGTAGAGACCAACCTGCGCCAGCGCTACGAGGGGCAGCTCAACCGGGTGCGCCAGACCAACGAGGAGGACATCTTCGGCCTCTTCATGGCGGCGGTGACCGGCAGCATCGACCCCCACAGCGAATACCTCTCCCCTCGCCAGGGCGAATCCTTCGACATCCAGATGCGCCTCTCGCTGGAGGGCATCGGCGCCCTGCTGCAGTCCGACGGCGAGTACGTCAAGGTGGCCAGCCTGGTGCCCGGCGGGCCGGCGGAGCGCGCAGGCGCCTTGGAGCCTGCCGACCGCATCGTGGCAGTCGGCCAGGACGAGGGCGAGATGGTCAACGTGGTGGGCATGCGCCTGGACAACGTGGTCGACCTGATCCGCGGCCCCAAGGGCTCGGTGGTACGCCTCGACGTGGTGCCCGCCCAGGCGGTGGACATGACCCGCTCGCGCATCATCGAGATCACGCGCGACACCGTGAACCTCGAGGACCAGGCGGCCCAGGGCAAGGTGATCGAGATCGAGCGCGACGATGGCCCGCACCGCATCGGAGTGATCAAGATCCCCACCTTCTATGTGGACTTCGATGCCTGGCAGGCCGGGGAAGAGGACTTTCGCAGCACCACCCGCGACGTGGCCCGCGAGATCGAGCGACTCAAGGGTGAAGACATCGAGGGCATCGTGCTCGATTTGCGCAATAACGGCGGCGGCGCCCTGCAGGAGGCCAACTCGCTGCTCGGGCTGTTCATCGACCGCGGCCCCACCGTCCAGGTGCGCGACGCCCGCGGCCGCATCAGCCTCTACGGCGACACCGACGCGGGAACCCACTATGACGGCCCGCTGGGCGTGCTGGTCAATCGGCTCTCCGCCTCCGCCTCGGAGATCTTCGCGGGGGCCATTCAGGACTACGGCCGCGGCCTGGTGGTAGGCTCGCCGACCTTCGGCAAGGGCACGGTGCAGACCCTCAACGATCTGAGCCACGGCCAGATCAAGCTGACCCGCGCCAAGTTCTATCGCATTTCCGGTGACAGCACCCAGCACCGCGGCGTGGAGCCGGACATCATCTTCCCGAGCCTGATCGATCCGGACCTGATCGGCGAGAGCAGCCTGGACAACGCCCTGGACTGGGACACCGTGCGCTCCGTGCAGTACCGCCACTACGGCGAGCCGTGGCGCCACCTGGAGTCCATCAAGGACCGCCACCATAGCCGTGTCGCGGAGCACCCGAACTTCCGCTACCTGACCCAGCAGGCGGAGCTCAACCGTCGCCTGCGCGAACAGACCACCAGCGTCAGCCTCAACCGCGAGCAGCGCAAGCGCGAAGTGGAAGAGCAGGAGGCCGAACAGCTAAGCCTGGAGAACCAGCGACGCCGAGCCCTGGGCCTTGACCTGCTGGAGGAGTGGGTCGACGCCCGCGGCGAAGAGAGCGACGAGGAGCCCGTGGAACAGGTGCAGGTGCAGGAGGCGGCCCATATCCTGCTGGACTTCGCTCTCCTCACCAGTGACGAATACCGGCTGGCCAACCGCCACTGAGCCACCCGGGGCTACAGCAGGCCATCACGCCGCCCCTCGGGGCGGCGTTTTCTTGCCACGACAGGTAGACGCGCTGAGAAACAGGCACGCGCAGACCCCGGCGAGCGAGCTCAACCAGCGAATCGAATCAGGAAGATGTCTTGGAGATGGCTCCCGGAGCAGGACTCGAACCTGCGACCCAGTGATTAACAGTCACTTGCTCTACCAACTGAGCTATCCGGGAACAACAGAGAGAGGGGCGATGGCTATTGGTGAAAAACCGCTGATGGCTCCTCGAGCAGGACTCGAACCTGCGACCCAGTGATTAACAGTCACTTGCTCTACCAACTGAGCTATCGAGGAATTACGGTCTTAACAGCAATGGCGTTCGAGGCGTCGTTGGCTCCCGGAGCAGGACTCGAACCTGCGACCCAGTGATTAACAGTCACTTGCTCTACCAACTGAGCTATCCGGGAACGGCATCGAACACGGGACGTAGTATACGGATTCGCTTCTGGAGGTCAAGGCCGGATCGAGCTCAACCCTGGTACCATCCGAAGCCAGCCGTCCCGAGCACCATCAGCCATCCCAGGGTATAGATAGCAGAACGCCCACCTGGCATGGGACCTAGTGGGCGTTCCGATGAGTCTGGTGGCTACGCCCTGATTTGAACAGGGGACCCCATCATTATGAGTGATGTGCTCTAACCAGCTGAGCTACGTAGCCAGGCCGTCGGGCAGAGTAGTGTCTTTCAACGGGGTCATATTATGCCGAGACCTATAACGCTTGGCAACCCCTGCGGTCACGGCCTCTTGCCCAGCTCTCTTTCCCTGCCCTTATATTAATTGAACGTTCAATAAAAAAATGGCAGGCTGTGACTCTACCATCATGCTCAACGGCATGGTGCCAAGTTAGCCCTGGAACAGGAGGTCTCGAGGTGCCCAAGGTCGGAATGGAACCCATCCGCCGCCAGCAGCTGATCAAGGCGACCATGGCGGCCATCGATGAGGTCGGCCTGGCCGATGCCACCGTCATGCGCATCGCACGGCATGCCGGCGTCTCCGCCGGCATCATCAGCCACTACTTCGGCGGCAAGGATGGCCTGCTGGAAGCGACCATGCGTCAGATCCTCAGCGACCTGGGCGCCGCCGTCGCTGCTCGCCGGGCCAGCATTGCCGCCGCCAGCCCCCGGGCGCACCTGAGGGCCATCATCGAGGGCAACTTCGATCGCAGCCAGGTCACCGGCCCCGTGGCCAAGACCTGGCTGGCCTTCTGGGCGAGCAGCATGCACCAACCGGCACTACAGCGTCTGCAGCAGGTCAACGACCGCCGTCTCTACTCGAACCTCTGCGCCCAATTCCACCGTCTGATGCCTCGTGCCGAGGCACGCCGGGCTGCCCACGCCCTGGCCGCCATGATCGACGGCCTGTGGTTGCGCGGCGCCCTGACCCCCGAGGGCCTGGACGCCGATTCTGCACGACGGGTGGCCCTGGCCACCCTGGACCAGCTGCTCACCGCCACCCCCTCCGCCGATTAAGGAGAGCCCCATGACACAGCGAGACCCCGTACCCCTCTACATCGATGGCCGAGAGGTAGACGCCAGTTCAGGCGCCACCTTCGAGGTCGTTAACCCCTTCGACGGCAGCCGGCTGGCCGGCGTGCAGCAAGCCTCAGCAGCCGACGTGGACGCCGCCGTGACCGCTGCCCGCCGCGGCCAGCGCGAATGGGCCGCCATGAGCGGCATGCAGCGCGGCCGCATCATGAATCGCGCCGTAACCTTGCTACGTGGGCGCAACGACGAACTCGCCGAACTCGAGACCCGCAACACCGGCAAGCCGATCAGCGAAACCGCCGCGGTGGACATCGTCACCGGCGCCGACGCCCTGGAGTACTACGCCGGCCTGGCTGCCGTCATCGAGGGCACCCAGATCCCGCTGCGCGAGGACTCCTTCGTCTACACCCGCCGCGAGCCGCTGGGCGTGATCGGTGCCATCGGCGCCTGGAACTACCCCCTCCAGATCGCCTGCTGGAAGGCCGCCCCGGCCCTGGCAGCCGGCAACGCTGTGGTCTTCAAGCCCAGTGAGGTGACCCCGCTCACCGCCATGAAGCTGGCCGCGATCTTGACCGAGGCCGGGCTCCCCGATGGCGTCTTCAACGTGATCCATGGCGACGGCCGCGTTGGCGCCCTGATGACCGGACACCCGGGCATCGACAAGGTCTCCTTCACCGGGGAGGTGGGAACCGGCAAGAAGGTAATGGCCGCCGCCGGGGGCTCCACCCTGAAGGATGTCACCATGGAACTGGGCGGCAAGTCGCCGCTGATCGTCTTCAATGATGCCGACCTCGATCGCGCCGCCGACGCCGCGATGATGGCCAACTTCTACTCCAGCGGGCAGATCTGCACCAACGGCACCCGGGTGTTCGTCGAGCGCGCCGTGAAGGACGCCTTCGAGGCGAAGATCAAGGAGCGGGTCGGCCGCATTAGAGCCGGCGACCCGATGGACCCGAGTGTCAACTTCGGCCCCCTGGTCAGCTTCGAGCACCAGGAAAAGGTGCTCTCCTACATCGCGCTCGGCAAACAGGAGGGTGCCCGGGTGCTGGCCGGCGGCGATACCTGGAATCAAGGCGACGCTGGCGGTGTTGACTGGTCAAGAGGCGCCTGGGCCGCCCCCACGGTGTTCACCGATTGCAGCGACGAGATGCGCATCGTGCGAGAGGAGATCTTCGGTCCCGTGATGGCGATCCTGGCCTTCGATGACGAGGAGGAGGTGATCCGCCGCGCCAACGATACCCACTACGGCCTGGCCGCCGGCGTCTTCACCGAGAGCCTCAACCGCGCCCATCGGGTCATCCACCGCCTGGAGGCGGGCATCTGCTGGATCAACACCTGGGGCGAGTCCCCCGCCGAGATGCCGGTGGGCGGCTACAAGCAGTCCGGTATAGGCCGCGAGAATGGCCTGGAGACGCTGGCCCACTACACCCAGACCAAGTCGGTGCAGGTGGAAATGGGCCCCTTCGAGTCGGTGTTTTAAGGAGGCTACATGACCGAGCTTCGCGAATTCGACTACGTGATCATCGGCGCCGGCTCCGCCGGCAACGTGCTGGCCACCCGCCTCACCGAGGACGAAGACGTCACGGTGCTGCTGCTCGAGGCCGGCGGCCCCGACCACCGCTTCGATTTCCGCACCCAGATGCCGGCGGCGCTGGCCTTCCCGCTGCAGGGCAAGCGCTACAACTGGGCCTTCGAGACCGACCCCGAGCCGCACATGGACGGCCGGCGCATGGAGTGCGGCCGTGGCAAGGGCCTGGGCGGCTCCTCGCTGATCAACGGCATGTGCTACATCCGCGGCAATGCCCTGGACTACGACCACTGGGCCAAGGCGCCGGGCCTGTCGGACTGGACCTACGCCGACTGCCTCCCCTACTTTCGCAAGTCCGAGAGCCGCGATATCGGGCCCGATGACTACCACGGCGGCGACGGGCCGGTCAGTGTCACGACACCCAAGGAAGGCAACAACCCGCTCTATCGCACATTTATCGAGGCGGGCAAGCAGGCCGGCTACCCGGAAACCGAGGACGTCAACGGCTACCAGCAGGAGGGCTTCGGCCCCATGGACCGCTTCGTCACCCCGGGCGGCCGACGCGCCTCCACCGCCCGCGGCTACCTGGACCAGGCCAGGGGGCGCGAGAATTTCACCATCGAGACCCGAGCCATTACCGACGTCATCGAGTTCGAGGGCAAGCGAGCGGTGAGTGTGCGCTACCGGAAAAAGGGCCAGACCCAGCGGGTACGCGCCCGCCGCGAGGTACTACTGTGCAGCGGCGCCATCGCCTCCCCGCAGATCCTGCAGCGTTCCGGCATCGGCCCGAAGAATGTCCTGGACGAATTCGGTATCGCGCCGGTCCACGTCAATGACAACGTCGGCGCCCACCTCCAGGACCACCTGGAGATGTACATCCAGTACGAGTGCAAGGCGCCGATCTCCCTTTACCCGGCGCTGAAGTGGGTCAACCAGCCGAAGATCGGCGCCCAGTGGCTCTTCCTTGGCAGCGGCATCGGCGCCAGCAACCAGTTCGAATCCTGCGGCTTCATTCGCAGCAATGATCAGGAGGCGTGGCCCAACCTGCAGTACCACTTCCTGCCCATCGCCATCAGCTACAACGGCAAGAGCGCGGTGCAGGCCCACGGCTTCCAGGCTCACGTGGGCTCCATGCGCTCGGAGAGCCGCGGTCGCATCCGCCTGACCTCCCGGGACCCCGAGGCCGCACCCAGCATCCTGTTCAACTACATGTCCACCGAGAAGGACTGGCAGGAGTTCCGCGACGCCATCCGCCTAACCCGCGAGATCATCGCGCAGCCCGCCTTCGACGCCTATCGTGGTCGCGAGATCGCGCCGGGGCCAGACGTGCAATCCGATGCTGAGCTGGACGCCTTCGTGAAGGCCCACGCCGAGACCGCCTACCACCCCTGCGGCAGCTGCCGCATGGGCGAAGGGGACGACGCCGTGGTGGACGGCGCCGGCCGGGTGCACGGCGTGGAGGGCCTGCGGGTCGCTGACGCCTCGCTCTTCCCAATGATTCCCACCGGCAACCTCAACGCGCCGACGATCATGCTAGCCGAGAAGATCGCCGACAGGATCCGCGGCCGCGAACCGCTGCCGAAAAGCGACGCCCGCTACTACGTGGCAGGCGACACCCCGGTACGAGGAGAGCCCCGGCGCCGCTTCGATCAAGCCTGACTGTCTCATCGCTAGATGGGGCAAGGAGCGCCGAATCAAACCCCTATATCGTTCTTTTGTTGGCCGGTTGCATGGGGATGGGCTAGTCTGCAAGTATTCAAACATCTGTTCGAATTCTTGACGTTCATCACAATCGGAGTCTCCCCCCATGCTCACCCTGATCCTGCTGATCGTGGCCGCTGTCGGCCTGCTGGCGGTGATGCGCCGCGAGTCGGGTGCCCTGCCCGCCCTGGCGGTGCTGGCCATCACCGGCCTGGCCAGTCTGCTCGTCGCCTCCAGCTTGCTCGGTATCCTGCTGCTGCTCGGCGCCATCGCCGTGGCCGTGGCAGGCCTGCCGGCACTGCGCGGCAAGTGGTTGACCCCGCGCCTGTTCGCCCTGTTCAAGACGGTCTCGCCCAGGGTCTCCGACACCGAGCGCACCGCATTGGAGGCCGGCAGCGTGGCATGGGACGGTGAGCTGTTCACCGGCAAGCCCGACTGGCAGGTGCTGCTCGCCTTCAAGGACGAAGGCTTGAGCGACGAGGAGCGCACCTTCCTCGACAACCAGTGCTCGGTCGCCGCCGGCATGTGCAACGCCTGGGACATCGCCAAAGAGCGCGCCGACCTGCCCCAGGAACTCTGGGACCACCTCAAGCAGGAACGCTACTTCGGGATGATCATCCCCAAAGCCTACGGTGGCCTGGGCTTCTCAGCCAAGGCGCAGTCGCTGGTGCTGCAGAAGCTCTCCATCAACGAGACCCTGATGGTCACCGTGGGCGTACCCAACTCCCTGGGCCCGGGTGAGCTGCTGCTCAAGTACGGCACCGAAGAGCAGAAGGACCACTACTTGCCGCGCCTGGCCGACGGCCGCGAGATTCCCTGCTTCGGCCTCACTGGCCCCCGAGCCGGAAGTGACGCCACCGCCATCCCCGACACCGGCGTGGTCTGCAAGCAGGTCATCGACGACAAGGAGGTGCTCGGCGTGCGCCTCAACTTCGAGAAGCGCTGGATCACCCTGGCGCCCATCGCCACCGTGGTGGGCCTGGCCTTCCGCCTGTTCGACCCGGAGCACCTGCTGGGCGACGAGGAGGATCGCGGCATCACCCTGGCGCTGATCCCCCGCGACACCGCCGGCATGGAGATCGGCCGCCGCCATCACCCCATCGGTAGCCCCTTCCTGAACGGGCCCATCAAGGGCAAAGACGTCTTCGTCCCGCTGGACACCATCATTGGCGGCACCGAGATGATCGGTCAAGGCTGGCGGATGCTGGTGGAGTGCCTCTCCATCGGCCGCTGCATCACCCTGCCCTCCGGCGCCACCGGCACCGCCCGCTACGCCATCGGTTGGAGCGGCGGCTTCGCCCGCATTCGCCGGCAGTTCAACGTCCCGGTGGCCGAGATGGAGGGTGTGCAGGAGCCGCTGGCACGCATGACGGCGCTGGGCTATATCGCCCAGGCCGCGGTCTATCAGACCGCCAACACCATCGACCGCGGCGAGAAGCCGGCGGTGCCCTCGGCGATCCTCAAGAGCCAGCTCACCGAGTTCCAGCGTGTCGTCCTCAGCGACGCCATGGATATCCACGGTGGCAAGGCGGTCACCCTCGGCCCGCGCAACTACCTGGGGATCGGCTACAGCGCCAACCCGGTGGCGATCACCGTGGAAGGCGCCAACATCATGACCCGCAACCTGATGATCTTCGGCCAGGGCGCGATCCGCTGCCATCCCTACGTGCTCGACGAGCTCGCCGCCAAGGACGCCGATGATATCCAGGCCTTCGACAAGGCGTTCTTCAACCACGCCGGGCTGATCTTCGGCAACGCCGCCCGCGCCTTCACCCAGGGGCTCGGCATCGGCAAGCCGGCCGTGCCCTTCGATGCGGTTGCCGCACCCTACGCTCGCGAGATCGCGCGACTCTCCGCCGGCTTCGGCCTGTGCGCGGACGCCGCCATGGCCAGCCTCGGCTCCACCCTCAAGCAGCGCGAGATGCTCTCCGCCAGGCTCGGCGACGTGCTCTCCAACCTCTACCTGGCCTCCATGGTGATCAAGCAGTGGCACGAGGGCGACCAGGTCGAGGACGAGGCGGCGCTCATGCACTATAGCTGCCAGCTTCTGCTGGGCCGCGCCGAGCAGGCTCTGGACGAGCTGTTCGACAACCTGCCCAACCGGGCGCTGGTCGCGGTGCTACGCGTCCTGGTGATGCCGCGGGGCAAGCGCGTCAAGCGCCCCCACGACGATCTGGCCCGCACCATCGCCCAGGCCGTCTCACGAGACACCGCCCTGCGCGAGAAGCTGCTGCGTGAGACCTGGGAGGCCGACGACGGCAGCCAACCCAACTTCCTGGCACAGTACAACGCCCTGCTCACAACCCAGGAGCGAGCCGAAGCCCTCTACCGCACCGTCAACAAGGCCTATGCCAGGGGGGGGCTGCCCGCGGAGGCCCTGCATCCCGAACAACGGGTGGAGGAAGCCGCCAAGGCCGGCCTCATCGGCGAGGAGGACGCCACCTTCATGCGCGAGCGCGAGGCTCGGGTGCTGGAGCTGCTCACCGTGGACGACTTCGAGTACGACGCCTTCGTCATCGACAAGGCCAAGGTACTGCGACACAACGCCGCCTGACGACGCCCTCGCCAACCCTGCGCCCGGCCAACTGGCCGGGGCGTTTTACTACAGGGGCCATACCAGCAGAATCATGGGTGTTGCCACCGCCAGCACCACCAGGGAGAGTGGCAGGCCCATACGCCAATAGTCGCCGAAGCGGTAGCCACCGGGACCCATTACCAGAGTATTGGACTGGTGGCCGATGGGGGTGAGGAAGGCGCAGGAGGCGCTGACTGCCACCACCATCAGGAAGGGGTCAACCGAGGCGCCGAAGCCATTGGCCAGGCTCGCCGCAATAGGCGCCATCAGCAGCGCCGCAGCGGCGTTGTTGACGATGTTGGAGAGCACCATGGAGAGTACGAAGAGACCGATCAGGGTCACGATCACCGGCCACTCGCTGCCCCAGACAAGCATGGACTCGGCGATCAGCGCCGCTCCGCCGCTGGTCTCCAACGCCTGCCCCACCGGAATCATCGCCCCGAGCAGCACGATCACCGGTCCATCGATGGCCTGGTAGCCCTCGCGCAGCGGCAGCACCCCCACCAGCAGCGAGACCAGCGCCGCCGTGGAGAGCGCCACCGCCGCCGGCAACAAATCGAAGAACATCGCCAGAATGGCCGCGGCGAAAATGCCCAGCGACAGCAGCAGCATGCGCGGCTGCCCAAGATTCAGGTCACGCTTCGCCAGCGGCAGGCAGCCCAGGGTTGCCAGGCTCTCGGCGAGTTCACTTTCGCCACCCTGAAGCAGCAACACGTCGCCGGGGCGGAAGCGAATCTCGTGCAGGCGCTGCTTGAGGCGACCGCCGTCCCGGGCCACCGCCACCAGGTGCAGGCCGAACTGGTTGTGAAGGCGCAGTTGGGTGATGGTGCGGTTGACCATCATGGAGTCGGTGCGCACCACCGCCTCGACCAGCTGCAGACCCTCCGTATCCACGCCGTTCTTGTCTTTCTCTTTTCCCTTCTTTTCTTTGTCGCTGCCCCTGTCTTTCTCCTCGTCTGCGCTGTCGCGTTGGTTCGTTTCACTCGTACGTTGCGCCTTGTTGTCGTCTTCGCTCTCCTCTGCCCCTTCATCTTCGGCATCCTTGCCCACACTCAGGTCCGCCTTGTCCTCCAACAGCTTCATCTCCTCGGGCCCCGCCTCCATCAGCAGGATATCGCCCTCCTTCAGCGTGCCGAAGAAGGCGTGGCCGGCCCGGCGCTTCTCGTCGCGCACCACCGCCAGCACTGGAATGGTCTCCTCCAGCTCCTCCTGCAGCTCGCGCAGGCTGAGACCGTTGGCCTTGGACTCCTCGCCGACGCGCAGCTCAACCAAGTAGTGGGCGGTGTCGAACATGGCCTCGGTGGAGGCCTTGCCGGCCCGCTGCGGCGTCAGCCGCCAGCCCAGCAGCACGATAAAGGCCAGTCCGACCAAGGCCACTGCGACACCAACCGGGGAGAAGGAGAACATCCCGAAGGTCTCGCCGGTGATCGAACCGCGGTAGCTGGCGATGATGATATTGGGCGGGGTACCGATCAGAGTGGTGAGCCCCCCCAGCAGTGAGCCGAAGGCCAGCGGCATCAGCAGGATCGACGGCGAGGCATCGTGCTCCCGGGCCAAGCGCATGGCCACCGGCAGCAACAGCGCCAGGGCGCCGACATTGTTCATGATGCCGGAGAGCACCACCACGGTGCCGGTTAGCACCAGCAGCTGCAGGAAGAGCCGATCGCCCACCTTGAGCACCTGGTCGGCGATGACGTCGACCACCCCGGAGCGCTCGAAGCCGCGGCTGAGCACCAGCACCGCCGCCACGGTGATCACCGCCGGATGGCCGAAGCCGAGGAAGGCCTCCTCCCCCGGTACCAGGCCCAATATCACCGAGCCCAGCAGCGCCGAGAGCGCCACCAGATCATAGCGAAAGCGCCCCCAGACGAAGGCTGCAAGCGTTGCGCCCAGCACGATAAAGAGCAGGGTGCTGTCTGCCATGCCCCGTCACCTCCCTGTGAGTGTCGATACTTATATCAGTATCTGCAGCATCGCCAGGCGAGTACCCCGACGACAAGCAATTTTTGTGCTGTGGCTGTGCTTTCCATCTTGCACACGACGACGCCCGACCAGGGCCGGGCGTCGTCAAGAGCATGCCAGCCGCGTCTGGGCTGGCTATTTCGCCATCTTCTCCAACATGGCGTTGACCGCCTCCAGATGCTCGGGCTCGTTGTGGCACATGCCCTGGAACACCGCGCAAAGGTCGAGGAAGTCCTTGAGCTCGGTGCGCTGCGCCATCTTCATCAGCCGCTTGGTCAGCCGGGTTGCCTTCGGCGGCTGGGCAGCGATGTGCGAAGCCAGCTCGCCCACCGTCTCCATCAGCGCTTCGGGCTCGGTCACCTCGAGCACGATGCCGTACGCCTTGGCTTCCTCGGCGTCAATGATCCGGCCGGAGAGGGTCAGCTCGAAGGCACGCTGGTAACCGATCAGGCGCTGCATGAACCAGGCGCCGCCGTCGCCGGGGATGATCCCAAGGTTGAGAAAAGTCTCGCCGAACTTGGCCTTCTTCGAGGCGATGCGCATATCAGCCATGTTGGCCAGGTCGAAGCCGGCTCCGATGGCCGGTCCGTTGACGGCGGCGATGATCGGCACCTCTACCGCGGAAAGTGCCAGCGGGATGCGCTGGATGCCGCGACGATAGCGGGCCGAGACCTTGGCCACGTCGCCAGCGAAATCGCCACGACGATTGGCCATATCCTTGACGTTGCCGCCGGCGGAGAAGGCACTGCCCTCGCCGGTGATCACCAGCACCGAGACATCGTCGCAGGGGTTGACCCACTCGGCCACGGCGACGATGTCGTCCACCAGGGCAGTGCCGGTGAGGGCATTGCGCACGTCGTGTCGATTCAATGTCAGGGTGGCCACCCGCCCTTCCAGGGTCAGGCGGGCGTCGGTCAGCTGAGGCAGGCCGGGTCCAGACATACTGGATTGAGAAGAGATCGGGCTCATGCGTCGGCGTCCTTGTCGGTGGTTTCGGCGTAACGCTCGACAATAACCCGGGCGTCGACCACGGCATAGCCGTCGGCGTTGACAATCACCGGATTGAGGTCGAGCTCGGAGAGTGCCGGGTAGGCCTCGACGAGGCGCGACACCTTCAGCAGCAGGTCAACCAGGGCGGCCCGGTCCACCGCCTTCTCGCCGCGCACACCACCGAGGATTCTCTTCGCCTTGATCTGCTCGACCATCTCCTCGGCGTCGCGGCGCGACAGCGGGATGGCGCGGAAGGCCACGTCCTCGAGGATCTCCACGAAGATGCCGCCCAGGCCGAACATCAGCACCGGCCCAAAGATTGGGTCGCGGATGACCCCGAGGATCACCTCGATGCCCCTCTTCGCCATGGGGGTCACCAGCACGCCCTCGATCTCGGCGCTCGGGTCGTAGGCGAGGCAGGCATCGAGAATGGCCTGGCGGGCCTCACCCATGGCGCTCTCGCCGATGACGTTCAACTTTACGCCACCGGCGTCGGACTTGTGCAGGATGTCCTTCGAAACCACCTTCATGGCCAGCGGCGTCTCCCCACTCGCTCCAGAAAAGTGCTTTGCCGCCTCGGCCAGTTCGGCCGCGTTCCTGATCACCAGTTCAAGGGGCACCTCGATGCCGTGGTCGCGTAGCAGCTGCTTGGCCTCGTACTCGAAGAGGTCGCGGCCCTCGACCCGGGCACGCTGGAACATGGCGGTGAGCTCGGGGAGTGGCTCGACGCTGCGCTCGCGGCTCTGGCGCCCCACCTGGGCCAGGTACTGGCCGCGTTCGCCCAACGCCGAGAGCACCCGCACCGAGTGTTCGATGGAGGCGTAGATGGGCAGGCCTGCCTCGTGCAAGCGGCGCAGCGCCGGCGGCTTGATCGGGGCATAGAGGCTGTAGATTACCAGCGGTTTGGTGGTGGCCTTGGAAAGATCGACCATCGCCTCGGCGCCGCGCATCTCGTCACCCAGCAACGATTCGGCAAAGCGGGTGCTGTAGCCGCCAAACATGCCCACCAGGAAGACGCTGTCGACGTTGTCGTCGGCGGCGACGATCTCCATGCAGGTGGCCAGCAGTGACGGATTGGCGTCGGTGGAGCCGGCCACGTCCACCGGGTTGACGGTGGAGGCCTGGGGGAAGAGCACGTCGCGCAGCCTCTGGCGGGTCGCCTCGGAGAGCTCGGCGAGTTCCAGGCCCGCCTCGGCCAGGCGGTCAGAGGCGATGGTCGCCTGGCCGCCGCCGTCGGCGATCACCGCCACGCGCTTGCCGCGGGCCTTCTGCAGCAGGCCCAGCCCCTCGGCCACCGGCAGGATCTCGTCGGAGTGCTGCACCACGCTGACGCCGGCCTGCTTGAGCAGATCCACGGTCATGGCGTAGCTGCCCGCCAGCGCCCCGGTGTGGGAGCTGGCGGCCTTCTGGCCGGCCTCGGTAGAACCGGACTTGTAGACCACCACCGGCTTCATGGCCGTCACCTCGCGGGCCACCTCGAGGAACTTTCGCCCGTCGCGGAAGCCCTCCACGTAGAGGGTGGCGACCCGGGTGTGCTCATCCTCGCCCAGGTAGCGCAGGTAGTCATTGAAGCCGATATCGCTCTGGTTGCCCGGGCCCACGTAGGTGGAAAAGCCCACCTGGCCGTTGTACTGGGCCTCCAGCGCCAGCGAGAGCAGCATGTTGCCGGACTGGGAGATGATACCCACCCCGCCGGGCTTGATGTTGTCCAGCGACAGCAGGTTGATCTGGTGATGCAGGTTGAAGAGGCCCGAGGTGTTGGGGCCGATGATGCGCACGCCGTGGGCGCGGGCCTTCTCCATCATCTCCCGTTCGAGTTCGGCCCCTTCCCCGCCGATCTCGGCGAAGCCGCTGGCAAGTATCACCGCGCCCTTGATGCCGCGACGCCCGCACTCGGCGATCAGTCCCGGCACCGAGGCCGCCGGGGTGCAGATCAGCGCCAGTTCCGGGCTGCCGGGAATCGCCGTGACCGAGGGCCACGCCTTGACCCCGAGGATCATGTCGGCCTTGGGGTTGACCGGGTAGATGTCGCCCCGATAGCCATCCTTGATCAGGCCGACCATCGCCTTGTAGCCACGCTTGGTGGGATCGGCGGAGGCCCCCACCACCGCGATACCCGAGGGCGCCAGGATGTCGTGGAGGGGGCTGCGAGTCGGGAGATGTCCTTCGATGGGATTCATATGCTGGCTGACCTTGCCCTCGTGGGCGAATGAAGAGTGGGCGAATGAAGAGTGGTACCGGCCCGGCCGATCGCCGGGCGATTCACGGACGTTCGGGAGGGACGGGCTTACTTCCCCTGGAAGTGCGGCGCGCGCTTATCGGCGAAAGCATCGACGCCCTCCTGCCAGTCCCGAGTGGTGCCCACGAAGGTCATGCCTTCCAGTTCGGCAGCCAGGCAGGCATCCAGGGTGCGCTCGCCGGAGAAAGTGAGCTGCTCCTTGGCAAGCGCCATGGAGAACGGCGCCTTGCTCGCCACCTTCTCGGCAAAGGCCAGGGCGGCATCAAAGAAGCCCTCGTCGGCATGGCAGCGGTTGGCCAGGCCGATACGCACTGCCTCGTTGCCATCGATGCGCTCGCCCAGGAAGACCAGTTCGCGGGCCTTAGCCAGCCCCACCAGGCGCGGCAGCAGCCAGGTGACGCCACCGCCCAGGAAGTTGCCGATGGAGACCTCCGGCAGGCCGATCTGGGCACTCTCGGCCATCAGCAGGAAATCCGAAGCGATGGCGAGCTCCGCCCCGGCGCCCAGCGCAAAGCCGTTCACGGCAGCGACCACCGGGGTCTGCATCTGCATCAGGCGCCTGCAGACGACCTGCTCCCCCTGCAGGTACTGGCGGCGATCGAAGGCGGTGCGCCCCTCCTTGTGCTCCTTGAGGTCAGCGCCCACGCAGAAGGCTCGGCCCTCGCCGGTGATCAGCACGACGCGCACCTGGCTGTCGGCCTCGGCACGACCCAGGGCATCATTGAGCTCACCATAGAGCGCCTCGGTCACGGCGTTGAGGCGGTGGGGGCGGTTGAACCGGATCTCCTGCACCTGGCCGTGGCGGCGGAGGATCAGGGTCTCGTAGTCTCGGGAAAGGGGATTCGGTGACTGGCTGTCGTCTTGGTTCATTTAGAGCTGCACTCTCGGGGCATGGCGGACGAATTCGATAACCACGGCGATGGTTCATCGGCGTGGAAACAAACGTGTCATTATCTAAACCCATGCAACACGTCTGTTCTTCTACGCATCCTAGCCAAAGGCGTCAGGCAGGTCAACACGTTCGTTTCATGATTTATGTAAAAAGAAACGAATGTTTCCCTTGAGGCGTCGCGCATCAGGTACAATGGCGCTCCCGCACCACCCCCCAGGAGAACAGCGTGCTGGAAAAGGATCGACGCGACGTCAAGGAGCCGGACACCGACAGCGGCCCCGCCCGGCTGCATGCGGTGAACCGTCAGCTCGCCGAGGCCTACCCGGAGCTCAGCCCCCAGCTCAAGCTCGCCGCCGGCTATGTGCTGGAACACCCGGTGGAGATCGCCTTCCAGTCGATCCGCAAGTCGGCCACTGCCGCCGCGGTGACCGCCTCGACCCTGGTGCGCCTGGCCAAACGCCTGGGCTTCGACAGCTTCGATCAGTTCCGAGAGGTGTTCCAATCGGCGGTACAGGCCGGCCCCGTGGAGCTCTCCGGGCGGGCCAATCAGCTGCGCAGCCTGGCCAGCCAGACCGACGATCAGGTGTTCCTCGACGTGGGCGACGCCGCCTTCGACAACATCGGCCGCCTCTTCACCGCCGACAACCAGCAGCGGGTACGCGACGCCGCGCGTCGGCTACTGGCCGCGGAGAAGATCGCCGTGGTGGGGTTTCGGGACACCTTCGCCTGCGCCTACCACTTCGCCTACGTGGGGCGCATCGCCATGCCCAACATCCAGCTGATTCGCGGCCAGGAGGGGGGACTGCTGACCGAGCTCGCGCCCTTCAGCGAGGGAGACGTGGTGGTGGCCTTCGGCTTCGAGCCCTACTGCGCCGAGACCATGCGCGCGCTGGAGATCACTCGGGCGGCCGGGGTCAGCGCCATCGTAGTCACCGATACCATGCGTTCGCCGTTGGTGCCGGGGGCCACCATCACCTTCCCGGTGGCCAACGCCACCCCGCACTTCTTCCCGTCGATCCTTTCGGCGATCACCCTGATCGAGGTGCTGCTGGCGGAGTGCGTGGCCTTTGGCCCCGACGACCTGGTGGACAACGTGGCCAGCTTCGAGTCGCGGATGCGCGCCATGGGCGCCTACGTGGAGCAGGGGTAGAGCGGAAGTTGCGGAAGTTAGAGCAAGGCAGGAAACACTCCCGACCAGCAAGGCTAGCGGGCAGGAACGAAGACCGGCGCACCATCCACCCAGGCGGTGGCCAGACGCTGGCCGTAGAGTTGCTCCAGCACCTCGGGGACCAGCATGCTCTCGCGGGGCCCCCAGCACGCCTCGCCATCGGGATACAGTAGTAACAGCTGGTCGCACCAGCGCGCCGCCAGGTTGAGGTCATGCAGACACATCATCACCGCCCGACCCTGGGCTGCCTGCTCGGCGAGCAGCGACATGACGGCAGTCTGGTGATGCAGGTCGAGGTGGTTGGTAGGCTCGTCGGCCAGCCACAGACGCGGCGCCTGGGTCAGCACCGTGGCGATCGCCAGGCGCTGACGCTCGCCACCGGAGAGCGTGCTGACCAGTCGCTCGGCCAGATGGGCCACGTCGAGCCGCTTGAGTGCCGCCTCGGCAAGCCGCAGGTCCTCGCCCCCCTCCATCTGCCAGGGGGAGAGCCAGGGATGACGACCGATCAGTGCCGTCTCCCGCACCGTGGCGGGGAAGCCATCCTGGCTGTCCTGGAAGACCAGCCCCAGGCGCCGGGCTACCTGCCGCCGGCCAAGACTGGCCAACGGCTGATCATCGAGACGGATATCACCTCGCCGCGGAGACCTCAGACCCGCCAGGGTATGCAGCAAGGTGGTCTTGCCGGCACCGTTGGGGCCCAGCACGCCCCACACCTGGCCCGGCTCCACGGCCAGCGTCAGGGCGGCGCCGTCGGCGCGCCCCGGCACATCGATCACCAGCTCGCGGGTCTCCAGGCCGCTCATCAGCGGCTCCGGTAGAGCAGGTAGAGAAAGGTGGGCACCCCGAGCAACGCGGTGATCACCCCCACCGGCAGCTGTTCGGGGGCAATCGCGGTGCGCGCCAGGGTATCGGCCAGCACCAGCAGGGTGCCACCGCCCAGCGCGCAGGCGGGCAGGATCAGGCGCTGGTCGTTGCCGAGCACCAGCCGCAGCATGTGCGGCACCACCAGGCCCACGAAACCGATACTGCCGGCGGTGGTCACCGCCATGGCGGTAAGCGCGCTGGCCACAATATAGATACTCCACTCCAGGGGACGCACCGTCACGCCCAGGGCGGCCGCCTGGAGCGGCCCGCGGGCCAGTACGTTGAGGTTGCGCCCCAGGGGCACGGTGGCAAGACAGGCCAGCAACAGTAACGCCAGCGGTGCCCAGGGCGCTCCGGCATGGGCCAGGTCCCCCATCAGCCAGTAGAGCATGCCGGGCAGGCGTTCTACCGGGCTCACCGCCAGCATCAGGGTGATCACCGCCCCCCAGCCGGCAGCCACCACCACGCCGGTGAGCAGCAGCCGCGATGGCGTCCAGCTACCGGTGCCATGGGCCAGGCCGAACACCAGCAGGGTGGAGAGGAAGGCCCCGGCGAAGGCGGAACCGGTCATCAGCGCCCCGCCCAGCCCCGCCAACATGGCGGCCAGGGCACCCACCGCGGCACCGCCCGAAAGGCCCAGCACATAGGGGTCGGCCAGGGGGTTGCGCAGCAGCACCTGCATGAGTGCACCCGCCACCGCGAGCAGCCCGCCCACCGCGAAGGCTGCAAGCGCCCGGGGCAGGCGAAGCTCGAGGATCAGGGTGCGCGACAGGGCATCGCCCTCGCCGCGCAGCACGGACCAGAGTTCGCCGAGGCCGACGCCGACGCTGCCCACAGCCACCGCCAGCGCGATGGCGATCAGCGAGGCCAGCGCCAGCAGGCCAAGCGGCAGCGCCCAGCCTCCGGCGGCTAACGGCATGCGCAGCGGCTCAGCGCCGGCCACGGGCGACTTCCAGCGCATCACACAGCCGCCGACTGCCCTCCAGCAGCCGAGGTGTGGGCCGCTGGATCAGCGAGGGCGGCACGAAAAAAAGATTCTCCCGAGCCACGGCGGTGAGCTCGGGATAGCGGGTCCAGTGATCGAGCCAGTCGCGGTTCTCCTCGCCCATGCCGCCGGCCAGAATCGCCTCGGGGTCGGTAGCCAGCACCGCCTCCTCGGAGATGCGCGGCGCCAGCCGATCCAGGTTGGCGAAGACATTGACGCCACCGCACAGGCGGATGACCTCGCCGATCCAGTGCTCGTCGTTGATGGTCATCAGCGGCGAATCCCACACCTGATAGAAGACCGACACCGGGGCCGACTCGGCATGGCGCTCGGCGAGCTCGGCCATGCCCCGGCGGAAGCGTGCCGCCTCGGCACCTCCCGTCGCCTCGCTGCCGGCCAGGTGCGCCAGGCGTTCGATGGCACTGACAATCTCCTCGATGCCCCTCGGCTCGATCTGGAACACCGGCAGCCCGAGACGCTCCAGTCGCTCGAGCTGCTCGGCGGGGTTGCCGGTGATCCACCCGATCACCAGGTCCGGCGCCAGCGCCAGCAACGTCTCGAGATCGACCCGGGTATGGTTGCCAACCGAGGGCACCTTGGCAGCCTCGGGGGGATAGTCACTGTGGGCCACCACCGCCACCACCCTCTCTCCCGCCCCGGCGGCGAAGACCAGTTCGGTGGCGCCCGGCGAGAGCGCGGCGATGCGCTCTGCCGGGGCCGCCAGGCACACCTCGTGGCCGCGATCATCAACGGCACAGCGCTCACCGGCGAGGGCCGACACCGCTGCCAGGTGCAGCAGTGCCAGGACGAGCCCGTCAAGCCGCCAAACCCGGCCTTGTTTACTGACCAAAGTGCACACTGACGAAGGCCGCGCGTCCGGCGTTGATATAATCAAACGGCATCGCCTGGAAGGTGACCGGATCGAAGTCGGCGCCCTGGGCGGTGACAACCTCCTTGTCCAACGCGTTCTCCAGCGTGGCACGCAGCGACCACAGCGGGGCAAAGTCCCAGCCGGCGCGCAGGTTAACGATGCCATAGCCGGGCAGACGTTGCTGGTTGGCGCTGTCGTTGTAACGGTGATTCTGGGCGATCCAGGAGCCGCCCAGTGACCAGTCGCCCAACTTCCGATCCACATCCAGCCGCAGGCTCTCGGTGGAACGACGCGCCAGGCGCTTGCCGGCGTTATCGCCGCTGCGGCTCTCCGGGTCCATCCAGGTCAAGGCAGCGGCCAGGGTCCAGTCATCGATCTCGGCACCCAGCGCCAGCTCGGCACTGCGGATGCGTGCCTCGTTGACGTTGACAGGGCGGAACGTCTCGTCGAGAGCGATAAGGTCATCCACTTCCGTCTGGTAGGTGGCGAGGTCCCAGAACCAGCTGCCGTACTGGCCTCGCAGGCCAAGCTCGACGGTACTCGACGTTTCCGAGCTCAGGTCGGGGTTGCTGGAGCCCGCGAAGGGAAAATAGAGCTCGTTGAAGGTGGGCGCACGAAAGGCCGTCCCATAGCTGGCACGCGCCACATGCCGCTCATCCAGCGCATAGCCAAGGGCCAGGCTACCGGTCAGCTCCCCGCCGAACGACTGGTTGTCATCATGGCGCAGGCTGAGCTGTGTCGTCAGCGGGTGAAAATCCAGGAAACCCTGCGCAAACACGGCTCGGTTGTATCGTCTCTCCTCATCGAAGGCGAGCCCCGAGGTCTGGCTGTCGCCCAGGTCATCCTCGGCATACTCGGCACCGGCCACCAGTTCGTGGGGCCCCAGCGCCAGGGTGTTCTGCCACTGAGCGGTGCGGGCTCGCGTCTCGAACAGGGAGGTATAGGTCGGGGCCAGGGTGTCACGTTCATCGCGAGCTTCGCTGAGGGTCAGGCGACTCCTCCAACTCCCCGTCACCGCCAGCTCAGCGTAAACACCTACCACCTGCTGAACGAAGTCATCCGTTGCGGCACCGGGCGCATCGAACTCTGTACTGCCTCGGGATCTAAGCGCCAGCAGCCCGACTTGGGCATCGTTCTCCAAGGTATGCGAGAGCCGTACCAGGCCGCTGGTATTGTCGTAGCCCCTGTCGTCGCCGCCTTCGCGCACCGGGTCACCATCGGTATCGATATGGCTGCCGGCTAGATAGTAGCGGGTGCCGCCGCTGCTGCCAGTGAGGCTGGCGCTATAGCGCTGGGTATTAAAGGCGCCGCCGCCCACGGAAACGCGCGGCTGGGGAGCACCCTCCTCGCCTTCAGGCGTGAACAGTTGGATGACGCCCCCCACCGCGTCGGCGCCGTAGAGGCTACCGCGGGGGCCACGCACGATCTCGGCACTCTCGAACATCCGCGGGTCGAAGAACTCCCAGGAGGCCGCTCCGCTGGTGGCGGATCTCAGCCTTATCCCATCGATCAGCAGCACGTTGGCATTGCTTCCGGTGCCGCGCAGGAAGAGGCTGCTCTGCTTGCCGAAGCTGCCCTGGGTGGTGATGTCCACACCCGGCTGACCCCGCAGCAGGTCGGTCACGCTGGTGGGGTCCTGGCGGCGCAGGGTGGCTTCATCCAGCACCGTCACCGAGGCCAGGCTCTGGTCGGCGGTACGCGGGGCCAGGGCGGCGGTCACCACCACGGGGTTGAGACTCAGCATCTCGGTGGGGCTGTCGGACTGCGGTTCGGCGGCCTGGACGGCCAGCGGTAGGGCCAGAGCGAAGGTCGCCAGGCCACGGGGAGCGAAAGTCGTGTTCATGTCTGTCCCTTGTCCACCGTGCTCACCCGCACGGCGTACTACTTTTTTAATGGGCCGGGGCAGAGGAACAGCAGGAAGGGAAGCGGCGCGTAGGGTGCGGCGATGCCCTGCCAGATGACCGCCCTCCGCGATCCAGCATGCGCTCTCGGGCCGGTCTCCGGGCTGACGAGCGAGGGCTTCGCCGACAGGCAAGATCCCCTTCTGAACCGCCGCCTTCCCATGCCGAGGGCACAGTGGCGCTGTGGCGGTTCTTGACTCGATCACCGTTGCGGGGGCAGCGTCGGACTGGCGGACTGTTTGGAAGAGCACCGCGAACCGACTTCCCGTTTACCTGGCGGCACTCACTCCGCCAGCACCTTAGAGTGCGCGTAAGCTAGCAAGCACCGGTCCTGTGGTCAACGCCGAAAGCCGAGACCTTCACTCAAAGTCATTATATTTCAATCGATTGCAGAGCCAACGCCGAACCACCACCTGTTCCAGGCGCTGAGCAGCCATCTTTCTCCTCCCTGGATAGCGGCCCCTGACAAGCGGGATCACAGACGCTACAATCATTCCACATACTGTATATATTAACATATGTTATGGAGCTACCCCATGGCCTCACCGACTCGAGGGGACCCTCGCCCCCGCAAGGGTCGCGGCGCTAACTACGATCCCCACAACCGCTTTTCCCCCACCGTAAGCGTGGGGGAAGACGACGGCTGGTGGCAGGACGAGGCGCCGGCGAGCCTGGCCACCGAGGTGCGCGAGGAGCCTGCTCGCAGCGCGCTCTCCTGGAACACCTCCCCAGACCTCCCCTTCGACCGCTCGATCAACCCCTATCGCGGCTGCGAGCACGGCTGCATCTACTGTTACGCCCGCCCCAGCCACGCCTACTGGGACTTCTCGCCGGGCCTCGACTTCGAGACGAAGCTGATCGCCCGCACCGGCCTGGTGGAGCGCCTGAAGGAAGAACTGTGCCGCCCCGGCTATGTCTGCCGGCCCATCAACCTCGCCGGCAACACCGATGTCTACCAGCCCATCGAGGCCGGCCAGCGCCGCACACGGGAACTGCTCGCCTTCCTGCTCGAGTGCCGCCACCCGGTCACCCTGGTGACCAAGGGCGCCATGATCCTGCGCGATCTGGATCTGCTGAAGGCACTCGCCGAGCGCCGCCTGGTCCGGGTGATGGTGAGCCTGACCAGCCTCGACGCCGACCTGAAGCGCACCCTGGAACCCCGGGCCGCCTCGCCTGCCGCACGATTGCGGGTCATCCGCGCCCTGAGCGGCGCGGGGGTTCCCGTCGGCACCCTGGTCTCACCGGTGATTCCGGGGCTGACCGACCACGAGCTGGAACGCCTGCTGGCGGCGGCCGCGGACGCCGGCGCCGCCACCGCTGGCTGGATGCTGCTGCGCCTGCCCCATGAGGTGGCCCCGCTGTTCGAGGCCTGGCTGGACACCCACCATCCGGGGCGCGCCGGCAAGGTGATGAGCCTGGTGCGCCAGTGTCGCAACGGGAAGGACTACGACCCGCGCTTCGGCCACCGCATGCGCGGCGAGGGGGTCTTCGCCGATCTGCTCGAGCAGCGCTTCCGCACTGCCTGCCGGCGGCTGGGGCTGAATACCCCGGAGGCCGAGGCGGCGATGCGGCTGGATACCCACGCCTTTCGAGCGCCCCATGTGCAGGGCGACCTCTTCGCCTGACTCGGCAGCGCGATCAGCGCCACGGCCCAGGCGCCAGACAGGATAGCCGAGCCCTCAGGCGGCGACCCTGACCTCGTAGCCGGTGTACTTGCGCAGGTTGATCACCCCGCTGTCGAGGATCAGGTACTGGCCCTTGAGGCCGAGCAGGATGCCGGCGACTACCGGGGTCTTGTCGAGGTTGAGGGAAACCACCTTGGTGGGGTACTCGAGCACCGGGTAGTCGAGGGCCACCGGCGGTTCCTCGAGCAAGCGAATGGCATCATTGCCGAAGCGCTCGCGCAGGTTGGCCAGGCCGCCCTCGAGGCGCGCCAGCAGGCGGTCGCGCACGGCGGGCAGGTCCATCTCGACGGTGTCACCCTTGAGCATGGCACGCCAGTTGGTGCGGTCGGAGACCTCCTCCTTGAACAGCATCTCGACGAAGCCCGACTGCTGGCGGGTCTCCACGGCGAAGATCGGCAGCGCCTGCACGGCTCCCTGGTCGAGCCAACGGGTCGGCACCTGGGTGCCGCGAGTAATGCCGACCTTCAGGCCCGAGGCGTTGGCCAGGTAGACGATATGCGGCTGAAAGCAGTGGCGCTCGGCCCACTCCGGCTCGCGACAGGTGCCCGCGAAGAAATGGCAGGTCTCCGGCTTCATGATGCAGGTATCGCACTGGGCCAGCGTCTTGAAGCAAGGATAGCAGTAGCCCTGGGCGAAGCTCTTCTTCGTCGCCCGGCCGCAGTGGGTGCAGGCAATGGCGCCGGTCCAGGCAAGGGTGAGCGGCCTGCCCAGGCATTCGTTCAGCGCCAGCCGCTGCTCTCCGACGCGCAGGGTATAGCGGGCGGGCTGCCCCCCCTGCCCCGGCGCAATGGCCATCTTGGTCAGGCAGCCTTCTACTTCGGTTGCCGCGACGATCGACTCAGTCACGACCTGCGTCCTTGGCCAGCCCCGCCAGCCCGGGATCGACGCCGGCGCCGCTGCTGGCGCCGCCGCAGGTGCGCTGCTGCAGATAGCCCACCCGCTGCTCTTCGGGCACGTTGTTCTCGAACTCGTAGCGCATCACCGCCTCCAGGCAGAGTTCGGTCTGCTCGGGGCTGAGCAGGCGGCCGTCCGGCCACTTGCGCAGCTCTACCGCCTGCTTGAGGCCCTGGTAGATGGCCGGGGTCATCTGCTGGATCATGCGCTCGAAGGTCATGTCGCTCATGGTTCGTCTCTCTGTGTACTGACGCAATGTACTGACGCAATGTCGTGCCGCGATGTCATGACGGCGAGGTCAGCGCTTCCGGCGCGCCCGCCCGGAATAGTACCAGCCCAGTGCCAGGCCCACGACCAGCCCGCCCAGGTGGGCCTCGTTGGCCACGTTGCCGAAGCCCACGGCACCGGCCATGTCGGTCATGGTGAAGATCATCCAGCCGAGCATGAAGACCACCAGCATCTGGGGCACGAAGAAGCCGCTGCCTGGCGCCCGACGCGACATCAGCCAGACATAGCCGAGCAGCGCGAAGTCGACCCCGGACATGCCGCCAAACAGCACCGTGCCGGCGGCGTACTGGGCCAGGTTAGCGCCGATCCCGGCGGCCACCACGATCAACAGCATGCGCCCGCTGCCCTGAAGCGCCTCCACCTGGCGCCCGAAGTACCACAGCCACATCATGTTGAAGATCAGGTGCATCCAGCCGAAGTGCAGGAAGGCCGGCGACAGCGGGCGCCACAACTGGCCGGCCAGCACCGCATCGACCAGGCTGCCCACCGCCAGGCTGCCGTTGATCACCCCCAGCGGCACGATGGCAAGGGCGGCGATCACCCGGTCACCGAGCACCGCCATGGCGCCGAACACCACCAGGCACAGCGCCAAAGTGATCGCCGTGACCGGCGCCAGGCGCAGCGGCGCCAGCAGGGAGGCGGTGGGCAGCGAGGACAGGGGCGAGGCACGGCCCTTTGGAATCAGCGATTCGCCGCGCTGCCAGCGGACCAGCAGCCGCTGCAGCTCCTCCTGCTGGCGGGGGTCGGCGAGCCACAGGGTCTGGCCCTCGGCGTCCTCGGTGATCCAATGGCCGATGCGATGGGCCCAGAGCGCGCGACGCAGCTCACGGGCATCGAGGTCGGGGGGCAGCTGCATCACCCGGTACATGGCGCCTCCTGAAGCGGAATAACGGGGGTTTAGACCGCGCACAAAGAAAAAGTCCGGCGGAGGGGGCCGCCGGACAAGAGCAAGGGATCATTCAAGGGAACACCTACTCTGAGGGCGGGTGACGCGGAGAGTTCACGGCGTCCACCAACAATATTGTAACATTTTGTATCGATCGCTTTGTTCAATCGAAGCTGATCTCCCAGGGGCGCGGCCGCACCTGCTCCTCCCGGGGGACCCGCAGCCAGACGAAGTGGTCGGCATCCAGTTGGGGCTCGCCGCTCCAGCGGTAGGCCACCAGGCGGCCGTACTTCACCGCACTGTAGTCCAGGCAGGCCACATTGGGCGCCGGCAGGGCCGGAATCCCCTCGCACCAGTAGTGGCCGATGAACAGAGGCGGCTCGTCGGGCCCGTAGTGGGCAAGGCGCGCCCGCTCCTCGTCCGAGAGCGGGCGCAGCTCGAGATCACCCGGCAGGTTATCGGGCTGGAACACCACGTCGCCCCAAGTCTCGGGGGACTGGGCCCAGAAGTGGGTGCGAAAGCTGCGCCTCCTGAACCCGTCACCCGAGTGGATCTCGACCCCCAGTGGCAGAGGCATCTGGGTGCCACGGGTCAGGCGATCGAGAATGCGAAAGGCGCCGGTTCCCGGGGCCGTGGACTCGATCAGGAACGCCTCGTCCATGCAGGCGTCGGGATGGCGGCGGTGCAGCTCATCGATCAGCGGCTGGTCCCAGCAGGCATGCACCACGCGCAGGCCACCCTCTTCCAGGCACAGCGGAATCTCCATGAACCAGGCCAGCGCCTCCTCCCACTCCTGGGGGTGGTCGCGGTACTGCTCCAGGGTCTCGTTGATGATGCGGTTGTTGCGGGGATTATGCTCGCGCAGCCATTCTCGACCCAGCCCCTGTGGCGCGCGCTGGCAGTAGGCCAGGGCATTGTACTCATGGTTGCCCATGACGATCCTGGCCTCGCCCTCCTCCACCATGCGACGGGCGATCTGCACCGCCAGGCGGATGCGCGGCCCGCGGTCGATCAGGTCGCCGAGGAAGATCACCCGGCGCCGCGGATGACGATAGACGCCGCCGCGCTGATGATAGCCGAGCTTCTCGAGCAGGGCCGCCAGGGTGGCGCCGCAGCCATGCACGTCACCGATCAGGTCGTAGCCCTCGATCTTCGCCTGCGTTCTCACATCAGTCTCCCAGGCGATTGCTCCAGCCCAGCTTGCTACGCAGGACCTCGTAGAAGTTGTGGCCGAGCGGATGCACCAGTTGCACGCACTGCGGCTTGCGGCGGATCACCAGCACGTCGTCGGGCTTGGCCACGGCGCGGGTCTGTCCGTCGCAGCTGATATGCGGGTAGGTCTGGTTGGTCTCGCCAATGTGGATGCGGATCTCGCTGGCCGCATCGATGACAATGGGCCGGCTGGAGAGGGTGTGGGGGAACATCGGCACCAGGGTCACCACGTCAAGCTTCGGGTGCATGATGGGGCCGCCACCGGAGAGCGCGTAGGCGGTGGAGCCAGTGGGCGTAGCGATGATCAGCCCGTCGCTGCGCTGGCTATAGACGAACTGGCCGTCGATGAACAGCTCGAACTCGATCATGCGCACCGCCTTGCCGGGATGCAGTACCACTTCGTTCAGGGCATCACCGCTGCCGACCAGGGTGCCGTCACGGTAGAGCTCGGCATCCAGCAGGAAACGCTCCTCCACTTCATAGCGACCATCGAGCACCTCGCCCACTCGCGTCTCGAATTCGTCGGGGGAGATATCGGTGAGAAAGCCCAGGCGGCCTCGGTTGACGCCCAGCACCAGGGTGCCGCTGTGGCACAGGGTACGGGCCGCTCCCAGCAGGCTGCCGTCGCCCCCCACCACGATCACCAGGTCGCAGAGCTGGCCCATGGTTCGCCGGCTCGCCTCGGCGTGGCCGTGGTCGAGCAGCACCGTGGCGGTGCGGTCCTCGATGATCACATGGTGGCCACGTTTCTCCAGGAAGCGGATCAGACGCTTCAGGGTATCGACCACCTTGGGGCTGCCCAGGCGGCCGATCAGGCCGATAGTACGAAAGGACGCCTGCTCGTCGCGTCCCCGGGGAGAACTCTGTTCGGATGGCATGCACGGGCCTCTTGCATCGCAGCGGCCCATTATGGCCACTGCCCTGCGCCCCGGCAAACGAGCCAGGCAGACTGGCTCGGACAAACTGGCTCGGGCGTACTGCCTCAGGCAGCACGCAGCGCGCGACGCTTGAGCCAGCGCTCGTTGAGCCACAGCGAACCGCCGATGATCGCCCCGCCCAGCGCCAGGCGGACGAGGTCCGCATCGCGATTCCAGATCACCAGGTTGACCACCAGGCCGGCCGGAATCAGGGCGTTGTTCATGATCGCCAGGGCGCCGGCATCCACCCGGGTGGCACCCAGGTTCCACAGGAAGTACCCCACCCCGGAGGCCACCAGGCCTAGCCACAGCAGCACACCCCACTGCACCCCGGTAGCCGGCAGTTCACTGGCGTTGCCCAGCAGGGCGAAGGCCGGCAGGGCCACGACCAGCGCTCCCAGGTAGAACCAGGCAAAGACGCTGTGGCGCGGCAGCGAGTCGGGCAGCTCCGCGGAGAGGCGCCGATAGCCCACCTGGCCCAGGGCGAAGCAGAGGTTGGCCCCCTGCACCACCAGGAAGCCGAGCAGAAAGCCGCTGTCCAGGCCGTCATAGCGGATCACCCCGGCCCCCACTACCGCCAGCGCCGCGGTGAGCAGGTAGAAGGGGGTGAAGCGGCCGAACAGGGCATCGTCGAGCAGGGTGATGTAGAGCGGCGTGAAGATGGTGAAGAGCAGCACCTCGGGCACCGAGAGCAACAGGAAGGACTGGTAGAAGAAGATGTACATCAGTCCCAGCTGCACCGCGCCGAGGCCCATCAGCGCCAGGCGCTGGCGGCCACGCAGCAGCCCCGGGCGCAGGAAGGGCAGGAAGACCAGGGCCGCCAGCACCACCCGCATCGCCACGGCGAAATAGCTATCCACCTGGCCGGCCAGATAGACGCCTATCAGCGAGAACGAGAAGGCCCACAGCACGGTAACGCCGACGAGATAGCCCACGGTCAACTCCATTAATAAATAAGGTTGACGGCGATTATACGCCTGCCGCGGTTCCTGCCAAGCCCTGCAAGCAGACACGCCGTGGGAATCAAGCTCAGCGAGAGCGGCGGGTCACCAGGCGCAGGGCGTAGAAAACGCCCGGCACCCAGCCCAACAGCGTCAATAGCAGGCAGAGCCAGATTCGCCCAGACGGCTGACGGTCCAGCCCCACCGCCAACGGCGGCACCAGTACGGCCAGTGCCAGCAGCGCCGTCCGGGGCTCGACTGGCACTACCCTCGAGACAGGCGGCGCCGAGCTATCGCTGCCCGCGTCTCGGGCAAGCGCGATACCGCTGCGACCCGGATGCTCTTCGGCACTTCCGAGGGTCGGGTGTTCCAGCAGACGGCGGTGCGCCTCGCGGTTGATCTTCTGCTGCAGCGTCTCGGCGCCGTCGGCCAGGGCGTCATGGTGATGCTCCCAGTCTTCCCAGTCGTGGGGCGTGCCGGCCCGAGGCCGATGGTCACCGGCCTCGCGGGCCCGAGCCCAGGCCTTCTCCTCGAGCGTGGTGGGCCGCTCGGCGTCACGATCACCGTCCAGGCCCTTCCTGGCCAGGTATTCGCGGGCATCCATGGCAACTCCTGTATCGTCGGGGGGTTGTGTCTCTTGGAGAGTGACCTGCCGGCGGGGTTCCGGCACTGCCCTCGCAGCGTTGATGGTTTAACATCTACCGGCTTCGGCACCCGCCGCGGGTCGACTATGCTGTAGGCGAACCGGGCTGATGATGAACCGGCACAAGGAGATCTGACATGCCTAACAAGGCCCCCACCACCGTTCGCGAGATCATGTCTCGTGACTGCTACCGGGTCACCGCCAAGACCTCGGTGTCGACCCTGGCCGAAGGATTGTCGCTGCACCGGCTGCCCGGCGTCCCTGTGGTCGACGAACGCGACCACCTGATCGGCTTTATCTCGGAGCAAGACGTGCTCGGCAAGGTGCTGGAGAGCACCTACCTTAATGAGGAGCCGCCGCTGGTTCGGGAATTGATGCGTAACGAGGTGCTTACCGTCAAGCCCAACAAGAGCATCACCGACCTGGCCCAGGAGATGCTGAGCAACAAGCCCAAGGTCTATCCGGTGGTGGAACAGGAACGCCTGGTGGGTATCGTGACCCGCCGAGACGTGCTAAACGCCATCCTCAGCATGCGCATGAAGCACAACCACTGACCCGCCTGCGACTCCCAGCGCTCCTCACCAGCCGTCTGGCGAGGAGCGCTGTCTTTTGCCTCTGCTCTGGAACTGTGCCCAAAAAGAAGGCCGCCTCCGTGGGGAAGCGGCCAAGCATCGATCGAATCTGCGAGTCAGGACAACAGTGTTAGCGACTGCTATCGCGCTGTTGCCTGTGCATGTTCAGACACTGCTGCGAGGAAAAGTTCGGGGCAGGCCGAAAAATTCTGGTCGTCGCTCTCGCCTCTCGCCGCGTCTCACACGCAGCCATCGAGCAACACACCATGAAAACAGCAGCTTGCAGTGCCATCACGAAAAAGACGGCGACGCGGCTTGCATGGCTAAGCGGTTGGTTTTATTATCGATTCGGCCCGGCGGGTGTAGCTCAATGGTAGAGCAGAAGCTTCCCAAGCTTAAGACGAGGGTTCGATTCCCTTCACCCGCTCCACGTCACCCCCTGCCTGTCCACACACCCTCGACGTGGAACTACTTTATTGTATTGTAAGTAGTTGGCAACGCTTAGCGATTGCCCCCATGGCCCTCTTCCTGCTTGTCTTCGCCGTCTGCCTGCTGATCTTCGGCTGCATGGTTGCCCTGCTGCTGCTCTCCGGCACCCCCCGCTACCGAACCGAACCCGCCCAACTGCTCGAGCTTATCGATCGCGCCTTGGTGAGCCAGGTCAGCGAGACCGAGTGGAACACCATCATCGGCTATCCCATCCGCCATGACGAGACTCTCGACGGCATCCGCCGCCGCGCCCAGCGGCTGGTGGACGAACACGGCAGCCACGGCCGTGTGACCCGCGGCAAGCCGCTGCTCGATGCCATCGGCCAGGAAGAACTCACTGCCCTGCGTGACCACCTGGCCCGGCACCTGGCGATCAAGGAGCGTCAACGCAGCGTGAAATGACCGAAGTGCCGCATTCGGGCTAGGATGAGTTTTCATATCGCCTGAACGGGGCCCGACATGTCGAGTGCCATCCGCCAGATTCCTCTCGATACCGCCACACGCCACCACGCCCACGACTTCCATCAGATCGTGATCGGCCTCGAAGGTCGGGCAGAGTTCGAGATAGAGGGGCTGGGCGGCGCCATTTCGGCACTGTCGGGCTGCATCGTCCCCGCCAACCATGTGCACTATTACGCAGGAACCGGCCAGAACCGCCAGTTGATTCTCGACCTACCGAGCGAGGCCCAGTGCCTCACCGGCTTTCACCACGATTTGTCACGCCTGTTCGACGCACCGCGCTTCTTCGCCCTCGATGCCCCCCTCAAGCGCTACCTGGATTTCCTGATGCTGGAGCTTGACGTCGTCGCCGGTGACTCGGAGCCCCAGCAGGAGCGTCTGGCCGCCACCCTGCTCGGCTGTCTGAACGCCCGCCTGGCCGAGGCCCCTGCCCCGCCCCGCGGCCGGCGCCTCGACCTGGCGCGCCTGGACCGCTTCATCGAACGGCACCTGGCCAGCCCGCTTAACGTCGCCGACCTGGCTCGGGAGGCCTGTCTCAGCGAGGCACACTTTCGTCACTGTTTCCGCAAGCAGGCCGGCCTCACTCCCTGGCAGTATGTGCGCAACCGGCGCCTGGAAGCCGCTCGCCACCTGCTGACCCGAAGCCACCTCCCCCTTGCCGAGGTCGCCGCCCGAACCGGCTTCGCCAGCCAGAGCGCATTCTCCCACGCCTGCCGGGAAGCCTTCGACACATCGCCCAGCCGCCTGCGCCGCACCGGCAGTCTCCTGGCCGATTCACGCACACCACCCTGACACGAGCACACAACTAGACGAAAGTCTAAGCCCTGAGTCACCCCGACGACAGAAACCGCGGAATCGGCAACAAGATCCGCGGAACCCACAAGCAACTCCCGGGTGTGGCTCCTAAAGTGAGGAGCATTGCCGCTTTACGGTAACGCCCACGCTCTGCACCGAGCGGCACCTTCCCGCCTGACGACACCTGCAAGGGAACTTTCGTGCTCGATTCCAACAACATGCTTGATGACGCCACCTGGCAGCAGGATCTCGACGCCCTCTTCACGCGCACCAGCGACCACTATGTGGTCGATGAAAATTGCTTCGTGGCCGAGCTGATCAAGGCGCTGAACACCGATTCGCAAGACGTCCGGCGCATCGCCGACAAGACCGCCGAGCTGGTTCGCGAGGTCCGCGAGATGGACACCGCCGTGGACTCCATCGACAAACTGCTGCAGCAGTACAGCCTCGACACCCATGAGGGGCTGATGCTGATGTGCCTCGCCGAGGCCATGCTGCGCATTCCCGACACGGCCACCGCCGATGCGCTGATCGAGGACAAGCTCGGCCCGGCCGACTGGAAGTCCCATCTCGGCCAGAGCGACTCCTGGTTCGTCAATGCCTCCACCTGGGGCCTGCTGATGACCGGGCGGGTGATCAACCTCGACCACCCCAGGGATGGCCGGCCGGCCAGCTTCATCAACAAGCTGGTCAACCGCCTGGGCGAGCCGGTGATCCGCCGCGCCATGCGCGAGGCCATGAAGGTGATGGGCAAGCAGTTCGTGCTGGGCCGCGACATCGACGAGGCCCTCAAACGTTCGAAGCCGCTGTTCGACAAGGGCTACACCTACTCCTACGACATGCTCGGCGAGGCGGCGCGCACCCGGAAGGACGCCCGCCAGTACTTCGATGACTATGCCCGCGCCATTGAGCGGGTCGGCAAGACCAGCAAGGCCCTGTCGGCGAAGACCCCCGCCCCCTCGGTCTCCATCAAGCTCTCGGCACTGCATCCCCGCTACGAGTTCGGCCGTCGCGAGCAGGTGCTGCGGGAATTGGTCGACAGCGTAAAGACGCTGGCGGCCATGGCTCGCGAGCTCAGCGTGGCGCTGACCATCGACGCCGAGGAGGTCGACCGCCTGGAGATCTCGCTGGAAGTATTCCGCGCCGTCTACGCGAGCGATGTCTGCAAGGACTGGGGGCATTTCGGGCTGGTGGTTCAGGCCTACTCCACCCGGGCCCTGCCGGTGCTTCACTACCTCAACCGCCTGGCCGAGACGCAGGGCGACGAGATTCCCCTGCGCCTGGTCAAGGGCGCCTACTGGGACACCGAGATCAAGGAGTCCCAGCAGCTCGGCGTCGACGGCTATCCGGTCTATACCCGCAAGGCCAGCACCGATGTCGCCTACCTGGTGTGCGCGCGCTTCCTGCTCTCGGACGCCACTCAGGGGCGCATCTTCCCGCAGTTTGCCACCCACAACGCCCACACCATCAGCACCATCCTGGAACTGGCCAACGAGGCGACCCGCCCGTTCGAATTCCAGCGCCTGCACGGCATGGGCGAGGCGCTCTACGATGCCGCCCTCACCCGCGCCCCGAAGGGCACCTATTGCCGCATCTACGCCCCGGTGGGCGCCCACAAGGACCTGCTGCCCTACCTGGTACGACGGCTGCTCGAGAACGGCGCGAACTCCTCGTTCGTGCATCAGCTGGTGGACCCCGACGTACCGGTGGAATCACTGTGCGTGCACCCCATCGAGACGCTCAAGCAATTCAAGACCCTGGCCAATCCGCGCATCCCCCTGCCCCGAGACATCTTCGGCGCCGGCCGACGGAACTCCCGCGGCGTGAACCTTAACGTGCGCAGTCAGTATCAGCCGCTGATGGACGAGATGGCCACCACCATGGACAAGGAGCATCGGGTGGGGCCGCTGCTGGCGTTCGCGGTGGCCAACGACCCGGCCAACCATCATGAGGTCCGAAGCCCCTATGACCGCCGGAAAAGGGTCGGCACGGTGCAGTGGACCAGCGCCGAGCAGGCCGCCCGCGCCGTGGACGCCGCCTGGGCTGCCTTCCCGCGCTGGGAGAGCACGCCAGCGGCCGAGCGCGCCGCCATCGTGCGCCGCCTGGGGGACCTGATGGAAACCCACATGGCCGAGCTGATGACGCTCTGCTCCCGGGAGGGCGGCAAGCTGCTCACCGACGGCGTCGACGAGATCAAGGAGGCCGTGGACTTCTGCCGCTACTACGCCATGAAGGCCGAGGAGCTGTTCGGACAGCCCATCGCCCTGCCCGGCCCCACCGGCGAATCCAACGCGCTGATACTGGGCGGCAAGGGCGTATTCGCGGCGATCAGCCCCTGGAACTTCCCGGTGGCGATCTTCTGTGGCCAGGTCGTGGCCGCCGCCGTGGCCGGAAACACGGTGCTGGCCAAGCCTGCCGAACAGACCTCCATCGTAGCCCACCGGGTGATCGAACTGCTCTACGAGGCCGGCATGCCCCGCGACGTGGTCCAGCTGTTGCCCGGCGATGGCCCCACCGTGGGCAGCGTGCTGACCCAAGATCCGCGCATTACCGGGGTGGTCTTTACCGGCGGCACCGACACGGCGCAGATCATCAACCGCGCCCTGGCCGCTCGCGAGGGGGCTCCCCTGCCGGCGCTGATCGCCGAGACCGGCGGCATGAACGCCATGATCGTCGACTCCACCGCCCTGCCCGAGCAGGTCGTCGCCGATGTCATCCAGTCGTCCTTCCAGAGCGCCGGACAGCGCTGCTCGGCACTGCGCGTGCTCTATCTGCAGGAGGACGTGGCCGACCGGGTCATCGAGATCCTCAATGGCGCCATGAATGAACTGCGCGTGGCCGACCCTCGCGACCTGGGCACCGACGTCGGCCCGGTCATCGACGAGGACGCCCGCCAGGGACTCACCGCGCACATCGAGACGCTCAAGGGCGAGGGCCGCCTGGTCGCCGAAACCCGCCTGGATTCGGCGCTCACCGGGGATGGCACCTTCGTCGCCCCGGTGGCCTTCGAGATCGACGGCATCGAGGCGCTGGAAAGGGAGCAGTTCGGCCCAGTGCTGCACATCGTGCGCTACAAGGCCTGCGAGATCGATCGGGTGATCGCCTCGATCAATGGACGAGGCTATGGACTCACCTTTGGCGTACACAGCCGAAATGAATCCTTCACCGAGGAAATCGCGCGGAAAATGCGGGTTGGCAATGTGTACGTCAACCGCAATATGATCGGCGCCGTAGTGGGCGTTCAGCCCTTCGGTGGCCAAGGCCTATCCGGCACAGGACCCAAGGCCGGCGGACCGCACTACCTGCTGCGCTTCGCCACGGAAAAGACGGTGACCGTCAATACCGCCGCGGTGGGCGGCAACGCGTCACTGCTTGCGCTGGGAGACGAGTGAACCCCACTCGTCATTAACGACAATAATACTGAAGGAATCCCCTGATGGTAGAAAGCAAGGTATACGTCGCCTACAAACGCACCACCCACCTCTACAATTGCATCCAAGGTGGAGGCTCGCCGAGCCCGCCACGTGAATAGCAAACCGAGTCAACAACAATAATACAGTGCCACTACCGGATTCTTCACGGTAGGCGCACCCACCGGTCGGAGCCATCTCCGCCCTGATGACACTGGAGAAGTTTTATGGCTATTGGTGTTTGGATCAGTCTAGTCGGCTACTTTGCGCTCATGATCGCCATCGGCATTTATGCGATGCGCAAATCCACGTCGACATCCGAAGATTACATGCTGGGTGGTCGAGCTCTCAGCCCACAAGTGGCGGCCCTGTCGGCCGGTGCGTCGGACATGAGCGGCTGGTTGCTGCTGGGTTTGCCCGGGGCAATGTTTGTCTCAGGCTTGGGGTCGGCCTGGATCGGTATCGGCCTGCTGGTGGGTGCGTTCTTCAACTGGACGCTGGTTGCTCCCCGCCTGCGCGAACAGACGGTTCACTATGGTAATGCAATCACCATTCCAGAATTTCTGGCCAACCGGTTCCCGACTCGAGCGATGTCGCTGAGAACGGTATCGGCGGTCGTCATTGTGATCTTCTTCGCGGTTTACACGGCGTCAGGTCTGGTGGCAGGCGGCAAGCTGTTTGAAAGCGCGTTTTCCGGAATCATCAACGTCGGTGGCCTGAGCGACTACGCCATGGGCATCATCATCACCCTGGGCGTGGTACTCATCTACACGGTTGTCGGCGGCTTCCTGGCCGTGAGCATGACCGACTTCGTGCAAGGCTGCATCATGATGCTGGCACTGGTGATCATGCCGGCCGTTGTGCTGTTCGGCGAAGGTGGCGGCGGTTATTCCCAGGCATCACAGACCCTGAATGACGTCGATCCCACGCTGCTGTCCTGGACGGCGGGACTGACCTTCGTTGGGTGGCTGTCTGCGGTGACGTGGGGGCTGGGCTATTTCGGGCAGCCGCACATCATCGTGCGCTTCATGGCCATCCGGACGCTGAAGGATGTTCCTGTTGCCCGTAACATCGGCATGGGCTGGATGCTCATCTCGCTGATCGGTGCTGTCTCTCTGGGCATATTTGGCCGGGCCTATGCAATCCGTAATGGCATGGATGTCCAGGATCCGGAAACGATCTTTATCATCCTGGCGGATCTGCTGTTCCATCCTCTGATCACCGGTTTCCTCTATGCGGCACTGCTTGCTGCGATCATGAGTACCATTTCCAGCCAGCTTCTGGTGTCGTCTTCATCACTGACCGAGGACTTCTATCGCCTGTTCCTGCGCAAGGAGGCCAAGGACAAGGAGACCGTCGCCATCGGCCGGATTTGTGTCGTCCTGGTGGGTCTGGTGGCGGCCGTCATTGCCTCTGATGAGAACTCCCAGGTTCTGGGACTGGTCAGTAACGCCTGGGCAGGCTTTGGTTCGGCATTCGGCCCGCTGATTATCCTGTCGCTGATGTGGCCACGCACGAACGGCGCTGGCGCCATCGCGGGCATGGTGGTGGGCGCTGTCACTGTCATGATCTGGATCACGCTTGGCTGGAACGGAGAGTTCATGGGGGGTCCCGGTGTCTACGAGATCATTCCTGGCTTCATCGCTTCTTTCATCGCCATCATGGTGGTCAGCAACATGACTGCCGATGCGGGTGAATATCAGCACATCACTCGCTAGAACAGCACGCATCACGCACTCCACGTAGTGAAAGGGCTCCTTCGGGGGCCCTTTTTCCTGTCTCGCCGGCCAAATCACCCTGACGGCTCGACACGCCCCGGGCGCCCTCCTGGCCTGCATCGTCAGAAACCACCAAGCCGCCCCTCGGGTGGCTTTCTGTACCCTGGCCTGAGGGCCTGGTACAGCTCTCAGGCCAGCAGCGCGCGCAGTACCATCAGCAAGGCGAAGAGGGCAAGGGCCAACTGGCTCCAGTGCGGCGACAGGGCCCGACACAACAGGGGGTGAGGAAAAGCCGGCGCCAGCGGGCGCAGGAAGGCGGCGCCGAGCGCCCAGATGCCCAGCAGGACGGCCGGCAGGCGCAGCGTGAACGGCAACCCCTGAATCAACCCCGGCTGCAGCAGCAGCCAGATTGCCAGGCCGGCGGCGACCAGCAGGAGCGCTGTCTCCCGCCGCCACGGGTGTCGAAGGGACATCTCGGGTCTCATCTCCGCTCTCCTTGTCAGCTCCCCACAGTCAAGACGATTACCGGCGATCTCGCGAGCCGCTCACGCTGCGCCGCACCAACAGTTGTACATAGCGCGCGACAGCCCACGACTCGCCATAAGGCGCAACCCCCGTACCTGCGAGTGAAACCGCGATATGCACGGCTATGGGCTCCATCAAAAAACTTTACAAGACTTTTGCAAACATCGTTTCTATAGTCATAGACGTACAAGAATGCAGCACTCCCTGGCAGATGATGCCGACTTGATCGACGAGAGGAACGCCCTGATGAAAACCTCCAACCGCCTGACCGTCACCCTGATCGCCGCCGGCTGCGCCATGGCGAGCCAGACGGCCCTGGCCTACAGCGCCGGTGATATCTTCTTGCGCGGCGGCATCGCCCAGACCGACGTCAAGTCCAACAATGGAAACCTCACCGCCGACAACCTTCGTTTGAGTGTCTCCGATGAGCGGGGCCTCTATTACGGACTTGGCTATCTCTTCACCGACAGGCTCGGCATCGAGCTCAGCGGGCAAGAGAGCGTCGAACATGACCTGACCCTGGAAGGCGGAGCCATCGGCAGCGTCGACCGCATGCCAGTCAACCTGCTGGTCAACTACTACCCCATGGGCGGCATGGATTCCCGCGTTCAGCCCTACGTGGGCGCCGGCCTCAACTACACCCGCTTCTCCGGGGAGGAGCTGGAGGGTCTCGATGTGCGCCACAGCTACGGGGCCATCGGCCAGTTGGGCGTGGACCTGGCCGTGGCGCAGGGCCTGATGCTCAACGGCTTCGTCAGCTATGCGGACGTCTCGGCAGACGTTCGCTTGGGCGGCAACGACATCGGCGAGGCCAAGATCGACCCCATGACCATCGGAGGAGGCATCACCTACCGCTTCTGATGGCAGAACGCACGCTCCACTGAAGCAAGACGTTGGGCCCTGGCCCGGCGTCTTGCATTCCGTGCTGTGCATTCTGGGGTGGAGTCTCGCTGCGAGCGGACGAGTGCTGCAATGAAAAATCCTTGCTCTGGGTCAATAACGACGAGGCGCCGTCTGATTAAACTGGGGTTATTGTTCGACAGGACATTAACTGTCAGCTGTCAGCCATCGCCATAGAAAGGAGTCGCTCCATGCGCAAGACCCTCCCCACCCTGCTCGCCGCCGGCCTGGCCGCCGCCGCCTTCACCACCAGCACCCAGGCTCTGGCCTACGGCGCGGGCGACTTCTTTACCCGCCTCGGTGTGGCCAAGGTGGCCCCCAAGAGCGATAACGGCTCAGTAGTCGATGGTGCGGTTGCTGTAGACGTCCAGGACGATACCCGCTTCGCCTTTACCCTGGGCTATCGATTCCATGACAAGATCGGCATCGAGTTGCTGGCCGCCGAGCAGTTCAAGCATGACATTGAGCTTAGCGTGGGTGGTGATATCGCAGACGTTGCCTCGACCAAGCATCTGCCGCCGACCCTGACCGTGCAGTACTACCCGCTGGGCGGCACCGATGCCCTGGTGCAGCCCTATGTCGGCGTAGGCGTCAACTACACCACCTTCTCCAGTGAGAAGAGCGGCCTGGGCGACCTCAGCCTCGACGATTCCTGGGGCGCCGCCGGCCAGGTGGGTGTGGACGTGCTGATCAACGACAACTGGGCGCTCAACGCAGCCGCCTGGTACATCGACCTCGAGACTGATGCCAGCCTCGACGGCAACGATATCGGCACGGTGAAGATCGACCCCTGGGTGGTGATGGGCGGAATCAGCTACCGCTTCTGATCCTTCCTGCGCCGCAGAGTCAGCAGGGCCCGCCAATGGCGGGCCCTGTGCGTTGGTGGCGGCGCTGTTCCACCGGCACTTCCCCGGCTAGTTGTCGGTGACCAGCCGATCGATCGCCTCCACTGCCTGGGTCAGCATCAGCCGCTCGACACCCCCCACCCCGGACTGGGCCAGCCAGGCCTCCACCGCGGGGGCCACCTCGCACTTCGCCGGCAGCGGCGCCCGTGCCTCCACCAGGGCTTCCAGGCGCACGATGAACACGAAGCGCAGCCACTGGGGCAGCGCCATGGTATCGGTGCAGAAGGGCTCGATGCTCTCGAAGGCGGCAGGGTCGGGCCGCGTCATGCGCCACTGGTCGGTGGCGCGCATGATGGCCTCCAGTTCGCGCAGGGCGGCCGCCAGTTCCTGGTGAGCGCTCATGGTGACGTCCTCGCATGCATGAAACGCCATTATCCTTGCCAGCTCCCTCCCCGGCCACCCCGCCGCATTCCCCCGGCGAACTTCCCCACAAGGGTGATAGGCCGGGCTCACACACCCGGCTTACCCACCGGGCTTATACACCGTGTTTTCCACAGCGATTCTCGGCATTGCGGGGGTGGTGTACATAGTTCACAGTTTTCCTGAACGGGACTGTGGATAAACTCTGGAAAGGACGCTAAAGGCCACGCTTCATGGGCCTCTGGCTCCATCGTTCAAGAATTGACCAGACACAGGCTTCGACCACTCGGAAGCTGCTGACAGCGGCGCGGCGCCAAGGTAGAGTGCAGCGTTCGAAGACGGGAGAGAGCATGCAGCCCATCAATACCTTACATGACTTCTTCATGCGCAGCGGCGCTGCGGTACGCGCCTACCACCTCGGGCGGCGCGTCGAACCCTGCGAGCTGGCGACGTTGGCGGCCTTCGAGGCCGGTGAGCTGGCCTGGCCGGCCCCCTGGCAGTGCCAGGCACGCCTGGGCCTGGTGTTCAGCCTGGGCGACGTGCGCGACCCGCTGATCTGGTTCCTGGCCCTGCCCCTGGATGAGCAGGGCCTGCTGGTACCGGCGCCCCGCGACGCCTTCCTGCAGCGCCTGCTGGAGACCCTGGGGCGCAGCGTGGCCAGCATCGGGCGGGAGGATGGCGAGGCAGTGGATAACCTGATGAAGGACAATCCGCTGGCCTTTACTCCCTCGCTGCCCTTCCAGGCCCTGCTGCACGCCCGCGCCAGCCGGGACCTGGACATGGCAGCCAGCCAGCACCTGGAGCCGGTGGAGGACTACCTGAGCGGCCAGCAGGAGATCGACTGGCAGGCCCTGGGCCTGCAGGGGCTGGCCGATTTCGTCGTGCGCATGGATGCCGATGACCAGACACGCCTGGCCAATCGGCTGCCGGCGCTGCCTGGCAAAGTGCTCACTTCGCTGTGCTACTGTCTGGAACATGTGGCCATCGGTGCCGACCTGGCCCGGGGGCTCCGCGATCGGGGCGAAGCGGCGGCACGGTCCGGCGACATTGAGGCGTTCTCCGCCTGCGTCCGCGCCGTGGCCGGCGCCGACAGCGACCTCGCCGGGGCCTGGTACGACGAGTTGCTGGCCGATGCCGACGCCTGCGGCCCCGATCTACTGGCGGCCATGGCCGGGCGCGGCTGGAATCACCTGGAGGACGCCGAACGGTTGCCGAGCTTCCTGGCGCGGCTGGCCGGCTGCGAGGCCGCCGACTTCATGAGCGTGGCGCGCGACCTGGCGCTGGTACCACGGCTGCGGCTCCCGGTCTTGATGACCCTGCGCGAGGCCGCCCCGGAGAGCCCTATCGGCCATCGTATGGCCGCCCTGACCCGCTGACAGGCCTGGAAGGATTCCCATGACCATAAAAGAACTGCCCTACACTCCCAAGGCGGTGATCGGCCGCCGTGAGATGGTGGAACTGCCGGAGATGCACCTGACCCTGTGCGCCAAGGCGGACACCGGCGCGCGTACCTCGGCGCTGCACGCCGAGGATATCGAGTCCTACGAGGAGGACGGCCACCTGTGGGTCAGCTTCACCACCCGCAGCGGCGGCCCGGACACCCCTCCCCATGTGTTTCGCATGCACCTGCATGATCGCCGCCAGGTGCGCAGTTCCAACGGCCAGGAGGAGTGGCGCTACGTGATCCGTACCTCCCTGTGCCTGGGCGAACTGGAGTTCCCCGTGGAGTTGAGCCTGACGGACCGCCGCAACATGCGTCACCCCATGCTGCTGGGCCGCCGTGCCCTGCGCCGCCTGCTGGTGGCGCCCGGCGCCGCCTTCCTGCACGGCGAACCCTGAATCACCAGCCACCAGCCACTGGAGTCCTTCGATGCATATCGCGCTGCTGTCACGCAACCGCAATCTCTACTCCACCCGACGGCTGGTGGAGGCCGCCGAACAGCGAGGCCACAGCGCTCGGGTGGTCGACACCTTGCGTTGCTACATGAGCATCGCCTCCCATCACCCCTCGATCCACCTCAAGGGTGAGGAACTCGAGCCCTTCGATGCGGTGATCCCGCGCATCGGCGCCTCGGTGACCTTCTACGGCTGTGCGGTGCTGCGCCAGTTCGAGATGATGGGCACCTACGTGATCAACGACAACGTTTCCATCACCCGCTCCCGCGACAAGCTGCGCTCGCTGCAGCTGCTCTCGCGCAAGGGGCTTGGGCTGCCGATCACCGGCTTCGCCCACTCGCCCGACGACATCCCTGACCTGATCACCATGGTCAAGGGAGCTCCACTGGTCATCAAGCTGCTGGAGGGCACCCAGGGCATCGGCGTAGTGCTGGCCGAGACCAACCAGGCCGCCGAAAGCGTGATCCAGGCCTTCATGGGCATGAAGGCCAATATCATGGTGCAGGAGTACATCAAGGAGGCGCAGGGCGCCGATATCCGCTGCTTCGTGATCGGCGACAAGGTGGTGGCGTCCATGAAGCGCCAGGCCGCTGAAGGGGAGTTCCGCTCCAACCTGCACCGCGGCGGCACCGCCAGCGTGATCCGCATCACTCCCGAGGAGCGTTCCACGGCGATCCGAGCCGCCAAGGCCATGGGCCTGCGCGTGGCCGGCGTCGACCTGCTTCGCTCGAATCACGGGCCGGTCATCATGGAGGTCAACTCCTCTCCCGGGCTGCAGGGCATCGAGGCCGCCACCGGCAAGGACATCGCCGGGCTGATCATCGAGCATATCGAGAAGAATGCAGCCCCAAACCGCAAGGCACCGCCTAAGCCCAAGGGGTAATTGCCAGGATGGCGTCGACCAGGCCAAATGGTGGGAAGCTTTATTCCTCTCCGGGGGTAGTAAAACAGTGTTTCCCCGGCCACAATCTGCGTCACCGGAGGAGGTGACCGCTCATGTTTCTCGATAATCGCCAGGTGGCGATGGACAGCGCCCTTGAGGCGCTTGCCGACAGCATCGACTATTTCCAGGACAACCTGGAGCGTCTGCGTCCCGCCCTGCGTGACGCCCTGAAGCCCCACTATGAGGCCAGGAATAGGGCGATGCGCGAGCTTCAGGAGCTGGCCCGTCAGCACCTCAGCATGCTGCCCCGCGACGCCGACGTGGAGCGCGACGACTACATGTGGCTGTGGAGCCGACTGAAGAGTTTCGTCGGCAACGAGAGTCAGGTGGTGATCGGTGAGCTGCTCGAGCAGGAGCGGGTGCTGATGCAGGCCCTCTCGACTCTCTACACCCATCCCCTTCCCGAGGCCATCGAGCCGGTGATCGAGGAGTGTCTCAAGGGCTGCCGGGCGCTGATCCGCGAGCTCTACACCCTTCAGAAGCAGCGCCCGCGTCGCTGAATCACTCGCGCTCCCCTGTCGACGCTTCGCCGCTTTCCCCTGTATCACCGGCCGCCGGGTCGCCGGCCGCCGGGTCGCCGGCCGGAGGAAATAGCCAGATCTCCCAGGAGCGCGGCGCAATCTCCAGCGGTTCCAGCGGGCCCAGGAAGTAGGGCTCACGCCCCCACAGATAGAGATCCCCAAGGGTAGCCACCCGCGCCACCCACTCCCGTGCCTGAAGGCGCCACTCTCCGCTTACAGTACGCGAGGACGACGGCACGGCGCAGCCGGCGACCTCCAGCCCCAGGGCATCGGCGATGAACAGTGCCCGCGGCAGATGCCAGGCCTGGGTGATCAAGAGTGCCCGCTCCACGCCGAACACTTCCCGGGCCCGGGCCAGGGTATCGAAGGTACTGAAGCCGGCGTAATCAAGGGTCATGTCGGCATCGGCGACCTGACGGCCACGCAGGTCGCGCCACATGGTGATGGGTTCGTTGTAGAAGCGGGTGCGGTTGTCGCCGGAAAGCAGCAGATGGTCGACGCGCCCCAGTCGCAGCAGCCGCGCCGAGGCGCTCATGCGCGCATCGAAGTAGGGGTTTCGCACGCCGCTGCGGGTCCAGTGGGAGGTGCCGAAGACGATGCCCACCCGATGGCCGCCGCACAGCGGAAGTGTATGCTCGATGCGCGAATGGGTCTGCCCCAGTACCCATAGATTGGCTATCACGAACAGCAGGGCCGCCAGCAGCGCGGAGGCCCCGAGGGTCATCAGCAGGCCTCGAAAGGCCTTCCCTACCGCCTGCTTCATGACAGCTCCCCAGACTAGAACATGCCGAGTTCGAGCTTGGCCTCGTCGCTCAGCATCTCGCGGCTCCAGGGCGGGTCGAAGACGATCTCGGTATGCACCTTGCTGATCTGCGGGGCGCCAAGGATCTTGTTGCGGGCGTCGGCGGCGATCACATCACCCATGCCGCAGCCCGGCGCGGTAAGCGTCATGCGAAGGGTGACGATGCGCTCGCCGGTGATCAGCCGCTCGATGCGGCAGCCGTAGACCAGCCCCAGGTCGACGATGTTTACCGGAATCTCCGGATCGAAGCAGGTGCGCAGCTGGTCCCAGACGAACTGCTCGATCTCCTCCTCGGAGGCGTCCTCGGCGAGGGTCGGCCGTGGCAGCGCCTCGAGCCCCAGGGCGTCGAGGTTGGCCCCTTCGATCAGGTAGAGCCGCCCCTCGAAGCCCACGCTGACCGAGCTGCCCTTGGCCTGCATCACGCTGACGATGTTGTCCTCGGCCAGGGTCACGGTCTTGCCGAAGGGGATGGAGATAGCCTCCACGTCCCGCTGCAGCGGCAGGGTCTTCCCCTTCTCGAGGGTGGCTAGTTGCTCGATATCGCTCATGGCTCTCTCTGTTCGTGGCCCTATCTCACCATACCGATGACACGGGTGAGCGCCTCGGCAAAGGCATCGATCTCTTCCAGTGTGTTGTAGGCGGCAAACGACGCCCGGCAGGTGGCATCCACGCCGAACTGGGCCAGAAGTGGCTGGGCGCAATGGTGGCCTGTGCGGATCGCCACGCCGAGCTGATCGATCAGCAGGCCGATATCCTGGGCGTGGGCCCCGTCCACCACGAACGACAGCACCCCCGCCTTGCCCGGAGCGGTGCCGAGTATGCGCAGCCCGTCGATGCGCGACACCGCGGCGGTGGCGTGCACCAGCAGGCGATGCTCCCAGGCGCCTATGGCGTCGAGGCCCACGCCGGATACCCACCTGAGCGCCTCGCCCAGGGCGATCACCTCGGCGATGGCCGGGGTACCGGCCTCGAACTTGTGGGGAATCTCGGCGAAGGTGGTGCCGGCCTCGAAGGAAACCGTCTTGATCATCTCGCCACCGCCCTGCCAGGGGGGCATGGCCTCGAGCAGCGCCGCCTTGCCGAAGAGCACGCCGACCCCGGTCGGCCCGTAGACCTTATGGCCGGAGAAGGCATAGAAGTCGGCGTCGATATCGCGTACGTCCACCGCCTGGTGGGGCGTGGCCTGGGCGCCGTCGACCAGGATCAGGGCACCCTGGGCGTGGGCGATAGCCGCCATCTCCTTGACCGGGTTGACGGTGCCGAAGGCGTTGGAGATGTGGTTCACCGCCACCAGTCGGGTACGCTCGCAGAACAGCTCACGGTAGGCCGTCATGTCCAGCACGCCGCGCTCGTCCACCGGGATCACCTTGATCACGAACCCCAGTTCGCTGGCCAGCAGCTGCCAGGGCACGATATTGGAGTGGTGTTCCAGGCGCGAGATCAGCACCTCGTCGCCGGCCTTCAGGTTGGCACGGCCCCAGGCGTAGGCCACCAGGTTGATCGCCTCGGTGGTGCCACGGGTGAAGATGATCTCGCGGCTCTCGGCAGCATTCAGGAAGCCGCGCACCGTCTCCCGGGTGCCCTCGAAGGCCGCCGTGGCCTCGTCGGCCAGGGTGTGCAGCCCGCGATGGATGTTGGCGTTGTAGCGACTGTAGTAGTCGTCGAACGCCGCGATCACCCGGCGAGGGGTCTGGCTGGTGGCCGCGTTGTCGAGATAAACCAGCGGCCGGCCATGCACCTGGCGGGACAGGATCGGGAACTCCTCGCGGATTGCCGCCACGTCCAGGGTGGGCGCGTCGACGTCGCGGGTAGCCAGTTCGGTCATGGCGGGGTCCTCCTCAAGGGCGCGCTCACTCATCGCCCAGGGCCACGGCGGTTTCCACCAGCCCCGCCAGGTTGAAGCGCTCGGGCAGCTTGCCGGCCACCGCCCGCTCGACTCGCTCGGCCACGGCGTCCAGGTCGACCTCCTCGAGCACCTCCCCAGCGAAGGCCAGGGTCAGGAGGCCACGGGCGGTCTGGCGGTCGATACCGCGGGTGCGCAGGGCGAAGATCGCCTCCTGGTCGAGTTGGCCGGTGGTGGTGCCGTGGGAGCACTTGACGTCGTCGGCGTAGATCTCGAGCTCGGGCTTGGCATCGATCTCGGCGCGGTCGGAGAGCAGCAGGTTGGCGTTGCTCTGGTAGCCCTCGATCTTCTGGCTGTCGCGCTTGACCACCACCTTGCCGTTGAACACGCCATGGGCGCGGTCATCGAGAATGCCCTTGTAGTTCTCGTTGGAGTAGGTGTGCGGCGCATTGTGGTTGGCCAGGGTGTGGCTGTCCACGTGCTGACGGCCCTGTCCGTAGAAGAGGCCATAGAAGTTGGCGGTGGCGCCCTGGCCGTTGAGCTCGCTGATCAGGTCGGTGCGTACCAGTCCCCCGCCCAGGTTCAGGTTGAACGAGGTATAGGTGCTGTCGCGGCCCTGCTCCACGTGGATGCTGGCCACGTGCAGATCGGCCAGCGGGGCCTCCTGCAGCTTGTAGTGGGTCAGGATCGCCCCGCGGTCGAGCATGACCTCCGCCACCAGATTGGTGAAGTTGGCCGCCGACTCCTCGCCGATGTGGTGCTCGATCACGGTGGCCTGGCTGCGACCGGCCGCCTGGATAAGGATGCGCGGGTGGCTCATCACCGGTCGCTCACCGGCGCGGGAGAGGAACTGCAGCACGATCGGCTTCTCCACCACAGTGCCCGGCGCCAGGCGCAGCACGGCGCCCTCTTCCATGAAGGCGGTATTGAGCGCCGAGAAGGGCGAGAACTCCACCCCGGTCAGCCGTCCCAGGGGGCCGCCTACCGTCTCGTGGTTCTCCTCGAGCGCCTGGGAAAGCGGCAGCAGCGCCACCCCCGCCGGCAGCTCCTCAATCTGGGAGAGAGGCGCCGAGAAGACGCCGTCGACGAAGGTCAGTCGATAGGCGTCGATGGGCAGGGTCAGGGCCGCGGCAGACGCCGGCGAGAACTCGGCGTTGGCGGCCAGGGCGAAGTCGCCCCGGGCGATGGCGCGCACGTCGGTGTACTTCCAGGCCTCGTCGCGGCGAGTCGGGAAGCCCAGCGCCTCGAAGCGCGCCGCACCGGCCTGGCGCCGGGCGGCGATCCAGGTCGGCTCGGGGCCTTGTGTCTCGTGGCGCTCGGCGTTCCGTTCGGCCAGGCGGTCGAGAAAGGTCTGAACGTCACTCTGAACGTCACTCATGCAGCGGACTCCTCCTGTACCCAGTCATAGCCGTGCGCCTCGAGCTCGCGGGCCAGGTCGGCATCACCGCTCTTGACGATGCGGCCGTCGACCAGCACGTGGACGCGATCCGGTACGATGTAATCGAGCAGGCGCTGGTAGTGGGTCACCAGCAGAATGGCGCGGTCTGCATCACGCAGGCTGTTGACGCCGTCGGCCACCACCTTCATGGCGTCGATGTCCAGACCCGAGTCGATCTCGTCGAGCATGGCGAGCCTGGGCTGCAGCACCAGCATCTGCAGGATCTCGTTGCGCTTCTTCTCGCCACCGGAGAAGCCCTCGTTGACGGAGCGCTGCAGGAAGCTGGCGTCCATCTTCATCTCGGCGATCCTCTCCTTGATCAGCTTCATGAACTCCGGCGCCGGGATGTCCTCCTGACCATTGGCAGCACGCTTGGCGTTGAGGGCCGCCTTGAGCAGGTAGATGTTCTTCACCCCCGGGATCTCCACCGGGTACTGGAAGCCCAGCAGCATGCCGGCCAGGGCCCGCTCCTCGACCTCCATCTCCAGCACGTCCTGGCCCTCGAAGGTGATCGAGCCTGCGGTGACCTCATAGCCCTCCTTGCCGGCGATAACGGCGGAAAGTGTCGACTTGCCGGCCCCGTTGGGGCCCATGATGGCGTGGACTTCACCGGCGTTGATGGTCAGGGTGAGGCCCTTGAGGATTTCAGTACCTTCGACGGTGACGTGCAGATCCTTGACTTCGAGCATCTTCATTACCTTTTCGATTCTGGCGAGCCGCCGCGGCGACCCGAAATACGTGTTCTGATAAGGACCGAGTGCCACGGCGCTTCAGCCCACGGCTCCCTCGAGAGTGACGCTGAGCAGCGCCTCGGCCTCGACCGCGAACTCCATCGGCAGCTCCTGGAAGACGTCCTTGCAGAAGCCGTTGACGATCATGCTTACCGCGTCCTCCTCGGAGATGCCCCGGCTCTGGCAATAGAAGAGCTGGTCCTCGCCGATCTTGGAGGTGGTGGCCTCGTGCTCGACGGTGGCGGTGCTGTTGCCGATCTCCTGATAGGGGAAGGTGTGGGCGCCACACTTGTCGCCGATCAGCAGGGAATCGCACTGGGTAAAATTGCGCGCGCCGCGGGCCCTGGGCCCGATCTTCACCAGACCGCGATAGGACTGGTTACTGCGGCCGGCGGAGATCCCCTTGGAGATGATGCTGGAGCGGGTGCCCTCGCCAATGTGAATCATCTTGGTGCCGGTGTCGGCCTGCTGGCGGCCGTTAGTCACCGCCACGGAGTAGAACTCGCCGATGCTCTCCTTGCCGCGCAGCACGCAGGAGGGGTACTTCCAGGTGATGGCGGATCCGGTCTCGACCTGGGTCCAGCTGATGCGCGAGCGGTCGCCGCGGCAGTCGCCGCGCTTGGTGACGAAGTTGTAGATGCCGCCCTTGCCGTCCTCGTCACCGGGATACCAGTTCTGCACCGTGGAGTACTTGATGTAGGCGTCATCCAGCGTCACCAGCTCGACCACCGCGGCGTGGAGCTGGTTCTCGTCGCGCATCGGCGCGGTACAGCCCTCCAGGTAGGAGACCTGGGCGCCCTCCTCACAGATGATCAGGGTGCGCTCGAACTGGCCGGTGTTGGCGGCGTTGATGCGGAAGTAAGTGGAGAGCTCCATGGGGCAGGTCACGCCCTTGGGCACGAAGACGAAGGAGCCGTCGGTGAACACCGCGGAGTTGAGCGCCGCGAAGTAATTGTCGGTCACCGGCACCACGGTGCCCAGGTACTGCTTGATCAGCTCCGGGTAGTCGCGAATCGCCTCGGAGATGGAGCAGAAGATCACCCCGGCCTCGTAGAGCGTCGCCTTGAAGGTGGTGGCCACGGAAACGGAGTCGAACACGGCATCCACCGCCACGCCGGCCAGGGCCGCGCGCTCATGCAGCGGAATGCCAAGCTTCTCGTAGGTCTCGAGCAGCTTGGGGTCGACCTCATCCAGGCTCTGAGGACGGTCCTCGTCACGCTTGGGCGCGCTGAAGTAGGAGATCGACTGGTAATCGATGGGCGGGTAGTCGAGATGGGCCCAGGAGGGCGGCGTCATCTTAAGCCACTTCCGATAGGCCTCCAGGCGCCACTCCAGCATCCACGCAGGCTCGCCCTTCTTGTTCGAGATAAACGCAATGACGTCCTCGTCGAGACCGGGCGGCAGCGTGTCGCTCTCGATGTCGGTCACGAAACCTTCTTTGTATTCGCGATGAACAAGCTCTTCCATTTCCTGACTTGCCATGGTGGCTCCCCTCCCCGGGCGGTTGGGCCGGCGAGCCTGGCTCGCCGATTTGGATTCGGTAAGACGGTTCAGGCCGTGTCGGCGGCCAGGGTCACGCTCTGGATGGGCATCTGCACCGGCAGCTTGATCGGTGCGGTATCGGCCAGATGGGCCAGGGTCACGCTGTCGAGAAGCGCGCGCACGGCCAGCGACACCCGCTGCCAGTTATCAGCGACGCCACAGGTGGCGGCCAGGTCGCAGTCACCCTCGGCGTGGCTGCACTCGGTCATGGCCACCGGCCCCTCGATGGCGGTGATGATGTCGATGGCGGTGATGCGCGAGGCCGGCCGCGCCAGGGAGTAGCCCCCCTGGACGCCGCGCCGCGACTCCAGCAGCCCCGCCTTGACCAGCATCTTGAGGGTCTTGGAGACCGTGGGGTGCGGCAGTTGCACCGCCTCGGCCAGCTCCCCTGCCGCCTGGGGCTGCTCGGGGTGGCGGGCGATCTGGGCCATCACCACGGCGGCATAGTCGGTCAGCCGCGAAAGCTTGAGCATGCCTGCCCTCCTCGGTGGCGCGCAGCCCGACAGGGGCCGCGCCTCTATTGGGGACCATTTTAGTCCTGTATCGATCCGATGTGAAGAGCCTTGCAGGGTTTCCGGGAGCCAGCGGGGAGGATGCCGTCACGTTCGGCGCCGTTATCATCAACAACGACAATCGTTATCATTTGAGGGTGATCATCGTGTTCCGAGCTTATGCCTTAATGCCTTTACGCCTTTTTGACGAATTCGGACTTCAGCTTCATGGGACCGATGCCGTCGACCTTGCAGTCGATGTCGTGGTCGCCCTCCACCAGTCGGATGTTCTTGACCTTCGTACCCACCTTCACCACCAGCGACGAGCCCTTCACCTTGAGATCCTTGATCACGGTGACGGTATCGCCGTCGGCGAGCGGGTTGCCGTTGGCATCGCGCACCTGGGGAGTCTCATCATCGGTGGCTTGTGTACCGGCGTCGCGGGACCACTCGTGGCCGCACTCCGGGCAGACGTACTGAAGGCCGTCGTCGTAGGTGAAGCAAGAATCACAGGCGGGACAGTGGGGAAGATCACTCATGGCGGGCTCCGGCAAGGGCTGAGGAAGGCCGCCAAGCCTACACCGCGTCAACGGCGGGCTCCAAGCCACGGCCCGCGCACATGACGCCTTGCGCCGGGCCTGGCAGGATAGTGACTGACCCGCTGCCAGCATTGCCTGCTATTGCCCGCTGGACCCTGACTCTGGAACTTTCACAAGGACGCACCATGCAGGAGGCCTTCACCACGGTATTCGGCGGCACCGGCTTCCTGGGCCGCGCCATGGTGCGCGAACTGGTGGAGGCCGGGCGGCCGGTGCGCATCGCGGCCAGGCGCCCGAACCTGCCCGACTGGCTGGAGGCGGGAGACCGCGTGGAGGCCGTGGCTTGCGACCTGAGGAACGAGCAGCAGGTCGCCATCGCTCTTCAGGGCAGCGTCGCGGTGATCAACGCGGTGAGTCTCTACGTGGAGCGGCCCCGGGCGGGGCTGACCTTCAAAGCCATCCACGTGACGGGCGCCGGGCAACTGGCCCGCCTCGCGCGTGAGGAGGGCGTGACACGACTGGTGCATGTCTCCGGCATCGGCACCAGCGACGCCTCGCCCTCTGCCTATGTACGCGCCCGATCCGCCGGCGAGCGCGCAGTGATCGATGCCCTGCCCAAGGCGGTCATCCTGCGCCCGAGCGTGCTGTTCGGCCCCCATGACGCCTTGCTCACCGCCCTGGTGCGTCTGGCGCGGCTGCCGGCAATCCCGCTGTTCGGTCGCGGCGACACCAGGCTGCAGCCGGTGCACGTGGATGACGTCGCGCGGGCCGCGGTGCGCTTGAGCGATACCCGCCCGCTGGAGCGGCGGCTGTTCGAATTGGGGGGTCCCGAGGTGCTTCGCTACCGCCAGATCATCGCGCAGGTGCTGGCCCATCTGGAGTGCCGCCGCCCCCTGCTCCCGGTGCCCTTTCTGGCCTGGCGCCTCGCTGCCGCCCTGCTCGCCCCCCTGCCCTCACCGCCGCTGACACGCGATCAGGTGATCCTGATGCAGCAGGACACAATCGTCGGCGAGGGCGTCGGCACCTTCGATGACCTGGGCATCGTGCCGCGCACCCTCCACGACAGCCTGCCGACCTGCCTGGCCGCCGGTTGATCGGCCTGGCAGGATAGCCTCCACGCCAACCTGAGCGGAGAGCCCCCATGACCCAGCCGCGTATCGCCCTCGACATCTTCAGCGACTATGTGTGCCCCTTCTGCTACCTGGAAATGCCGGAGATCGACGCCCTGGCCGAGCACTTCGCCGACCGAGTGACGATCCTTTGGCGCGCCTTCGAGCTGCGTCCCGACCCCGAGCCGACCCTGGACCCGGACGGCGACTACCTGCATGACATCTGGGGACGCGCCGTCTACCCCATGGCCGCCGAACGCGGCATGACCCTGCGACTGCCGCGAATCCAGCCGCGTTCACGGCTCGCCCACGAGGCCGCCGCCTGGGCCGAGGTCCAGGCGGCCCGCCACCCGGGAGCCGGGGACGCCATGCATAGGGCCCTGTTCCGGGGCTTCTTCGAAGAGAGCCTGGACTTGGCCGACCCGCAGGCTCTCGCCCATCTGGCCGATACACTGTCGCTGAACGGCAGCGCACTGCATCGTGCGCTGGAGCAAGGCGACCATCGCCAGGCGGTGCTGGACGACCAATGCGCCGCCCGGGACCTCGGCATCCATGGCGTACCGGCGCTGCGCTTTAGGGTGGGGGGTGAGAACGCCGGTGTGCTCGAGGGCGCCCAGCCGCGCCGCCAGCTCTTCCTGGCCATGGAGCGGCTGCTCGACGCCCTAGGTTAGCTTCATGGCTATGCTATGGTAGCAAGCCCGTATCGGGCGGGACCTCAACGATCAGGGAGTCTGAGCCGTGAGCAACCAGAACAATGTGATCGCCTTCTACGACGAGCGCATGCTGGCCCATGAACCGGACATCGAAGTGCCGTTTCTCCCGGGGCGCATGGACACGCGCATACGCTCGCTGCTGTCGGGGCTGGGCGTGCCATGGAAGTACCCGGAACACCCCGCCAGGCTGACCGCCATCCACCACCTCCTCGAGCTCGAACCGGTGCCCGGGGTGACCTTCGAAGCCGGTGTGGCCGCGACACGGGAGCAGTTGGCACGGGTTCATACGCTCTCCTACCTGGAGCACATCGCCGAGCTGCGGGGCAAGAGCGCCTGGCTGGATGTGGACACCACCGCGGTGTCACCGGGCAGCGTCGAGGCCGCCGAGGTGGCCGCCGGCACGGCGATCGCCGCGGTGGAAGCGGTGATCAAGGGGCGGGCGGAGAGCAGCTTCGCGCTGGTGAGGCCGCCGGGCCATCACGCCGAGCCTGTGCGCGCCCGAGGCTTCTGCCTGTTCAACAACGTGGCGGTGGCCGCCGCCCATGCCCACCAGGAACTGGGCTGCGAGCGGGTGATGATCGTCGACTGGGACGCGCACCACGGCAACGGCACCCAGGACATCTTCTGGGCCGACCCGGATGTGCTGTGCTTCGATATCCACCGCGCCGCGCCCTTCTACCCCGGCACAGGCACCCTCGAGGAGGTCGGGGTGGGCCTGGGAGAAGGCACCAACATCAATGTTCCCATGCCTGCCGATGCCGGAGACGCCGCCTACCTCAAGGCGTTTCGCGAGATTCTGGTGCCGGCAGCGGAGTGGTTCAAACCGGACCTGATCCTGGTCTCGGCGGGGTTCGACCCCCATAGCCATGACCTGGCGCTGAATGTCTCTTATGACGGCTTTGCCGCCATGACTGGCATCCTGCAGGCGCTGGCCCGTCGGCAGTGCGAGGGGCGGCTGGTCTTCGTGCTGGAGGGCGGCTACAACCTCATCTCCCTGTCCCGCGGCGTGAGGTCGGTGCTGCGCGTACTGGCCGGCGAGACGCCACCGGAACCCGGTCTGCGCGGCATCGCCGAGGTGGAGGCCGCCGCGGCCTTCCATCGTAGTGCCTTCGTCACCGAACCGGACGCTTCGACTGCTCCACCCGATGCCGGCCAGGACAGTCAAGAAGAGGACAGTCAAGGAGAGGACAGTCAAGGACAGGACATGCAGTGATGCCGCGCCGGGGATGACATCCCCGGCCAGCCACGGGGTCACGCCGGCCAGCGGGACCCCGAGTCAGCCATTTCCCCCTACCCCTCCCCCATAGTGCCGAAGGAAGGCGGGGTTACCTGACCTCGACCTTGCGACGGTTGGCCTTCTTGTGCTTAGGCAGGGTCAGCTCGAGGACGCCGTTCTTGAAGCTGGCTGCCGCCTTGTCGGCATCGATCTCGCCGGGCAGTGCCACCGTCCGGGTGAAGGAACCGCGGGAAATCTCGGAATGGAAGTACTCGCCCTCCTCTTTCTTGCTCTCCTCGCGGTGGTCGCCCTTGATGGTCACCGCGCCGTCGGTCACCGTGACGTCGAGCTCCTCGCGCTCGAAACCTGGGACCTCGGCACGCACCACCACCTCGGCATCGCGGTCGATGACATCGACCTTCGGCATGCCCTTCTCGAAGGCGGCAAAGCGCTGCCATAGGGGATGTTCCCAGCGCGACGGCATACTGCCACGATCGAAGAAGGTATCGAAAAGGCGATCTATCTCCCGGAACGGGCTCATCGCTCGGGACTCGTTCTGCGGTGCCGACTTTCCGGTCGAGACCGGGACCTCCTCGGTGTCCTTGGACGCTTTCTTGGCCATGATGATGGCTCCTCGAATGGGGTTGACGAATGGCGAGGCCCATGGAAACCCGAGATGTCAGGGCCGGGAAACACCGACCGCCGCACTCCGGTCAGGACCGCCTCATCATCAAGGTAGTCCAGCCCTGCCCGGCCCACTTGACACAGATCAGCATGATTCTCGTCATGCCTTCATGCCACTCGCCGATGCCCTCGTGCCTCGGCTCGGGCGAGCCGGCAATAAAGCCCTCCATCCACCGGACAAGGACGATTACATTCCCACGCCGAACAGCGCCTGCGCCAGATGGCCGGTGAGGAAGGCCAGCCCCGCCGCGGCCCCGCCGATCAACAGGGTCCGCAGTCCCGACTTCAGCACCGGCTGGTGGTAGACGAGGCTCTTGCCCATGCCGATCAGGAAGAACATCAGCCCCGCTATGGCGAGGCTGGAAAAGAACTGCTGCGTGATGCCCAACCCCGGCATGGCGTAGGGCAGCAGCGGCATGACCCCCACCACCAGGAAGGCCGTGAAGGTCACCAGGGCCGAGCGCAGCGGACTCAGCCCCTCGGTCTGCAGGCCATGCTCCTCCGAGACCATGGTCTCCACCCATAACTTGCGGTCGCTGCAGATGGTCTCCACCACCCGCTCCAGGGTCTCCCCCGTGAACCCCTTGCGCTGGAAGATCTGGCGGATCTCCTCGCGCTCGCCCTCCGGGACTATGTCGATATGGTGATTCTCGCTGCGACGCACCCCGTCGATATGCTCTCGCTGCGCCTTGATCGCTTCAAAGTTGCTGATCGCCATGCTGAAGCCATCGGCCAGCAGGTTGGCGACCCCCAGCACCAGGGCGACGGTCGCCGAGAAGCCCGCCCCGAAGGCCCCGGAGACCACCGCGAAGGTGGTCACGCAACCGTCGATGCCGCCAAGAATGGCATCGGGCAAGTTGCGGCCCCGGGAAGGCACTCGCAGCCGCTGTTCGATCACTTCGGGGCGATGCTCGTGCTCCAGCGCTTCGCGCCGCCGGTCGTTCATGGGCCACCTCGCTGCGTCTTTCATCCTGCTTGCAGCTTGGCACAGCCGGCCAGTGACGGGTGAGCCCGACACCGACATCCCCTTCCCGATGGATGCGCCATACTGACAGCGCAACACGGCACGACGAGGCATCAACATGACCCGTGAGACTCACCAAGCCCCCTTCCGCCACGGCTACTTGACCCACGAGGCGCTGACCCGCCAGCTCGAGACCTGGGCCCGGGACCACCCACAGCTGGCCCGCCTGGAGAGTATCGGCACCAGCCCCCAGGGACGCGACCTCTGGGTGCTGACCCTCGGCCCCGAGCCGGATCGCCGGCGTCCCGGCGTCTGGGTGGACGGCAACATGCACGGTACGGAGTTGGCCGGCTCCAGCGTCGCCCTGGCCGTGGCGGAAATGGTCTTGGCCCTGCACCTGGCCCCCGAGCGACTGCCGGGAAGCTGGCCCGAGCATCAATGCCGGCAGCTGCGTGAGGTGCTGTTCTACCTCTGCCCGCGTGTCTCGCCGGACGGCGCCGAACAGGTGCTGCGCCAGGGTGGCTTCGTGCGCTCCGCCCCGCGCCGCACGTCCGGCAGCCCCGACCGGCCCCGCTGGCGCGCGATGGACCTGGACGGCGAAGACCGCTGTCGCTACCTGCGCTGCCACGACGAGGCGGGCGATTTCGTCGAATCCCCCGACTACCCGGGGCTGATGCTGCCGCGACGCGTGGAAGACCCACCCCCCTTCTGGCGGGTCTATCCTGAGGGGGTGATCGAGCACTGGGACGGCGTGACAATTCCCGAGCCCGACTGGCTGGCCGACACCCCGGACTTCAACCGCAACTTCCCGTGGGGCTGGCGGCCCGAACCGGAGCAGATCGGCGCCGGCCACTACCCCGGAGGCGAACCCGAGACCCGCGCCATCATCGATTTCGCCCTCGCCCATCCCAACCTCTACGCCTGGCTCAACCTGCACACCTTCGGCGGTGTCTTCATCCGTCCGCCGGTCGATGCCCCGGACAGCGCCATGGCCCCACAGGACCTCGCGCTCTATCGGCAACTGGCCGCCTGGGGCAAGTCGCTGACCGGCTACCCAACCGTGAGCAGCTACGAGGAATTCAGCTACGAACCCGAGACCCCGTTGCATGGCGACCTCATCGAGTTTGCCTACCACCAGCGCGGCTGCGTGGCCCAGGTCTGCGAGCTATGGGACCTCTTCCTGCGCCTCGGCCTGCCCCGGCCCGAGCGCTTCATCGACCATTACACCGCTCTGGACCGCGAGCAGATGGCGCGTCTGGCCCAATGGGACCGGGTCAACAATGGCCAGCGGCTGTTCCGCGCCTGGCAACCGCTGACGCATCCGCAATTGGGCGAGGTGGAGGTCGGCGGGCTGGATCCGTGCCTCGGCATCTGGAACCCGCCGCCGGACTTCCTGCCGGAGATCTGCGACGGGCTGGCGACCTACTGGCTTCAGGTCGCCTCGATGATGCCACGGCTGGTGATCGAGGCGGTGTACTGCACGCCGCTGGGCGAGGGCTTCCACGCACTGGACGTGACGGTGGCCAACCACGGCTACCTGCCGAGCTATGGCGTCCAGGCAGCCCGGGCACGCCCCTGGAACAGCGGCGTGGAGGCCGAGGCCAGCGTTACCGGCTGTCGGCTGCAGGAACCCGGCCGGGCCCACCAGGTGCTGGGCCACCTGGATGGCTGGGGCCGAGGCCTCGGCGACGCCGCCCAGATGCCCTGGTTCCAGCGCTCCCGCGGCAACAGCCACCGAGCCTGCGCAGGCTGGGTGATCCAGGGCGAGGGGGAGGTGACCGTTCACATCTCCAGCCCGCGGCTGGGTGAGGTGCACCAGACCATCTCGATCCCCGGGCAGTCCGGTGCACCGGGCTCCGGCTGAGCGGCCGCGATGCCTCTGCCCAGGCGGCGTGGAATGCCCCAACATGGAATGCCCCAAAAGAGAGGAGCAGGCGATGGACATCACATTGAAGGAGGTCACCCGCGAGAACTTCGAGGCCGTGATTGCGCTTGAGGTGGCGACATCGCAGCGTGACTATGTCGCTGACAACATGTATTCCCTCGCCGAATCGAGCTTCCATCCCACCTATCGGCCCCGCGCCATCTATTGCAACGGGGAAGTGGTCGGCTTTCTCATGTACGAATCATTCACCCACAAGGGCCGCCCGCCTGCCTACAACATCTTCAGGCTGATGGTCGACCGACACCATCAGGGAAGGGGCATCGGGCACCGGGCAATGCAGTGCGTGCTGGACGAGATACGGGCACAAGGATCCTTCGAGCGGATCGCGATCTGCTATGTGCCCACCAACCGGGTCGCCCGAGACTTCTACGCCAGCCTCGGCTTCCAGGAGACGGGGCTGAGCGAAGAGACCGGCGAGGTCATTGCCGAGATCCGGGAATAACGAGGAGTGCCGTCTGCTCGCCCGGAGCCTCCTGGCTGCTTCGGCGCCGCAGACTATCGCCAGCGCCAACCGTGACGCTGCCACCAGGCCAGGGCCCTGTCGCGGTTCTCTGTATTGTGGCGCAGGTCCAGCACAGTGCCCAGTTCGATGTAGTCGCCGCCGATGGTGGCCATCAGCGCCGGGGCCTGGGAGGCGAGCATCAGCGCATAAAGCACCAGCATCAGCTCGTACTCATCCGTGGTGTCGAGCCGCGCGACCAGCAGGGGGATGGCCGTCTCGCCGATCTGCCCCAGCCGCTCCGCCGCAATGTACCAGGGCCTCGGGTGCTCCGCCCCGCCATAGGTGTCGACGAACCGCCGGTCCGTCAGGCGGCTGATGTAGTAGTGGACCTCGTCCTCCAGGTCGGTGAACAGCGGCGGCAGCCAGTGGCGGTCCTCCACGACGACAGCGGGCGAGAGCGCCTCCGCAGGCGCCTTCGCGGGCGCCTTCGCGGGCGACACGGGGTTGGCCTCGAGGGGCGGTATCGACGCCCCACCGGCGCAGCCTGCCAGCAGGGCGACGGCCAGCGCGATCCTAGGCAACGATAACCTCCATGGCGACATTCCCTACCCTCCTGGGGGTGAACAGCAAGACGCGTATGTCAGATTCAGCATAGCGTGGCGAGAGCCTGAGCGGCCGTCCGGCTGACAACCTTCCGGGGCGGACCGGAGTGTCGTCGGAGTGGTAACCTCTGACATGCTAGCCTCGTGATACCGCTGGCCTGCGCCGCAGCGGCGACACGGCACCAGTCCACGAGCCCCATCACCATGGTGGCCAAGCGCCATCACCACGGATACGAGAGAGCTATGAGCGACACCCCCTGGACGAACCCGATGCCCGAGGCGCAGTTCGACCTGATGCGACGCATCCTCGCGGCCCCCAGCCCGGTGGGCCTGGAGGCCGCCATGACCTATGGCGTGCTCAAGCCCCACTTCGAGGGCTTCGCCCCCGCGGGCTGGCAGTTGCACCAGTTCAAGGGCCATGCGGGCGTGGTGCTGGACACCCACCCGGGCCGTGACGACCTGTTCAAGGTGATGGTGATCGGCCACGCCGACAAGATCCGCATGCAGGTGCGCTCCATCGGCGACGACGGCAAGATCTGGATCAACACCGACGCCTTCCTGCCCAACGTGCTGATCGGCCACGATGTCACGCTGTTCAGCGAGGACCCGAAGGCGCCCGGTAGCTACCGGCGCATCGAGGGCGGTACGGTCGAGGCGCTGGGCGCCATTCACTTCTCCGACCCGGCCCAACGCGATGGCAGCAAGGGCATCAAGAAGGAGCAGATCTACCTGGACCTGCAGATCCACGGCGAGAACAAGAAGCAGCAGGTGGAGAAGCTGGGCGTGCGCCCCGGGGACTCGATCCTCTTCAACCGTCCCATCCGCCATGGATTCAGCCCGGACACCTTCCACGGCGCCTACCTGGACAACGGCCTGGGCTGCTTCGTCACCGCCGAGGTGGCGCGGCTGATCGCCGAGGCGGGCGGTACCGAGAATGTCAGGGTGATGTTCGCCATCGCCAGCTACGAGGAGATCGGCCGCTTCGGCAGCCGGGTGCTGGCCGGGGAGCTCAGGCCGGATGCCATCATCGCGGTGGACGTGAACCATGACTACGTGGCCGCTCCCGGCATCGGCGATCGCCGCATGCAGCCGCTGGAGATGGGCAAGGGCTTTACCCTGTCGGTAGGGGCCATCGCCAGCGAGCAACTCAACCGCATCGTCGAGACCACCGCCCGCGAGCATGCGATTCCCATGCAGCGCGACATTGTCGGCGCCGATACCGGCACCGACGGCATGGCCGGCGTGCTGGCCGCCGTGGACTGTGTGGCCACCTCCATCGGCTTCCCGATCCGCAACATGCACACCATCTCGGAGACGGGGAACACGCGCGACGTGACAGCGGCGATCCACGCCATTACCTGCAGCCTCCAGGCGCTGGATGCCCTCCCCGACCTCCACCGGGAGTTCCTGGACAACCACCCGCGCCTCGACCAGGCCGGAGCGCTGGGCCATCAGGGCGCCGACAAGCCTGAGGCCAACGACAACAAGCCCGAGCCCAACGACAAGTAGCCCCCTAACCATGTAGCCCCGGACGACGGGCAAGCCACACCCGACGGGGCGAGCCGAGAGGCCCGCCCCGTTGTCATGCCAGGGTGTTCAGCGCCTCGGCCAGCACCGGCGCCATGGTAATGGCGTTGCTGTCGTGACGGATGCAGTCGGTGCTCCAGATCTCGCCGACACCAGCATTGCGAATCGCCGCTAAGGCGTCACCGGCAAAGAGCGCATGGGTCAGCGCCACATCCACGGAGGCCGCCCCCGCGGCCAGCAGCGCCTCGGCGGCGCGAGCCACGGTATGACCGGAACTCGCCACGTCATCCATCAGCACCACCGCCCGCCCCGTCACGGGGATGCCGGGAAGATGGATCTCCACGTCGCGGTCGCCGTGGCGCACCTTGCGACAGGTGGCGTGGTCGAAGCCGGTGATCTCCGCGGCCTGGGCCACCCACTGTAGCGCCTCTTCGTCGGGGCCCAGCAGCAGCGCCCCGGGGCGCCTCTCGGCGATCAGTTCGGCCAGCCGTGGAGCGCCCGAGAGGGCGATGGCATGTGCGATGGGAATCGCCTGGTCGAGGCGCTCTATGCGGTGCAGGTGGGGGTCCACGGTGATCACCGCATCGAACAGCTCGGCGAGAAAGCCGCCGACGATGCCCTGGCTGACCACCTCGCCGGCGTGGAAGGCGATGTCCTGGCGCATGTAGGCGAGATAGGGCGCCACCAGGATCAGGCGGCTCACCCCCTGCCCGCGGGCGTGGTGCGCCAGCAGCAGCAGCTCGACCAGCTTGTCGTTGGGCCGGTCCAGGCTGCGATAGATCACCAGGGACTCAGGGAACGCTTGCGCCTCGTCGAAGGGGAGCGTGAGCCTGAGCTCCTCGTCGGGGAAGCGATGGCGCTTGACCTCGCGAGCGACAAAACCACAGGCCTCGGCCAGGCGTCTCGCCGGGGCGGCCTCGTCGGCGAAATGCAGCAGTGCGATGGTCATCAGAACTCCACGTTCAGGCGGGTGACCTGGTCGGCCTGCCCGAGGCTGAAGCCGCTGCCGCGCTCGCTGGCTTGGTGGGCGAAGGCCAACTCGTTGCGATAGGCCGCATGGACCCGATAGAGCGGCTGGCCCGCCTCGACGCGGTCGCCGATGCGCGCCAGCAGGTCGACGCCGGCCCCGGCGGCCTTGGGCGCGCCGGCCAGGCGGGCGATCCGAGCCAGTTTGAGGTTGTCGATGCCGATCACCACGCCCTCCTCCGGGGCCAACACCTCGAAGGCATGGGGCGCCAGCGGGGGAGCGTCGGGGTCGAAGGGCTTGCCGCCCTGGGCGGCGATGATCGCCTGCATCTTCTCCAGGGCCCGGCCGGAATCGAGGATGTCCCGGGCGATGCCGAAGCCGTCACCGCCGCGCACGTCGGGATCGAACTCCAGCATGCGCCCGGCCAGGCGCAGCGCCTTCAGGCGCAGGTCCATGGGTGCCGCAGGGTGGTTGGTAAGCACATGCATCACGTCGCGGGCCTCCATCACCGGGCCGATCCCCCGTCCCACCGGCTGGCTGCCGTCGGTGATCACCACGTCCAGGGTCAGGCCCATGCGCCCGGCCACGAACTCGAACAGCTTGCGCAGCTGGCGGGCCTCCGGCATGGAGCGCACCTTGGCGTGGGGCCCCACGGGGATGTCGAGCAGCAGGTGGGTGGAGCCGGCGGCCACCTTCTTGGAGAGGATCGAGGCGACCATCTGCCCCGGTGAATCGATGGAGAGCGGGCGCTCCACGGAGATCAGCACGTCATCGGCCGGCGAGAGCTGGCTGGTACCGCCCCAGGCCAGGCAGCCACGGTGAGTACGCACGATGTCGCCCAGTTCGCCGAACGGTAGGTCGACGTTGGCCAGCACCTCCATGGTGTCCGCGGTGCCCGAGGGCGAGGTAATGGCCCGCGACGAGGTCTTGGGGCAGAGCAGGCCGTGAGCGGCCACGATCGGCACCAGCAGCATGGAGGTACGATTGCCGGGAATCCCGCCGATGCAGTGCTTGTCGACCACCGGCTGCTCGTGCCAGTCGAGGCGCCGCCCGACGCGGCCCATGGCATCGCTGAGGTAAAAGACCTCCTCACGGTCGAGCTCGCCGCGATCGCAGGCCACCACGAAGGCGGTCAGTTCGATCTTCGAGTAGCGCAGGTCGGCAATGTCGCGAATGATGTCGCGAAAGTCGTCGCGGGACAGGCGCTCGCCGGCGAGCTTGCGATGCAGGGCCGGGATCGAGGCCGGCGGCTCGGCCTGGGAGACGCTGACAGGGTGGCCCTCCTCCACGCCCAGAGAGGCGAAGGCGTCCTCGGAGAGGCCGAGCTGATGGCAGTCGACGATGGCAGCGTCATCCACCACGTTGAGGCTGGCCAGGATGCGCTGGCCGTTGGCGCGAATCTCCACCTTGGAGAGGGCCTGGAAGCCCTCGGCGCGGTAGAGGTCGCAGTCGCGATGGAGGTAGGCGACATTCTCGCGGTAGGTGTCGATGCCCACCCGCTTCAGCGCAAGCGGTGAGAGAACATCGTCCAGAATGAGGGGAGTCTTGGATCCTGTCATGGGCTCTTCCCTGCGGCGTGGCCGACCGGCGCCGGGGCCTCCTGCCACGCGGTATCGAGAATGCCCCATCCTAGCAGCCGCCCTGAGGGGCGTCACCGGCGCAAGGCCAAGGTCGCGATGTGACACCCACTGAATCGGGTGTAGGCTGACAGTAGGTCAAGCTGACAAAAGAGGAAAGACCATGCGATTGGCGATCATGGGCAGCGGCGGCGTGGGCGGCTACTTCGGTGCACGCCTGGCCGAAGCGGGGCATGACGTGACCTTCATCGCCCGGGGTGAGCACCTGGCGGCACTGCAGCGTGACGGGCTGACGGTCTCGAGCATCGAAGGCGATGCTCACCTGGCCGAGGTGAAGGCCACCGGCGACCCGTCCCGGGTGGGCGCCGTGGATTCGGTCCTCGTGGCCGTGAAGGCCTGGCAGGTAGCCGACGCGGCTAGAGCGATCCGCCCGTTGATCGGCCCCGACACCTTCGTGGTGCCACTGGAGAATGGCGTCGAGGCCGCCGACACCTTGGCCTCCGTGCTTGGCCAGGCCCATGTGCTTGACGGCCTGTGCGGCATCCTTGCCTGGCGCGAGGCCCCCGGGCATATCCGGCACGCCGGGGTCTCACCCTTCGTGCGTTTCGGCGAGCGCGACAACCGCCGCAGCAAACGCGCCGAGCGGCTCAAGGCCGCCTTCGACCAAGGCCGGGGGGTCACCGCCGAGATTCCCGACGATATCCAGGTGGCGGTGTGGAGCAAGTTCCTGTTCATCTGCGCCATGAGCGGCATCGGCAGCATCACCCGCGCCCCCATCGGCGTCTCCCGCACCCTGCCCGAGACCCGCACGCTGATCGAGCAGCTACTGACCGAGATCGCGGCGGTGGCCCGGGCCCGGGGCGTGGCACTGCCCGAGGATGCCGCCTCCCGGGCCCTGCACTTCATCGACGCACTGCCGGCGGAGAGCACCGCCTCCATGCAACGCGACATCGTGGCCGGCCTGCCCTCGGAGCTGGAGGCCCAGAACGGCGCGGTGGTGCGCCTGGGTCGCGAAGCCGGCGTGGCCACGCCGGTCAACGCCATGATCCACGCCGCGCTGCTGCCCCAGGAGCGGGCCGCCCGAGGCGAGCTCCCTGCCGCTGTCTGACCCGGCTCAGCCGCGCTGGTAGGTGCCCACCAGACGGTTCATGCCCAGCAGGTGAGGCTCGACCTTGACCAGCAGGTCGTGGAGCTTCAACCCCTCGGGCAGATCGTCAGTGGGCTTGTCCAGCGCCAGCACCCAGAAGTAGTAGCGGTGCGACCCGTGACCCTCCGGCGGCATGGGGCCACCGTAGCCCAGCTTGCCGAGGTCATTCTTGCCGCGCCGCCCCACCGAGGTCGCCTCCTCAAGGGTGGTGGTGGATGCCGGAATGTTATAGAGCACCCAGTGCACGAAACCGTAGGTACCGTTCTGGACCAGCGGCGCATCCGGATCATGGCAGATCAGCGCGAACCCCTTGGTGCCCGCCGGGGCGTCCTGCCAGACCAGCGCCGGGGAGGTATCATCTCCCTCACCGGTGTGCTTGGCAGGGATGGCGCCGCCGTTCTCGAAGGCGGGACTGGTGAGCTGCATGGTCGACAGGGCAAAGGCCATCGGTGATTCTCCCGGTATGAACGCTAGTAAGTGCCGGTTCAGCGTGGGAAACAACCAAGGAGCTGTCAACATGCCCAGGCGTCTGCTGATCATCGTCCATGCCCCCTCCCCCCACACCCGAGCACTCCGAGAGGCCGCCGAACGCGGCGCCCGCCATCCCGAGATCGAGGGCATCGAGGTGGTGGTCAAGGCGCCGCTCGAGGCCAGCCCCGAGGATGTACGGGCCTGTGATGCCATCCTGCTCGGCACCACCGAGAACCTGGGCTATATGGCAGGCCTGACCAAGGACTTCTTCGATCGCTGCTACTACCCGGTGCTGGAGGAGAAGCAGGGACTGCCCTGCGCGCTCTACGTCCGCGCCGGCCATGACGGCACTGGCACCCGCCGGGCCGTGGAGAGCATCGTCAGCGGACTGCGCTGGAGGTGGGTGCAGGAACCGCTGATCCTGCGCGGTGAGTGGCAGGCGAGTTTCGTCGACGAGGTCGAGGAACTGGGGCTCTATCTGGCCTCGGGGTTGGAGGGCGGTATCCTCTGAGGGCGTCTATGCTTTCGCTAGTGACGCTCGAGCCAAGAGTTGACCCAAGACCGAGTGCCTCGCTCAAGGAGGTGCATCATGCCTTACAATTGGAAGGTGTCGCGACACATCCTGCCCAGGCTGGGCCGAGCCGTGTCCCTGCTGGTGCTACTGGGCACGGGCCCCGTCCTGGCAACTGAGCTGGTGATTGCCACGGCGAGTCCCGCCGGAGTCTACCATATCACCGGACGCGCCCTGTGCAGCCTGGTTGATATTCCCTGCGAGGCCCGCACCAGCGACGGCTCCGCCGCCAACCTGGCCGCGCTGCGCGATGGCGAGGTGCCGGTAGCCTTGGCCCAATCGGACCTGCAGCACTTCGCAGTGACCGGCAGTGCAGGCTTCAGCGACCAGGGGCCTGCACCGAACCTGCGTGCCATCGCAGCGCTGCACAGTGAGCCCTTTACCCTGGTAGCCCGTCGCGACAGCGGCATCACGAGATTCGCAGACCTGCGCGGGCATTCGGTCAATGTGGGCAACCCTGGCTCAGGCCAGCGCGGCACCATGATGACCTTGCTAGAGGCCTGGGGCTGGAGCCTGAGGGATTTCCGCCCCGCCAACGAGTTGCCCGCCGACCAGCAGTCTCTGGAACTCTGCCACGGCAACATCGACGCCATGGTCTACACCGTGGGGCACCCCAATCCCTCCATTGCCCAGGCGGTTCGCCTTTGCGACGCCATACTGGTGGACGTCGGCGGCGAACCGGTCGAGCGCCTGGTGACAGGCGTCCCGTACCTGACTCGTGCCACCATTGCCGCCGGTCTCTATGGCGAAGGCCAGCCTGCGGTGGAGACCTTCGGGGCACGTGCGACCCTGGTCACCTCGGCAGAGGTGGACGAGGCTCTGGTCTACCGCCTGGTGGCGGCCCTGTTCGACAATCTCGATGCCTTCAAGACCTTTCATCCGGCCTATGCCGAACTAAGCCCTGAGACGATGATCACCGAAGGGTTGAGCGCTCCCTTCCACGAGGGAGCGCTGCGTTATTATCGGGAACAGGGTTGGTTACCCGATGAGCCTCCCACGACGGAGCCCATGCCGTGAGCCAGGCCCCCTAGACGCAAAACGCCGACGAACCCCGTGGGGACCGTCGGCGCGAACGGAGTTGGCGGAGAGCTTCAGCCAACACTTACTTCAGGCGTTCGAACACCGTGGCCACGCCCTGCCCCATGCCGATGCACATGGTGGCCAGGCCGAATGTGGTATCACGCTGCTGCATCACGTTGAGCAGGGTGGTACAGATGCGGGTGCCGGAGCATCCCAGCGGGTGCCCCAGGGCGATGGCGCCGCCGTTGAGGTTGACCTTGTCGTCCATGGCCTCAAGGAAGCCGAGGTCCTTGAGCACCGGCAGGCCCTGGGCGGCGAAGGCCTCGTTGAGCTCCACGGTCTGGATGTCGTCGGCGCTCAGCCCGGCGGCCTTGAGCGCCTTCTTCGACGCCGGCACAGGACCGTAGCCCATGATCGAGGCGTCGCAGCCGGCCACCCCGGTGGAGAGCACCCGGGCGATCGGCTCGAGGCCCATCGCCTGGGCGCGCTCGTAACTCATCACCAGCATGCCGGAGGCCCCCACGGAGAGCGCCGAGGAGGTGCCCGCGGTGACGGTACCGCTTCTCGGGTCGAAGACCGGCTTCAGCTCGGCCATCTTCTCCAGGCTGGCGTCGGCGCGAATCACCTCGTCACGCTGGAACATAACCCTGAAGCCGCGCTCGTCGTGGCCTTCCACCCCGATGATCTCGTTGTCGAAGTAGCCCTTCTCCATGGCGGCCTGGGCGCGCTGGTGGGAGCGCACGCCAAACTTGTCCTGATCCTCGCGGGAGATGCCGTGCATCTTGCCCAGCAGCTCGGCGGTCAGTCCCATCATCATCGCGGCCTTGGCGGCATGCTTGCTGGCCGCCGGATTGACATCGACGCCGTGGGTCATGGCGACGTGCTCCATGTGTTCCACGCCGCCGACAAGGTAGACGTCGCCCATGCCGGCCTTGATGTTGGCCGCGGCGATATGCAGCGCGCTCATGGAGGAGCCGCACAAGCGGTTGACGGTCTGGGCCGGCACGCTGCGCGGGATGCGGGTCAGGATCGCCGCGTTGCGCGCGATGTTCATGCCCTGCTCCAGGGTCTGGTTGACACAGCCCCAGATGATGTCGTCGATCTCGCTGGGATCGACGCCGGCGTTACGCTCGAGCAGCCCCTCCATCACCGCCGCGGAAAGGTTCTCGGCGCGCACGTGACGGAAGGCGCCGTTCTTGGCCTTGGCCATGGCGGTACGCACACCGTCGACCACCACGATATCTCTCGGGTTCAAGCTCATCGTTCTGTTACTCCTGTTCGTCGTGGTGGGCTCAGGCCTGGGCCGGGGCGGCGTAGAAGGTCTCACCGGCGGCGGCCATCTCGCGCAGCTTCGCGGTGGGCGCGTAGAGCGGCCCCAACTCCTCGGCCAGGCCGTCGGCCAGCTTGACGAAGGCGTCCACGCCCATGGCGTCGATATAACGCAGCGCGCCACCGCGGAACGGCGGGAAGCCGATGCCGTAGATCAGTGCCATGTCCGCTTCCGCGGCGCTCCCCACGATGTCATCCTCCAGGCAGCGCACGGTCTCCAGGCACAGCGGCACCATCATGCGGGCGATGATCTGCTCATCGGAAAAGTCGCGGGTCTGCTTCGCCACGCCCTTGACCAGTGAGATGGCGGCTTCGTCGCGGACCTTCTTCGGCTTGCCCTTCTTGTCTTCCTCGTAGGCGTAAAAGCCCTTGGCGTTTTTCTGCCCCAGGCGCTCGTTCTTGAACATCGCCTGAATAGCACTCTTGTCGCCTTCACCGCCCAGGCTGCCCATGCGCTCGGGGAAGCCTTCGGCCATCACCTCACCGGCGTGAACCGCCGTGTCCAGGCCCACCACGTCGAGCAGGTAGGCGGGGCCCATGGGCCACCCGAACGTCTCCATGATCTTGTCGACGCGGTGGAAGTCGGCGCCCTGCTCCATCAGCAGGCTGAAGCCGCCGAAGTAGGGGAAGAGCACACGATTGACCAGAAAGCCCGGGCAGTCGTTGACCACGATGGGGGTCTTGCCCATGGCGCGGGCGTAGGCCACGGTAGCCGCCACGGCGGCGTCACCGGTCTTCTCGCCGCGGATCACCTCCACCAGGGGCATGCGGTGCACCGGGTTGAAGAAGTGCATGCCACAGAAGTTCTCGGGACGCTTGAGGTTCTGCGCCAGGCGAGTGATGGAGATGGTGGACGTGTTGGAGGCCAGGATGGTCTCCTCACCCACCAAGCCTTCCACCTCGGTGAGCACCGCATCCTTGACCTTGGGGTTCTCGACCACCGCCTCGACCACCAGATCGACGTGGCCGAAGTCACCGTAGGAGAGTGTCGGGCGGATGTTGGTCAGCTTCTCGGCCATCTGCTCGGTGGTCAGCTTCTTGCGCTCCACCTGCTTGGTGAACAGCTTGCGGGCCTCCTTGAGGCCGAGCTCGATGGCATCGTCCTTGATGTCTTTCATCAGGATCGGCGTGCCCTTGGAGGCGCTCTGGTAGGCGATGCCGCCGCCCATGATGCCGGCGCCCAGCACCGCGGCCTGTTTGACCGAGCGAGCCTGCTTCTCGTACTGACCGCCCTTCTTCTTAACGACCTGGTCGTTCATGAACAGGCCAACCAGGTTGAAGGCCACCTCGGTCATGGCCAACTTGGCGAAGGCCTTGGCCTCGATGGCCTGGGCCCGGGCGCGTTCCTCGCCGGCCCCCTTCTGGATCACCTTGATCGCCTCCACCGGCGCCGGGTAGTGCGGACCCGCCTTGCCGGCCACGTAGCCCTTGGCGGTCTCGAAGGCCATCATCTGTTCGATGGGGTTGAGCATGAGGGGCTGTGTCTTCTCTTCGCGGCGAGCCCGGTAGTCCAGTTCACCGGCAATGGCGCGGGTCAGAATGTCGCGAGCCGCTTCCTCGAGTTGCTCGGCCGGCACCACGGCATCCACGGCGCCCACCTTGAGAGCGGCCTCGGCCTTGTTCTGGGTGCCGCCGGCGATCCACTCGATGGCGTTGTCGGCACCGACCAGCCTCGGCAGGCGCACGCAGCCGCCCCAGCCCGGCAGGATGCCCAACTGGGTCTCGGGCAGGCCGATCTGGGCGGTGTCGCTCATCACCCGGAAGTCGGTGCTCAGCAGCACCTCGCAGCCGCCGCCCAGGGCCAGGCCATTGATGGCGGTCACCGTCGGAAACGGCAGGTCCTCGATGGCATTGAAGATGCCGTGGACACGATAAAGCATCGATTCCAGGAATTCGGCGCCCTTGCCGAACATGGCCTGGAACTCGGTGATGTCGGCACCGACGATGAAGGCCTCCTTGGCGCTGGCCAGCACCAGGCCCTTGAGATCGTTCTCGGTCTGGAGGGCCTTGACGGCCTCGTCCAGTTCACGGATCACCGCGCTGGAGAGCTTGTTGACCGACTTGCCCTGCAGGTCGAAGGTGAGCGTGGCGATATCGTCGCCGCCGCGCGCCACCGTGATGGCATTGCCCTGATAGATCATCCGCGAATCTCCCGATTTCATACGACCGTTTGAATACACACAGCTTGGGTCACGAACGCCGGCTCGTCAACCCCCGCTCACGTCGATGCCTCGAGGCCCTCTCGCCGCCACCGGGTGTTAGGCTTGCACGTTGTCACCACTCAGGGTAGCCCCGCGCCATGCACTCATCCTCTCCCCGGCCTGACGAACGACCGGATGCAACTCGGCTCAGCCAACTGCAGGCGCGCATCGAGACGCTGATCGAGCGCCTGCGACCCTGGAGCTGGCTGTGGCCTCCCGTGGCTTTCGGTGCCGGGCTGGGCAGCTTTTTTCTGGTGGAGCGCCAGCAGTGGCTGGGCGCCCTGCTGGCATTGGGCATGCTCGCCGCCTGGTTGTTGCTGCTCTCCGAAAGCCTGATCGGCCGGCTGCTGGCCCGCCGCGGATACCCCACCCTGCCCCATGCCGCGACCCTGTTCATCGCCCAGATGATCCACCAGGAGACGCTGTTCTTCTCGCTGCCCTTCCTGCTGGCCACCACCGTCTGGAGCAGCGGACAGGCGCTGTTCACCCTGCTGCTGATCGGGCTGGCGGTATTCTCCATCATCGACCCGCTCTACTACCGAGTGGCGGACCGCTATCGCTGGCTCTACCTGGCCTTTCACGCCCAGTGTGTCTTCCTGGTGGTGCTGGTCACCCTGCCGATCATGCTGCAGCTCACCACCGGTCAGAGCCTCAAGCTGGCGCTGGGCGCCATGCTGCTGTTCAGCCTGCCGAGCCTGTTGCACCTGACCGCCCAGCAGCGCGTCCGCCGCTGGCTGATGATGCTGACCCTGCTGCCGCTGCTCGCCGTGCTGGCCTGGACGGGACGTATCTGGGTACCGCCGGCCAACCTGTGGCTGGGCAGTGCCGCACTCTCACCGGCCTTCGACGTGGAGGCCAGGAGCCCACAGGGTGAGATTCGACTGACGCCCGGAGCATTGTCCTCAAACGGACTCTATGTCTACACGGCGATCCGCGCACCGCGGGGGCTGAGGGAAGAGGTGTTCCATGTGTGGCGACAGGACGGGGAGGAGGTCGACCGCATCGCGCTGGCGATCGAGGGCGGGCGAGAGGCGGGCTACCGGGCCTGGAGCCACAAGCAGAACTTCCCGAATAGCCCCGAGGGGCGCTGGCGGATCGACGTGATGACCGACAGCGGCCAGCGCATCGGGGTGGTGCGTTTCCGGGTCGCCGCCGGCGAGGAGGCCACCCTGGCCGATGGGCGGGAACTGCTGACCGGCATCAAGGGGCTGCGCCGGCTGGTGCCGGGGCGGCGGGGTAACGAGTGAAATGATAAGCCGGCTTGCATTTCACGCGCTGGATTCACAGAATCCAGCCATCGCCAATGGAGCCCCTAGCCCATGTACGAGAATATCGGTTTTCAGCTCAGCCGCCTGCCGCGGCTGTGGCGCGCCATCATCGACGAGCGTCTGGCCCCGCTGGGCCTGACCCAGACGCGCTGGGTGACGCTCTATCACCTTTGGCGCCTCGGCGATGGCCAGCCCCAGTGCGACCTGGCTCGTGCCATCGGCGTCGAGGCGCCCTCCCTGGTGCGCACCCTCGACCAGCTCTCCCGCCAGGGTCTGGTGGAGCGGCGCCCCTGCGATCAGGACCGCCGCACCAAGCGGGTCTTCCTGACGCCCGCTGCCACTCCGCTGCTCCAGCGCATCGACGCCGTGGTGCGCGAGGCGCGCGGCGAGATGCTCGCCGGACTCAGCGAGCAGGACGTGGCCACCCTGGCCGAGTTGCTCTCCCGCATCGAGGACAATGGCTTGGCCATCCAGGCCCGCGACGCCGAAACCCAGGCCTGACGCCTAGGCCTTCGGCTGCCCGAAGGGCGCCGTGACGGCGTTGTCATCCGGCCGTCCGGCCAGGCCATCGCGCAGCGCCACGAAATCCTCCAGGTAAGTAGAGAAGCGCGAAAAGTCCTGGGACTCCCACCACCACAGGGCCAGCGCGTGGCGGTGGGACTCCACCACCACCGCGTCCTGGGGCAGCCGTTCCAGCAACTCCTTCAGCCGGTTTTCCAGCGGCTCGGGCAGCGGGCGCAGTGGCTCTCGCCGCCAGCGCCAGCCGTGGGCGAAGGACTTGAGCGCCGCACTGGCATGGCCGTCTCGCACCAGCACGAAATCGGGGCCCGGTCGATCCTGGGGGTAGCGCCAGCGATAGGCCGGCATGGCCGTCTCGATGCCGTGCAGCGGCGGCTTCTCCAGCTTGACGGTGAGTCCGGTCTTGATCGCCGCAGTGCGCAGCGCCGAGACGCGGCGCTGCCGCGGACTGGGCTTGAGCCACATCACCGGCGAGACCACCAGCATCAGGATGAACAGGATGAACAGCCAGGTCATCGCCATCTCCAGGTAGGGTTGATGCTTTAGGGTTGATGCGTGAGTCTTGATACAGGTCGTTGTCTTGCCGAGTCAGCCGGCCTAGAGTGAAGACATCTCTCTTCAGCTCGATGCCACCCAGGAGCCCTACCATGAGCAACGAATACCGCCACGTCCTGGTCGCCGTGGACCTGACCAAGGACTCCCACAAGGTGCTGGAGCGCGCGGCCCAGATTGCCGAGCGCAACAACAATGCCAAGGTCTCCATCATGCACACCCTGGAGCCGCTGGGCTTCGCCTACGGCGGCGATATTCCCATGGATCTGACCAGCATCCAGGACCAGCTCGACGAGCACGCCAAGCAGCGCCTGGCCGAGATCGCCGACCCCCGCGTGGCCAAGGAGAACCAGCATGTGCTGGTGGGCATGCCCGACACCGAGATCCACCGCTTCGCCGAGGAGAACGACGTGGACCTGATCGTGGTCGGCTCCCACGGCCGTCACGGCTTCGCCCTGCTGCTCGGTTCCACCTCCACCGGCGTGCTGCACGGCGCCCAGTGTGATGTGCTGGCCGTGCGGGTGGGCACGAAGGGCGAGAAGAGCGCTGAATAACGTGACTCTGCACACCCCCGCAGGCGCCCAAGGGGCGCCTTTTTCATGTCGCCTTCATGACTCTCCGGCGGCCATCGCCTCCAGTTCCATCCAGCGCTCCATGGCGGCATCCAACTCGCCCTGCCTGGCACCCAGCGCCTCCAGCGTGGTGGAGACCGTATCGGCGTCCTGATGGTAGAAGCGCGGATCCCCCACCGTGGCCTCGAACCTGGCTATCTCGCTCTCGAGCCGCTCGATCTCGGCCGGCAGCGTGTCGAGCTCACGCTGCAGCTTATAGGATAGCTTGACGGCCTTCCTGGCTGGGACACCGGCACCGGGCGAGGCCGGCGCTGGCGCGATCGGCTCGTCGTCGGCCACTGGCTCCACCCGCTGGCGGGCCGCCCCCTCCCAGGGCGCCGGTGGCAGCGTGCCGCCCTGGCGCACCCAGTCGCTATAGCCGCCCACGTATTCGCGCACCCGGCCATGGCCCTCGAAGGCCAGCACGCTGGTCACCACGTTGTCCATGAAGGCGCGATCGTGAGAGACCAGCAGCAGGGTCCCGTCGAAGTCGAGCAGCAGCTCCTCGAGCAGCTCCAGGGTCTCGACGTCCAGGTCGTTGGTCGGTTCATCGAGCACCAGCACGTTGGCGGGCTGGGTGAACAGCTTGGCCAGCAGCAGGCGATTGGACTCGCCGCCCGAGAGCGCCTTGACCGGCTGGCGGACCCGCTCCGGGGTGAACAGGAAGTCCTGCAGGTAGCTCATCACGTGGCGATCGCGGCCGCCCACCGTGACCCGGTCACTTCCCTGGGCCACGTTGTCGTAAACGGTCTTCTCGGGCTCCAGCCCACCACGCAGCTGATCGAAGTAGGCGACCTGCAGCTTGGTTCCGAGCTGCACCTCGCCCTCGGTCGGCGCCAGCTCGCCGAGCAGGATCTTGAGCAGGGTGGTCTTGCCGGCGCCGTTGCGACCGATGAAGCCGATCCGGTCGCCGCGCTGGATCTCCAGGGAGAGGTCGTCGATCACCACCTCATCGCCGAAGCGCTGGGTGACATGCTTCAGGGCCACCACCCGCTTGCCACTGCGCTCACCGCTGTCCACGCTGAGGTTGGCCTTGCCCTGGCGTTCGCGGCGTTCGCTACGCTCGCGACGCAGCTGTTCCAGGGCCCGCACCCTCCCCTCGTTGCGGGTACGCCGCGCCTTGATGCCCTGGCGGATCCACGTCTCTTCCTGGGCCAGTTTCTTGTCGAACTCGGCGTTCTCGCGGGCCTCCACCTCCAGCTCGTGGGTCTTCTGGGCCTGGTATTTCGCGTAGTCGCCCGGATAGCGTCCGAGGCGTCCGCGGTCGAGCTCGAGGATGGCCGTGGCCAGCTTCGACAGGAAGGCACGGTCGTGGGTGATGAAGAGCACCGCGCCGTTGAAGGCGGCCAGCTGTTCCTCGAGCCAGGCGATGGTGTCCAGGTCCAGGTGGTTGGTGGGCTCATCGAGCAGCAGCAGGTCAGGGTCGGCGACCAGCGCCCGGGCCAGCGCCACGCGACGCCGCCAGCCGCCCGAGAGTTCGGCCATCTCGGCGTCCTCGGGCAGCCCCAGGCGGGTCAGCACCACATCGATGCGCTGGTGGAAGGACCAACCGTCGATGGCCTCGATGCGCGTCTGCAGCTCGGCCATTCGGCGCATGTCGGGCTCGTCTTCGTGGATCAGGTGGTGATACTCGGAGAGCAGCTCGCCGGCCTCGGGTAGGCCACCGGCCACCACATCGAAGATGGTCTGGCCGGAGGCCTCCGGCAGGTCCTGGGCGAGCACGCCGATCTTCAGCCCCGGGGCCCGCCAGATGTTGCCGCCATCGGCCAGGATCTCGCCGGCCACCAGCTTGAGCAGCGTCGACTTGCCGGTGCCGTTGCGCCCCACCAGGGCCAGGCGCTCTCCCTTTTCCAGCACCAGGTCGGCACCGTCGAGCAGCACATGGGTACCATAGGCCAGTTGCAGCTGTTCCAGACGTAGCAGGGTCACGCGTACACCTCATCCGATCTCGAAGGCGGCTAGTGTATCGCAACTCCGGCCTGCCGTGGCCCTACCGTCATGGTGACGGCCGCCGATCCCGCGTAAACTGCACCGCGCCCCGGCCATCACGACCACAGGAGTTGCGCCTTGGCTGAACCGACCGACACCTTCGACGACGTCCTGCCCGAGGCGCTGCGCCTGCGCGCCGCGGCCCCGCTGGTGGATATCGGCGCCAACCTGACCCACGAGAGCTTCGCCCGCGACCTCTCGGCGGTGCTCGGCCGCGCCCGGGCCGCCAACGTCACCACCCTGATCCTCACCGGAACCGACCGCGAGCACGCCGAGCAGGCGGTGGCGATGGCCCGCCAGCACGCCGATCCGGGGCTTGTGCTGTATGCCACCGCCGGCGTGCATCCCCACGACGCCAGCCGCTGGGATGCCGGACTCGCGGCCGCCATGGCCGAGCTGCAGCGTCAGCCCGAGGTGGTGGCGGTGGGCGAGTGCGGGCTCGACTTCAATCGCAACTTCTCCACGCCTGCCCAGCAGGAGCGCGCCTTCGAAGCCCAGCTGGCCCTGGCGGTGGGGAGCAGCAAGCCCCTGTTCCTGCACGAGCGGGACGCGGGCCGACGCATGCGCGAGATGCTGCACGCCTGGCGGGACGATATCGGCGACGCCGTGGTGCACTGCTTTACCGCCGACCGCGACACCCTGTTCGGCTACCTGGATCTCGACCTGCATATCGGCCTGACCGGATGGCTGTGCGACGAGCGAAGAGGTCACCACCTGCGCGAGCTGGTCGGCGAGATTCCCCTGAGCCGCCTGATGGTGGAAACCGACTGCCCCTATCTGCTGCCGCGTAATTTACCTGCCAAACTCAAGGGCAGGCGCCATGAACCGGCGCTGCTGCCTTGGATCCTGCGGGAGATTGCCCACTGGCGCGGCATCGACGAGACCCACCTGGCGGCGGCGACCACCCGCACGGCCGAGGCCTTCTTCCGCCTGCCGATGGCGAACCGTCACACGACAGCGACCCGACACGAGGATTCCTGACATGCCCGACCTGCCCGGCTTTATCGCCGTGGAGACCGGCGAGGATGGCGGTCTGCCCCTTGCCATCGCCTGGACGCTGCCCGACGGTCGCGTCAAGCACACCCTGATCCAGCCCGAGGATGACTGGCTGGACGCCGAGCTGATCTCGCTGGGGGAGTACAGCCTGGAGGAGCTCAACAGCATGGGCGTGAGCCCGCTGGACGTGATCCGCGAACTGGAGAACGACCACTTCAGCGCCACCCTCTACACAGCGGGCGTCAGCGACGACGAGGCCGCCCTGTCGCAGCTGTTCGACACCTATGGGCTCGACCCCTTCGTGGAGCTGGCCCCCGCCGAAAGCCTCTACACCGACATCGCCCCCGGCGACTGGTCCCGGGCCCGCGGCGAGCTGTTCGGCGAGCTGGGGCTGGAGCCGCTGCGACCGGAGCACGAGGTGGAGGTGATGCTGCACCTCCACCAGCGCATGAGCGGCGTCGACGACGAGACCTGAGGCGACGTCACGCGCCCCCCAGCAGCGCCCGAGCGCGCTCGACGATCTGTGCCCGGGAGGGCAACGTCAGGGTGGCCGCCGGCCCCAGGGCGATAAAGCTGTCTTCTGCCGTCAGCCGGTGCAAGCGCTCACCGGCCACGCCCCTCTCCACCAGGCCGGTGACCAGCTCCTCGCTCAGCGACCCCGAGCGCCGGCATTCATCCAGGATCAGCACCCGCGCGCAGCCGGCCACCGCGCGGTGCACGGCGTCGTGGTCGATGCCGGTCAGCCAGCGCAGGTCGATGATGCGTAGCCTCTGGCCCGCCGGGTCGAGTTCCGCCGCCGCCTGGCGGGCCAGATAGACGCCATTGCCATAGGTGGCGATGGCCAGAACGACGCCCTCCCCCCAGGTCCCGAGCTCCCCCGGGGGCAGCCGATGCTCGGGCCCCGGGTCGGGGCAGCACCAGCCGTCATCGCCCTCCTCCAGCAGGTCGCGGGTGTGGTAAAGCGCGATCGGCTCGATGATGACCACCACGCGCTGGGCCTCGTCGGCCAGGTGCACCCCCTCCTGCAACAGCCCCACTGCGTCGGCGGCATTGGACGGGCAGGCCACCAGTAGCCCGGGGATATCGCGCAGAACGGCGATGGCGTTGTCATTGTGAAAGTGCCCACCGAAGCCCTTCTGGTAACCGAGCCCGGCGATGCGCACCACCATGGGATTGGTGAACTGGCCATCGGAGAAGAAACTTAACGTGGCCGCCTCGCCGCGCAGCTGATCCTCGGCGTTGTGCAGGTAAGCCAGGAACTGGATCTCCAGAATCGGCACCAGGCCGTTGTGGGCCAGGCCGATGCCGAGCCCCAGGATGCTCTGCTCGTCGAGCAGGGTATCGATCACCCGATGAGGGCCGAACCGAGCCTGCAGCTTCTGGGTCACGCCGTAGACGCCGCCCTTGCGGCCGATGTCCTCGCCGGCCATCACCAGGTGGGGATAGCTGGCCATCAGCCGATGCAGGGCCTGGTTGATCCGCTTGGCCAGGGTGCCCGGCGCGGACCCTGTCTCGACCTCGACCCGGGGGGGCTGCCGACGCGCGGGCCGCAACGGTGGCACGATGCTGGTCATCACCTCCGTGGCCGAGACCAGCTTCGGGCGGCGTATCGCCTCCTCGGCAAGCCTGGCCACCTCCTCGCCGACTCGCCAATAGCGCGCGGCGATCTCGTCCCGCGACAGCACGTCGTGGCGGCGCAGCAGCCCGGCGCTAACCAGCAGCGGATCGCGGGACTCGTCGGCGGCGATGCGCGATGCCGACAGATAGGCCTGTTGGGCGTCAGAGCCGGCGTGGCCGAACAGCCGCACGCAGCGCATATGCAGGAACACCGGCTGTTTGCGCAGCCGCGCGATGACCTCGGCCTCCCGCGCCGCCCGCCAGGTGTCGAGCAGGTCGAGGCCATCGCAGTCCAGGTAGTGGAAGCCGGGGCGGGCCCGCATGCTGGCTTCGATCCAGCCGGCCGGCGTCGGCGTGGAGATGCCGATGCCGTTGTCCTCGCAGACCATCACCAGCGGCAGCGGCGCCCCCTGGTAGGCCGCCCAGCCGGCGGCATTCAACGCCCCCTGGGCGGTAGAGTGGTTGAAGGAGGCATCGCCGAAACTGCACAGCACCAGGCTGTCGGCAGGCCATTCGCCGCCGCCGCCCAAGCGCCGCCACAGCCCCAGGCTGTGGGCCGCGCCCACCGCCTTGGGCAGGTGGGAGGCGACGGTGCTGGTCTGGGGCGGCACGCTGAGCGCTCTGGAGCCCAGCACCTTGTGGCGGCCGCCGGAGATCGGGTCGTCGCGGGACGCCGCGAAGCTCAGCAGCAGGTCCCAGAGCGGCGTCTGGTCGGGCACCTGACGGCTGCGCTCGATCAGGAAGGCGGCATCGCGGTAGTGCAGGAAGGCCGGATCGGTCGGGCGCAGGGCGCGGGCGATCGCCGCATTCCCTTCATGGCCGGCGCTACCGATGGTATAGAAGGCCTCGCCCCTGGCCTGCAGCCGGCGGGCCTGGAGGTCCAGGTGGCGACTCAGCAGTTGGGACTCGAACAGCTCGGCCAGCGCCTCGGGGGCCAGGGCCACCTCGTGGAGGCGCCAGCCGCGCTCGGTCGCGGGCCAGCGGTCCTGGTCGAGGGCGTCGAGAAATCGCTGTTCCTGGGGCAAGGGCTCACAGGAGGAGGACGAGGAAGAGGTGGCCACGGCGGACTCCGGCTGGGTTAACGCCTTCAGCCTAGCCGACTTCGCCCGCCCCGGTCGCCGGCGATCAGGCCAGGGCCGAAGGGGCCGGCTCGAGCAGGCGACGCCCGGCGGCGATGGCGGCCTCCCGGCCCTCGCCCTCCCGATAGAAGCGCTGCAGGGCGCGCCGGAAGGCGGCGGCGCGCCGCGGCAGCCCCTCTCGCTCGAAACGCGAGGCCCTCGCCTCGACCCGGGTCAGGAAGGCGTCACGATCCACCTTCGCCTCGCCACCTAGGTTGTCGACGCTGACGTTGAAGTGCCGACCGGAGGCACGCGTGAAGAGCAGTTCCAGGGCCTGGGGGGCCACCTCCGCGGCCTCGAAGGCGCGCTGCTGTTCGGCATCCCGGCCGTCGGGAAGGTACCAGTAGCCGTAGTCCTCGTAGCAGCGACGCCGCTCCCCGGCGATGCACCAGTGGCTGATCTCGTGCAGGGCGCTCGCATAGAAGCCCCGCGCGAAGATCACGCGGTGGAAGGGCGTATTGGCATCGGCCGGCAGGTAGAGGGGCTCGTCGTCGCCGCGCACCAGGCGGGTGGCGAAGGTCTCATGGAAGAGGCCGTCGAACAGGGCGATGACATCCTCGAGTCGGTGAGTCACGCAGGCTCCATGGGCGAAGTGTGGGCGTCATTATAGGCGTCTGCCTGTGCGGGCCAAACCCCTCGTGCATTGCTATAGTGCTCGGTTTCCCCGCCCTGTCCGAAAGCTCGAACCCATGGAGCACCCGACCTTGTACAGTCCTATCGCCCGCCTGCTGGCGACCGGCCGTGGGGAAACCCGCCCGCTGCTGGCCCTGACGCTGCCGATCTGCGGCGCACAGCTTGCCCAGGCCGGCATGAGCGTGGCGGACGTGATGATGACCGGCCGGCTCAGCGCCACCGACCTGGCTGCCGTCTCGGTGGGCTCGAGCCTGTGGATGCCGCTGATGCTGTTCATGACGGGCACCCTGATGGGGCTGACACCCATCGTGGCGCAGCTGATGGGCGGCAGGCGCCTCGCCGAGATTCGCCCCAACGTGCACCAGGCGCTCTGGGTGGCGCTGGTGCTGGGCGTGGTCGCGGCCACCCTGCTGTGGTTTGTCGTCCAGCCGATCTTCGTGCTGATGGCGGTGCCCGAGGAGGTGGCCAGCCGCTCGGCGGCCTACCTGGCGGCGGTGGCATTCGGCATGCCTGGCGCGGCGCTGTTCCAGGCGCTGCGCGCCTTCTCGGACGGCATGAACCACACCCGCCCCTCGCTGTGGATCAGCCTGATCGGTCTGGCGGTGAATATCCCCAGCAACTACGTGCTGATCCACGGGGGCGACGGCCTCACCGCCCTGCTCGGTGACTGGCTGCCGACCTGGGTGCAAGCGCTGCCGGCGCTGGGCGCCCTGGGTTGCGGTATCGCCACGGCGCTGTCGCTGTGGATCATGTGCCTGGCCATGGTCCTCTACACCCGCCGCGCCCGGGCCTACCGCGAGGTGTCGCTGTGGCACTCCCCTTCCCTGCCGCGCCTGAAGATGATCGGTGAACTGCTGTATGTCGGCGTGCCCATCGGCGTGGCGATCTTCGTCGAGGTCACCCTGTTTACCGTGATCGCGCTGCTCATCGCCAGCCTGGGCGAGATCACCGTGGCGGCCCACCAGATCGCGCTCAACTACACCTCGATACTCTTCATGCTGCCGCTCTCGCTGAGCATGGCGCTGACGGTGCGGGTCGGCAACACCTTGGGGCAGCAGCGGCCGGCTCTGGCCCGCCAGGTGGCCGCCTTCGGCATCGCCGCAAGCGTACTGGTGGCACTGCTCAACAGCGCCCTGCTCTGGTTGACCGCCCAACCGGTGATCGCCCTCTACACCCACGACGCGGCCGTGCAACGCCTGGCCCTTTCGCTGGTCCTACTGGCCATGATCTTCCAGCTTTCGGACTCCCTGCAGGTGAACCTGGCTGGCGCCCTGCGCGGCTACCGGGACACCCGCATCATCATGTTGTTTACCCTGGCCTCCTACTGGCTGGTCGGGCTGGCGGGCGGCCACTGGCTGGGAACCCGTGGGCTTATCGGGGTGATCGAGCCAATGGGCGTTCACGGCTACTGGATCGGCCTGATCGGCGGCCTCACCGTGGCGGCGGCGCTGCTCGGCGAGCGTCTCAGGCGGATCAGTCGGGCAGCGGCGGAGGGCAGACACGATGCGCTGGGCGTCCATTAGCAGAGGCCTTGCCACCCTGCTGGTCGCGGGGCTGGGCGGCCTGTTGACCGCCTGTGGCAGCGACGGCGACAGCAACGAGCTGCTCATCGACTACCAGCGCGACCTGGCCCGGCGCCTCGACCTGGCGCCCCCCTCACCGGCCAGCCCCGACAATATCGGTGCCTTTCCCGGCCAGCGTGAGCGCCTGGTGACGATCCCCGACACGCGGGAGGGCATGCTCAACGTCTTTGCCCTGCGCGAGTGCCATATCACCACCCTGGTCGCTGAGCGCAACAGCACCCTGGGCAGGGTCGCCCCGGCCAGCCAGCTGTGGCGCTACGAGCTGACGATGTGGCAACGCCTGACGGATTGCTTGGCGAGCGAGGTGCCCGAGCGCCTTGCCGAGGTGGACCGTGAGCGACTCGAACGCCTGACCGCCACCAAGACGGAGCAGCTGCCCCGGGCGACCTGGAACGGCCTGTTCGGCTCCGACGAGTGGGCCGGCAGCTTCTCCCGAGTGAGCTCGTCCCTGCCTTCGGACGCCCTGGCGCCACCCGAGGCACAGCTGGAATCGCTCGTCTATCTTCAGGCGCTGACCGAGGCCGCGTCGATTGACATCCCGCCGCCCGACCTGGAGGCCCTGGAGGGACACCTGCGCGCCCTCAACGGGCGCCCCTACACCGCCGAGCTGCTGCGCACCCTGACGCTGGCCACCCAGCGCCTGGACGAGGCCTCGTCCCTGGCCGAGCGCGCCCTGGCGCGCCATGACGGCTGTCTCACGCCTGCCCTGGAGGACAACGCCATCGACGAACGCCTCGCCCGGTGGCTGGAGACGCTCAACGGCGCCGCCCACGCCTGGCTGACCGCGCTCGACCCGCTGTTCGACTCCCTTGCCTCCCCCCCCGAACCGGTCAGCGACTATCATCGGGAGTGGCTCTCCCGGAGCCACCCGTCGGCACCACTACCCGTCTTCGAGGCCGCCTGGCATCACCATCAGGCGCTGCGTCGGGCCCTGGCACTGCGCTGCCGTTGAGAGCACGGGAAATGCTGCAGGGCTTAACCTCCCTCACCGTCTGTGCTATTGGTGAGAACGAGAGTGACGCAGTGCGCTTCCGTGCGGTCCGTGGAGCCCGGCTCCCCGCGCCGATGCCGTGATCACGCAGCATGTGGAGAGACGTCATGGGAATCCCGCTGTCAAACCGCCCCGCCCAGGTCATCGACCTGGAAACGATGCGCCAGCGTCTGCTAGCCAGGCGACGCCTGATTCGTCTGGCCCCCGAGCTGGACGGCCTCGAGATGGTCTATCGCCTGGCCTCGAGCCCCGATACCCTCTACGGCATGCCGCTGCTGGCTTGGGGGCTGAGCGAGGATGGCGAGGTCGTCGGAATGGTGCCCTGGATGGAGGCGCTGACCCCATGCCATCGCCTGGATGATCCGGAGCACGGCAGCTTCGTGGGCTATCGCGACCCCGAGACCGAGGAACTGTTCGAACAGGCTCCGGAGCACAAGGTGTTCGAGCTCGAGCACGCCGCGGCCTACTTCGACTACGAGGAGACCGAGCAGGTCACCCTCATCCAGCAGATCCCCGACACCCAGGGCACCCACGCCCTGTGCATGGACGAGGGTGACGCGCCTTGGCAGCTCAAGCAGGTCTTCGGCTGGCGGCTCTACAGCGATGGCGCCGTAGAGGCACTGCTGGCCGATGAGCGGCTGATCGAGTCGACTCCGATTCTGCCCGGCGACCCCTGCCTCTACCCCGGCCATAGCCGCCACCGCGTGGTCTACTTCTTCCAGCGCCAGATCGCCAACCGCATTCGCCATGAGGATCCCGCGACCCTCGAAGCGCTGGCCCTGATGGTGATGCCGGAGGCCGACGACCCTTTGCCGAACTGACCCCTGCGGGACAGAATTAGCCCAAACGGATAAAGTAACGGTAGCTGCCCTCGAGCTCCTCCTGGCGAATCAGCTCATGGCCCAGAAACTGGCAGAATTTCGGCACGTCTCGGGTCGTTGCCGGATCGCTGGCAATGACCATGAGCACTTCGCCGGGGCGCATGTCGCGCACCTTGTTGTGCATCAGCATGATCGGCTCGGGGCAGTAGAGCCCGCGGGTATCGAGCTCGACCTGGAAGTCGGTAGCCGCCTCGGGCAGGACGTCACGGGAATCAACCATCGATGGCCTCGTCGTTGGAACCAACACTGTGGGAGCAAGCTAGATGATCAAGATCATTATCGAACGTCGGATAATGCCGGGGCTCGAGGAGGAATACGAGGAGGCCGCTCGTGAAGCCATGCGCCAGTCACTCGGTGCGCGCGGTTTCGTGGGGGGTGAGAGCCTCGTCGAACTCGGCCACAGCGACCGACGTCTGATGATCACCAAGTGGCGCGACCTGCGCGCCTGGAAGGAATGGTACACCAGCGAGGAACGCTCCCGGGTGATGCAGCGCCTGCTGCCGCTGCTCACCGAAGAGGAGCGGATTCGCATCTACGAGCCCACCACTCACTGACGCCGGCGGCGAGCGCCATGCAAGCGCTCGCCGCTCAACCCACGGACGGGAACGCGAGGCAGCTAATCACGCAGTCGCACATGAACCGTCACCTCCTCCCGGTCGTGGTAGAGGTGGCGACAGCCAACCTCCCCCGCAACCCCGGCACTGGCCAGCGCCTCCTCCAGGCGAGCCAGGCAGCTCGCCACCTCGGGCCAGCGGCGTTTCATCGGCAGCTTCAGGTTGAATACCGCCTCNCCTCCCCCGCAACCCCGGCACTGGCCAGCGCCTCCTCCAGGCGAGCCAGGCAGCTCGCCACCTCGGGCCAGCGGCGTTTCATCGGCAGCTTCAGGTTGAATACCGCCTCGCGGCACCAGCGCCGCACCAGCCAGCGCTCCACCATGACTTCCACCCTCGACGGCTTGTCGACGATATCGCACACCAACCAGTCGAGCCGATAGGGTGGCTCCCATACGAACCCATCCTCGCGCAGATGCTCCACCTGACCGGTGGCCATCAGCGCCTTGTCCATGGGGCCGTTATCGATGGCATAGACATGCATGCCGCGATGGACGAGCTGCCAGGTCCAGCCGCCGGGAGCCGCTCCCAGGTCGGCGGCCTGCATCCCCTCTGCCAGGCGCGTATCCCATTCCGCTCGCGGCACGAACTCGTGCCAGGCCTCCTCGAGCTTCAGGGTCGAGCGACTCGGGGCCGACCTGGGAAAGCGCAGGCGTCGGATCCCTCCCGGCTGCTCGCTTCGATTGCCGGGAAAACTTAGGCCGAGTTGGACGCAGTCACCGGCGCTCCACAGCAGGTGCAGGCGTCGCCCGCCGGCCTTGCGGCGCAGCGCACCACGCTTGGTGAGCAGCGACTCCAGCGGGCGTGACAGCGCCTTGGCCAGACCGGCCAGGGCCTTGCCGTCGTTGGTGTCCGGCGTCTCATGCCAGATGCTCTCGAAGCTCCAGCCGGACTCGACCACCTGCTCGGTGATCGGCGAGAGGCGGTCTTCCCGGTCCAGCGACAGCGGTGGCATCGCCACCAGACTCTGGCGAGCGAAGACCAACCCGCAAAGTGGCAGGGCCCGATGCAGACCGTTGGCCGGCTCCTCATCCGCCAGGCAGAAACGCACGTAGCCGCCCCCCACCCCCTGGATGACCTCGCCGGTCCAGCCGGCCTCACCGGCCTTGTCGGCGACCTCCTCGGCGAGGTCACGCTCGAACCCGGGACGGCAGTAGAGCAGCAGTTCCGACGGCACCCGGCTCAAGCGTCAACTCCCCGGCGCCCGTCACGCGGCTTCCCGGCACGCAACTGGTCCTCGACGTCCTGAAGCTGCACGTTCAAGGCGTTGGTAGAGATCTGGATCTCCCACAGGGAATAGACCAGCGACACCGAGAGCGTCACCAAACTGACACCGAACAGGACCATGCCGGTGAGCTCCAGCGACAGGAAGAGGGCAAACATCGACAGGGTGCAGAGCAGGAAACTGAGGACACCGGCCAGCTGCATTCGCTTGGTCAGGGAAATCCGCCGGCGCAGCAAAAGGATCTGTCGAGTATTGGTCTCCTGGTGCTGGTTACGCTCCTCATCGGCCAGCTTGCGAATCAACTGGGCAAGCACCAGAAAGCGATTGGTATAGGCCAGCAACAGCAGCGATATGGCCGGAAACAGCAGCGCCGGCGTTGTCAGGGTCAAGGTGAGCTCTCCACAACGAATAATGTCACCCATGATACCAGCGGGGCGGTTCCCGACACGAGAGACACCTATCGTTTAATTATCATTTATGAAGGGTAATTAATGCGATGATTTGGTGCGCAGTATGCCGGCAATTTCAGGCCTGTTCGGTTCATATCAACGTCTGACCAGCGCATAGCCCATACAGTTGCTGCATAATGGTGCATTGCTTTATATTGTCATCCCATTGGAAATCACTTTCAGGCTGTCCGCCCGAATGGTGGACACGAAGTCACCTTGTCACACAGGAACATGCCGATGCCCTACGTTCATGACACTCTCGAAGGCCTTCGCAAGAGCAGCCCCGCCCAGACCGAGTTCTATCAGGCCGCCGAGGAAGTCCTCGAGTGTCTGCGTCCACTGTTTCAGCGCAGCCCTTACTACCATGACCACAGCATCATCGAGCGCATCGTCGAGCCCGAGCGCCAGATCATGTTCCGCATCTGCTGGACCGACGACGACGGCAAGGTGCAGGTCAACAAGGGCTACCGCGTGCAGTTCAATTCCGCCCTGGGCCCCTACAAGGGCGGCCTGCGGTTCCACCCCAGTGTCACCTCGGGCACCATCAAGTTCCTGGGCTTCGAACAGATCTTCAAGAATGCCCTGACCGGCCTTCCCATCGGCGGCGGCAAGGGCGGCTCCGACTTCGACCCCAAGGGCAAGTCCGATGGCGAGATCATGCGCTTCTGCCAGTCCTTCATGACCGAGTTGCATCGCCATATCGGCCCGACCACCGACGTTCCCGCCGGCGACATCGGCGTAGGCGCCCGCGAGATCGGCTACCTGTACGGTCAGTACAAGCGCCTTACCGGCCGCTATGAAGGCGTGCTCACCGGCAAGGGCCTGAACTGGGGCGGCTCCCTCGGTCGCAAGGAGGCCACCGGCTATGGTGCGGTCTACTTTGCCCAGAACATGCTGGAAGCTCGCGGCGAAAGCATCGAAGGCAAGACCTGCCTGGTCTCCGGTGCCGGCAACGTGGCTACCTACACCATCGAGAAGCTCTACGAGCTGGGCGCCAAGCCGGTGACCTGCTCCGACTCCCGTGGCACCATCCATGACGCCAACGGCATCGATCTGGATCTGCTCAAGGAGCTCAAGGAGGTCAAACGCGCCTCCCTCGAGGAGTACCTCGCCAAGCACCCCGAGGCCAGCTACATCCCGACCAACCACTACCCGGAGAATGGCCACCCCGTCTGGCGCATCAAGGCCGATGCCGCCTTCCCCAGCGCCACCCAGAACGAGCTGACCGTGGCCGATGCCCGTGCCCTGCTCGACAACGGTGTAACCTGTATCAGCGAGGGCGCCAACATGCCGTCTACCGCTGACGCCGTCGACCTCTTCCTGGAAGCCAGGATCGCCTATGGCCCCGGCAAGGCCGCCAATGCCGGCGGCGTGGCCACCAGCCAGCTCGAGATGGCCCAGAACAGCGGCATGGAGCAATGGCCACTCGAGAAGGTGGACGCCAAGCTCAAGGAGATCATGGCCAATATTCACAGGCAGTGTAACGATACCGCCGAGGAATTCGGCGAGCCCACCAACCTGGTGCTGGGCGCCAATATCGCCGGCTTTCGGAGAGTAGCCGACGCCATGATCGACCAGGGTGTGGTGTAACCCCCTCCTTTTACGCCGACGTACCGAACTAAAGAAAAAGCCCGGACTTCACAGTCCGGGCTTTTTCCTTGATTCGCCATTCAACTCCTGTGGTCATGGCACAGGGTGAAGAACCTGTCAGACGTATGGGAGATAACACCGACGAGCCTCGGCACGGCATTGAACCTCGGCCATCTTCATGATGACACGCCACAGGCCACGCAGCAGGGGCATGATGACGGGACGAGCATCAGCGTGGTCCCAGATGGTCGGATAGAACGCCTTGGCATTGCTCATGGAGAGCTCCTCGCATTACGGTTCACATCGGAATGAATTATACCTTAGTATTAATTTTAAGGTCTATATAGATTCCCTGCCGACCACCCTGACGACCATCTGAAACACCGACACCCCGGCCCTAATGGAGACCGGGGTGTTGGACATGCAAAAAGCCCCGCGCTCTTTCGAGCGCGGGGCTTTTCTGAAAAGGAGCCTGACGATGACCTACTCTCACATGGGGAGACCCCACACTACCATCGGCGCTGAGCGGTTTCACTGCTGAGTTCGGCATGGGATCAGGTGGTT
>NZ_JBPKAQ010000030.1:0-576 GCF_051216275.1 Halomonas salsilacus
CTGTTTGGGTATAGGCCCAGCGTGACCATTGGGTCTGTAGCTCAGTTGGTTAGAGCGCACCCCTGATAAGGGTGAGGTCGGCAGTTCAAATCTGCCCAGACCCACCATTCTCCGAATGGCCGGATAGTCGCTCAGTTGGTGAGCGCGCACCCCCGGACGTTCTATAAAGAGAAGGGTGAGGTCGCGGGGTTTATTCAAATCTGCCCAGACCCACCATTTAGCGGGGCCTTAGCTCAGCTGGGAGAGCGCCTGCCTTGCACGCAGGAGGTCAGCGGTTCGATCCCGCTAGGCTCCACCAATTTCCTCTAGAGGAACTTGGTTATAGCTCAGCTGGGAGAGCGCCTGCCGGCACCAGGAGGTCGCGCCGGGGTCGCGCACGACTTCGATCCCGCTTGGCTCCACCATCTCTGCCCACCAGTCTACCCTGATCGGATCCGCAGTCATAAGCCATCATCGCGCGTTACGATGACCGGTTTATGACTGTCGATTGACAGTCTGCTCTTTAACAATGTGAATCATGCTGACAAACGTTCTTTCTGAAGTGATTCGGAAAGGACACGAGATATGTTTCAAGCG
>NZ_JBPKAQ010000031.1:0-520 GCF_051216275.1 Halomonas salsilacus
CCTCAACGACCATCATGCGCTGCGTCACGACATCGCCCTGCAGACCGCCGTCGATACCGACGGCGTGCTGGCCAGCCAGTCCACCCTGTGTCGCTTCGAGCAGCAAGCCGACCGGGACTGGGCAGTCACCATCCACGAGGAGATGATCGAGCAGTTCATCCGCTCGTTCCGGCGGCCACCCAAGAAACCGCTCTATCTCGACTTCGATGCCACCGACGATCGGGGGCATGGCCAGCAGCTCGGGCGGCACTTCAATGGCTACTACGACCACTACATCTTCCTGCCGCTGTTCGTGTTCTGTGGCGACCAGCTGCTGGTCAGCTACCTGCGACCGGCCTACCGGGATGCCGCTCACCACGCGGGCGCCATCCTCGCCCTGCTGGTCCGGCGGCTGCGCCAGGCATGGCCTGAGGTGAAGATCGTATTCCGAGGTGACAGCGGCTTCTGCCGCCCGCTGATCCTCAACTGGTGCGACCGTCACGGTGTCGATTACATCATCGGGCTCGCCGGCAACCAGCGA
>NZ_JBPKAQ010000004.1:0-109992 GCF_051216275.1 Halomonas salsilacus
CTTGCTGCTCGAAGCGACACAGGGTGGACTGGCTGGCCAGCACGCCGTCGGTATCGACGGCGGTCTGCAGGGCGATGTCGTGACGCAGCGCATGATGGTCGTTGAGGTCCTCGTAGCCCAGCGCCAGGCCGAACACGCGCTGTCGGACCAGGGTTTCCGTGCGGTGCTGGCAGCGCTGAGGGTCGCGTTCATCGCTCAGCTGGCGAGCGATAGCGCGGGTCAGGCCCATCTCGCGATCGAGCTGACGCAGCAGCAGGATGCCGCCGTCGGAAGTGACATCGCCGCCATCGAAGCGGGCGGTGATCTGACGGCCTTTGCAGCGTGGAAAGGAAGCGGAAGGAATGGTACATTTTGTCATGGCGGCTGAGGCGGTTGGTTCTGGTGTAGTAGCTTGAATCATAACCGATTTTCAGCCGTTTTTTTCATGCCCGGTGCAATATCCGGGCTAATTGGGGCTTAACTCTCGGTAAGCCTCATAATGGAAGCATTGGAGGTGTTCATAACCAAGAAGAAGCGACGTCGGTTTTCCGATGAATTCAAGGCGGATGCGGTGAGCCCTGGTGATCGATCAGGGGTATTCCGTATCCGAGGCCGCCCGGCGCCTGGGCGTGGAGCGCAGCGTACTGGACCGCTGGTGCCGCAAGCATCGTCAGCAAGGCATCGGCAGCCTGGGGCGGCGGGAGGACGATCGCGACGCCGAGATCAAGAAACTCCGCGAGGAAGTACGTAAGCTCCACATTGAAACGGATATTTTAAAAAACTGCTGGGACAATGCCGTCATGGAGCGCTTCTTCGGCTCACTGAAAAGCGAGTGGCTGGCTGGTCAGCGCTACGGGAGCCGACAGGCAGCGAGGCGGGACGTGATCGACTAAATCGAGATGGAGTACAACAGCTGCCGACTGCACTCGACCCTGGGCTACAAGACGCCGAGGGAGATTGAATTGGCAGCTGCGGCTTGAAAATTTGTCCGCTCTGACTTGATTAGAACACATGACGGTGGCGCTCCCCGTTACACTGCATACACGATGGATATCCGAGGCCATGCGGCCGAGGTTGCCTTGACGAGGTGAATAGATGGCAATGACAAGAGATAAGCCAGGCGAGTCGGGGGTGATCCCGGCGTGGTTGGCTCTTACCATGAGCGGGCTTCTCGCCGGCATGCTGGCGCTTTCCGGCGCCGCGCTGGCCGAGGAGGAGGGCGGGTGGCTCCGTGGCCACTATCCGCTGCCGGCAGAGGGCAACGTGATCGGCGAGGCCTACACGGTGACGGTGGAGGATCACGAGCACACCTTGATGGACCTCGCCCGCGAGCACGGCGTCGGCTACGAGGAGATCATCAGCGCCAATCCCGATGTGAGCATCTGGATTCCGGGCGAGGGCACCGAGGTGACGATTCCCGGGGCCCACATTCTGCCCGACGCCGAGCGCACCGGGGTCGTGATCAACATCGCCGAGCTGCGCCTCTACTATTTTCCGAAAGTGGGCGAGGGCGAGACGGCGCGGGTCGAGACCTATCCGATCGGCATCGGCCGCGATGGCTACGACACGCCGCTGGGGGTCACCAAGACCACCATGCGCCTGGAAGACCCGGCCTGGTATCCGCCGCGCTCTATCCGCGAAGAGGCCGCCGAGCGTGGCGACCCGCCGCCGGCCGTGGTGCCGCCGGGCCCGGACAACCCGCTGGGGCGCCATGCCGTGCTGCTCGACATCCCCGGCTACCTGATCCACGGGACCAACGAGCCCGATGGCATCGGCATGCGCGCCAGCCGCGGCTGCATCCGCATGTTTCCCGAGGACATCGAGTCGGTGTTCAACAACGTACCGGTGGGCACCCAGGTCGCTATCATCGACCAGCCCATCAAGGTCGGCTGGCAGGATGGCAAGCCGTTGGTGCAGGTGTTTGAATCCCTGGAAGAGCAGGAGCACGGCATGTCGGCACTGATCGACACCATCGCTCGCCTCAACGAGGGCAATGCCAACGGCCAGGCCTTCGACTACGAGCAGCTGCGCGGCCTGCTGGACGAACCCACCGGACAGTTGGTGGCTCTCCAGCCTCCGGCCGCGCCGGAGCCCGACGAAGCGCCGACCCTTAATGGCATCTTCGAGGAGCTCGCCCTCCGCGAGGAGTAATGCGAGCGGTGTTCCAAGAAGTGATGCGAGTAGCGAACGCAGAACGGGTGCCCGAGGGCGCCCGCTCCTGTTTAAGGAGACGGCTTATGGAGGCGGCGGGCCGCTCAGTCCGCGTTGGCCGGGCCTTGGTCAGGCAGGGCCGCCACCAGCTCCAGCGCCACGCACAGCCGCACCAGCTCGGCCAGGCTCGTTGCCCCCAGCGCCTTCATGGCGCGCAGCCGGTAGACCTCCACGGTCTTGGCGCTGATGCCCAGGTGCTCGGCGATCTCGCGGCTGGTCATCCCCTCGGCCACGTGCACCAGGATCCGCTGCTCCTTGGGGCGCAGCGCCGCATAGCGCGCCTGCAGGTCGTCGTGGCGCGCGCTCTCTCGGCGGTGCTGCTGGTGCACCCGCAGCGCCTGCTGCAGGGTGTCGATCAGCTGCTGGTGATTGAATGGCTTCTCGAGGAAGTCCAGGGCGCCGGCCTTGAGGGCCGCCACCGCCATGGGCACGTCGCCGTGGCCGGTCATGAAGATCACCGGGAGATCATCTTCGCGCTCGTTCATGCGCTGCTGCACCTGCAGGCCGGAGAGGCCCGGCATGCGCACGTCGAGCAGTACGGCGTCGAGGGCGTCGGGGTCGGCGGCCAGGAAGGCCTCGCCGTCGGTGAAGGCGCGGCTGGCCAGGCCCACGGAGTCGAGCAGCCAGGCCAGCGATTCGCGCAGGGCCTCGTCGTCGTCGACGATGGCGATGCAGGCGTTCGGGGTGTCAGTCACGTGCGCCTCGAGGCAGCCAGGGGAGCGGGTTCGGCCAGCAGTGTAGCGGCAAAGGTGGCGCCGCCAGAACCGGCGGCGGGTAGCAGGCGCAGTTCACCGCCCATGGCCTCCATCAGCGAGTGGCTAATGGCGAGCCCCATGCCGAGCCCCTCCGGTCGCCCGGAGTGGAAGGGGGCAAAGATGCGCTCGGCCTCGGTGGCCGGCACGCCGGGCCCCTGATCGCTCACCGTCAGCATGACCTCGCGCCGGCCGCTCTGGCGGGCGCGCAGGCTGACCCGTTTGGCGCCCGGGTGGTCGCGGCTCGCCTCCAGGGCGTTGAGCAGCAGGTTGACCAGCACCTGCTCCAGGGCCACCGGGTCGGCAACCACCCTGGGCAGCGACTCGGGCAGGTGGTGCTCCAGGCCGATGCCGGCCTGCTGGAACTGCCACTCGCAGAGCCGGCAGGCGGCGTCGACCACCTCCAGCAGGGCGATCGGGTGTGGGCGCGTCTGCCCCTTGCGCACGAAGTCGCGGATATGGCGTAGGCGCTCGGCCAGGCGCGCCACTTGCTCGCTGATGCGCGCCAGTGGCAGGCGCAGCGCCTCGGCGGGCTGGCTCGGGTCGGCATCGAGCTTGAGCAGAGCGCCGCTGGCGTAGTTGGCGATGGCACCGAGTGGCTGGTTGAGCTCGTGGGCGATGTTGGAGGCGAACTCGCCGGTGGTGGCGAGCCGGTTGGCGTGGGCGATCTGCTCCTGGTGGCGATGGGCCTGGGCCTCGGCGGCCTTGCGCAGGCCGATATCGCGGTTGAGCAGCGATACGTGGCCGGGCTTGGTCCCCGGCCCCCGGTGGGCCATCACCACGCTGAGCACCGGCACCGGCCCGCCGGGGCCCCGCATCGCAAGCTCACCGCTCCATGAGCCGTAGCGGGACACGGCGGGCAGCACGATATCGCGCAGCTCGACCAGCGATCCTTCGTCATAGGCATCGGCCAGGCGTGCCGTGATGCCCTCCCGGGGCAGGCGCAGCAGGCGCCGTGCGGCCTCGTTGGCGTAGAACAGCCGTTCGCGTTCGTCCATGAACAGCACGTGGTCGGTGGTGGACTCCACCACCCGCGCCAGGCGCTCGCGGTTGGCCTCGGCGCTCAGGCGCCGGCCCACGTCCCGGGAGACGCAGAGGATGTCGAGCAACTCGCCGGTGTCGGGGTCGCGGCGGGTGCGGCTGGTGGTTTCGAACCACACGTAGTGGCCGTCTCGGGCGCGAAAGCGGTAGGTCTGCTGGTAGAAGCCGGCGTGGTAGTAGACCCGCGGTGACTTGTTGAGCAGGTCGGCGAGATCCGCGGGGTGGAAGAGATCATAGGCGGAGACGCCGATCAGCGCCTCGGGTTCATAGCCGAGCAGGTCCCGGGCGGCGCGGGAGGCGTAGAGGAAGGTGCCGTCCCGGGCGTGGCGGCTGATCAGGTCGGTGGTGCTCTCGGCCAGCCATTGATAGTGGTTGCGCTCGTCCTCGAGGTGCTGCGCGCGGGCCGCAAGCCGATGGTTCTCCGCCTCCAGCTCGGCGCAGCGCGCGTCGAGGCCCTCGGGCCGATTGCGTTCGTCGGCCATCAGCGGGCCGGGTCCACCTGGCCGCCCAGCGAGGCGTTGCGCCGGAACCAGCCGGCGATGCTGGCCCGCGGCAGGCGGGTCGGCAGCACTTCGTGGGGGACCGTCTCGGCGAGGAAGCAGGCAAAGGTGCCGGCGCTGGGGCATACCCTGGCCACCACGCGCTCGGGATCATCAGGGGCGTAGAGCACCATCTCGCCGCCGCCATCGGTGGGCCAGTCAGGGTTGAGGTAGCCCACGGTGGAGACCACCCGGTTGGCGCGGCCGCGAAAGCTGTCCAGGTGCCGGCGATAGAAGGCGCCGGGCGGGTAGTGGGCGAAGTGGGCCTCGTACTCGAAGAGCCCCAGGAAGAGCGTCTGGTTCAGCGCCTGCTGCACCTCTTTCATGGCCTCCAGGTAGCGGCGCTGGGCGAGGCTCTCGCGGTCGAGCCAGTGGATGGCATCACCGCGGATATCTCGACGCAGCCTAAGCTCCCTGCCGCGGCCGATACCGGCCGCCTCCAGGGCGTCGTGTTCGGCCAGGGCGCTCAGCTCGGCGTGAAGCTCGGCGCACAGGTCACCGTCGAGAACCCCTGTGCCCAGGTACCAACCCTGTTCGACCAGGGCGTCGATCAGCTGTGGCAGGGCCTCGGCGGACAGGGCGGGGGGAGGGAAGGCGCTCAGCGTCGTGGTCTCCTCGAGCGTATGGGACGTCATCGGGTGGCCTGCTGCTGGATGCGCAGCAGGCGCTCGGGAAAGTAGCAGAGGCGGCCGGGCGGTTCTCGGTCCAGGTTCACCGGGCAGCCGAATCCCTCGGCCAGCAGCTCCACCAGCATCATGGCGGAGAGGCCCCAGATCACCTGGCCGTCCACCTGGTAGTTGGGCACATAGAGGGGCCGGCCATCCATGGGGATGACGTCGGTGTGGTGGCGGCAATCCTCGAGAAAATGGCGGAGCGGTACCTCGAAGATAGCGTCCAGTTCACTGGGGTCGGCGACGAGCGGCAGGTTCGGCGGGATCAGGCCCACATAGGGCGTCACGCGCATACCGTGCAGAGAAATCACATCCGACAGCCGTCCGAGCAGCTCTACCCGGTAGGGCGGCAGGGCGATCTCCTCATGGGACTCGCGCAGGGCGGTGGTCAGCAGGTCCGGGTCGCCCGCCTCGCGCTTGCCGCCGGGGAAGGCCACCTGGCCGCTGTGGGTGTTGAGGTGGGCGGCGCGGCGAGTGAACAGCAGGGTAGGCTCGGGGCGGTCGACGATGGGCATCAGCACCGCCGCCTCCGGCAGGAGCAGGGCGGCCCGGCGGGGCCGGTGCGCTTGCAGGCGTTCTCTAAGATTCTCTAACATGGGGTATCCGTCGGGTTTGATTCCTTCTACCCGTCTCTCGAGAGTGGCGTCAAGCCCGCCAGACTGCCTGGGAGTCTCATGAATTTCTGCAGCCACTGCGGCCATACCGTGCGCTTCGCCATCCCCGAGGGGGACGACCGCCCCCGCTACCTGTGCGATGAGTGCAGCACCATCCACTACCAGAACCCGCGCATCGTCGCCGGCACCCTGCCGGTCAGCGGCACCCGGGTGCTGCTGTGCCGCCGCGCGATCGCCCCGCGCAAGGGTTACTGGACCCTGCCGGCGGGCTACATGGAGAACGCCGAGACCACCGTGGAGGCCGCCGCCCGGGAGACCCGCGAGGAGGCCTGCGCCGAGGTGGCGATCCACGGGCTCTATACCCTGATCAATCTGCCGCATATCAATCAGGTCTACATGATCTTCCGGGCCGATCTCGTCGGCGGCTTCGAGCCCGGCTCCGAGAGCCTGGAGGTGGCGCTGTTCGAGGAGCACGAGATCCCCTGGGACGAGCTCGCCTTTCCCACCATCGAGCGCACTCTGCGTCACTTCTACAGCGACCGCCACGGCGGCGACTACCCGCTGCATGTGAGCGATATCAGCCCAGAGGATCGCGAGCGCTACTTTGGGTCGGCATGATGGGCCAGTCCTGACTCGTCTACCGCACGCCGCGAGCCGCGAGCCGCGCGGCATCCCGTCATTCCAGGCTCTCCAGTTTCCAGACATCAAACGCGGGCTCCTCGTAGGGGTGGACGGCCTTGAGCGCCGCCACCGCGTCGCGGATCAGGTGATCCTCGCAGACCAGTTCCACCTTGAGTTCCTCGAGCCGCTCCAGGTCGCCGACCTGGCCGATATGCGGTTTGGCGCCGGCCAGCGGCCGGAACTGCCCGGTGCCTCGCGTTTCGAAGCAGCACGCCTCGTAGTCACCGATGCGTCCGGCGCCGGTGGCGAAGACGGCTTCCTTTACCGCCTCGGCGTCCGCCATGGGCACGAAGAAGGCCAGCTTGTACATCGCGGTTCTCCTTGAAGGGTGGCTGACGGCAGGGGGTCGAGTTTCCCGCAGTCCGTTGTGCCATGGGGCTGCATGCGGTGCCAGGAAAAAAAGTCCGTGACAGGGTGAACTTCCTGTTCAAGACATGTACAAATATATTGTCGCGTACAAGGATGCCCTCAGGCACACCCGAGCGATCCAAGGCCTTTGACTCATTGCCCGCTGGACAACTTCCCGAGGAGTGACACCATGACAAGCTTCAAGACAGCAACCCGTTGGATGGGCGCCGGCATGGCCGGCCTGATGATGGCGGGCGCCGTACACGCCGGCAGCCACTCCCACACCGAGGAGTCTCATGACATCGTCGATACCGCCATCGCCGCCGGGCAGTTCGAGACTCTGGTCGCCGCCGTCGAGGCCGCCGGCCTGGTCGACACCCTGAAGGGCGAAGGCCCGTTCACCGTCTTCGCACCGACCGATGAGGCCTTCGCTGCGCTGCCCGAAGGCACCCTGGATGAGCTGCTGTTGCCGGAGAACCAGGAGACCCTGCAGTCGATCCTGACCTACCACGTGGTGGTCGGTAAGGTGATGGCCGAAGACGCCATGGGCCTGGACAGCGCCGAGACGGTCCAGGGTCAGTCGATCACCATCACCACCATGGATGGCAGCGTGATGATCAACGATGCCACCGTGATCCAGGCCGATATCGAGACCAGCAACGGCGTGATCCACGTCATCGACGGGGTGTTGCTGCCCGAGTGATTGTCCCTCTTCGCTATTCCTCCAGTCCCTTGCTCTTGCCGTCCTTCGGGGCGGCTTTTTTGTGCGCCTCGGGCGCTGTCATTCGGACCTGATGGAACGACAGCGCCCCGGCCGATGGCCGAGGCGCTGCTTTCGCTTACTGAGCGTCTGTCATTTCCTTGGCTTCCTTCGTTCCTGCGCTGCTCAGCCCTCTGCTCCTCCTCCTACCATTCTGTTCGGCAGCGGCTGTCGCCGGGCGTTCGAGTGCGCGGTGGCGGGCCTTGCGGCCTACCAGGCCTTGTAGGGCAGGAACTTGCCGTTGAGGGTCAGCAGCACCCGGTCGCCCTTGGGGTCCTCGATCTTGTCGACCTCCATGGTAAAGTCGATGGCGCTCATGATGCCGTCGCCGAACTGCTCCTGAACCACGTCCTTGAGGGTCTCGCCGTAGACCCCCACCACCTCGTAGAGGCGATAGACAAAGGGATCCTGGGGGATCGCCTCGTCCCAGGCCTTGGTGGGGAAGGTGATCAGTGCGTCGGCCACCTCCTTGTCGACGCCAAGTACGTCGGCGATCTTGTGGGCGACATCGGCGCTGGCGCTGTTCATGCCGTAGCAGGCGGACGCCACCCACACGGGTGACATGCCCACGGCGTTGCCGATGTCGTCCCAGCTCATCTTCTTGCGGGCCTTGGCGGCGAGCAGGGTGTGGCGCATCTCGAGCTTATCCATGGTGAGTCTCCTTGGGAGTGAACTTGACCAGCTTATGGGTAGCGGAAGCGGATGAGGGAGCATCCGCGCTATCGGTATCGGTCACGGCGGGTCGGGTGGTCGAGGTGGCAGGCTCGGGCGCCGCCTCGGTGACCGGGTTGACCGCGCGGGGATAGTTCAGGCCGCGTCGGTCGATATCGGCGGTACGCAGCTCTCCCGAGCGGTTCACCAGGAAGTCGACCAGGTAGTTGCGGATCAGGTAGAAGTGCGGGTGCTTGACGATCTCGGCCCGAGCGCGCGGCCGCGGCAGGTCGATCTCCACCGCCTCGGCGATACGGGCCTGGGGGCCGTTGGTCATCAGGAAGATGCGGTCGGCCAGCAGGATCGCCTCATCCACGTCGTGGGTGATCATGAACACCGTCTGGCGGTCCTGGCTCCAGATCTTGACCAGCTCGTCCTGGATGACGCCGCGGGTCAGGGCGTCCAGTGCCCCGAAGGGCTCGTCGAGCAGCAGCAGCTCCGGCTTGGTGGCAAACGCCCGGGCGATGCTGACCCGCTGGCGCATGCCCCCCGAAAGCTGGGCCGGCTTGCGATCCTCGACGCCCTTGAGTCCCACCATCTCCAGGTACGCCAGGCTGTGTTCAGTGACCTTGGCCTCGTTCCACTCCCTCCAGCGGGCGCGGACCCCGAAGCGCACGTTCTCCAGTGCCGACAGCCACGGCAGCAGGCTGTAGTTCTGGAACACCACGCCCCGTTCCAGGCCCGGGCCATTGATCTCGCGGCCATCCATGATCATGGCGCCGTCACTCAGGCTGTCGAGCCCGGCCAGGGCGTTCATGATGGTCGACTTGCCGCAGCCGGAGTGGCCGATGATGCAGACGAACTCGCCCTTCTCGAGGCTGAAGCTGACGTTCTCGAAGACCGTCAGATCCTCCTCGCCGCGGTCGCCGGGAAAGCGCTTGGCGGCCTGTTGAACTTCCACGAAGGCATGACTCATGTCTCTCTCCCGGGGTTATTCCTGATAGGTGACCAGTCGCGCGATCGAGGACAGCGCCAGGTCAAGCAGCATGCCGACCACGCCGATCATCAGGATCGAGAAGATCACGCTGGTCAGGTCGAGGTTGTTCCACTCGTTCCACACGTAGTAGCCGATGCCGGTACCGCCCACGAGCATCTCGGCGGCGACGATCACCAGCCAAGCGATGCCGATGGAGATGCGCATGCCGGTGAGGATGGTCGGCGCGGCGGCGGGCAGGATCACCTTGAAGGCGGTCTTCATCGACGAAAGCTCGTGGGTGCGGGCCACGTTGACCCAGTCCTGGCGCACGCCGGCCACCCCGAAGGCGGTGTTGAGCAGCATCGGCCATATCGAGCAGATGAAGATCACGAAGATCGCCGAGGCCTCGGAGTCCTGGATGATGAACAGTGCCAGCGGCATCCAGGCCAGTGGCGAGATCGGTCGCAGCACCTGGATATAGGGATTCAACGCCTTGTACATCAGCGGCGACATGCCGATCAGAAAGCCGATCGGGATGGCGATCACGGCAGCCATCAGGTAGCCGGTGAGCACCCGGTAGAGCGAATAGCCCAGTTGGATGCCGATGCCCTTGTCGTTGGGGCCGGCATCATAGAAGGGATTGGAGAGCTCCTCCCAGGCGCGCACCAGAACCTCCGAGGGCGGTGGCACCTTGGCGGTCTGGTCTGCGCCGGCCATCAGCTGTTCGTACTCGCTCAGCTGGCCACCGCCACCGGCGAGGGCGGGTACCTGGTGAAGGCCCTCCCAGAGCCCCATGCCGGTGATCAGCATCAGCACGGCCAGCAGGGTGGCACGGACGTTGAGGCTGAACTTCCATTCGGTCGTCGTGCGGTCCATGTCAGCTCCTCCGGATCGCGAAGCTTTCGAGGTAGGCCTCGGGCTGGGTGTAGTCGAAGGTCTTGCCCATGATCTCGTAGTTGCGCGCGTTCTCCTCCGGCGCCTCGTAGCCCAGTTCGCGCATCACCTCTCGGGCATCGGTGGCCAGGTAGACGTCGCGGGCGATCTGCTGGTAGTCCACATGTCCCTCGATATAGCCCCAGCGCTTCATCTGGGTGAGGATCCACACCGCCATGGAGTGCCAGGGGAAGGGGTCGAAGTCGATGCGGTCGGGCACTCGTTGCACTTCGCCCAGGCCATCGGCAAAGGTGCCCGTCAAGACCTGTTCGATCACCGTCACCGGCTGGTTCAGATAGTTGGTGGGAGCGATCGCCTCGGCGATCTCCGACCGGTTGGCGGGGTCCGAGGAGTACTGGGTGGCGTCGATGATGGCGCGCAGCAGGGCGCCATAGGTGTTGGGATTCTCCCGGGCGAACTGGGCGCTGGTGGCGAAGGCGCAGCACGGGTGGCCCTCCCATATCTCCTTGGTGAGCAGGTGGATGAAGCCGATGCGCTCGTAGACGGCCCGCTGGTTGAAGGGGTCCGGCGAGAGGAACCCGTCGATGTTGCCGGCGCGCAGGTTGGCGACCATCTCGGGCGGCGGGATCACCCGGATCTGGATGTCCTGGTCGGGGTCGAGGCCGTGTTCGGCGACGTAGTAGCGCAGCAGGAAGTTGTGCATCGAGTATTCGAAGGGCACGCCGAAGGTGAAGCCCTTCCACTGCCGAGGGTCGCGCTTGTCCTGGTGGTCGTTGTGCAGCACGATCGCCTGGCCGTTGATGTTCTCCACGGCGGGCATGATGAAGTGCTCGGGGTTGGAGCCCGCGCCCAGCGTCATGGCCAGCGGCATCGGGGTCAGCATGTGGGCGGCGTCGTACTCGCGGTTGAGCGACTTGTCGCGGGCCACCGCCCAGCCGGCGGTCTTGATCACCGAGACATCCAGGCCGTAGCGCTCATAGAAGCCCATGGGATGGGCCATGATGATCGGCGTGGCGCAGGTGATCGGGACGAAGCCGACATCCAGGCGGGTCTTCTCCAGCGGGCCCAGTCCATCCTTCACCGCCGCCTTGATGGCGTCCATGGGAAACAGGCTCGCCAGTGCGGCGGCCACGGTACCGCCGCCTACCAGCTTCATGAACTGGCGGCGGTGTATGTCGCTGTGGCCGAACATGCCGCGCACCAGGGCGCTCTCTACCACCCGGTCCATCATCTCTTCCTGCTGCTGAGGGGCGGAGGCGCTTGGGGTGTCGGTATCGTCTGAGGAAGCAATCGTGGCGGCAACCTGTTTTTCATCCGTACAGGTCGTGCAGTCGCAGCCGCGTCCATGGACCAGGGATTGCCGGTGATCGAAGGGGTTGCCCAGACTGTTGTGGTCGTTGTTCATGGTAGTCTCGCTTCGCTAGTGCAGGGGAAGGCCGTCCTTGCGCCATTTCGGTGCATCGAGGCCGTCGACTGGCCACTCATGAGTAATTTTGCGAAGTCTGTGCCATGTCGGGTTATTTTCAGGATAAAGTTTAATTTTCAGTCGGTTGTGTTTTCTCTCTTCCTGAGGCTCCCTGGCGGGTAGCATGACGAGATCTCGTTAACGGCGAGATCTCGTTGAAACTTTGACGATTTCTCGTCACTGGCCCGAGGCTTGTATGGAGAGGGCATCCATCTCTGCGAGAGTGCCGACATGCTGTTGCCCGACCTTTCCCCGCCATCGCTCGTCCAGGAGGCCTTCGCCCGGGCGCCTCAGGCCCTGCTGGTGGTCGACCCCGTGGCCGACCGGCTGCTGGGCGCCAATGCGGCGGCCTGCCAGCTGCTGAGCGGCGATGCCGAGGCGCTCTCCATCGACCCCTTCAGCCATCGCCTGGGGGCCTCGCTGCCGCTGTGGGTCAGCTTCACCGACGAGGCCCTCACCCGGTCCCCCGCCTGGTCGGATGACCTGGTGGTTCTCGATCTGAAGCGCCAGCCCCACCACGTGGAGGTGCAGGCCCAGACGCTCGGCGAAGGGCGACTGCTGCTGACCCTGGTCGACCGCCAGAAGGCGGAGCAGCGCCGCGCCATGGCTGACCTGCGGCGCCAGCACCGGCGCGGGCAGGTGGGCTGGGAGCGGGTCGAGCAGGTGTTCGAACGTATCGAGCGGCAGAACCAGCTGATCCTCGGGGCGGCGGGCGAGGGCATCTACGGCCTGGACGCCGAGGGCCGTACCACCTTCGTCAACCCGGCCGCCGAGCGAATCCTCGGTTGGAGTACCGAGGATATGGTGGGCCATGATGCCCACCTGCTGTTCCACCACACCCACCCCGACGGCCGCCACTTTCCGGTGCAGCAGTGCCCGATCCACGCCTCCTTCAGCGACGGCCAGGTGCATCGGGTCGATGACGAGGTGTTCTGGCACAAAAACGGCGAGGCGATTCCAGTGGAGTACACCAGCACACCGATCTTCGAGATGGGACGGCTGGTGGGGGCCGTGGTGCTGTTCCGGGACATTTCGGAACGCCAGCACGCCGAGCGGCAGCTGCGCGATGCCCTGGCTGAGGTGGAGTCGCTCAAGCAGCGCCTGGAGCTCGAGAACCAGTACCTGCAGGAGGAGATCAAGGCCGAGATAAACCATCGCGAGATCGTCGGCGAGAGCGCAGCCGTGGCCCATCTGGTGCGCCAGATTGCGCTGGTGGCGCCCACCGATGCCAACGTGCTGATCAGCGGCGAATCGGGGACCGGCAAGGAGCTGATCGCGCGGGCCATTCACGCGGGGGGGAAGCGCGGTGGCCGGCCGCTGATCCGGGTCAACTGCGCCGCCATCCCCCGCGACCTGTTCGAGAGCGAGTTCTTCGGCCATGTGAAGGGGGCCTTTACCGGGGCGGTCAACGACCGGACCGGGCGCTTCGAACTGGCTGATGGCGGCACGCTGTTTCTCGACGAGGTCGGCGAGATTCCCCTCGAGCTGCAGGGAAAGCTGCTGCGGGTGCTTCAGGAGCAACAGTTCGAGCGGGTGGGCGACAACCGCACCCGACAGGTGGACGTGCGGGTGATCGCCGCGACCAACCGCGAGCTGCGCGAGATGGTCGCGGCGGGGGCGTTTCGCGAGGACCTCTACTTTCGTCTCAACGTCTTCCCGATCGCCTCGGTGCCGCTGCGCGAGCGCATCGAGGACGTGCCCCTGTTGGCGCGGCACTTCCTGATTCGCGCCTGCCAGAAGTTCAACAAGCCCGGGGTGCGCATTCCCCCGGCCCAGCTGGAGGTGCTCAAGCGCTATCCGTGGCCGGGCAACATCCGCGAGCTGGAGAACGTGATCGAGCGCCAGGTGATCGTGGCCCAAGGGCGCCTGCTGGCGTTCGACGACCTGAACCCGGCCTCCGGCCATGAGCTGCCGGCCCCATCGTACGCAGCCCCTGCGCCACCGCCCCGGGTTTTCCCGGAAACGGCCGAGCCCGGACTTCTGACCGAGAGCGAGCTGGTCCGCCGCCAGCGCCAGAATGCGCTGGCGGCCCTGCGCGCCTGCGGCGGCAAGGTGTCGGGGCAGGGCGGGGCCGCCGAGCGGCTGGGCATCAAGCCGACGACCCTACGCTCGCGCCTCAAGGCGTGGGCGATCGATCCCCGGGACTTCAAGACGCGATGAGCGTTGCTGCCTAACCCCTGAGCCGTGCGATCAGGCGCTTCAACCAGCCGGGGGAGGGAGCCTCCGGGGTGGCCGGCAGCAGGGTCTCCCTCGGCCGCTCGAGGAAGTCGGCGATGGGGTCGATCTGGGCGGCCCGGTCGAGCATGGGCGCGTGGCCGCAGCCGGGTACCTCCAGCGTGACCAGGCCCGGCTGGGCCTTGGCCATCTTCTCGACGCTGTCGCGGCGCAGCAGCGGGGAGTCGGCGCCGCGCACCACCATCAGCGGGCAGCGGATGGCTCGCCAGTCGGCCCAGGTGTCCCGGGGAGTATCGTGGATGAATTGCTCGCCGATGCGGGGATCGTAGTGGTAGGTCCAGCTGCCGTCGGGCAGTCGGCGCGCGCTGCCCAGCGCCAGTCGCCGCCAGGCATCGTCGCCGTCGATGCCGAAGCCGGCATAGTGGCGGCGCAGCTCGGCCTCCAGGTCGCCGAAGCGGGTGAATCGGTGGGATGATGCGAAGTAGCGGCCCAGGTCGGCCAAGCCCTGGGGGTCCAGTTCGGGACCCACGTCGTTGAGCACCAGTCGCTCTATGCGCGGGGCCGTCTCGGGGTGCGCCGCGAGCAGCATGCCGACCAGCCCCCCCATGGAGGTGCCCACCCAGGGCACGCTGTCGAGCCCGAAGTGGTCGAGCAGGGCGACGGCCAGTGACGTGTAGCGCGAGTAGAGATAGTCCTGGGCGGGAAAGAGCGGCCAGCCCGAGAGGCCCCGCCCCGGGGTGTCGGGGGCGAGCACTCGCCAGGTGGGGCCCAGCGCCCTGGCGAAGTCCTCGAAATCGCCGCCATGGCGGGCCAGGCCATGCCAGGCAACGACCGTCCTGGTCGCCTCGGGGTGCCAGATGCGCACCGCGACCTCCAGCTGTTCGATCCTTACCAGTTCCAGCGCATCCATTCCCGTTGCTCCGTTGTCGCGGTGAGTGTGGCGGTAAGCATTTGCGGCTCTCGCGGCAGCTTAGCCGCGCTGCGACCTCGGGTCGAGACGGGTAAATCTATACAAAAGTTGATCAAAGTAGTGTTTTTGTATAATATTTCAATTTAGAGCTCCACAGCCCTCTGCTTAATGATCCGTGACTCGTTTCAAGCCGTCTCTGACCCAACCCTGATTTACCGCCCTTTTCGGCCGTTTTTTTTCGCCGGCGAGCGGGCCGGGAACATAAATGTGGCTAGTATACATACATGAATGTAGCTATAATCCCGGCCTGTTTTCGACCTGCTCGCCGGCGCTTCCCCCGCCGCCGGGCTCCTGACGAGATCACCCAGAGTGGAGACTTCCATGCAATTGGCACCCCTGAAGGGGCACAGGCCCCTGACACTCCTGGCCCTGGCCGGCCTGATGGCCGTCGGGCTGTCCGCCTGCGGGCAGGACAACGATCAGGCCGTAGCGCCCGGCGGCGGTGGCGGAGACCGCCCGCCGCCCCCGGTGGTGGTGATCGGCGTGGAGCCGCGCAGCGTGGAGGTGATCGAGGAGTATGCGGCCCGCGTGCGGGGGTCCCGCGAGGTGGAGGTGCGCGCCCGGGTCGAGGGCATCCTCGAGGAGCGCCTCTACACCGAGGGTCAGGTGATCAGCGAGGGGGATGCGCTGTTTCGCATTGATCGCGAACCCTACGAGATCGAGCTCCAGCGTGCCCAGGCGGAGCGTGCTAATGCCCGCGCCGAGCTGAACCAGGCCAACCGCGAGTGGCAGCGGATCTCCACCCTGTTCAACCAGAATGCGGTCAGCGAGCGGGAGCGTGACAGCTCGCTCTCCGCCCGGGAGCTGGCCGAGGCGCGCCTGGCCCTCACCGAGGCCGGCGTGGCCAACGCCGAGCTCAATCTCAGCTACACCGAAGTGCAGGCGCCTCTGGCCGGGTTGACCGGGCTGGAGAGCTTTCCCGAGGGCAGCTTGATCGAGCGCGGCACCCTGCTGACCAGCGTGACCCAGCAGGACCCGGTCCACGTGCGCTTCTCGCTACCGGAGCGCGATGCCGCCCTGCAGCGCGCCGCGCGCCGCGCCATGAGCGATGCCCAGGCGGAGGCGCCCCGCGAGGCCTGGCTGACCCTGCCCGATGGCAGCGAGTATGAAGAACGCGGCCTGCTCGACTTCACCGACAGCACCATCGACCCGCGCACCGGCAGCGTCTCGGCCCGTGCCGTGTTCCCCAACCCGGAGGGCATGGTGGTCCCCGGCCAGTTCGTGCGGGTGAGGGTGCTGGTGCAGGAGCTCGATGACGTCTTCCTGATACCCCAGGAAGCGGTGGGCCAGGGCGCCGAGGGCCCTCGCATCTTCGTGATCGAGGATGACACCGCCCACGCGCGTGGCGTGGCGCTCGGCCCCATCGTCGACAACCGCCAGGTAGTGTTGTCGGGCCTCGAGGAGGGCGACCGCATCGTGGTCAGCGGTCAGGTCACCCTGCAGGACGGCATGGCGGTGCAGGTGAGCGTCGCGGACTCCGCCGAGGATGTCGTTGACGACAAGACGGCCGGCGAGGTGTCGCTGGACGACGAACCCGCCGCCGACGAGGAGGCGTGATGCTCAGGTTCTTCATCGATCGACCGATCTTCTCGTCGGTCATCTCCATCATCATCGTGCTGGCCGGCCTCGCCGCGCTGCGCATGCTGCCCGTGGAGCAGTACCCCGACGTGGTGCCGCCCCAGGTGGTGGTGCAGGCCGCCTACCCGGGTGCCAGTGCGGAGGTGATCGCCGAGGCGGTAGCCGCCCCCCTGGAGCAGGAGATCAACGGCGTCGACAACATGCTCTACATGGAGTCGGCCTCCACCGACTCCGGCAGCCTGCAGATCACCGTCTCCTTCGCGATGGGCACCGACCCCGACCAGGCCGCCATCAACGTCAACAACCGGGTCCAGGCCGCCACCGCGCGTCTGCCCCAGTCGGTGCGCGACCAGGGCGTGCGCGTCGAGGCGCGCTCCACCAACATCCTGATGGTACCGGTGCTGTTCTCGCCGGACGGCAGCCGCGACGTGCTGTACATGTCCAACTATGGGCTGCTCAACGTGCTCGACGAGCTGGTGCGCATCCCCGGGGTGGGTGATGCCTCGCTGTTCGGCGCACAGGACTACTCCATGCGCATCTGGCTCAGCCCCGACAAGTTGGCCCAGTATGACCTGACCCCCAACGACGTGGCCTCGGCGATCCGGGAGCAGAACGCCCAGTTCGCCGCCGGCAGCCTGGGCGCCGAGCCCTCGCCCGAGGGCCAGGCCTACACCTTCACGGTGACGACCCGCGGCCAGCTCTCCGATCCCGAAGAATTCGAATCAATCATCCTGCGCGCCGAGCAGGACGGCAGCACCCTGCGCCTGGGGGATGTAGCCCGCGCCGAGCTGGGTTCCCAGAACTACGCCTTCTCGGCTACCTACAACGGCCAGAACGCCGTGCCCATGGGCGTCTACCTGCAGCCGGGCGCCAACGCCCTGGAGACCGCCGAGGCGGTGCATGAGGCGCTGGAAGAGATGGCCGGGCGCTTTCCTGAGGGCCTCACCTACACGGTGCCCTACGACACCACCGAGTTCGTCGAGATCTCCATCCGCGAGGTGTTCATCACCCTGCTGATGGCGGTGGGCCTCGTGGTCATCGTCACCTTCCTGTTCCTGCAGCACCTGCGCGCCACCCTGATTCCGGTGGTGGCCATCCCGGTGTCGCTGATCGGCACCTTCGCCGGCATGCTCGTCTTCGGCTTCTCGGTGAACCTGCTGACGCTGTTCGGCCTGGTGCTGGCCATCGGCATCGTGGTGGACAACGCCATCATCGTGCTGGAAAACGTCGACCGGCTGATCAACGAGCAGGGCATGAAGGCCCGCGAGGCCTCCATCGAGACCATGAAGCAGGTGGCCGGCGCGGTGGTCTCCTCCACTCTGGTACTGGTGGCGGTATTCGCCCCTGTGACCTTCCTGGGTGGCCTGACCGGTGAGCTCTATCGCCAGTTCGCGGTGACCATTGCGGTCTCGGTGGTGGTCTCCGGCGTGGTGGCCCTGACCCTGACCCCGGCCATGTGCGCGCTGCTGCTGGACAAGCAGACTCACCGCGTGGCCAAGCCCTTCCAGTGGTTCAACGCCGGCTTCGACAGGCTTACCAACGGCTTCAGCTGGCTGGTGGGCAAGCTGCTGCGCCACGCGGTGATCGGCGTGGTGCTGTTCATCGGCGTGATCGCCGCGACGCTGTTCACCATGTCGCGCCTGCCCCCGGGGCTAGTGCCCCAGGAGGACCAGGGCGTGGCGCTGGTGGTCTACCAGCTGCCCCAGGTGTCGGCGCTGCCGCGTACCGAGGCGGTGCGTGATGAGGTCTCCGAGATGCTGCTGGGGATGGATGAGGTCGACGAGTTCACCTCCTTCGCCGGCTTCGACATCATCGCCGGTGCCCTACGCAGCAATACCGGGGTGGGTTTCGCCAACCTGGCCGACTGGAGTGAACGGGAAGGCCCCGGCCAGGACGCCCAGTCGCTGGCCGGGCAGATCATGGGCATGGGCGGCGGCATTCCCGAGGCGCTGGTGATCGCCTTTACCCCGCCACCGATTATGGGGCTGTCGCTGACCGGTGGCGTGGAGGGCTACCTGCAGGTGCGCGGTGACGCCACCACCCAGCAGATCGCCGACCTGGCCAATCGGCTTGCCGCCGCGGCCAATGAGCGCCCGGAGCTGACCAACGCCCGCACCACCCTAGATACCACGATCCCGCGCTATCGCGCCGAGCTGGACCGCGAGAAGGCCCGCGCCATGGGGGTGCCGGTCAACGAGGTGTTCGCCGCGATGCAGAGCACCTTCGGCTCCATGTACGTGAACGACTTCACCCTCTCGGGGCGCAACTGGCAGGTCAACCTGCAGTCAGAGGGCGAGTTCCGCAGTAAGCCCGAGGATCTCAACAAGGTCTTCGTGCGCTCCCAGGGCGGCGAGATGATCCCGCTCTCTTCGGTGGTGACCCTGACCCGCGAATCCGGAGCGGACATCTTCAACCGCTACAACGTCTACTCGGCCGCCAAGTTCCTGGCCGATGCCGCGCCGGGCTTCACCACCGGCCAGGCCAAGGACGCCATGGATCAGGTCGCCGCCGAGGTGCTGGAGGAGGGCAACGTGCAGCTGGGCTGGACCGGCGAGGCCTATCAGCTCGACGCCGCGGCCGGCGCCGGCGCCCTGGCCTTCGGGCTGGGCCTGCTGATGGTGTTCCTGATCCTGTCCGCCCAGTACGAGCGCTGGACGCTGCCGCTGGCGGTGGCCACCGCGGTGCCCTTCGGGGTGCTGGGCGCGGCGCTTGCCGCCATGCTGCGCGGCTTCCCCAACGACATCTACTTCCAGGTGGGCCTGCTGGTGCTGATCGGCCTGGCGGCCAAGAATGCCATCCTGATCGTGGAGTTCGCCGCCCAGAACCGCCGCGCCGGTATGAGCTCCACCGAGGCCGCCCTGGGCGCGGCGAGGCAGCGCTTTCGTGCCATTCTGATGACGGCCCTGACCTTCATCATTGGCACCATGCCGCTGGTGTTCGCGACCGGCGCCGGCGCCAACAGCCGCCAGGAGATCGGCACCGTGGTGGTGGGTGGCATGATCCTTGCCAGTTCCCTGGCGCTGATCTTCGTGCCGCTGGCCTACAAGGTGCTGGAAGACCTGGTGACCTGGCGCCGCGAGCGCAAGGCCAGCCGCCTGGACAAGGAGACGACCCATGCGTAAGGCACTGCCTGTCCTGCTGCTCTCCACCGCCCTGCTGGCCGGCTGCGCCGTGGGGCCCGACTATCGGGCCCCCGCGCTGGACCTGCCCGAGCAGTGGCCCGAGCACGTGTTGCTCTCCGCCGAGGCGCGGGCCGACTGGCAGCAGTGGTGGCGCCAGTTCGAGGACCCCTACCTGGACGGCCTGGTGGCGCGGGCCGTGGATGACAACCTGGAGCTGCGCCTGCAGCTGGCGCGGATCCAGGAGGCCCGCGCGAGGCTCGGGCTGGCCCGCGCCGAGCAGCTCCCCTCGGTGAGCGCCCAGGCCGAGGCGGCCCGGGAGCGCACGCCGGGAACCGTGTCGCCCTTCGGCCAGAGCACCGCCAATACCTTCTCCCTTGCCGGCGTGCTCGACTACGAGTTCGACTTCTGGGGGCGCCTGGCCCGTGAGCGGGAGGCCTCCGAGGCGCTGTTGGAGCAGAGCCTGTTCGCCCACGACGCGGTGCGCCTCAACGTGATCGTCGACGTGGTCGCCACCTACTTCGACCTGCGCAGCGCCGAGCGCCAGCTGCGCATCACCCAGGCCACCGCGGAATCCCGCGAGGAGACCTTCCGCCTCGAGCAGCTGCGCTTCGACGTGGGCGAGAGCGACGAGCTGGCGCTGCGCCAGGCGCAGTCGGAGCTGGAGTCGACCCTGGCCCAGCTGCCGGGCCAGCGCGAGCGGGTGCGGGTGCTGGAAGGCGCCCTGGCGCTGCTGGTGGGCATGAGTCCCGCGGAGCTGATGAGCGAGCTGGACTACGGTGATACCGATCTGGAGGCGATCTCCCTGCCCGACGGCGTGCCGGCGATGCTGCCCTCGGAGCTGCTCTCGCGTCGCCCCGATATCCGCTCCGCCGAGGCGGGGCTGATCGCCGCCAATGCCGGCATCGGCGTGGCCGAGGCGAGCCGCCTGCCGCGCTTCAACCTGGGGGGCCTGCTGGGCACCGCCGCCGGGGATGCCGGGGATCTCTTCACCTCGGCGGCCGGCACCTGGGGGCTTTCAGCCACGGTGATGGGGCCGCTGGTCGACTTCGGCCGCAGCACCTCGCGCATCGACACTGCCGAGGCACTGGCCGAGCAGGCCGAGGTGCAGTACCGCGCCACCGTGGCCCAGGCCTTCAACGAGGTGCGCAATGCCCTGGTCACCTATGAGGCCAGCGGCGAGCGCGTCGAGGCGATCCGCCGCCAGTTGACGGCCTTCGAGCGCACCCTGGAACTGGCGGAGGTGCGCTACCGGGAGGGCTTCGTCGGCTTCATCGAGCTGCTCGATGCCCAACGCGCCATGCTCGCCGCGGAGCTGGCGCTGTCTGAAGCGATGCGCGACCGGCTGACCGCTACCGCCACACTGTTCAAGGCGCTGGGCGGCGGCTGGCAGGTCGACGGCTGAAGGGCCGAAAGGCCCAGGGAATGAGGGCGGCCCGGCAGGTCGGCCTGCCCGAACCACCACAAGGGAGACATCTCATGGCGACCCGAATCAGCGCTTCCCGCCGAAACAACGGCATCATGGTGCTCAAGATCAGCTGCCCGGAGCGGCGCAATATCCTCGACGAGGCGAGCTACACGCAGCTGATCGAGGGGCTCGAGGCGGCCGAGGCCGACGACAGCGTCAGGGTACTGATCATCACCGGCACCGAGAACTGCTTCACGGCGGGCAACGACCTGGCCAACTACCAGGCCCTGGCCGAGGCCGACAGCGTCACGGCGATCACCTTCCTGCGTCGCCTGCACGCCTTTCCCAAGCCGGCCATCGCCGCGGCGGAGGGCATCGCCCTGGGGCTGGGCATCTCGATCCTGCTGCACTGCGATTTCGCTTACGGGGGCCACTCGACCCGCTTCCAGCTTCCCTTCACCCACTTCGCTCTGAGCCCGCTGGGGGGGACCACCTGGCTGCTGCCGCGGCTGGCGGGCCACAAGGCGGCGGCGCAGATGCTGCTGCTGGGCCAGGCCTTCACGGCCAACGAGGCGAGGGAGGTCGGCCTGCTGACCGATGCGACCCCCGACGGACGGGCGCTGGAGCAGGCCTTCGACTGCGCGGGGCGGCTTCTCGCCAAGCCGTTCGATGCGCTGCTGACCACCAAGGCGCTGCTGCGAGAGGGGCAAGTCGAGGCGGTCAACGCGGCGCTGGACCGGGAGGAGAAGGCGCTGCTGGCGCGCTGTCGCACGCCCGAGGCCCAGGGCGCCATCGACGCCTTCTACGCCAGAAGGCGCCATGCGTGAAGGGCTATGCGTGAAGGGCTAGCGCGGCTGCCACCGCAGGAGGAGGGCTGCCAGGCCGAGTCAGGCCTGGCGGCTGAAGAGCCTTAGCTGGGTCTCCACCAGCAGGTTGCCCTGCTCCACGATGGAGAACTGCTCGTGATTGCGCAGCCAGTCGTGGAACAACCCGCCCAGCATCGATTGCAGTAGCTTGGCGGCCAATTCCGGCGAGAGGTCCGCGCGCAGCTGGCCGAGCCGAGCGGCACATTGCAGATAGTCGCGCAGGGCGCCGCAGGACTCCTCGGCCATCTCGTTCTGCATGGCCAGCGGATCGATATCGCCGAACACCTCGCAGTGGTGGATCAGGATGGCGTGAACACGGCGGTAGCGAGGACGCTCGAGGCGTTCGAAGCCGCTGAAACAGGCCAGGCGGATCGCCTCCAGCGGCGCCTCGGCGAGCCCCGGGTCGCCGATCTCCTCGACCAGCTCCTTGAAGGGCATGCGTACCCGGTTGAGCATGGCCTGGAAGAGGTCCGCCTTGTTCTTGAAATGCCAGTAGACGGCGCCCCGTGTCATGCCGGCGTGGCGGGCGATCTGCTCCAGGGAGGTGCGGGCCACGCCCTTGTCGAGGAAGACCTCCTCGGCGGCATCGAGCAGGGCCTCGCGAGTCGCGGCGGCCTCGGCCTTGGTCTTTCGCGCCATGCGTGGCGGACTCCATCAAGCGGTGAGGCGGTCATTCTACCCGATTGACGCGACTTTTACATTCGTCATTGTATGGTTGGTGCGGCGGTGTCGGCAATTCCGGGCCGTCCTCGCCAACGCCCTGACGACCCGAGTATAAAGGGACCCTGCACCCGTCACAGGATGACCCCCCGCCATGGCCCGAGCGCCCTTCGACCTCGCCGGCATTCGCGTTGCCCCCGGCACCCGCACCCAGATCGATGTGCCGGTGGCGCGGCTCTATACCCATGCGCCGCTCTACATCCCCCTGGAGGTGGTGCATGGCCGCCAGTCGGGCCCGACGCTGCTGGTGTGCGGTGGCATCCACGGCGACGAGATCAACGGCGTGGAGATCGTGCGCCGCCTGCTGCGCTCGAAGCAGATCCAGGGCCTGCGCGGCACCCTGATCGCCGCGCCCATCGTCAACGTCTTCGGCTTCGTGCAGCACAGCCGCTACCTGCCCGACCGCCGCGATCTCAACCGCTGCTTCCCGGGCAGCGAATCGGGCTCGCTGGGCGGGCGGGTGGCCGCTCTGTTCCGGGAACAGATCGTCGACCACGCCACTCATATCATCGACCTGCACACCGGCGCGATCCACCGCACCAACCTGCCGCAGATCCGCGCCCAGCTGGAGACCGGCAGCGAGACCGAACGCATGGCCAATGCCTTCGGTGCGCCGGTGATCCTCAACGCCGAGCTGCGCGAGGGCAGCCTGCGCCACTACGCCCAGAACCGGGGCATCCCGGTGCTCACCTATGAGGCGGGCGAGGCGCTGCGCTTCGACGAGTGGGCAATTGCCCCGGGGGTGCGCGGGGTGCTGAGGGTGATGCGCCGCCTGGGGATGCTGACCGGCGAGCATCGCCGTCGCTCGCCGGCGGCGGCGGAGCTCGCCAACGGCTCGAGCTGGGCGCGGGCGCCCATCGACGGCATCCTGAGGCCCCAGGTGCGTCTCGGCGCCCGGGTGGCCAGGGGGGAGCTGCTGGGGCGGGTCGCCGACCCCTTCGGCAACGCGGAAGGGGAGGTGCTCTCCATGGCGGATGGCATCGTCATCGGCATGAGCCGGCTGCCGCTGGCCAACGAGGGTGAGGCGCTCTTCCATATCGCCCGCTTCGATGCCATCGAGGAGGCCGAGAGCGCCGTTGAGGACTTCCACTCCAGCCTGATCCCCCCGCCCGATTCGCTCTATTGAGGAGACATCAGCATGTTCGATCTCAGGCACCAACAGGATGATGTTCAGCTCTCGCGCAGCGGTGGGCTGGGTGAGATCAATCACCACTACTGGATGCCGTTCAGCGCCAACCGTGACTTCCATGCCAACCCGCGAGTGATCGTCGGCGCGGAGGGGCGCTACTTCATCGATGACCGCGGCCGACGGCTGTTCGACTCCCTCTCGGGGCTATGGACCTGCGGGGCGGGACACAATCGGGTCGAGATCCAGCAGGCGGTGGCGAAACAGCTCGGCACCCTCGACTACGCGCCGTGCTTTCAGGTGTCCCACCCGCTGGCCTTCGAGCTCGCCGAAAAGGTGGCTAGCCTGACCCCGGCGGGGCTCGACCACGTCTTCTTCACCGACTCCGGCTCCGAATCCGCCGATACCGCCGTGAAGATGGCCAAGGCCTACTGGCGGCTGAAAGGGCGCCCCGAAAAGACCCGCATGATCGGCCGCGCCAAGGGCTATCACGGCGTCAACGTGGGCGGCACCAGCCTTGGCGGGATCGGCGGCAACCGCAAGCACTACGGCCAGCTGATGGACGTCACCCATCTTCCCCACACTCTGCAGCCGAAGCTTGCCTTCACGCGGGGCCAGGCCGAAACGGGCGCCGAACTGGCCGATGCGCTGCTGGAGCAGATCGCCCTGCACGACGCCTCCAGCATCGCCGCGGTGATCGTCGAGCCGATGTCCGGCTCCGCGGGCGTGATCGTGCCGCCGAAGGGGTATCTCGAGCGGCTGCGGGCGATCTGCGACGCCCATGACATCCTGCTGATCTTCGACGAAGTGATCACCGCCTTCGGGCGCAGCGGCGCGCGAACCGGCGCGGAGGCCTTCGGCGTGGTGCCCGACATGATGACCCTCGCCAAGCAGCTCACCAACGGTGCGCTGCCCATGGGGGCGGTGGTCGCCTCCACGGAGATCTTCGACACCTACATGCACGCCGGTGGGCCCAGGCACGCCATCGAGTTCCCCCACGGCTACACCTACAGCGGTCATCCGGTGGCCTGTGCGGCGGCCCTGGCGGCCCTTGAGCTGTTCGAGCGCGAGGACTTCCCGGCCCAGGTTCGCGCCATCGCTCCGACCTTCGAGGCGAAGCTGCATGCGTTGAAGGGCCGGCCCTGGGTGGTGGACATCCGCAACTACGGTCTGGCCGGCGCCATTCAACTGGCGCCACGGGAGGGTGACCCCACCATCCGCCCGCGGGATGCCCACCTGGCGCTGTGGGCGGCGGGCTTCTACGTGCGCTACGGTGGCGACACCCTGCAGTTCGGCCCCCCCTTCGCCAGCACGGAGGCGGAGCTGGAGCGGCTCTTCGATGCGGTGGGGGAGGTGCTGGACACGCTGGAGTAAGGCGGTCCTCGCCGCCGGGGCGGCGACACACTCTCTATCAGTTCCTGGCCCCCCCTTCGCCAGCACGGAGGCTGAACTGGAGCGGCTCTTCGATGCGGTGGGGGAGGGGCTGGACACGCTGGAGTAAGGCGGTCCTCGCCGCCGGGGCGGCGACACACGCTCTATCAGTTCCTGGCCCCCCCTTCGCCAGCACGGAGGCTGAGCTGGAGCGGCTCTTCGATGCGGTGGGGGAGGTGCTGGACACGCTGGAGTAAGGCGGTCCTCGCCGCCGGGGCGGCGACACACTCTCTATCAGTTCCTGGCCCCTCCTTCGGCAGCACGGAGGCTGAGCTGGAGTGGCTCTTCGACGCGGTGGCGGGAATGCTGGACCGGCTCGAATAAAGGGCAGGTTCAGACCGCGGCGGTTTCGCGTTCGGGCACCAGGCTCAGGGCATCGTCGAAGACGCGCAGGCAGGCGCCGTCCAGGTGGCCGTTCTCGGAGAGGTGGCGACGGAAGCGACGCCCCCCCGGTTGACCCTGGAAGAGGCCCAGCAGGTGGCGGGTGATGTGGTTGAGCTTGGCGCCCTCCTCGAGGCGCCGGGCGATATAGGGGCGGAAGGCCCGCGCCGCCGCGTGGCGGCTGGCCGCAGGCCCCGGCTCGCCATAGAACGCCGCATCCACACCGGCCAGCAGCCAGGGATTCTGGTAGGCCTCGCGACCCACCATCACGCTGTCCACATGTTCGAGCTGTTCGCGACAGGCGTCGAGGGTCTTGATGCCGCCGTTAATGCCGATCTGCAACTCCGGGTAGCTCGCCTTGAGGCGGTGCACCCGGGGGTAGTTCAGCGGCGGGATATCGCGGTTCTCCTTGGGGGAGAGGCCCCGTAACCAGGCCTTGCGGGCATGCACGATAAAGGTGTCGCAGCCGGCGTCGGCGACGGTGGCGATGAAACGCGCAAGATCGGCGTCCTCGTCCTGGTCGTCGATGCCGATGCGGCATTTGACGGTGACCGGGATGGCGATCGCCTCGCGCATGGCGAGCACCGCGGCGGCGACCCTCTCGGGATTGGCCATCAGGCAGGCGCCGATCAGGTTGTTCTGCACCCGGTCGCTGGGGCAGCCCACGTTGAGGTTGACCTCGTCATAGCCCCAGGCCTCGGCAATCGCCGCACACTCGGCCAGCTCGCCGGCGTCGCTGCCGCCCAGTTGGAGGGCGAGCGGATGCTCCACCCCGTCGAAGCCCAGGAAGCGTGCCCGCGGGCTGCCATGGAGGATGGCACCGGTGGTGACCATCTCGGTGTAGAGCAGCGCATGACGGGTGAGGGTGCGAGCGAACGCGCGGTAGTCGCGGGTCGTCCAATCCATCATCGGCGCCACGGAGAAGGTGCGGTCGAGCTGGGGCATCGGGCATCACGGGGTTGTTCGGAAGGGGCAGTATTCTACCAGCCCCCTCGGCGGGTTGCCCATATCGGCGTCGCCGACGCCCGTTCGCCCCTAGCCGGCCCTGGCGAAGGCGATGGGGTCCAGTTCGTGGAGCTGGATGGTCACCGCGGCATGACAGTTCAGGCAGCGCAGGGTGGCGGTGTCGCGGGTGAGCCCCTCGACACGAAAGCGTCCGAGGTCGAGGGTGACCGGCTCCTCGGTGTTGCCGCACTGGCGGCAGATGAGGGTCAGGCCACGTACCTTGTGAGTGAGGGTGATGGTGTCCATGCCGACCTCCTGCTTGGGAATGAGGGAGTACCGCAGGGATGCGGGAAGGCAGGTCCAAGCGTCTCACTAAGAATTTAAGCCATCACCCGCTCGAGCGCCCGTGAAAAACCCTCAAGACCGACCGGCGCTAACCTTGGAACCTTTCCGGCGAGGTGGTGGCCACCCAGGCGAGTACGCCCTGCTGCCGGCGCTGCACGACGATTACGGAGGCCTGCTTGGCTCGACAGGAGTTCAGGCGGTGAACACCGTGTAGAGCATCTGCAGCGCCAGGGCCATTAGCATGAAGGCGAACACCCGCCTGAGGATCGCCACCGGCAGGCGGTGAGCGAGCCTCGCGCCGAGGGGCGCGGTGAGGATGCTGAACGGCGCCATGAGCAGTAGGGCGGGCAAGTAGACATAGCCCCAGGCGGCCTCCGGCAGGCCGGCAGTTCCCCAGCCATTGATGAGATAGCCCAGTGCCCCGGCCAGGGCGATCGGCAGCCCCACCGCGGCCGAGGTGCCGATGGCGTGGGGCAGGCGCACGTTGCACCAGGTCAGGAAGGGCACGGTGAGCGAGCCACCGCCGATGGCCACCAGCGCGGAGATGCTGCCGATGCCGAGCCCCGCACCGGACAGGCCGATCGGCCCTGGCAGGGTGCGGGTCGGCTTGGGCTTCAGGTTGACAAGCATCTGCAGCGACATCAGCACCATGAAGGCGGCGAAGAAGATCGCCAGACCGCGGGTCGGCATCAGGGCGGCGATGAAGGTCGCCAGGAAGGTGCCGGCGAGGATGGCGGGGGTGATGTGGCGCACGATGTGCCAGCGTACCGCGCCATGCCGATGGTGCGACCAGAGGCTGGCCGAGGCAGACGGCACGATGGCGGCCATGGCAGTGCCCAAGGCCAGGTGGGCGATGTGCTCGTGGGGGACCCCCTGGATCACGAACAGCGAGGTCAGGATCGGGACCATGATGCCGCCGCCGCCGATGCCGAGCAGACCGGCCATCAGGCCGACGAAGCTTCCCAAGGCCAGGTAGGCCAACCACCAGATGGGATCCAATGCCCTCACTCCTTCTTCTGTGCTGTTTGATGCCTGAGATTCAGCTCCGGACTCGGGCAGTAGAGGCAGTATTCTAAAGGAAATCGTTGTATAGCGGGTTCTGCGCTGAGCGGCCCGCCACCGCTGGAGGGGCAAGGCGTGCCCTGCCTCGGGGTCGGCCGACGCGGCGATGTGCTATGAAGTAGGGCAGGGTGGCGCCGCCAGGGCGCTGCGGATCATGTCACATTGACAGGAGAGGGCATCATGGCGGACCGGAAAGGAGTATTGGAAGGGCTGCGCGACGAGCTGATCGAGCGACTCGAGCGCTACCGGGCCCACAAGGAGCAGCGCGCGGGCCCGTTGGACAAGGACATGGAGGAGCAGGCCATCGAGTTGCAGAACGACGAGGTGGTCGATGCCCTGGAAAGGGAGGCCGAGCAGGAACTGCGCCAGGTGATGCACGCCCTGGCGCGCATCGCTGACGGGGAGGGGGACCTCTGCGAGGTGTGCGAGGAACCGATCGCGCCCGGTCGTCTCGACGCCGTGCCTTTCACCACGCTTTGCCGGCAGTGCGCCGAGCCACGTTGAGTGACCGACGGGACGGGCAGCCCCGGCCGATGATAGCCTTGGCCAGGGAATCATCGCTTCGGAGGTCATGCATGAACGTGTGGTATCGATGGTGCGGCCTGGGCGTGATGCTGGTGCTGCTTGCGGGCTGCGGCGGGAACGGCAACGACACCGCGGAGGCGCCGGACGAGCCAGAGCAGGTTGCCCAGCCATCTCCCCCCGCTGAGCCCGAGCCAGAGGTGGAGCCCTTTGCCGAGCCGGTGGCGATCGAGTTTGCGGTCAGCCTCGGCAGTGACCGGCGCCTGTTGGTGGAAGGGGAGAGCAACCTGCCGGATACCACCCGCCTGCAGGTGGTGGTGGAGCGAGAGCTGAGCGGAGTCCGCTGGCAGGAGCGTACGACGCTGACGGGCGGCCGATTCCAGGCCGGACCCTTCGGGTCGGGCAGCGGCCTCCCGGACGGGGGCTACACCATCACCGTCAATCTCTCCGAGGCCACCGTGCAACCCTCGGAGGTTCGCGCTCGGATCGGCGAGCGGGGCGAGCATCTGAGCGGCCCGCTGGTGGGTACCTCGCGTCACGGCCTGGGACAGGTCGCGAGCGCCTCGCGGCGGTTTCTGATCGGAAGCGAACCGCGTCGCACTCACGATAACGTCGAGGTGCTCGGCGTCCAATAGCACGGGACGCGAATAGCGCCCGGGATCGAGACGCGCGGGCGAAGTGCCCGCGCTGCGTTAGAGCGGCGAGGCCTGCCAGTGGGCCAGGAGAATGCCCAGCAGGCGGGTGTCGGGGGCCGCTGGGTAGGCAGTGGCGTCCCCTTCTCTGCTGAACTGCAGCCCTCCGTCCTCCTGCTGGGAGACCCGGCGGACGCAGAGCCTGCCGTCCTCTTCCACCAGGTAGTGGCCCGGCTGGCGAAAATCCTCCGTGGGGGCCACGGCAACGAGGTCGTGATTGCCCAGGAAATCGAAGGTATCGCCGGGCGCCGGGGTCATCAGATAGCACTCCTTGTGCCATCGCTGGCCCGGGTTGTGCGAGAGGGGCAGCAGGTCATCGGGCACTTCGATGCGGCCGGCGGCGGGGTCCTGCCAGGGCGCGGGGGGCTGACGACGCAGGTAGAGGGGGGCTGGCCGGTCACCTCTGTTGCCTTCGAGCAGCCTCGACAGCGGGCAACCCAGCGCTTGGGCCAGGGCCACCAGCCGCTCATGGCCGATCTGGCGAATGGCACCGGACTCCCAGTAGGAGATGGTCACATCGGAGACGCCAACCCGACGGGCCAGGGCTGCCTTGTTGAGGTTAGCCTCCAGCCGGAGTTCCTTGATACGCGGGCCTAGTGAATCCATCTCTTTATCCTGTCGTTGCATGCGTTCTGTTATCGGAACGGTAGGAAAAAACCGGATGGGATGATCCGGGATCCCATGCGGCTGTGCAATGTCGCCCATCAACGTTGATTCACCGGTGGTGCCGATCACCAGGCCACGGGTTCGCCGGCCCAGTCGAAGAAGCTGGCAGCACTCCCGAGCGGGCGCTCCCCCAGCACCGCGAGAAGCCGCTCGGCCACGAATGCCGGCGTGAACAGCTTTCCTTCCGGCACGCGGGCCTGGAAGGGGCGTGAGAGTCCGGTATCCGTGGTGCCGGGATGCAGGCAGACCACGGCGAGGGTCCTGTTGAGCCGCCGCAGTTCCACGGCGGCGGTTCGCATCAGCATGTTGTGCGCCGCCTTGCTGGCGCGATAGGCGTACCAGCCGCCCAGACGATTGTCCTCGATGGAGCCGACCCGGGCCGAGAGGCTCGCCACCAGTGCCGGATGCTGGCCCTTGAGGCTCGGCTGCAGGGCCTGGAGCAGCAGTGCCGGGGTCGTGGCATTGACATGGAACAGGTGCGCCAGGGCCTCGGCGTCCAGGTCGTCGAGCTTCTTCTCGGGGTGGATGCCGAGGGCCTCGTCATGGAGCATGCCGATGGTGTTGAAGGTCAGGTGAAGCGGCGCGCCGTTCAGGTGGGCCGTCAGGCACTCGCGGCCCTCGGGTGTGGTGAGGTCGGCGTCCAGCGTCTCGAGGCGGGGATCCGTCCGGGGCCCGGGGCGCCGGCTGGCGGCGATCACGCGTCCCGGTCTGGGGCTGGCCAGCAGGGATTCCACCACCGCCCGGCCGATGCCGCCGCCGGCCCCTGTCACCAGCGTGGTAAAGCCCTCGGGAAGTTGCGCAAGCATGATGTGTCTCCTGGTCGGCCGGTTGTCCAGGTCAGGTGGCGAGACGTTGACCGCGATCCACGCGGATGATTCCCGGTGACGGCTGCCGAGTGGGCGGCAGGTGCGTATAATGCGGCCATCCATATCACCAGCACCGGGACACCGCAACGACATGACCGTACGCACGCGTATCGCGCCGTCACCGACCGGCGATCCCCACGTCGGCACCGCCTACATCGCCCTGTTCAACCTCTGCTTCGCCCGTCAGCACGGCGGCCAGTTCATCCTGCGCATCGAGGATACCGACCGGGTGCGCTCGACGCCCGAGTCCGAGCAGATGATCCTCGACTCCCTGCGCTGGCTGGGTCTGGAGTGGGACGAGGGCCCCGACGTGGGTGGCCCCCATGGTCCCTACCGCCAGAGCGAGCGCGGCGACATCTACGCCGAGTACGCCCGTCAGCTGATCGAGGCGGGGCACGCCTTCAGGTGCTACCGCACCAGTGAGGAGCTCGATGAGCTGCGTGAGGCGCGCAAGGCCGCCGGCATGCACCTGGCGCTCAAGCCCGCCGACCTGGCCCTGCCTGCCGAGGAGCAGGCGCGTCGCGAGAAGGAGGGCTGGCCCCATGTGGTGCGCATGGCGGTACCTGCCAGCGGCACCTGCGTGATTCAGGACATGCTGCGTGGGACCATCGAGGTGGACTGGGCCCAGGTGGATGCCCAGATCCTGCTCAAGTCCGACGGCATGCCCACCTATCACCTGGCCAACGTGGTTGACGACCACCTGATGGGGATCACCCATGTGCTGCGCGGCGAGGAGTGGATCAACTCGGCACCCAAGCACCAGCTGCTCTACGAGTACTTCGGCTGGGAGATGCCCGAGCTCTGCCACATGCCGCTGCTGCGCAACCCCGACAAGTCGAAGCTCTCCAAGCGCAAGAACCCGACCTCGATCAACTACTACCGGCGCATGGGTTACCTGCCCCGGGCGGTGACCAACTACCTGGGCCGCATGGGCTGGTCGATGCCCGACGAGCGCGAGAAGTTCAGCCTCGACGAGATGATGGCCCACTTCGATATCCAGCGGGTCTCCCTGGGTGGCCCGGTGTTCGATCTGGAGAAGCTCACCTGGCTCAATGGCCTCTATATTCGGGAGGAGCTCGACGACGGGGCCTTCCTCCGGGCGCTGATGGAGTGGGCCTTCAACGAGCGCTACGTGATGGAGATCCTGCCCCAGGTGCGTCCACGGGTGGAGACCCTCTCCGAGGTGGTGCCCCTGGCCGGCCACTTCTTCTCGGGGCTGCCGCGCATCACCGAGGAGAGCTTTGACGCTGTCAAGCTCGGCCGCGAGGACCTGCTCAGGCTGCTGCAGTTCCTGGTGTGGCGCTTCGAGGTCGTGCCGGCCTGGCACAAGGAGGCGCTGTTGGCCGAGGTGAAGGCGCTGGCCGGTCACTTCGATCTGAAGATGAAGGAGTTCCTGGCGCCGGTGTTCATCGCCATCACCGGCTCCACCGCCAGCACCTCGGTGATGGACGCCATGGCGATTCTCGGCTCCGACATGACCCGTGCGCGGTTGCGTCACGCCATCGAGGTGCTGGGCGGCGTCTCCAAGAAGCAGGCCAAGCGCTTCGAGAAGGAGTTTCAAGAAATCGCGTGATTTCCTGTTGACGAAGACGAGAGTAATCAGTACTATACGACTCGTCTTCAGGGCGAGGGGCCTTAGCTCAGCTGGGAGAGCGCGACACTGGCAGTGTCGAGGTCAGCGGTTCGATCCCGCTAGGCTCCACCATTCCCGTCCTCGAGGCATCTGCGTCCCATTCGTCTAGTGGCCTAGGACACCGCCCTTTCACGGCGGTAACAGGGGTTCGAACCCCCTATGGGACGCCACTCTTCCTGAAAGGGCACTCTTCCTCGAGTGCCCTTTTTTCATCGCCGGACGCCAGCCGTCAGCGTTGAAGCCCCCCACGAACGGCCTCCCTCACGACCCCTTTTCCAAGGTGAATTTCGCTTGACTTGTCCACTAGCCGGGGTTCCGCCCCGGTGTCTGTGCACAGCAGGTATGCAATCGCCCGTGATCACAGGGATTTTCTTAAAACATATTAAAATCAATGGCTTAAATGAGGTCAAAAATTGATCAATCTAAGCCGAGCCCCCATTCCATGGCGATTTGACGGCGTTTTTGCGTGGTTGTGAACAGGTTTATCCACAGAATGTGTGGACAACGGTTTTAGACCGTTCGGATGCCTCTGGTATGAGACTTGTCAACCTAAAATAGTAGTAAATTCATGCTGGCAGGAGGGCTGGATGAGGGCAGCGCCCAGGCGCTGCCCGAGTCCTCAGCGGTGACCCAGGGCACGCAGTCGACGCAGCAGCGAGGAGGTGTCCCAGCGTCCTCCTCCCATCACCTGGACGTCGGCGTAGAACTGATCCACCAGTGCCGTCACCGGCAGGCGTGCCTGCAGGCGCCGTGCTTGCTCCAGGCAGATACCGAGATCCTTGCGCATCCAATCCACGGCGAAGCCGTGCTCGTACTTGTCCGCGATCATGGTGCCGTGGCGGTTCTCCATCTGCCAGGAGCCGGCGGCCCCCTTGGAGATGACATCGATCACGCGCTGCTGATCGAGGCCGGCCTGCTCGGCGAAGTGCAGGCCCTCGGCCAGTCCCTGGACCAGCCCGGCGATGCAGATTTGGTTGACCATCTTGGTCAGCTGGCCGCTGCCGGCGGGACCCATCAGGGTCACCGCCTTGGCGAAGTGCCCGAGGGTGCCCTCGACGCGGGCGAAGTCGGCCTCGCTGCCGCCGCACATGATGGTCAGGGCGCCGTTTTCGGCACCCTGCTGGCCGCCCGAGACCGGGGCGTCCACAAAGCCGATCCCGCGTTCGCTGCAGGCGGCGTCGAGTTCCAGGGCGAGATCCGCCGATGCCGTGGTGTGGTCCACCAGCAGGCTGCCCTCGGTCATGCCGTGCAGCGCGCCGTCGTCGCCGATGGTGACCTGACGCACATCGTCGTCGTTGCCCACGCAGAGCAGGACCAGCTCGGCGCCCTGGGCCGCCTCGCGCGGGGTGGAGTGGTCGCTGCCACCGTGCTCCGCGGCCCAGGCATCGGCCTTGGTGGCGGTGCGGTTGTAGACGCGGACGGTGAGGCCGGCGCGGGCCAGGTGGCCGGCCATGGGATAGCCCATCACGCCTAGGCCGATGAAGGCGACTGTGGAAATGCTCTTGCTCATCCTGATGACTCACTCTTGTTGGGGGTATTGGGGATCATGACGCAGAAAGCCGCCCGAAGGCGGCTTTCCGCAGGGTAGCGCAAGCGGCCCTGGCCGCCTCTGCCGGCTGCTTACTTGGCAGGGGCGGCAGGATAGTCGCGCTGGGTGTGGCCGGTATAGAGCTGACGCGGGCGGCCGATCTTGTAGCTGTCGCCGAGCATCTCGTTCCAGTGGGAGATCCAGCCGATGGTCCGGGACACCGCGAAGATCACGGTGAACATGTTGGTCGGGATGCCCATGGCCTTGAGGATGATGCCGGAGTAGAAGTCGACGTTGGGGTAGAGCTTGCGCTCGACGAAGTACTCGTCCTCCAGGGCGATCTGCTCCAGGCGTTTGGCGATCTTGAGCTGCGGGTCGTCGGCCAGGCCCAGTTCGGCCAGCACCTCGTCGCAGCTCTCCTTCATCACCTTGGCGCGGGGATCGAAGTTGCGATAGACGCGATGCCCGAAGCCCATCAGCTTGAAGGGGTCATCCTTGTCCTTGGCCTTGTCGATGAAACGCTGGATGTTCTCTTCGGAGTCGTCGCCGATCTCGTCGAGCATCTTCAGCACCGCTTCGTTGGCGCCGCCGTGGGCCGGGCCCCAGAGAGCCGCGATGCCGGCGCTGATGCAGGCGAAGGGGTTGGCGCCGGTGGAGCCCGCCAGGCGCACCGTGGAAGTGGAGGCGTTCTGCTCGTGGTCCGCATGCAGCATGAAGATGCGGTCCATGGCCTTGGCGTAGACCGGGTTGATCTTGTACTCCTCGCACGGGTTGCTGAACATCATGTAGAGGAAGTTTTCTGCATAGCTCAGGTCGTTGCGCGGGTAGTTGAAGGGCTGACCTACGTTGTACTTGTGGGACATGGCCGCAATGGTCGGCATCTTGGCGATCAGGCGGATCGCGCTGATGATGCGATCCTCCTCGATCGTGGTGTCCATGTGGTCATGGTAGAAGGCGGCCAGGCCACCCACGACGCCACACAGGATCGACATAGGATGGGCATCGCGGCGGAAGCCCTTGAAGAAGTTGTTGATCTGGTCGTGAACCATGGTGTGGTTGCGAACCCGCGACTCGAAATCGGCGTACTGCGCGTCGTCCGGAAGTTCGCCGAACAGCAGCAGGTAGCACATCTCGACGAAGTTGGATTCCTTGGCCAGCTGGTCGATCGGGTAGCCCCGATGCAGCAGCACGCCCTGACCGCCATCGATGTAGGTGATGGCAGACTGGCAGGAAGAGGTGGCCATAAAGCCGGGGTCATAGGTGAAGAGGCCTTCGGCACCAAGCCCGCGCACGTCGATCACATCCGGGCCCAAGGTGCCCGAATAGACAGGCAGTTCGATCGTCTTGTCCAGACCGTCTACCGTCAGCGTCGCTTTCCTGTCAGCCATGGAAGCCTCCTCTCGAGTTCGTGTTAGGGCGATAAGTCGTTTATTTCACTAGCGAGTTCGCGGCGATGGCCGGCGAAAAGGTTCGCCCACTATAGAAGCGTTCCAGCGATTGTCAATTAGCCCATGGCGACTCAGTGGTTGTGCACATAACTCATCAAGTTAAAAGTGTTGTATAATTAATGGTGCTGTGCACCATTCCTGTGCGGACGCGCGAACGGAATTGCTCCCGAAGGGTGTAGTTGGGGAGGCGGGGGCCTTTGCACCATGGTCTAGTTAACCGTCGCTTCGTTTGTCATGGCCTGGCCATGTCCCTATAATCCACCCCGCGCGACTGGCAGGAACAGGCGGTCTTGCCCTGCATCTTGGCAAGTACCGCTATTTCCCGAAACCACCGCCCGCTCGGGCCTTGCCCGTCCTGTCGTCAAGTGGGCCATAGAGAGTGTGTAGAGAGCCGTGAATAGCAAACGACCCGTAAATCTGGATCTGTCCACGATACAGTTTCCACTTCCCGCCCTGACGTCGATCGCTCACCGCATCACCGGCGTGATCCTGTTCGTCGGCCTGATCTTCGCCTTCTGGGCCCTCGGCAAGTCGCTGTCGTCGCCGGCGGGCTTCGCCGCCGTCAGTGATGCCTTGTCCAACAACTTCCTGGCCAAGCTGATCGCCTGGGGCCTGCTGTCGGCGCTGGCCTTTCACTTCGTGGCCGGCATCAAGCACTTGATCATGGACATGGATATCGGCGTGACCCTCGAGGGCGGCCACAAGAAAGCACAGATCACCGTGGTGGTGAGTGCTGTCCTGATCATTCTGGCGGGAGTCTGGGTATGGTAACCAACATTACGAGTTTCGGCCGCAGCGGCCTCTCCGACTGGCTCATCCAGCGCGTGTCGGCGGTCATCCTGGCGCTCTACACCGTTTTCATCGTTCTCTATCTGCTGTTCAACCCGGGCCTCGACTATGCCACCTGGAGCGGCTTGTTCGCCCAGACCTGGATGCGCATCTTCTCTCTGCTGGCCTTCGTGTCGCTGTCGGCCCACGCCTGGGTCGGCCTGTGGACCGTGACCACCGACTACATCAAGCCGACCGGCATTCGCGTCGGCGCCCAGACCGTCATCATCCTGGCCATCTTCGTGTTCCTGGTCTGGGGCATTCAGATTCTGTGGGGAGCTTGATACATGTCCAACCTGCGTAGCCTTTCTTTCGACGCCATCATCATCGGCGGTGGCGGTGCCGGCCTGCGTGCCGCCCTCGAGCTGGCCAAGTCCGGCAAGAAGACCGCCGTGCTCTCCAAGGTCTTTCCGACCCGCTCACATACCGTTTCGGCCCAGGGCGGCATCACCTGTGCCATCGCCTCCGCCGACCCCGATGACGACTGGCGCTGGCACATGTACGACACGGTCAAGGGCGGCGACTACATCGCCGATCAGGACGCGGCCGAGTACATGTGTTCCGAGGGCCCCAAGGCGGTGTTCGAACTCGAGCACATGGGTCTGCCGTTCTCCCGCTTCGACAACGGTCGCATCTACCAGCGCCCGTTTGGCGGTCAGTCCAAGGACTTCGGCGCCGGCGGCCAGGCGGCTCGCACCTGTGCCGCGGCCGACCGTACCGGTCACGCCCTGCTGCATACGCTTTATCAGAACAACCTGAAGAACAACACCACCTTCCTCAACGAGTGGTATGCCGTCGACCTGGTCAAGAACGCCAACGGCGATGTGGTGGGCTGCATCGCCATGGACATCGAGACCGGCGAGGTTGTGCACGTCAAGTCCAAGGCCACCGTGCTGGCCACCGGCGGTGCCGGGCGCATCTACGCCTCCACCACCAACGCGCTGATCAATACCGGCGACGGCATCGGCATGGCGCTGCGCGCCGGCTTCCCGATGCAGGACATGGAGATGTGGCAGTTCCACCCGACCGGGATCTACGGCGCGGGCACCCTGGTGACCGAGGGTTGCCGCGGCGAGGGTGGCTACCTGGTGAACAAGGATGGCGAGCGCTTCATGGAGCGTTACGCGCCCAACGCCAAGGATCTGGCCGGCCGCGACGTGGTCGCGCGCTCCATGGTCATGGAGATTCTCGAGGGGCGCGGATGCGGCGAGCACGGCGACCACGTCTTCCTCAAGCTGGACCACCTGGGCGAGGAAGTGCTCGGCAAGCGCCTGCCCGGCATCGTCGAGCTCTCCAAGACCTTCGCCCACGTCGATCCGGCCAAGGAGCCGATCCCGGTGGTGCCGACCTGCCACTACATGATGGGCGGGATCCCCACCAACGTGCATGGCCAGGCGATCATGCAGGACGCCGATGGTAACGACCAGATCGTCAACGGCCTGTTCGCCTGCGGCGAAGCGGCCTGCGTCTCGGTCCACGGCGCCAACCGCCTGGGCGGCAACTCGCTGCTCGACCTGGTGGTCTTCGGTCGTGCGGCCGGCATGTTCATCGAGGGCGCGCTCAACGAGGGTATCGAGTACCTCGACGCTTCCGAGTCCGATATCGCGTCTGCCATGAAGCGCATGAACCGCTGGAACGAGTCAGAGGGCGGCGAGACCGTGCCGGAGCTCAAGCGCGCCCTGCAGAACATCATGCAGAACTCCTTCGGCGTGTTCCGCGAGGAAGAGAACATGCAGAAGGGCGTCGGGCAGCTGGCCGAACTGCGCGAGCGCATCGCCAACGCCTACCTGCCGGACAAGACCAACGCCTTCAACACCGCTCGTGTCGAGGCCCTGGAGCTGGACAACCTGATGGAAGTGGCCGAAGCCACCGCCATCTCGGCCCTGGAGCGCAAGGAGAGCCGCGGCGCGCATTCCCGCTACGACTATCCGGACCGTGACGACGTCAACTGGCTGAAGCACTCGCTCTACTTCCCGGCCGACAAGCGGCTCGCCAAGCGCGACGTCAACTTCAAGCCCAAGACCGTCGACACCTTCGAGCCGAAAATCCGCACCTACTAACTCCGCCATCACGAGGGTGAGTCAAGATGCTTCAGGTATCCATCTATCGCTACAACCCGGAAACCGACTCCGCGCCGTACATGCAGGAGTTCCAGGTTGACACCCAGGGCCGTGACATCATGGTGCTGGATGTACTGCACCTGATGAAGGAGCAGGATAACGGCCTGGCCTACCGCCGCAGCTGCCGCGAGGGCGTGTGCGGTTCCGATGGCATGAACATGAACGGCAAGAACGGCCTGGCCTGTATCACCCCGCTCTCCGAGGTGGTGAAGAACGGCAAGCTGGCGCTGCGTCCGCTGCCTGGCCTGCCGGTCATCCGTGACCTGGTAGTCGACATGGGGCTGTTCTACAAGCAGTACGAGCGCATCCAGCCGTACCTGCAGAACGACACCCCGGCACCGTCCATCGAGCGTCTGCAGTCGCCGGAGGATCGCGACAAGCTCGACGGTCTCTACGAGTGCATCCTGTGCGCCTGCTGTTCCACCTCCTGTCCGTCGTTCTGGTGGAACCCGGACAAGTTTGTGGGTCCGGCCGGTTTGCTGCAGTCCTATCGCTTCCTGGCCGACTCCCGCGATACCGCGACCCGTGAGCGCCTGTCCGAGCTTGAGGATCCGTTCTCCGTGTTCCGCTGCCGCGGCATCATGAACTGCGTGGCGGTCTGCCCGAAAGGGCTCAACCCCACCCGCGCGATCGGCAAGATCCGCGACATGCTGCTGGCGAATGCCACTTAATGCCACTTAAAACGTGGTCCGGGGCTTGTTATCATGAGTCACGGTTTCCGGCTGCGACGCCTTGTCGCGGCCGCACGGCGGCACAGTAGCGTCAGGAGCCGGTGCCCAAGGCACCGGCTCCTGAGCATGGAATTCAAGGCTTTCGGCCGCTGGCCGTTAGCGCCGGAATGAGCTTGGCCCGACCGGCAGGGCACCACCGATGTCGCTGCACCACGTGTGCGGTGACGCCGATACCACCCCATCAGTGCAGGGTGACCGAGAGATGCAACAAGGCATAATGGAGTTGATGTGGCGCTCCTCCCACGTCAGTGGCGGCAATGCCCACTATGTGGAAGCGCTCTACGAGCAGTACCTCGATGATCCCGCCGCTGTCCCGGATGAGTGGCGCAACTACTTCGACCAGTTGCCGGCCCCTGAAGGCAGCGCCTCCCGGGACGTCCCCCTTTCCCCGGTCCGCGACCAGTTCTACCAGCTAGGCCGCGCTCGCCGCACCGCCCTGGCCCCCGCCGCCGCCGACGGCGAAGAGAACAAGAAGCAGGTCAAGGTTCTCCAACTGATCAACGCCTACCGCTTCCGCGGCCATCAGAAGGCCAATATCGATCCGCTCGGCCTGCGCAGCCCAACGCCGGTTCCCGACCTCGACCTCTCCTTCCACCAGCTCTCCAAGAGCGACATGGATACCGAGTTCCAGACCGGCTCCTTCTTCCTCGGCCTGGATCGCGCCCCGCTCAAGGAGATCGTCGAGGCCCTGGAGCACACCTACTGTCGCTCCATCGGCTGCGAGATCATGCACATTGTCGACACCGAGGAGAAGCGCTGGCTGCAGCAGCGCTTCGAATCGGTGCGCAGCGCGCCGAAGTTCGGCAACGAGGTGCGCCAGCATGTGCTCGAGCGGCTGACCGCGGCCGAGGGCCTGGAGAACTACCTGGCGTCCAAGTACCCCGGCACCAAGCGCTTCGGCCTGGAAGGAGGCGAGGCCTTCATCCCCATGATGGACGAGCTGATCCAGCGTGGCGGCGGCTATGGCATCAAGGAGATGGTGATCGGCATGGCCCACCGCGGCCGCCTCAACCTGCTGGTCAACATCCTCGGCAAGAACCCCGGCGAGCTGATCGACGAGTTCGACGGCAAGAAGGTCATCGAGCGGGGCTCCGGCGACGTCAAGTACCACCAGGGCTTCAGCTCCAACGTCATGACCCCGGGCGGGGAAGTGCACCTGGCGCTGGCCTTCAACCCCTCTCACCTGGAGATTGTCTCTCCGGTAGTCGAGGGCTCGGTGCGCGCCCGCCAGGATCGCCGCGACGACAGCGACGGCACCAAGGTACTGCCGATCAACGTCCATGGCGACGCCGCCTTCGCCGGTCAGGGCGTGGTCATGGAGACGTTCCAGATGTCCCAGACCCGCGCCTACAAGACCGGCGGCACGATCCATATCGTGATCAACAACCAGGTCGGTTTCACCACCTCCAACCCGCTGGATACGCGCTCCACCGAGTACTGCACCGACATCGCCAAGATGGTCCAGGCGCCGATCTTCCACGTCAACGGCGACGACGCGGACGCCGTGCTGCATGCTACCCAGGTGGCGCTCGATTTCCGCCAGCAATTCAAGAAGGACGTGGTGATCGATCTGGTCTGCTACCGTCGCCGCGGCCACAACGAGGCTGACGAGCCGAGCGGCACCCAGCCGCTGATGTACCAGAAGATCCGCGAGCAGAAGACCGCCCGCGAGCTCTACGCAGCGCGTCTGGTCGAGCAGGGCGTGCTCTCCGAGGAAGACGCCAAGGCGATGATCGAGACCTATCGCCAGGATCTGATGGCCGGCAACCACGTGGCCAACGCCCTGGTGCAGGAGCCCAACACTTCGCTGTTCGTCGACTGGAAGCCCTATTTGGGCCATGAGTGGACCGGCCATGCCGATACCGCCGTGGAGATGAAGCGCCTCCAGCGCCTGGCCGCCAGGATGTGCGAGGTCCCCGACGGGGTCGAGGTGCAGCGTCAGGTCGCCAAGATCTACGAAGACCGCCGCAAGATGCAGGCCGGCGGCATGGCGTTGAACTGGGGCTTCGCCGAGACCCTGGCCTACGCCACGCTGCTCGATGAGGGCCACCCGGTGCGCATCACCGGCCAGGATGTGGGGCGCGGCACCTTCTCTCACCGCCATGCGGTGGTGCACAACCAGAAGGACGGCAGTAGCTACGTGCCACTTCAGCACATGGCCGACGGCCAGCCGCGCTTCACCATCCACGACTCCTACCTTTCCGAGGAGGCGGTGCTGGCATTCGAGTACGGCTATGCCACCACGGCGCCCACCCACCTGGTGATCTGGGAAGCCCAGTTCGGTGACTTCTTTAACGGCGCCCAGGTGGTGGTGGACCAGTTCATCTCCTCCGGCGAGACCAAGTGGGGCCGCCTGTGCGGGTTGACCATGCTGCTGCCCCACGGATATGAAGGCCAGGGTCCCGAGCACTCCTCGGCGCGCCTGGAGCGCTTCCTGCAGATGTGTGCCGAGCAGAACATGCAGATCTGCGTCCCCACCACCCCGGCGCAGATCTTCCATCTGCTGCGTCGCCAGGTGATTCGCCAGCTGCGCAAGCCACTGGTGGTGATGTCGCCCAAGAGCCTGCTGCGTCACAAGGAGGCCACCTCCAGCCTCGACGATCTGGCCACCGGCCACTTCCAGATGGTGTTGCCCGACCAGGGCGTGCGCGACCCCAAGAAGGTCGAGCGCATCATCCTGTGTGCCGGCAAGGTCTACTACGACCTGGCCACCTGGCGCGAGGAGAACGACCGCCAGGACGTCGCCATCGTGCGCATCGAGCAGCTTTACCCCTTCCCTAAGGAGGAGCTCTTCGAGGCGCTCAATGCCTATGTCAACGTCAGGGACGTGGTGTGGTGCCAGGAGGAGCCCCTCAACCAGGGCGCCTGGTATTCGAGCCAGCATCACTTGCGGGCCGTGGCCGACATGCTCAAGGGCAATCTGGGCGGAGCGCTCAAGTTTGCCGGTCGTCCGGCTTCTGCAGCACCCGCCGCGGGCTACATGTCCGTCCATATCGAACAGCAGCGCCAGTTGGTGGAAGACGCCTTCAATCTGTAAGGCACGCCACCGGGACGAGAGAGAACAGACAAGGGATACGACATGGCTACCGAGATCAAGGCCCCAACCTTTCCGGAATCCGTTGCCGAGGGCAGCGTGGCCGCCTGGCACAAGAAGGCCGGTGACAGCGTCGAGCGCGACGAGCTGATCGTCGAGATCGAGACCGACAAGGTGGTGCTCGAGGTGCTGGCTCCCGAGGCCGGCGTGCTCACTGAGGTGCTCGCCGACGAGGGTGATACCGTGCAGTCCGAGCAGGTGCTGGGCCGCATCGGCGAGGGCAAGGCGGCGGGCAAGGAGGAAAGCGGCGCCAAGGCCGACGCCAAGGCCGAGCCGAAGAGCGGCGCCAAGGCCGAGAAGCCCGCCGCCAGCGGTGGCAAGCAGCACGAGGTGAAGGCGCCGACCTTCCCCGAGTCCATCCAGGAAGGTACCGTCGCCAGCTGGAACAAGCAGGTCGGCGAAGTCGTCTCCCGTGACGAGGTGCTGGCCGAGATCGAGACAGACAAGGTGGTACTGGAAGTGGTGGCGCCGACCGACGGCGTTCTCACCGAGATCAAGGCCGAGGAGGGCAGCCAGGTCGAGTCCGAGGCGGTGCTGGCAATTTTCACCGAAGGCGCCGGCGGCAGCGCCGACACCTCCGCCGACGAGACCCCGGCGGCCTCTGCCGATGACGGCGCGGGCGACGAGAAGGTGGGCGACAAGATCCTCGCCCCGGCGGCCCGCAAGATGGTGGCCGAGCATGATCTCGACGTGAGTGCCATCCAGGGCACTGGCAAGGGGGGGCGTATCCTCAAGGAGGACGTGCAGAAGGCGGTCAAGGAAGGCGCTGCGAAGAAGACCGCCAAGCCGGCCGCTGGCGGCGCCGCCAAGGTCGCTGCCGCCGCGCCGGCCGTGGAGGGCGAGCGCCCCGAGAAGCGCGTGCCGATGAGCCGCCTGCGCCAGACCATCGCCAAGCGCCTGGTCCAGGCCCAACAGACCGCCGCGATGCTCACCACCTACAACGAGGTGGACATGAGCGCGGTGATGGCCCTGCGCGCCCAGTACAAGGACACCTTCGCCAAGACTCACGACGTCAAGCTCGGTTTCATGGGCTTCTTCGTCAAGGCGGCCTCCGAGGCCCTCAAGCGCTTCCCGGACGTGAACGCCTCCATCGACGGTACCGACATCGTCTACCACGGCTATCAGGACATCGGCGTGGCGGTTTCCACCGACCGCGGCCTGGTGGTTCCAGTGCTGCGCGATACCGACAGCATGAAGATCGCCGACGTCGAGAAGGGCATCGTGGACTTCGGCAAGCGGGCACGTGACGGCAAGCTCGGCATCGACGAGATGCAGGGTGGCACCTTCACCATCACCAACGGCGGCACCTTCGGCTCGCTGATGTCAACGCCGATCATCAACCCGCCGCAGACCGCGATCCTGGGCATGCACAAGATCCAGGAGCGTCCCATGGCGGTGAACGGCAAGGTCGAGATCCGTCCGATGATGTATCTGGCAGTCTCCTACGACCACCGCATGATCGATGGCAAGGACGCGGTCCGGTTCCTGGTCACCATCAAGGAACTGCTCGAGGATCCGTCGCGCCTGCTGCTGGATATCTGAGCGGCACGTGCCGCCGGATGATCCCGGCGGCACCCCAATTCAAGACACGCAAGGGGAGCCAACATGGCTGACAAGTTCGATGTGATCGTGATCGGTGCGGGCCCCGGCGGCTACGTGGCCGCCATCCGTGCCGCCCAGATGGGCCTCAAGTCTGCCGTCGTCGAGAAGTGGATCAGCGAGGATGGCAAGCCGGTGTTCGGCGGCACCTGCCTCAACGTGGGCTGTATTCCCTCCAAGGCGCTGCTGGAGGCCTCCCACAAGTTCGTCGAGGCCAAACACGACTTCGACGACATGGGGATCCAGGCCGGCGACGTCCAGATGGACGTCAAGAAGATGATCGCCCGCAAGGACAAGATCGTCGCCAACCTGACCGGCGGCGTGGCGGGTCTGCTCAAGGGCAATGGCGTGACCGCCATCCAGGGCACCGGCAAGGTCACCGGCGCCAAGCAGGTCGAGGTCACCGACAAGGACGGCAAGGCCACCACGTATGACGCCGACAACATCATCATCGCCACCGGTTCCGTGCCGGTTGAGATCCCGCCGACGCCGTTGACCGAGGGCCTGATCGTCGACTCCACCGGCGCCCTGGAATTCCAGGAGACACCCAAGCGCCTCGGCGTGATCGGCGCCGGCGTCATTGGCCTGGAACTGGGCAGCGTCTGGTGCCGCCTGGGTTCCGAGGTCACCGTGCTCGAGGCCATGGATAGCTTCCTGCCGATGGTGGACACCGCCATCGCCAAGGAGACCCAGAAGCTGCTCAAGAAGCAGGGCCTGGACATCAAGCTGGGTGCTCGCGTCACAGGCTCCGAGGTCAAGGGCAAAGAAGTGGTCGTCAAGTACACCGACGGTGAAGGCGACCAGGAGATGACCTTCGACAAGCTGATCGTCTGCGTCGGCCGCAAGCCCTACACCCAGGGTGTCGTGGCCGACGGGCTGGGCATCGACCTGGACGAACGCGGCTTCATCCACGTCGATGACCAGTGCCGCACCGGGGTGCCGAGCGTCTACGCCATCGGCGACTGCGTGCGCGGCCCGATGCTTGCCCACAAGGCCTCGGAAGAGGGCGTGGTGGTGGCCGATATCATCGCCGGCCACAAGGCCGAGATGAACTACGACGCCATCCCCAACGTCATCTACACCTTCCCCGAGGTGGCCTGGGTCGGTCTGACCGAGGAGGAGGCCAAGGCCAAGGGCCTCGAGGTCAAGGTCGGCGCCTTCCCGTTCGCCGCCAGCGGCCGCGCCATGGCCAACAACGCCACCGATGGCCAGGCCAAGATCGTCGCCGATGCCGAGACCGATCGCGTGCTGGGCATGCATATCGTCGGCCAGCATGCCGGCGAGATGATCGCCCAGGGCGTCATCGCCCTGGAGTTCGGCTCCAGCGCCGAGGACCTTGCGCTGACCTGCTATGCGCACCCGACCATGTCCGAGGCCGTGCACGAGGCGGCCCTGGCAGTCGAGGGCCATGCCATCCACATGGTCAACCGCAAGAAGCGCAAGTAAGTCGCACAACGAGCGCCGCCCACCGGGCGGCGCGCCCCTTCCGGCGATGCATCGGAAGGGACGGTGGTGGTTCGAAGCGTCCACCAGCAGGTGAGACAGAACCACCGTTCGAGTCACATGCAACCAATGGCATGAATCGATGAACCTTCACGAATATCAGGGCAAACAGCTGTTTGCCGACTACGGTCTTCCGGTGTCCAAGGGCTTTGCCGTCGACACCCCGGAAGAAGCGGCGGAAGCTTGCAAGAAGATCGGCGGCGACAAGTGGGTCGTCAAGGCACAGGTCCACGCCGGTGGCCGCGGCAAGGCCGGCGGCGTCAAGCTGATCAAGAGCGCGGAGGAGGCCAAGGCCTTTGCCGAGCAGTGGCTTGGCAAGAACCTGGTGACCTACCAGACCGACGCCAACGGTCAGCCGGTGGCCAAGATCCTGGTCGAGAACTGCACCGACATCGCCGAGGAGCTCTACCTGGGCGCGGTGGTCGATCGTGCCACCCGCCGCGTGGTCTTCATGGCGTCCACCGAGGGCGGCGTGGAGATCGAGAAGGTCGCCGAGGAGACGCCCGAGAAGATCCTCAAGGCCGAGATCGATCCGCTGGTGGGCGCTCAGCCCTACCAGGCGCGTGAGCTGGCCTTCGCCCTGGGCCTGAAGGGCGACCAGGTGAAGCAGTTCACCAAGATCTTCTTGGGACTCTCCAAGCTGTTCCACGACAAGGATCTGGCGCTGCTCGAGATCAACCCACTGGTGATCACCGACGAGGGCAACCTGCACTGCCTCGACGCCAAGCTCAACCTGGACGGCAATGCCCTGTACCGTCACCCGGACCTGCAGGCCATGCGCGACCCCTCCCAGGAGGATGCGCGCGAGGCCGAGGCGGCCGAGTGGGAGCTGAACTACGTGGCGCTGGATGGCAACATCGGCTGCATGGTCAACGGCGCCGGCCTGGCCATGGGCACCATGGACATCGTCAACCTGCACGGCGGCTCGCCCGCCAACTTCCTTGACGTGGGCGGCGGCGCCACCAAGGAGCGCGTGGCCGAAGCGTTCAAGCTGATCCTCTCCGACGACAACGTCAAGGCGGTGCTGGTCAACATCTTCGGCGGCATCGTGCGCTGCGACATGATCGCCGAGGGCATCATCGGTGCCGTCGAGCAGGTCGGTGTCAACGTGCCGGTCGTGGTGCGTCTAGAAGGTACCAACGCCGAACTGGGGACCGAAAAGCTGTCCTCCAGTGGTCTGAACATCATCGCGGCTACCAGTCTGACCGATGCGGCTCAGCAGGTCGTCAAGGCCGCGGAGGGCAAGTAATGAGTATCCTGATCGACAAGAACACCAAGGTCATCTGCCAGGGCTTCACCGGCGGCCAGGGGACCTTCCACTCCGAGCAGGCGATCGCCTACGGCACCCAGATGGTCGGCGGCGTGACCCCGGGCAAGGGTGGCCAGGAGCACCTCGGCCTGCCGGTGTTCAACACCGTCAAGGAGGCCGTGGAGAAGACCGGCGCCGAGGCCAGCGTGATCTACGTGCCGGCCCCGTTCTGCAAGGACTCGATCCTCGAGGCCGCCAACTCCGGCATCAAGCTGATCGTCTGCATCACCGAGGGCATTCCGACTCTGGACATGCTCGACGTCAAGGTGAAGTGCGACCAGCTGGGCGTGCGCCTGATCGGGCCCAACTGCCCGGGCGTGATCACCCCCGGCGAGTGCAAGATCGGTATCATGCCAGGTCATATCCACAAGCCGGGCAAGGTCGGTATCGTGTCGCGTTCCGGCACCCTGACCTATGAAGCCGTCAAGCAGACCACCGACCACGGCTTCGGCCAGTCCACCTGCGTGGGCATCGGCGGCGACCCGATCCCGGGGTCCAACTTCATCGACATCCTCGAGATGTTCGAGAAGGACCCGGCCACCGAGGCGATCGTGATGATCGGCGAGATCGGCGGCACCGCCGAGGAAGAGGCAGCGGCCTACATCAAGGCCAACGTCTCCAAGCCGGTGGTCTCCTACATCGCCGGTGTGACCGCTCCTGCGGGCAAGCGCATGGGCCATGCGGGCGCCATCATCTCGGGTGGCAAGGGCACTGCGGACGAGAAGTTCGCCGCCCTGGAAGACGCCGGCGTGAAGACCGTGCGTTCGCTGGCCGAGATCGGCGATGCCCTGAAGGAAGTGACCGGCTGGTAAGCCGATCCCTGCCGACAAGTGCGGAACCACAGGACGGGCACCCCCAGCGGTGCCCGTCCTGCGTTTGGGCCGTTGCCGCTGGCGCTCAGCGGGTGGTGATCAGGCAGCGGTCGCGACCGCTGCGCTTGGCCTCCAGCAGGGCTTGGTCGGCGCGCTGCAGGGTGATGAGGTGGCGTTCGCCGAGGCGATGCTCGCTGATCCCGGCGCTGAGGGTCACCGAGAGCCTCTCTTCGCAGCTGGTGACCATGACGGCCGACACGCGATCCCGCAGCCGCTCGACGATCGTGTGGGCCTCGTCGATGCGGGTCTCGGCGAGCAGCAGGATGAACTCCTCGCCGCCCCAGCGCCCGCACAGGTCGGACTCCCGCAGCACCTCGCGCATGGCGTCCGCGATGGCCACCAGCAGCCGGTCGCCGACGTCGTGACCATGGCGGTCGTTGATGGTCTTGAAGCGGTCGATATCCAGCAGGGCCAGGGTGTAGTTTCGTCCGGAGGTCTCGAGCTCATGCAGGCGTTCGTCGATCAGCCGGCGATTGGCCAGCTGGGTCAGCGGGTCGTGGGTGGAGGCCTGGTGAAGTGCCCGGTTGCGCTCGCGCATCATCGCCTGGTAGCCGTCGGAGATGCGTGACAGCTTCTGCTGACGACAAAGGCTGCGTTCGTAGCGCTTCTGGGTCACCTGTCGCGCCTCCAGGGCCAACTGCTGATAGCGGTCGGAGATACTGATCAGGCGCTCGAGCTGCTGCTGCTGGCTGCGGTACTGCTCAGCGAGGGCCTTCAGGGGCTCGAAGAGCGGGTGTTCCCCATGGGCCGGGTCGGCCAGCAGGGTAGCGACCCGCTGCAGCAGCGCCTGCTCGTCCCGGCGGTTCATGCCAGCGCCGGAGTGATGGCGAAGGGGTAGCTGCAGTCCTCTCGGAACTCGTCGGCCAACTCGGCGATGCGCTCATTGCGGGCGTCGTAGAGCCACTCGACCGAGACCTTGCGGCCCTCGCCGTGGGCCTCCTGCAGCAGGTCGAAGATGTCCATCATCGCCTTCACCGAGCTGGTGTTGAGGTAGACGAGGCCCAGGTCGAGGTGCAGCGGCCGCGCCTCGTCGTCGAGGTAGCGACGCACCCAGTCGATCACCTGGTCGAAGAGTTCGTAGGAGTTCTCGGGGTAGGAGTCACCCTGCATGGCCAGGCGGCCGGCCTTCCAGTTGCTCTGGATGGCCGGCGTCGACTGGCTGCCGGGAATGTCGAGGTCAGGAGTCATGGTGATCATGGTACCCATCAGATGGTAGCGGTCAGGCTAAAGAAACCTTGCCCGTCGGGCAACGCCTGCAGCGAGGCCTGCAGGGGGCGGTTGGCCTTGCGGGCCATATCCAGTAGCCCGAGGCCGGCGCCACTCTCGCGTTCGGCATCGCGCGGGCGTCGCAGCTGCTTCTTGTAGGCGGCCTTGAGCTCGGCGCGGTCAAGCGGCGCCAGCGCCTCGATCATGCCGACCAGGCGCTCGCCGTCGGCGAGCTCGACCAGGTTGCCCGCCGAGACCAGGTAGCGCCCCTCGGCGTGTTGGGCCACGGCCACCGTGGCCGAGGCCTGGGTCTCGTCATAGCCCTGGCGGCGGGCGTAGTGGCGAATGTTCTGGGTCATCTCGATATACACGGCGAAGACATCCATGGCCGCCGACGGCGTCGTCTGCTGGGTGTCTAGGTAGTTGCGCAGCGCCTTGCCGATCTCCTCGATGAGGCTGCGCGAGATGGGGCCGTTGAAGCACAGCATGATGCGATCGCGCTGGTAACTTTCCCGCATGCTCAGCAGGTCCATGGGCTCTCCTCAACGGGCGTCGCCCGTCTCCTCGGGTGGCAAGGGGGAAGGGGCGTCCGGGAGTGGCGGCTCCAGGCGGAAGGCCAGCAGGGTGATGTCGTCGCGCTGGGGGAGGTCGCCCTGGTGGTCGCGCAGGGCCGCCTCAAAGGCCGCCATCTGCTCCGCCAGCGGTTGACCGGCCTGGGCCAGTAACAGGGCCCGGAAGCGGCGGTTGCCGAAGCCGAAGCCGTCGTTGCTCCCGGCCTGGTCGAGTAAGCCGTCGCTGCACAGGGTGTAGGTCCAGCCGCGGCGCAGCGGAGCCACCCGGTTTTCATAGCGGGTCGGCCGGCGATGGCCCAGGGCGCGCCGGTGGCCGGCCAACGTCTCCAGGCGCTCGCCGTCGCTGGCATGGAGGTCGATCTTGGCCCCGGCGTAGGTCAGGGTCCCGGCGCCTGGGTCGACCCAGGCCAGGCCCATGTCCATGCTGGTGGCGATGGAGGCGGGCAGCTGGTCCTGGGGCAGCAGCAAGCGGCCTTGGCGGTCGATCTCTGCCAGCACCGCCGCCGGATCCTCGGCGCCTTTCTGGGCGAGGGCGTGGTCGATGATGGCCCGGGCGAGCATGGTCATCAGGGCCCCCGGCACGCCGTGGCCGGCGCAGTCGACGATGCCCAGCAGGTAGCCGCGCTCGGTGGCCTGGAAGACATAGAAGTCGCCGCCCACCACGTCGCGCGGCTTCCAGAGGACCCCATAGCGATGGCGCAGGTGCTGATCGAGGGCGTCGTCGGGCAGAATCGCCTGCTGGATGATGCCGGCATACTGGATGGAGGCCTCGAGCTGGCGGTGGGCCGTCACCATCTGGGCATGGGTCTGTTCGAGATCCCGTGTGCGCTCGCGCACCTGGGCTTCCAGGTCTCGGGTGTAACCTTCCACCTGGCTTGCCATATGGGCAAAGGTCCGCGACAGCTCGCCGATCTCGTCCCGGCGCTCGGTGGGAAGCCCGGAGTGGTAGTCGCCCTCGGCGATGGCCTGGGCGGAGAGCTTCAGTCGCTGCAGCGGGGTGAGGATCAGGCGATGGGTGCTGTAGGCGAAGCTGGCCGTCAACAGCATTAGCAGCAGGCCGAAGGCGAGCGCCATGGGCCAGAACCAGCGGCGGTCGAGGAGCGGAGCGGCCTGCAGGTCCAGGGCGGTGATCAGCAGCCACTGCAGCTCCGGCAGGTAGCCCACGCTCAGCAGCCGGGGCTCCCCCTCCAGTTCGGCCTCCAGGGCCACCACGGTCCCGGGACGGCGCATGGCGTCGTGCATGGCTCGCCGCAGTGGCTCACGGTCGGACTCGCCGACGAGTGCCTGGATCCGCGGGCGATCACCGTCCTCCAGGGGATGGCGGCCCGAACCGAGGGCGATGCGTGAGGTGTCGGGATGCACCTGCAGGGTTCCGCGGGAGTCGACCAGCATCGGCGTCATGCCGGACGGGGTGTTGCCGAGGAAGCGTCGGATGAACTGCTGAAGATCGATGCCGCCCCCGGCCAGGCCTAACAGGGTGTCGTTGTCCATCACCTTGACGTTGAACCAGACCATGGCCAGATCGAGGGCCTGGTCGGCGCTGACGTTGATGTCGTAGGTGGAGGTGCTGTCCATGGTGGCGAAGTACCAGGCATGGTCGGGCGCCTCCTGGGAAAGGCGATAGCGCGGTTCTGTGCCGTTGTCCCCGCCGCCATCCCCGAGGTAGTAGTCCCCGGAGGCATGGTCGACGATGAAATAGGAGCGGCTGGCGAAGTGTTGCCGGAAGCCTTCGGCCTCGGCGAGGAACCGTGCCTGGCGCGTCGGATCCTCGGGGGCGCGCAGCCATTCACGGGTCACGATGGAGTCGGCAAGGCGTCGTGACAGGGCGAGTTCCCGCGTCACGGGCGCGATCACCCGCTGCATCTGCAGCAGGGTGTACTGCTCGGCGAAGGCGCCGGCGAAATGATCACGGACCTCGGCGACTGCCTTCCAGCCGATCAGCCCCGCTGGAATCAGTGCCAGCAGGCAGGCCAGCAGGAGGAGGCTGACCGATTTACCGCGTAGGCCGAGTCGAGCTGCCATGTCATGCGAGTCTCGTGACGATTGGGTTCCATCCACCTTCAGACCTTGCCATAAAGCGCCGATGCAGGCGATGGCCGGATCCCGGCACCGTCAACGCAGCGCAAATTGCCGACATTGCCCACCCCTCGTGTGCGGTGATCTCCTACAGGCGAAGCGGGCATGGGCGACAGTCGCGTCTTCGCCGCCACGCTTTCATCCACCGCGATAATTATTTTCCCGCTGCTTCTCTCTCGGCACCTGCGAACTCGGCACCCGCGTAACGACCCACCCGTCGCCGGGTCGTTTTGTCTGTCCCCGGCTTGACTATCGCCCCGATGGGTCTAGTATACCCTCTATCCGACCATCCATATGGATGGCGCATGGATTCCAATAGGATGTTTCTGCATCGCCGAGCGAGGGGCTTCCCTCCTGGGCCGACGAGGTATCACCGATGAGCGCGCTTGAACTGCGCCGCAAGAGCGGCGACGCCAGCGAGAAGATCACCATCAACCTGGGGGTGGTCGACCTGGGGCAGATCGATCTGCTGGTCCAGGAAGGGTTCTACTCCAACCGTACCGACCTGATTCGTACGGCGATCCGCAACCAGTTGGCCACCCATGCGGACGTCGTCAAGGAAACCGTGGCGCGCAAGACGTTCGTGCTGGGCCTGCAAGACTACAGTCGCAGCGATCTCGAGGCGCTGCAGGCCGCCGGGCAGGTGTTGCAGATCCAGGTGCTGGGGCTGGCCCGCATCGCCGACGACGTATCACCGGAACTCGCCCGCGCCACCATCGAATCGGTGGTCGTATTGGGCGCCCTGCATGCCAGCACGGCCGTCAAGGCGGCCCTGGCGGATCGGATCCACTAAATCACTGAACAGGAATATTGACAATGATCGACCCCACCATGACGCGACGAATGGAAGAAGCGACGCGGCTCACCCGCGCCGGGAAGCTGCACGAGGCCATGGCCATCCTCCAGGGCGCCACGCCCGAGGCCACGTCCGAGGGCATGGGAGAGGAAGCGCCGGATGACCTGGGCCGTGCGGGCACTCCCTTCGCGGGGAGGCCTTTCGCGGGCACTACTTTCGAAGGAACCTGCCGGGTCATCGACGAAGAGGAGGCAGCGTCAAGGCCGGCATCTGCCGAGTCGGGTTCGTACCGGGCAGGTGAACCGTCAGCAGGACCGGCGCGATCCTCGGCGTTTGGCCATGCCCGACCGGCGACCCTCGGGCATATCCCGGGCGGTGATATCGGGCTGCCTTCTGCATGGCGAGACAAGTGGCGCCAGCTGCGTGAGTCCGTGGTGCAGCCCGAGCAGGCACGGGGCACCAACGAGAAAGCGGAGCCTGGCGCCTTCACCGCTGGTAGCTATTCCAATCATGCCGGCACTCGCGATTACAAGCTGTATATCCCCAGCGGCTATCACGGCCAGGCACTACCACTGGTAGTCATGCTGCATGGCTGCACGCAGAATCCCGATGACTTCGCTGCCGGAACCAACATGAACCGGCTGGCCGAAGAGCAACTGTTTTGCGTGCTCTATCCGGCCCAGCCGATGACCGCCAACAGTTCGAAGTGCTGGAACTGGTTCAAGGCCGAGGACCAGCAGCGCGAGGGGGGTGAACCGGCGATCCTTGCCGGCATGACACGTCAGGTCATCGACACCCATGACCTCGATGCGAGCCGCGTCTATGTCGCCGGGCTATCGGCGGGTGGCGCCATGGCAACGACCCTGGCGATGACCTATCCGGATCTGTTTGCGGCGGTGGGCGTGCATTCAGGGCTGCCCCACGCGGTGGCCCAGAGTCTCCCCGATGCACTGGGGGCGATGCGGGGGGGCGCGGGTCCCCTCGGTGGCGGCGCGGCCCGGGCGTTAGGGTGGTCATCGGAGGTGCCTGCCATCATCTTTCACGGCGATCACGACACCACCGTGCACCCCAGCAATGCGGAACGCGTTGCCGCCCAGTATGCCGCCGCGCGTAGAGGGGGTGAGACGACAAGTCACCGTGAGGGCAACGCCAGGGTCACGGTTGAGCAGGGGCGGGTGGCCAATGGTCATGCCTATACGCGTACCACCCATCACGATGCGAAGGGTGAGCCACGCCTGGAGCAGTGGCAGGTACAGGGCGCGGGTCATGCCTGGTCGGGCGGTAGTGCGCAGGGAAGCTATACCGACCCCAGAGGCCCCGATGCTGCGAAGGAGATGCTGCGCTTCTTCTATCGCCATCGGCAGGACGGACTCAGCGTGAGCTAAGGTGTCATTTAGCAGATGTTGAGAGCCCTTGGGCACAATCCGCTAGCATGTCGGGTATCGTTTGATCAGCCAGGGGGACAGGGACATGGCAAAGGTGCCGGCCGCCTATCGCGCCACGAAAGGCTCCATTCTCGACGTGGATCGCGACTTCTATGCCCGATTGACGACGCCAGAGGCGAGGACGCGTGTCCAGGATCGGGTCGTGCCGATTCGCGAGGGTCTGGCCTGGGAGGTGCCGGCCGGCCATGTGCTGCGTTTCTCGACGCGTGATGGACCCCAGGTAGGCGATCTCAATCTCTGGCATCGCCACAATCCGCGGGAGCGCTTCTGGGCCTCGCGGACTCGCCAGCTGCAGGGGGCCCATGTGTCGACCTTCGATCGCTTGTGGTCGACACTACCCTATCTGCGACCCATGGCGACCATCATCGACGATACCCTGGCGGTCTACGGCATGGACGCCGACGGTGGGCGCGTGCATGACCTGTTGGGTACGCGATGCGACCCTTACGTCAACAAGCTGCTGACCGGCGAAGATTTCGACCATCACTGTCACTCCAATCTGGTGCGTGCGGTGGCCCCCTTCGGACTCACCGAGTTTGATGTGCATGACGTGCTCAATGTCTTCCAATGCACCGGACTCAATGACGATGACCAGTACTTCATGAAGGCCTGTCCGGCCCGAGAGGGCGACTATATCGAATTGTTCGCCGAAATCGACCTGCTGTGTGCGCTGTCGTGCTGCCCGGGCGGAGACTTGTCGGTAGACCTGTGGGGCCCCGACGCCCGGGACCCGCTGGAAACCTGCCATCCCATCGGGGTCGAGGTCTTTCGACTCGAGCCTTCACTGCTGGCCGGCTGGGAGTCACCGGCCTACGCGCCTTACCGGGGCGGCCACGGCATGCGAACCCCTACCGTCGACTGGACGGCGGAGAAGCAGCGTCGCTTCAACACCTGAGTAAGCGCTCAGGTTCGCTCGGGCGACCGTCGCCGCATCAGCCGATAGGCCGACAGTATAAACAGCGGGGCACCGGCGATCAGGTAAAGGTGGTAGGACACCAGGCGCCAGACCAGCACGGCAGCGGCGGCCTGCTCGCGTGCCATCATCGGCAGCAGCAGCCCGCCGACCCCCAATTCGGCTGCACCAGCGCCGCCGGGCAAAAAGCTGAACTGGCTCGCCGCCATGGCCAGCATCTGGGTCAGGAAGGTCCATAGCCAGTCGGCGTTTCCACCTGCTCCCAGTACCGCCAGGTAGAGCAGGCTGTAGCGCAGTAGCCAATGGGTTGCGGTGAGCATCAACATCGCCAGCAGCGTAGCGATGGGTAGCCGTAGGGTGGACTGAAGCGCCTGGCGACACTTCAGCAGGCGGCGGGCAAGCCAACGGCGCCGATACCCGCTCAGCCAGCGTGTGCCCAGCGATGCGGGGTAGCGCAGCAGATGTGGCAGGTACGCTATCACCAGCGTAAAGCCAATGGCCATCAGAGCCAACGCGACCAGGGCCATCTGGATCATTGCCTGGTAGGGCCATTGGGTCTCCCCCAGCTGGGAGAGGGCTACCACTCCCGACAGCATGCTAAGGAAAAACAGCAGGTCGCAGCCTTGGTCGAGCAGGAAGATGGCCGCTCCCCTGGAGGCGGGTAAACCGCGCTGAGCCAACATAACCAGCAGCGTGGCCGGGCCACCGCTGCCCCCGGGCGTGGCACACAGGGCGAACTTGGACGCCAGTTCGATGCCCAGTGCCCCACGCTGGCCAAGTCGGCCGATGCGTCCATCCAGCATCAAGCGCAGCCGGGCGGCGTTGAGGTTCCAGCACGCGAATGCCATCAGCAGCATCAGGCCCAGCACATCCAGCGGGAAGCGCTTGACCGCTGCCAGGGCATCGGCCCCGCCCAACCAGGCGGTGACCCCGATAGGTGCGATGAGCGCCATCACGATCATCAGACCGTGCAGCGGCCGCCACTGAGGCAATGGTCGGTGAGGATCAGCCGTTCTGCGGGATGGCATGGCGCTCGCTGCCGTGACTCAGTTGTCGATAGTGCTCGAGCAGGCCGTCGATGACCCGCTCCCAGTCGAAGTGACGCTCGACGTGGCGACGGGCGTAGCGGCCCATGGCCGCGGGGTCGTTCAGGAATAGCTCACGAGTCGCCCGAGCCATGTCGTCGGGGTCTCGGGGGCGGCAGAGGATGCCGGCACCCAGCGGGATATACTCCTTGAGGGCGCCGGCCCGGGCCGCTACCACCGGCACTCCACAGGCCATGGCCTCCTGGGCCACCAGGCCGAAGGTCTCTCGAGTACCGGCATGCAGCATGGCATCGGCGCTGGCCAGGGTGGAGGCGACTTCCGACGGGGGACAGTAGCGGGGCATCACGCTGACGTTGTCGGGGACTCGGAAGGGCATCCCCGGGCCCATCAGGAACAGGTGATAGTCCGTCCCCAGCCGCCCCATCGTCTCGAGCAGCACGTCGATATGCTTCTCGGGCGAGTGGCGGCCGGCGAAGACCAGCAGCCGCTGGTGGTCGCCAAGCCCCAGGCGTCGGCGCAGGTCTGGGTCGCGATGACGCGGATGGAAGGCGTCAAGATCGACGCCCAGCGGCTGCACACGCAGGTTGTCGACGCCCCAGTCCGCCAGCCGTTCGGCCATGGCGGTGCAGGGGGCCAGGACGCTGTTGAATTGCCCATAGAGGTCTCCGACATAGCGCTGCAGGCGGCGGCGGACACCGGCCCCGAAGCGATCGCCCATCAGCCGCGGCAGGTCGGAATGGAAGAAACCCACCGTGGGCACCCCCAGGGCCTGGCCGGCCTCCACGGCGGCCCAGGCGGTGACATAGGGGTCACCGGCCTCGATCAGGTCGGGGGCCATCGTCATCAGGGCATCTCGCCAGGGTCGGCGGCGCAGCGGGAAGCGGTAGCCCAGGCCCAGGGGAATCCGCGGGGCCGGGAGGGTATACACCCCACCGAGCGAGCCGCGCTCGGCGCCGGGGACCAGCAGGCTGGTGCGTATGCCCGCCCGGGTGGTCAACACGCGTTGCTTGGCCTCGAGATAGGTACGCACTCCTCCGCTGGCAGGCGCGTGGAGCATGGTGACGTCGACGATATGCAAGAAGTCCTCCTGGCTCAGATGTTTTCTGCCAGCCTAGGGCGGCCATGCGACAGTTGTGCGACAGCTGCAATGCGAGACGGCGACCCTAGGGTCGCCGTCTTTTGTTGCCTGTCGTTGCTGGAAGGTCAGTCGGTCGGGCGTCCCACCAGGGAGCGGGTCTCCTCGCGGGCTTCGGTCAGGGCCACACGGATGTGGTCGCCCAGCTTGAAGCGCTCCTCGCCCTCGATCTGGATACGCCCCTCCTTGTCGTCGATCGCCACCTTGGTGCGGTCGTTGTGCATCAGCGGCGCCGGGATGAAGGCGGTGGCACCGTTGGCGGTCAGGCGCACGCGCATGCCGCCACGGTTGATGGCGATGATCTCGGCGTCGAAGGCCTCCTGGGCCTCGGCGGCCGGGCCCAGGTAGCGCACGTAGAGCCAGTCCTTGACGTCGCGCTCGGCCATGCGATTCAGCCGGCGGCGCTCGGTGAGCTGCTCGGTAAGCGCAAGGCTGGCCTCGGCCGGCGCCTGCTCGCCCTTGAGCACCCGCTTGATCAGACGGTGGTTGACCATGTCGCCGTACTTGCGGATCGGCGAGGTCCAGGTGGCGTAGGCGGCCAGCCCCAGGCCGAAGTGCGGGCCGGGCTTCGCCGACATGCTGGTGAATCCCTGGAATCGGCGCAGGCGGACATCCAGCCAGGCGTCATCGCGACCCTCGAGCTCGCGCTTCAGCTCGGTGTAGCGGGACAGCTCGGTGAGCTGCTCGCGCTCCACCTGGATGTCCTGGCTGGCCAGGAACTCTTGGGCGGCCTCGGCTTTTTCGGGCTCGAAGGCACGATGCACGTTGAAGATGCCGTGGCCCACGTGCTCGGCGAGCAGGTGGGCGCAGCAGGCGTTGGCCGCGATCATCGACTCCTCGATCATGCGGTTGGCGATGCGCCGCTCCTCGGTGCGCACGCCCAGCACGTTGCCGGCCTCGTCCAGGTCGAAGACGTAGTCGGGGGTGTCCCTGAACACCAGGGCGTGCTCGGCGCGCCAGGCGCTGCGCGCCTCGGTCATTGCCCTCAGCGCCTTGAGCTGCTCGGCGATCTCGTCCGCTGGGGTCCAGTCGCCCTGGCCCTCCAGCCAGTCCGAGATGCGGTCGTAGGCCAGCTTGGCATGGGAGGTCGCCGTGGCGGCAAAGAAGCGGTAGTGGCCCAGGCTGCCATCGGCGTGCACGGTGAGGGTGCAGGCCAGCACCGGCCGCTCCTTGCCCTCCCACAGCGAGCAGAGGTCGTCGGCCAGCTGCTCGGGCAGCATGGTGACGTTCTGGCCCGGCAGGTAGACGGTGAAGGCGCGAGTGCGTGCCTCCAGGTCGGCCGCATGACCCTCCGACACGTAGGCGGTGGGATCGGCGATGGCGACGCTCAGGTCCCAGCCGCCGTCCTCGCGGGGCATGATGCGCAGGGCGTCGTCCATGTCGCGGGTCTTCTCGCCGTCGATGGTGAAGAAGGGCTCGGCGTTGAGGTCCTCGCGGGTGAGCCCCTCGTCGAGCAGCGGCCAGTCATCTCCGGCCTCCGGGCACTCCTGCTCCAGGGCGTGGCGAGCAAGGGTAACGCGCCAGGGCACAGCGGGGTCGTCGGCCTTGGCCACCAGCTCGTCGATCTGGGCGAGGAAGCTGCGATCGTCGGTCTTGAGGGGGTGACGCACCAGCCGCGCGACGATCCAGTCGCCGTCCCCGACGCTGGCTTCATCCAGACTGCGCTTGATGCGCGCCTTGAGGGCGTTGTTGATCAGGGGGTGGTCGGGCACCACGGCCAGACGGCCCTCGCGCTTCTGCACCCGGGCGACGAAGCGGTCGAGCCCCTGTTCGATCAGGGTGTCGGGTTCGACGCGCTTCTTGTCTCCCTCCTCGTGGAGGACCGCGCCGACGCGATCGCCGTGCAGCACCTGCTTCATGGCGGGGGGCGGTACGAAGTAGGACTCACCCTCGTCGGTTTCGAGAAAGCCGAAACCCTTCTGGGTGGCCTTGATCACCCCCTCGACGCGGGGGGTGCTGGAGCGAATCTGTTGCTTGAGTTGGGCAAGCAGGGCGTTGTTCTGCAGCATGATCACGAACGTGTGGCGGGGTAGGGGAGCCACTATACGGACTCCCTCGCCCGGGGCCAAACGCGGCGGGGGCGTGCCACGCAGAATCAGCGGGTTGCATCACTCCTAGAGAGCCGTGGCGTGGCGCCGATTGCTCGATAGGGCCGCGCGGTGTAGTTTGCGCGCCTTGTCGCCCCTCATAACGGAGTTACCCCATGCAGCTGCTCGAGCGCATCGTTCACCCCGAGCTTATTTGCCTCGATGTCCCGCAGGAGCGGGTCCATCGCCGCCGTGCCGCACGCGGCATCGTCCTGGATGGCGAGGAGATCCTGCTGCTCTATACCCGTCGCTACAACGACTTCAGCTTCCCGGGCGGCGGCGTGGATGACCATGAGGAGTTGCTCGAGGGACTGCATCGCGAGCTTGCCGAGGAGACCGGTGCGAGCGGTGTCGAGGTGGTATCCCCCTACGGCTGGGTCGAGGAGTTCCGGCCCCACTACAAGCCGCAGTACGACCTGATGCACATGAACTCCTACTTCTATCACTGTCGTGCCGATCGGCGGCTGGGGGAGACGCGTCTGGAGGCGTACGAGCGCGACAACGGCATGGAGCCGCGCTGGGTCAGGCTGGACGAGGCCATCGATCACAACCGCGGGGTGATGGCGGCCAGGGAGGCCAGCATGGGGCTGTCGATCCATCGCGAGACCCGCATGCTGGAGCATGTGGCGCGCCATCTGCTGCCGATGGCGGCCACGGCGGGGTAGTGCGTGAGGTGTGGCGCGTTTCAGCGCACGGTGATGACGGTGCACTCGGCGGCATGGGCCACCTTGTGGGAGACACTGCCGACCACGAAGCCCTGCAGGTCGCTGAGGCCGCGGCTGCCCATGACGATGGCATCGATGCCGCGCTTGCGCGCCTCGCTGAGGATGGTGCGGGCCGGATCGCCCTGACCGATCACGGTCTCGATGTTGGTGGCACCCTGCTCGCGGGCGGCCTCGGCGGCACGGACGATCACCTGCTTGCCGGCTTCCTCGCGCTCCTCGCGGCTGGCCTCGATGGCGATGGCGCCGATGCCCCAGACCAGGGTGGTCTCGTGGGCGAGTTCTTCCGGGATATGCACCAGATGCAGGGTGCAGCCCTCTTCCTGACGGACGAGCTGGCAGGCCACGGAGAGGGCCTTCTGGGCGTGCTCGGAACCATCGACGGGGACCAGGATGGAGGTGAACATGGACAGACTCCTTGTATGAATCGGGGTTAATTCGAGCCTAGCGGGTTTCGGCGCCAAGGTCATGCATCCGCAGCCTGGAGGTTGCGGAAATTGACATGCCTCAAGGGTCGCGTTCGCCGTTCGCCTCCAGCCGGCGCAGCTGCTGCCAGAGCTCGCGGCGCAGATCGCCCAGGCGTGGGCGGCTCTCCTCAGGGAAGGGCAACGGGCGCGTGAGCCGCTGGGTGCGCAACCCCAGTCGGGCGCTGAGCAGGCCGACGCCCATGCCCTGGGCGGCGCGGGTCGAGAGCCGTCCGGCCAGGTTCATGGAGAGCATCTGCATGCCGGCATCAGTGGCCATCTCGGTGGCGCCGGCGAAGGCCATCTGGTAGAGCACGCTGCGCAACAGGCGGATCCTTCCCGGGTAGCTCAGCTCCAGGCCGTAAAGGCGACACAGGCGGTCGATCATCGCCAGGCTGCGCCAGGCCACCAGCGCCATGTCCACCAGGGTCAGCGGGCTGACCGCCACCATGATCGCCGTCTCGCCGGACATCCGTGAGATCAGCCGGCTTGCCTCGCGGTCCCGGGGCGCCAGTAGGTGGTGGTCGAGCAGCAGCTGGATGTCATGGCCGTCGTGGTGGGCCTGACGAGCGGCCAGGAAGCCCTGCCAGTGGGGGTGGTCGTCATCCAGGGCCAGGGCGCGGCGCAGCGATTCGGCGGTGGCCTGGCCTTCCCCGGGAGTGGCGTCGGGCAGCACGCTGAGGCGTTCACGCAGCCGGTCGTGGCGGCGCAGCCGTCGCAGCCGCCACAGCTCGCGGACCAGCGCCGAGCCGCCCAGCATTAGGGCGAGCAGAAGCAGCAGGCTCCAGGCGCCGGCCAGCCAGTTGCCGCCCAGGCTGGCGGCATAGAGGGTGCTGCTGGCCTCCACTGCGCCCAGACCCAGGGTGCCACCCAGCAGGGCGAGCAGTCCCCAGCGGCGCCGACGCGGCGGAGCCAGGCTTGCCTCCAGGGCCCGCTCGCCGGGTCCCGGCGGCTCCTCAGCCAGGGGGCGGCTGGCCAGCTCGGCGTCAAAGGCCTCGGCGGGGCGAGGGTCAGGGGGGAAGGGCGTCTCTCCGTCGGCCGCCTCATTAGCCTCTGGTGAAAAGCGCTGGCCCGGACGCGGGTCGCGGGGCGGGGTCATTGCAGCTTGTCTCCGATCAGCCAGTCCAGGGCGGTATCCATGCGGATATGGGGCAGGGCGCCACCCTCCAGGGGCAGCGGCCGAAAGCTCGGGTAGGTGAAGCCCTGGCGGGCCCAGAAGGCCGCGTCGGGCAGGCGCTCCGGCACCTCGCCGGGAAACAGCAGCAGCGATTCGCCATCGAGCCCGGTGGCGCGCAGGGCGGGAGTGCGCTTACCGCGATGCTCCACCTCGCGGGCTTCGCTTGCGCGGATGGCCGCCAGCGACAGGGCGCGCACCGGCACGCTGGCGAAGCGCAGGTCCTTGAGGGGGTCGGCCAGCAGCGCCTCGAGCAGTGCCACCAGCCGTGGATGCTGCTCCGGGGTGACGTGGTCGGCCTTGGTGGCGGCGATAGCCAGCCGGTCGATGCGCGGCGCGAAGAGCCGCGACAGCAGGCTGCGCTGGCCGTAATCGAAGCTCTGCATGAGGTTGGAAAGGGCTCTCGAGAGATCTTGAAAGCGTTCGGGGCCAGCATTCAGCGCGCCGAGCAGGTCCACCAGCACGATCTGGCGGTCGAAGCGGCGAAAGTGGTCGCGGTAGAAGGGCCTCACGATGTGCTGCTGGTAGTACTGGAAGCGTCGCGCCAGGGTGGCGTAGTTGCTCTCGGGCGGCAGGGTGGCCAACGCGGCCGGGTCGACCTCGGCCACGCCGGGCAGTGGGAAGAACTGCAGCACCGGGGCGCCTGCGAGATCGCCCGGCAGCAGGAAGCGTCCCGGCTGCAGGTCGGCAAAGCCCGCCTCCCGGGCGGCGCGCAGCCCCTCGGCGTAGCGCTCGGCGATCTGGGCCAGGCGGGCCTCATCGGCCTCGCCGGCGGGGTCCAGGGCCTCCACGGCGGCGTGCCAGTCGTCGAAATGGGCGCGCCGCTGCTCCCCCGCCAGGGCCTGCTGGCTGCGACACCAACTGGGGTAATCGTGGGCCAGCAGCGGCAAATCGAGCAGCCACTCGCCCGGATAGTCGAAGAGGTCCAGGGTGAGCTGGCGGGTCTCGCCGGTAAACCAGCCACGCTTCGCCGGCCGATAGCGCAGCGCCAGGCGCAGTTCGCTGATGCCGTGGGTAGGCTCCGGCCAGCGCGGTGGCGTCTCGGCCAGGGCGGCCATGGCCTGATCGTAGGGAAAACGCGGCACGCCCAGGTCCTGCTGATTGACCCGCCGGACACCCAGCAGGCGCCCCTGTCGGGCCGCAGGCAGCAGGTCGAGCCTGGCCTCCAGGCCGACATGGCGCAGCTGGTTGACCAACGAGGTGAGGAAGGCGGTCTTGCCGGAGCGAGACAAGCCGGTGACCGCCAGGCGCAACTGGCGGTCGCGGCCGCGCTCGAGCAGGTCGTGGAGTTCGCGTGCCAGGGGCTGGCGCATGGGCAGGGCCTCCTCGGCGCTCAGCGGGGGCCGGCGAACATGGCGTAGAGAAGCGGGCTCGCCGCGATCATGAAGCCTGCGCCGGCCAGCAGGTAGCCGGGCACGCGATGCCGGGTGCGGTGGGCCAGGGTCAGGCCGCCGATACAGACCACCATCCCCACCAGATTGAAGCTGAAGGAGGCCATCTCCATGAAGTGCTGGGGCGACATGCGCGCTCCTCGGGTTGCCGTGTGCTGCGGGGAATGGTATCAGGTGTCGGGGTGTCTCCGCAGGGCCGACAGGGAGGAAGCGCATGGCTGGGTTGCCCGATGCCGATAAGGTGATCCGCTTCTGGTTCGATGAGCTGGAGCCGACCCAGTGGTTTCGCCAGGATCCCCGCCTGGATGCCGAGATCGCGGCGCGCTTCGGCGAGCTGCTCGAGGCCGCCGGGCGGGGTGAGCTGTGGTCCTGGCGGTTCTCGGCACGGGGGCGGCTGGCCGAGGTGATCGTGCTCGACCAATTCTCGCGCAATATCCACCGGGAGACGCCGCTGGCCTTCGCCCAGGACCCGGTGGCGCTGGTACTGGCCCAGGAAGCCGTGGCCAGCCGCATCGATCGCCACCTGGACGTGCCGTGGCGTGCTTTCCTCTACATGCCCTGGATGCACAGCGAGTCCCTGGCGATCCACGACGAGGCGCTGGGGCTCTTCGACCAGCCTGGGCTGGAGGAGAACCTGCGCGTCGAGCACAGCCATCGCGACATCATCGCCTGTTTCGGGCGCTACCCGCATCGAAATGCCATACTGGGTCGCACTTCGACCCCGGAGGAGCTGGCTTATCTCGAACAGCCGGGTTCATCGTTCTGAGCCGATTTGCGCGCGCTGTCATACCCGTTGGCGTCGAGCGGTTCGGCGCCAATTGACCTTAGACAAGGAGAGCTTCATGGGACTGATTGCCTGGTTGATCATCGGCGGCTTGGCGGGCTGGATTGCCGGCCACATCATGCGCGGGGGCGGCTTCGGCATCCTCGGCAATATCGGCGTCGGCGTGGTGGGTGCGGTGATCGGCGGCTTCCTGTTCAGCCTGCTGGGGCTGCAGGCCGGCGGCTTCGTCGGTTCGCTGGTGACCGCCATCGTCGGCGCCGTGCTGTTGCTGTGGGTGATCTCGAAGGTCAGAAAGGCCTGATTTACCGTTTGGCATCATGCGATCACGGCGCCCGGCTTCTGCCGGGCGCCGTCGTTTCAAGCAGGGCTCAGCAGGAAGTGCTCAGTGGCCGGCGGGGCGTGGCAGGATGCGCCGATAGCGATCCAGCGCCTGGTCGAGCCAGACGCCGCGTAGTGCCATCTCGTCGCGCCGGGCGGGCACCCTGACCTCCAGCAGGAAAACGCCGGGGGTGGCGGCGCTCCCGGCGGTCAGGCGCCGGGCGAGGGCCTCGGGCAGGTGCCCGGGCCGCCGCCAGACGAGGCGCAGGGCGCGCTGGTCGATCAGGTACTGCAGGCGGGCGGAATCGGTGAGCACCGAGGCAGCACCATAGGCCAGCCCCCGGGAGAGACTCTCCAGGGGGCGATAGGGTGGGGCGCCGGCGGCACGGCAGGCGTGGGCACCTTCGACAAAGCAGCGCTCGCGCTCCCGCAGGTTCTCGGGCCAGCGGCCGCCGGCCAGGCGCGCCCGGGTGGCGGGGTAGGCCAGGGTGATGGCCACGGCGGGGGTGTCGTCGGCCAGGGCGGTGGTCGGATCGGTGATGACACCGTGGTGAAGCTCACCGCGCAGCCAGCGGTAGTCGCAGGCCTGCTGGACGGTGGCCTGGGCCTCCTGGGCGGTGTGGCTGGCGCCCTGCAGGTAGCGCAGCAGGGCAAGGGTTCGCAGTATCACGGGATGGCCTCGGGGTAGACGCCGCCATCTTCCCGGCTCGGCCGCGGTCTGGCAAGGGGCTGAAACGAGCACCGCCCGGCGCAGGGCCGGGCGGTGAGGTCAGGCGAGCGAGGCGCCGATCAGGCGGTGGCGGGCTGGCCCACCAGCTCCTTGAGGGAGGCCTCGACGATATCCAGGCCCTCCTCGAGCACCTCGTCCTCGATGGTGACGGGCATCAGGAAGCGGATGGTGTTGCCGTAGAGGCCGCAGGAGAGCAGCACCAGCCCCTTCTCGCGGGCGCGCTTGCACAGCGCCGCCGCCAGGTCGGCATTCGGGGTGTGGCTGCCCTTGTCGGAGACCAGGTCCAGCGCGGCCATGGAGCCCAGGTGGCGGCCGTTGTCCACGCAGTCGAAGGCCTGCTGCCACTTGGCGAAGCGCTTGCCCAGCTTCTCGCCCAGCGCCTGGCTCTTCTCGAGGATGTTCTCCTCCTCGAACACCTCCAGCACGGCCAGGGTGGCGGCGCAGGAGACCGGGCTGCCGGTGTAGGTGCCGCCCAGCGAGTTGGGGCCGGAGGCGTCCATGTGCACGTCGGTGCCCACCACGGCGGAGATCGGCATGCCGTCGGCCATGCTCTTGGCCATGGTGATGATGTCGGGCTCGACGCCGCTGTGCTCGATGGCGAACATCTTGCCGGTCCGGCCGAAGCCGGACTGCACCTCATCGACGATCATCAGCATGCCGTGCTCGTCGCAGATCTCGCGGATCGCCTTGAGGAAGCTGGCCGAGGCGGGATAGAAGCCGCCCTCACCGAGCACTGGCTCGATCACGATGGCCGCGGTGTCGCGGGGGTTGGCGTCGGTCTTGAGTGTCATCTTCAGACCGCGCAGGGCCTCGTCTTCGCTGACGCCGTGGTAGGGCACCGGATAAGGGGCGCGGAAGACGTTGCCCGGCATGCTGCCGAAGTCGGCGGCATAGGGGGCGACCTTGCCGTTCATGGCCATGGTCATGAAGGTACGGCCATGGTAGCCGCCGTCGAAGCAGATCACGTTGTTCTTGCCGGTGGCGGCACGGGCGATCTTGACCGCATTCTCCAGTGCCTCGGCGCCGGAGTTAGCCAGCATTACCTTGGCATGGCCGCGTACCGGGCTGATCTGGCTGAGCTTCTCGGCCACCTTCACGTAGCCCTCGTAGGGCATCACGGTCTGGCAGGTGTGCATTACCTTGTCGAGCTGTGCCTTGACGGCCTCGACTACCTTGGGATGGCGATGGCCGATATTGAGCACGCCGATGCCGCCGGCGAAGTCGATGATGCGATTGCCATCGGCGTCCCAGATCAGGGCGTTCTCGGCGTGATCGGCAAACTGGGTGGCGGGGCTGGCCGCGCCGTTGGCGACATAGCGCTTCTTGAGATCGTTGAGTTCAGCGTTGGTCATGATGCCTCCTGTTGGATGGTCGGCGACGCTCAGAGGCCGCCGATGCACACGTATTTTAGTTCAGTGAATTCATCCAGGCCGTGGTGGGATCCCTCGCGCCCCAGTCCGGACTCCTTGACGCCGCCGAAAGGGGCCAGCTCGGTGGAGAGGATCCCTTCGTTGACTGCCACCATGCCATATTCCAGGCCCTCCATCACATGCCAGATACGCCGGTAGTCGCGGGCGTAGAAGTAGGCGGCCAGGCCGAACTCCGTGGCGTTGGCCATGGTGATGGCTTGCTCATCCGTCTCGAAGCGGAAGACCGGCGCGAGGGGCCCGAACGTCTCCTCCCGGGCGACCAACATCTTCTCGGTGACATCGGCAATCACGGTGGGTTCGAAGAAGGTCCCGCCCAGGGCGTGAGGCTTGCCGCCGCATACCAGGCGCCCCCCCTTTTCCAGGGCATCGGCGATGTGAGCCTCGACCTTCTCCACCGCCGCGGCGTTGATCAGCGGGCCCTGCATCACGCCCTCCTCGAGGCCGCTGCCGACCTTGAGCTCGGCGACCCGGACGGCCAGCTTCTCGATGAAGGCATCGTAGACCCCGGCCTGGACCAATAGGCGGTTGGTGCACACGCAGGTCTGGCCGGAGTTGCGGTACTTGGAGGCCACGGCCCCTTCCACGGCGGCGTCCAGGTCGGCGTCATCGAAGACGATGAAGGGGGCGTTGCCGCCCAACTCCATGGAGGCCTTCTTGACGGTGCCGGCACACTGGGCCAGCAGCCTCTTGCCCACCGGGGTGGAGCCGGTGAAGGAAATCTTGCGCACCCGGGGATCGGTGGTCAGCACCTCGCCGATCGCCGCCGGGCGGCTCGCGGTGACCACGTTGATCACCCCGGCGGGGAAGCCGACCAGCTCGGCCAGCCGCGCCACGGCCAGGGCGGTTAGCGGGGTGGCCTCGGCGGGTTTGATCACCACCGGACAGCCGGCGGCCAGGGCCGGGGCGCACTTGCGGGTGATCATCGCCAGCGGGAAGTTCCAGGGGGTAATGGCGGCCACCACGCCGATGGGCTCGCGGAACACCAGGATGCGCTTGTCGACGCCGTGGCTGGGCAGGGTTTCGCCGGCCACGCGCTTGGCCTCCTCGGCGTAGAATTCCACGAAGGAGGCGCCGTAGGCGACTTCGCCGCGGGACTCGGCCAGCGGCTTGCCCTGCTCCAGGGTCATCAACCGGGCGAGTTCCTCCTGATGGGCCATGATGGCGTCGTACCAGGCCCGCAAGAGGCCGGCGCGCTCCTTGGCGGTGCGTTTTCGCCAGGCCGGCCAGGCGGCATCCGCAGCGGCCACGGCGTCGCGGGCGTCGTCGGCGGTCAGGTCGGGCACTTCGGCGAGGTTCTCGCCGCTGGCGGGGTCGGTGACGGCGAAGCGAGCCTCGGCATCACGCCATTCGCCGGCGATGAAGGCCTTGGGGATCAGGATGTCGGGCAGGAGTGGCATGGTGCCTCCATGGAGGGTGTCATCATATTTTACGCAGTGTGCATTATTTGAAACGTTTCGCCAAGCCTTGGCGAGGCACCGGCAAGTCCGGGCTTCGAGCCAAAAGGAGAGGCGAGACCCATCGGCGGCGGCGGCGCTTTCCGCTACACTGTTTCGCCTGAAAAAGCGGGGCGCTTGGCAAGAGGGTGCCGAAATCGCCTGCGACCGCTGCCGTCCTTCCCGACTATGCCGAGGTGAGCCTTGATCGATCCGCTGAATGCCTGGTGGGCCCAGCAGCTGGTGCTGTGTGACTGGGCCTTCGACCCCGACCCGCTGAGCGTAGAGCCGCAGGCCGCCCTGGAGCGCCTGCAGGGGCTGGGCGTGGCGGACCGTGGCGAGCTTGGCTGGCGTCTGGTGGAGTCCTTCGGTGCGGGGGGCAGCATGGCCGATCCTGCCCGCCTGCTGGCGGCCCTGGAACTGGTGGCCCTGGCCGGTGCCGCCGGCTGGCTCGACGAGGCCACTAGCCGGGCTTGGGCCCACCACCTGGCCGCCGAGATCAGCGCCCATCACCGCGACCTGGATGCCTGGCTGGCGGCACTGCGCCGGGCGCGCAGCGCCGAGGGCTGGGTGCGTGGCGATGACGGCTTTGCCGAGGCCTGCGAGGCATTGGCCGCCCTCGAGCATGAGGGCGACGGCATCACCTGGGAGCACCTCGGCGAATGGCTGGCGATCCATGACGCCCTGCCGCCACTGTGGCCTGCCGAGGCGGCGGCGCAGGTGTGGCGGCTGCGTGCCGGCTTCGCGCCGGTGATGAGGGTGCCTGCCGGCGAGGAGGACTGGTCGGGTCTGGCCGAGTGGCTGGTCGACGCCTGGCAGATCCAGGGGCGCGATGACCTGGTGCGCGCCCTGCTGTGGCTGGGCGCCCAGGGGGATCGCCAGGGCTGGGACCTGGACGCCACGCGGTTGCTGGAGAGCGACCCGGCGAGCCGGTACGCCTGGCTTTACAAGCTCGAGGAGGACGAGCAGCGCTATGGCCGGGTGCTGCTCGAGTTCGTGGAGCACGGCGAGCCGCTGGAGTGGGCCGCCTGGGACTGGCTGCGGCTGGTCGACCTGGCCTGGGCCGGGGCCTGCCTGGGCTGGCTCAGCGGCCGCGAGGCCACCGATTTTGCCCTGCACGGCGCCGATCTGGTGTTGCATCGCTACAGCGACTGGTCGGCCCTGGCTCGAGCCTATCAGCGTGGCAGGAGTCTCTTCGAGGGACGCAATCTGCTGCCCGCCTTAGAGGCCGACTGGAGGCTGCTGCGCCAGTCCCCGGTCAGCCCCTGGCGTCCGGCGCTGCAGGGGCTGGTGGGGCAAGACCTGCTGGAGCGCTCCCAGCGGGCCGTACGGGCCTGGCGGTCCGACCCCCGGCACTGGGTTCTGGCGCTGGCCGCGGTGCGTGAGCCCGAATTGGCGGCGCGCCAGGGACCCGCGGGGCCGGTATCCGAGGCGCGCCGCGACGATGCTCGCCAGTACCTGGCCGAGACCCTCGACCTGCACCCCGACGAGGGGGTCGAGGCGCTCACGCGCTACTGGCTGCCGGCCCAGGCTCACCATCTTAACCAGCTGGCCGCGGATGCCGCCCATGGCGCCTTGCCGCCGATGGAAACCTCCTTTGGCCACGCCGACCCCGAAGGGTTGGTCCAGCGCGATGCCCTGCGTCGCGGCAGCCGCCATGCGGCCACCATCCACATGGCCGAGAAGTATGCCTTTTATCTGCAGATGGCCATGGATAGCGAGAGGTTCGACGCCGAGGGCCTGGCGTCCCTGGCCGATGCCCTGCGCGCCTCCCTGTGCCGCTTCTATCCGGACGCCCGCCGCCTGATGGAGGCCTGGGCGAACTGGGAGGGGCTGCTGCCGGAGGAGGACCAGCCCTCCCTGGCCCTCGAGATCCGCTGGCACCAGGAGGACCCCGGCAGCCTGCTCCACTGGCTCGACTGGCGTGCGGGCGAATGGCAGGAGCCGGGCCCCCGGCCCAGCCTCAGCGTGTTCACTTCCATGGCGCTGGTCGGGCCGCTCAACAGCGCGGCCTGGAGCCTGCCCCACCCGGAGAGCGAACGTGAGTGCGGGTCGATTCGCGAGTGGGTCGACGGCCACTACGGCCTCCAGGGGGCCGAGGAACTGGGCGAGTTCCTGGAGTTCCTGCTCGAGTCCGGCGACCGTCAGGAGTACCTGATCAACTACGCGCCCTATACCCTCAACGCCGCCCGGCTCGGCTCCGAGATCGCCACCCTGGAGTCCGGCGAGTGCAGCGATGAGGAACGCACTCACCTGCTGCGCCTGCAGCGGGTGCGGGACAACGAGGACGGCTGCAACGAGACCGACATGGCTGCCTGGGACCTGGCCCAGGTGGTGGACCTGGCCATCGCCGCTCGCCAGCTCGGCTGGTTGGAGGAGGGCGCCTTCGTGTCGGTGCTGGAGCGCGCCCATGGCCTGGCGGCGACTCACTACTCGGGGTGGGAGGCCTATGCCCGAGGGCTCTATGCCGGTTTCTCCTTCTTCATGGGTGAGACCCCGGAGAGGGAGAGCTTTCTCGCCGGCTTTCGCCAGGCCCTGGTCGCCTGGCTGACCGCCGCCCCGCCCCTGGCGGGCCCCTGGGCGAGCCTGGAGTTTCCCGGGGCACGCCTCCGCCACTGGGCGCCGATGCATGTCGACACCCTGCCGGGAGATTCACGCAGCCTGCACTGAGGCTTGCTGCAGGGCTCGCCACCCGCCCGGGGCTGGTTTATAGTCGGTTTGTCTAAACGAGGCTCCACCTGTCGGGAGCCATGTGCCACAGCGAGCCGCCGACAGGCCGCTATGGCAGTGATACCGGTTGCCGGCACCACTGCCACAGCGATGACTCCCCCCGACGCCTGGCGTAGTGTTTGCGCGCGGCCGGGGCGCGGCTCCGGAGAGAGGTCACCGCTGGAATGGTTGACACATCGTCGTGCCGCGCCCTGGGTGTTGTCCTGTCGCTGGCCGTGCTTGCCGGCTGTGCCTCCGCTCCTCGCGACGCGGATGAGTCTTACTTTGCCCGCCAGCTGCCCGGGTTATCCGGCGACTGGGGAGCGGCCATGTCGCCGGTGGATAACCCTATTCTCGAGGCGCGCAGCCTGGGCAACCCGCCCCCTGCGCTGATACAGCAGGCCCTGCTGGCCCAGCATGAGCGCTGGGTGGGCACCCCCTATCGCATCGGTGGCACCTCTTTCCAGGGGGTCGACTGTTCGGCCCTGGTGCAGAATGTTTTCGAGGAAACCTTCCGCCTCTCGCTGCCCCGCACCACCGGCGAACAGGTCCACCAGGGCCAGCCGGTGTCGCGTGGCGAGCTTGTGCCCGGCGACCTGGTCTTCTTTCGCCCGCCCGGCCGCTACGACCACGTCGGCATCTACCTGGGGGAGGGGCGCTTCCTGCACGCCTCCAGCTCCCGCGGAGTGATGATCTCCCGGCTCGACAATCGTTACTGGCAGCGCCACTACTGGCAGGCGCGTCGCACCCTGGAACCCACCCACCTGGCCCAGCGCGCGCAGGTCAGCGGACAGGGCTGAGTTGCGCCGCTCTCCAGATCGCGAGCGCCGATCGCATGATCCAGACCCGAACCCGCGCCTGGTGGCGCGCAACCCTGGCGCTCAGCCTGGGCTCCTTCCTGGTGTTCATCAACCTATACGCTCCCCAGCCGCTGCTGCCCGAACTGCGCGAGGCCTACGGTATCTCCACCCTGGCGGTGGGGCTGGTGATGTCGGTGGCGACCCTGGCCCTGGCGGCCTCGCTGCTGATCTTCGGGCCGCTATCGGATGCCATCGGTCGCGCGGCCATCATGCGCCTGACGCTGCTGGCGGCCGGCGCGCTTTCGCTGGGCCTGGCGCTGGCGCCCAGCTTTGAGGCCTTGCTGGTGCTGCGGGGGCTGCAGGGCTTCGTGCTGGGGGGGCTGCCTGCGGTGGCCATCGCCTGGATGGGGGATGAGTTCGAGCCTTCGGCGATGCTCCCGGCGGTCGGACTCTACATCGGCGCCAACACCCTGGGCGGCATCAGTGGCCGCCTGGTAGGCGGGGTCGTGGGTGAGGCGGCAGGGAGTTCGGCCAGCTTCCTGGCGGTCGGGACGATCACCCTGGCCGGGCTGGCCGTGTTCTGGAAGCTGCTGCCGGCGTCCAGAGGCTTCACCCCGCGTCCCTTCGAACTGCGAGGTGCACTGGACGACCTTGCCGGGCACCTGCGCAACCCGCTACTGCTGGCCGCCTACCTGCTGGGCGGACTCAACTTCCTTATCTTCATCAACCAGTACAGCTATCTGACCTTTCGCCTGGCCGAGGCGCCCTTCGAGCTGGGGCCGAGCGTGCTGGGGTTGGTCTTCCTGACTTACCTGGGTGGCACCCTGGGCTCGTCGCTCTCGGGCCGGCTGGCGCGGCGCCTGTCGCTGCCCGCCTGCATGATGCTGGGTATTCTGATCCTGATGGTCGGTACCCTGGTGACCCTGGCGGGCTCATTGACGCTCATCGTGCTCGGCCTGACCATCAACGCCTTCGGCTTCTTCCTGGCCCACGCCATGGCCTCGAGCTGGGTGGGGCGCCATGCCGGGAAGGCGAGGGGAAGCGCCTCGGCGCTCTATCTGGTCTTCTACTACAGCGGCGCGAGCCTTGGCGCCTTCTGGCTCGAGCCGTTCTGGCGGGCGGGGGACTGGCCCGGGGTGGCGGTGGGCTCCTGGCTGGTGCTGGGCATTACCCTGGGGATAGCCGCCTGGCTCTGGCACCAACAGCCGGCATGACAACCCCCTGCCGATGGCAGAGGGCGTATGATCGGCAGCCTGGGGGTTCTTTGCGTATCAGACCCAGGATCAGTCCTCCTGGGCGGCCACCTCGCGGTTCTCCCCGGCGCGGACTACGGCCCAGGCCTCGTTTAGGGTGCAGCCCAGACGGGAATCCAGGGTGTCGACGACTTCCAGCGCATGCTGCAGGGACTGTCGATCGCCCTTGAATGCCCCATTGGACGAAGCGCCAGCTGTAGCCCGACTACATCGCCGGCAGGGCAGGGAGCCAGGGGTAGTAACCTCACGCGAGGAGGATCATTTTCTGGTTCTTACCTGTGAGCCAGCCCTTCTGGCACAGCCTGAGGGGGACTTTCACATTCCTTGAGCGATTTCGAGCTAGAATGAGCCGCACTTCGGCAACCAGCTAGGGTCAAAGCATTAGACAGGGTTGGCATTGAATCCAGTTCGAAAACGGTGTTCACTAATCTAGCTATCCACTCGGGCCGTTACGGGGCTTGCTCCCGACCGGCGCGGTCCGCCAGCTTTCTAAGGAGGTTTTTCATGAAGCGACTTCTTCCCATCCTCGCCATCGGCGCCCTGTCCCTGGCCGGCTGCGCCAACACGGCTCCCATGGGCGGCAACGTCTATACGGGCAGCCAGGCGGGGTCCTCCCAGACCGTCGCCTTCGGTACCATCGAGGCCGTTCGTGTGGTGCAGATCCAGGCCGACAGCCGCGCCGGAGGCATCATCGGCACCGGCGGTGGTGCCGTCATCGGCGGCCTGCTGGGCCGTCAGGTAGGCGGCGGCTCCGGCCGCGACCTGGCCACCGCCGCCGGCGTGATCGGTGGTGCCGTGGGCGGTTCGCGCATCGAGGAGGCCGCCAACCGCGTCGACGCGCTGGAGATGGAGATCCGGCGCGATGACGGCCAGCGGGTGGTGGTCGTGCAGAAGGCCGATCAGCGCTTCCAGACCGGCCAGCGGGTACGCCTGATCGGCAGCGGTGCCAACGTGACCGTGGCGCCCTACTGAGTCCTCACGCTAACCGGTAGCGCTGACCTGAAAGCAGAAAGCAGAAAGCTCGCGGATTGCTCCACGGGCCTTCTGCTGTTGAGGTGCTGCATTCAGGCGCCGGTGCTGAGCCGGCGAGGGCTCAGTGGAGGTCGACCTTGTTCATCGCCCAGCCGCCAAGCTTCCAGCCGATCAGGCCGATGATCACGATCAGCAGCACGGTGAGCAGGATGTCCACCGGGCGTACCAGTACGGTGGCTCCCAGGACGGCAATCGCTAGCCCCCACAGGGTCCGGTTGTCACCATGGCTCTTGAGCAGGTCGGGCAGCGCGCGATCCAGCGCAGGACTGACGTTATTCCAGCGGTTGATGGTGAGGAAGAGAATCGCCACGAAGGCGATCAGCCAGATTACAACTTGGGTCATGTACAGATCTCCAGGCAAGGAATGGAAGAGGGGTATCAAAAGGGCGCCGGCTAGGTTAGCCGCGGGCGCACTCCGGCGCAACCGTCCATAGGTCATCCCCTGACGGCTTCCTTGTGTCTCATACCCCCGCTTCAGTCCCGGGCGTGAACACCTTTCAGGATCGGGTTTGCGATCCTGAAAATCTCCCATGCCCCTGACAGCCCCCCATTTCACGCGTTACCATATCGGGACATGCACTCACCGAAAGGTTCTTTAATGCAGATTGCGCAGAACTCCGTTGTCGCGTTCCACTACACCCTGACCAACGATGCAGGTGAAGTGCTGGACAGCTCGGAAGGCCGTGAGCCGCTGACCTATCTTCACGGCGCCGGCAACATCATCCCGGGCCTCGAGAAGGAACTGGAAGGTCGCCAGGCAGGCGACTCCCTCAGCGCCGTGGTCGCGCCGGGCGAAGGCTATGGCGAGAAGCAGGAGCAACTGGTGCAGGAAGTCCCCCGTGACGCCTTCCAGGGCGTGGAGGGCATCGAGCCAGGCATGCAGTTCCAGGCCCAGACCCAGGGCGGTCCGCTGATGGTCACCGTGACCAAGATCGAGGGCGACACCGTCACTGTCGATGGCAACCATCCGCTGGCCGGGCAGACCCTCAACTTCGCCGTCGAGATCGCCTCGGTGCGCGAGGCCAGCGACGAGGAGGTCGAGCACGGCCACGTGCACGGTGAAGGCGGCCATCAGCACTGAGCGCCTTGCTCGATAGCTGACAATACAAGCCGACACGAAAAGAAGGGGCAGCCTCACGGCTGCCCCTTCTTTTTGGATGCACAAGAGATCCGGCGCACTAGGCTCAGGCGCACAAAAAAAGGGGAGGCTGCAAGCCTCCCCAAGTTCCAGTATTACCGCAATGCCATGATCAGCCGATGCGGGATCAGCCGAACTGGTTCATGGTGTTGTCCTTGCCACCGGCCTTGAGTGCCGCCTCGCCGTGGAAGAACTCCTTGTGGTCGTCCCCGATGTTGGAACCGGCCATGTCCTGGTGCTTGACGGTGGCGATGCCCTCGCGGATCTCGCGGCGCTGGACGCCTTCCACGTAGGCCAGCATGCCCTGGTCGCCGAAGTAGCCCTTGGCCAGGCTGTCGGTGGACAGGGCCGCAGTGTGGTAGGTCGGCAGGGTGATCAGGTGGTGGAAGATGCCGGCCTCACGGGCGCCATCGCGCTGGAAGTTGCGGGTCCACTCGTCGGCCAGTTGACCCAACTCGGTGTCGTCGTACTCGGCGCTCATCAGCTTGGCGCGCTCGTAGGCCGACACGTCCTTGCCTTCCTTCTCCCAGGCGTCGAACACCTGCTGGCGGAAGTTGAGGGTCCAGTTGAAGGAGGGCGAGTTGTTGTAGACCAGCTTGGCGTCCGGGCAGACCTCGCGAATGCGGTTGACCATGGCGGCGATCTGGCCGACGTGGGGCTTTTCGGTCTCGATCCACAGCAGGTCGGCGCCGTTCTGCAGGCTGGTGATGCAGTCCAGTATCACACGATCCTCGCCGGTGCCCGGCTTGAACTGATAGAGGCCGGAGGCGAGGCGCTTGACCTTGACCAGCTTGCCGTTCTGCTTGATCACCACGTCGCCGTTGTCGATGTCGGAGGCGGAGTCGATCTCTTCCCCGTCGAGGAAGCTGTTGTACTGGTCGCCCAGGTCGCCAGGCTCGTTGGTCACGGCGATCTTCTGGGTCAGGCCGGCGCCCAGGGAGTCGGTGCGGGCGACGATGACACCATCATCCACGCCCAGTTCCAGGAACGCATAGCGCACGGCGTTGATCTTGGCCAGGAAGTCCTCGTGGGGCACGGTGACCTTGCCGTCCTGGTGGCCGCACTGCTTCTCGTCGGAGACCTGGTTCTCGAGCTGGATGCAGCAGGCGCCGGCTTCGATCATCTTCTTGGCCAGCAGGTAAGTCGCCTCGGCGTTGCCGAAACCGGCGTCGATGTCGGCGATGATCGGCACCACATGGGTCTCGTGGTTATCGATCTGCTTCACGATCTCGGCCGCCTTGGCGCTGTTACCGGCCTCATTGGCCTCTTCCATGGCGCGGAACAGGTGGTTGAGCTCCCAGGCGTCAGCCTGGCGCAGGAAGGTGTAGAGCTCCTCGATCAGGCCGGCCACGGTGGTCTTCTCGTGCATGGACTGGTCGGGCAGCGGGCCGAACTCGGAGCGCAGGGCGGCGACCATCCAGCCGGAGAGGTAGAGGTAGCGACGCTGGGTGGTGCCGAAGTGCTTCTTGATGGAGATCAACTTCTGCTGGCCGATGAAACCGTGCCAGCAGCCCAGGGATTGGGTGTATTGGGCGGTGTCGGCGTCGTAGGCGGCCATGTCGTCGCGCATGATCTTGGCGGTGTACTTGGCGATGTCCAGGCCGGTCTTGAAACGGTTCTGGGCACGCATGCGGGCAGCGTTCTCGGGGCTGATGGCTGCCCACTTGCCGCGCTGGGCCTCGCGAAGCTGGGTCAGTGCCTTGATATCGTCCTGGTATGACATGGGCCGTTCTCCTCGGATCGGGTCATTGGCTTGCCGGTAGCGGCTAATGCTGCACCTGCGAAGTGGATTCAGGTTCGTTCATCGCCGCCGGCTTGTCTCTGCGGCCTTGGTCGAACCCTGACAAATTTGAAACGAATGTATGAAAGCGGGGGTGGGTCCGGGGTCAAACAGTCGTTTCGTCTTTCGCCCTGGCAAGCACTATGGCCCATGCCCATGGGCTTCAACAATGGGCTCTTAGGGGAAGAAGGCGTTGTAACTCGACTACAGGGAGGGCCGTAAAGGTCCTGGCCATGTAGTCATTTTTCGTTTGAAGGGGATGTGACGGGGTCAGGGTTTGCGGAGATCGAGGCGCATATTGCGGTGCGGAATACCGGCGTCGAGGAACTCGTTACCGAAGGCGATGAAGCCCAGGCGCTCGTAGAAGGCCAGGGCGTGGGTCTGGGCGGCCAGTTCCACATCGGGATAGCGCTCGCGGCGGGCCGTCTCGATGGCGGCCGCCATCAGCGCCGCGCCTATTCCCGACTCGCGGGCTTCCGCCAGCACCGCGACCCGGCCGATATGGGCGTCGGGTAGCAGCCGCGCGGTACCCACCGGGGCGCCGTCCAGCAGGGCCAGGAAATGGCGGCTGTCGCCGTCGCGGCCGTCCCACTCCTCGGCGAGGGGCACCCGCTGCTCTTCTATGAAGACGAGCCGGCGGATCTCGCTGGCTGCTTCGCCGAGGGCTTCCCAGCCACCTTCATGGATGATCAGGGCGTTCTTCGTCATCTATTCTGCCTCTATGCGGCCCGGGGCGGGTCCGGCAACATGCCGGTCACTCATCGGGCTCAACCTCCCAGGTCAGGCTGCCGGCGTCGAGCAGGGCGGCCAGCAGTTCGGCAGCGCCCTCGTGTTTCAGCAGTTCCGTGTCCAGCGGTGTGTCGCCGGCCAGGGCACGGGCCAGTGCCAGCGGGCAGTCGGCGCCGTCGCCGTCCGCGAACAGCGTGGTGCGCTCGTCGTTCAGGCTTCGCCAGGCGAAGCGGGAGCCGGGGCTGCGTATCAGCGCCTCACCGGCCTGCAGGGCCGCCACAAGCTCGGCAGGGTCGGTGGGGTGCTCGCTTGCCACCAGCTGGTCGACGTATTTGGGCTGGGTCATCACCCGGCCGAACCATTGGGCCAGCCGGGCGGGGTCGTCGAGGGTCTCGAGGATCAGCCCACGCATTCGCGCCACGGCATCGTCATCGAGTTCGGTGGGATCCGCCGGAGGTGCCATGCCGGCATCGGCGTAGCGCCGCGAGGGCGGTAGCTGCTCGCCCAGGTAGTCGGCAAAGGAGGTGATCGCCTCGTCGGCGGAGGGGGCACGGAAGCCCACCGACAGGGTCAGGCAGTCGTCTGACTGGCTGACGCCGTGGTGAGCCCAGCCGGGGGGCAGGTAGAGCATGTCGCCCGGCTCCATCACCCAGTCGTCGTCATCCTCGACCTCGAAGCGCTCGAGGATGCGCAGGTCGATGCCGTCGATGATGGGGGCGTCGTCGCCGACCTTGCCGCCCAGCTGCCAGCGGCGCTGGCCACTCCCCTGAAGCAGGAAGACGTCGTACTGGTCCACATGGGGACCGACGCTGCCGCCCGGCGGGGCATAGCTGATCATGATGTCGTCGAGTCGCCAGCGGGGCAGGAAGTCGAAGGCCTCGAGCAGCTCGGCCACCTCGGGCACATAGTGGTCCACGGCCTGGACCAGCAGGGTCCAGTCCCGTTCGGGTAGCCTGGCGAAGGTACGCTCATCGAAGGGGCCGTGGCTGACCTGCCAGGGGCCTTCGGCGCCGTGCTCTTCCACCAGGCGGGCCTCGATGCCCTCCTCGCAGGCGAGCCCCGCCAGCTCGTCCGGTTCCAGCGGGCATGCGAAGTCGGGAAATGCGCCGCGGATGACCAGCGGTTTCTGCTGCCAGTAGTCGCCCAGGAACTCGGCGGCGGTCAGGCCGCCAAGCATGGGCAGCGGGGTGTTGGAAGGCATGCTCACAGCCGGCGCGCCTGGGCTTCGGCGTTGCCGATATAGGTCGCCGGGCTCAATGCCTTCAAGTCCTGCTTGACGGCATTGGGCAATTCCAGGGTATCGATAAAGGCGGCAAAGCCGGCCTGGTCGATGCGCTTGCCGCGGGTCAGTTCCTTGAGCTTCTCGTAGGGCTTCTCGATGCCGTAGCGGCGCATCACGGACTGGATCGGCTCGGCGAGCACCTCCCAGCTGGCGTCCAGGTCCTCGGCGATGCGAGCCGGGTTAGCCTCGAGCTTGCCGATACCCTTGAGAGATGCCTCATAGGCGATCAGGCCGTAGGCAAGGCCGACGCCGAGGTTACGCAGCACCGTGGAGTCGGTGAGATCGCGCTGCCAGCGGGAGATCGGCAGCTTCTGGGCCAGGTGGCCGAGGATGGCGTTGGCGAGCCCCAGGTTGCCCTCGGAATTCTCGAAGTCGATGGGGTTGACCTTGTGGGGCATGGTCGAGGAGCCGATCTCGCCCTCGACGGTCCGCTGCTTGAAGTAGCCCAGCGAGATGTAGCCCCACACGTCGCGATCGAAGTCGATCAGGATGGTGTTGAAGCGGCTGATGGCGTCGAACAGCTCGGCGATGTAGTCGTGGGGCTCGATCTGGGTGGTGTAGGGGTTGAAGGTCAGCCCCAGGCCCTCGACGAAGGAGCGGGCGTTGCCCTCCCAGTCCACCTCCGGATAGGTGGTCAGGTGGGCGTTGTAGTTGCCCACCGCGCCGTTGATCTTGCCGAGGATCTCGACGCCCTGGATCTGCTTCAGTTGGCGGCGCAGGCGATAGGCAACGTTGGCCATCTCCTTGCCTAGTGTAGTAGGGCTCGCCGTCTGGCCGTGGGTGCGCGAGAGCATCGGCAGCGCGGCGTGGGCATGGGCCAGGGCGGCGATGTCGTCGGCCACCCGCTGCATCACCGGCAGCAGACTCCTGAGGCCGTCGGTGAGCATCACGCCGTGGGAGAGGTTGTTGATGTCCTCGCTGGTGCAGGCGAAATGCACGAACTCGGTGATGGCATGCAGCTCCGGCTGGCCGGCGATCTGCTCCTTGAGGAAGTACTCCACCGCCTTGACGTCGTGGTTGGTGGTGCGCTCGATCTCCTTGATGCGCTCGGCATCCTCAAGAGAAAAATCGCGGATCTGCGCCTCAAGAAAGGCGGTGGCCTCGGCGGAGAGGGGCGGCACCTCGGTAACCCCGGCAAGCTCGGCGAGCCGCTGCAGCCAGCGGATCTCGACGATCACGCGGGCGCGGATCAGGCCGAACTCGCTGAAGTGTTCGCGCAGGGCGGCAGCCTTGCCGGTGTAGCGGCCGTCGACGGGGGAGAGGGCGGTAAGGGCGGAGAGGGGCAGGGCGTGCATGGTCGGTTTCCGGGTCGATGAGAGCGGTGAAGAAAAATGAGTAGGGTGCGTATCAGGCCAGCTGATCCAGGGCCTTCTTGAGGGCGCCGCGCTGGATGACCAGCTTCCAGCGCCGGCCGCCCTGCTGGTGCCAGAGAAGGGCGAAACGGATGCCGCCGAGCAGGATGGCGCGGACCCGCTCGGGCATCATGCGCTGCTGCAGCAGCGAGGGGTCACCCTGCACCATGATGCGGGTCTTGAGCGTCGAGAGCGTCTCCTGATAGGCCTCGCCCAGGCTGGCGATGACGTTCTCGTGGGTTTCGCCGAAGTGCTCGGCCTGGCCCTGGATGCGCACCAGTCGATTGCCGAGGTCGTCCATCATGGCGTCGTTGGTGCGCAGTTGGTTCATCAGCAGCAGCAGCGAGAATCCGTAGCGCAGCACCCCGGGGTTGGCCTGCTTGCGGCCCACCAGGGCCTCGAGCACATCGAGGCCGCGGCGCAGGTTGTTGGGGTGGCCGCCATAGATCGCCTCGAAGCTCGCCGGGTCGGTGTCCAGAGTGGCACGGATCAGCGTCTCCCAGGCGCGCGGGTCGACCTGACCGGTGCGGGCCAGCTCGTCGACCAGGCTGGCGGACTGGAAGACGCCGGCCAGGGCCAGGGCCTGGCGGGTGGTGGGGTCATCGGGGATGCGGTGGATCGGCGTCGAGGCGGTCATGCGGCACGCTCCTTGGCGTTCCAGGCGTCGCGGATCACACCGCCACCTAGGCAGATCTCGCCATCGTAGAGCACCAGCGACTGCCCGGGGGTGACGGCGCGCTGGGGATCATCGAACAGCACCTCGACGCCGCCATCCGCGAGGGTGTGGATGCGGCAGGGCACGTCGGACTGGCGATAGCGGGTCCTGGCGGTGAGTCGCGCTTCCCTGGCCGGCGGATCGCCGGCGACCCAATCCATGGCCTCCGTGGCCAGCGAATCCGTATAGAGCAGCGGATGGTGTTTGCCCTGCACGGCGATCAGTACGTTGCGTTCGAGATCCTTGGCGGCCACGTACCAGGGGTCCTCGGGGTGGTTGGCCAATCCGCCGATGCCGAGCCCCTGGCGCTGGCCCAGGGTGTAGTACATCAGGCCCATGTGCTCGCCGATCACCTCGCCCTCCGACGTCTCGATCACGCCGGGCTGGGCCGGCAGGTACTGCTGCAGGAAGTCGCGGAAGCGACGTTCGCCGATAAAGCAGATGCCGGTGGAATCCTTCTTGCGGGCGGTGACCAGGTCGTGTCGCTCTGCGATGGCGCGCACCTCGGGCTTCTCCAGTTCGCCCACCGGGAACAGGGTGCGGGCGATGGCAGCCTCGGGCACGGCATGCAGGAAGTAGCTCTGATCCTTGTTGACATCCAGGCCCTTGAGCAGCCGCTGTCGCAGGAGGCCGTCGGTCGTGCCGTGCACCTGCCCTTGGCGAACGTAGTGGCCGGTGGCGATCTTCTCGGCGCCGAGCAACTCGGCGTACTCGAGGAACACCTTGAACTTGATCTCGCGGTTGCAGAGGATATCCGGATTCGGCGTTCGCCCGACACGGTACTCGGCCAGGAAGTGCTCGAAGACGTTGTCCCAGTACTCCGCGGCGAAGTTGGCGGTGTGCAGCCGGATGCCGAGTTTCTCGCACACGGCTTCGGCGTCGGCCAGGTCGGCCTTGGCGGTGCAGTACTCGGTGCCGTCGTCCTCGTCCCAGTTCTTCATGAACAGGCCTTCGACCTGATACCCCTGCTCCAGCAGCAGCAGGGCGGACACGGATGAGTCGACGCCGCCGGACATGCCGACGATCACCTTGCCTGGGGTGGCGGTCATGGGCGCTCTCGGATTGGATAGATCATAAATGGTTGCGAATTATACATGAAGAAGGCGCTGGGCGCCGAGACGCCTAGCGTTCGTGAAGCACTTCCATGGGGTAGAAACGCCCGGCCAGGGCGTCGCGGATGCGACGCAGGACCAGTGGGCTTCTCAGGCGCCCCTCGCGGTCCAGGGCCTCCAGTTGTTCCAGGGTCAGCCAATGCACGGCGTGGATGGCCGGATCCAGGTCGTTGCCAAGATGCGCCAGCGCCATACCGAAGAAGGCGTGGCTGTGGAAGGTCTTGCCGTCCGGGGCCCGATAGACGTACATCCCCAGGTAGTCGGTGATACCGACGTGCCAGGCGGTCTCCTCGGCCGCCTCGCGCAGGGCGGCGTCGCGGATGCGCTCACCAGGCTCCAGGTGGCCGGCGGGCTGGTTGAACAGGGTGTGAGGGCCGCCGCGGTCTTCTTCCACCATCAGGAAGGCGCCTGCTCGCTCTATCACGCAGGAGACGGTCACAAAGGGCTGCCAGCGGCTCATCGCTTGCCTCCTCGGGCCTTGGGTTTGCGCCGTGGCGCCGGGGCGTGCAGGGACTCGCGGCGCCACTCGCCCGGGGCCAGGCCCTCGAGTCGCCAGGGGCCGATGGCCACGCGCACCAGGCGCAGGGTGGGATGACCGACATGGGCGGTCATGCGCCGCACCTGACGGTTGCGCCCCTCGTTGATGGTCAGCTCCAGCCAGGTGGTGACCGGGTGGCGTTTCGGGTCCAGCGGCGGGTCGCGTTCGGGCAGGCCGCTCGCCACGAGGCGCTGCACTCGGGCGGGTTTCGTCATGCCGTCCTTCAGTTCAACCCCGGTGCGCAGCGCCTGCAGGGCGGCATCATCGGGTACCCCCTCCACCTGCACCCGGTAGGTCTTGGGCTGCTTGTAGCGCGGGTGGCTGATGCGGTGGATCAGCCCGCCGTCATCGCTGAGCAGCAGGAGCCCCTCGGAGTCATGGTCGAGCCGGCCCGCCGGGTAGATGCCGGACACGTCGATGACGTCTGCCAGGGTGGCACGGCGCGCTCCCTCACCGCACTCGCGGTCGGTGAATTGGGACAGCATGCGGTAGGGCTTGTGCAGCAGGTAGAGGATGCTCATGGCGCCAGCTTACCGGCAAGCGCGGGACGATGGCAGTGGGAGAGGGGCGTCAGCCTTATTGCTCATGCGCCAGATCGGGCGGGCTGGTATAGTGTTTCCGCTCGCCGGGAGCGCCCTCGTCTTTAACGTGGGGCCTGCCGAACCTCCGCCACCGGGTCGATGCCGAGCGCGTCCCTGCCGGATCACAACATGGGGAGAGCACCGTGGGGACCCCGTTCCTGTCATAGTGAGCGAGCGCTAGCGATCCCGTTTCTTGCTACCGCAGCAACCAGAGAGATCAACGCCAACATGTCAAAAACGCCGAAGATTATCTACACGTTCACCGACGAAGCGCCTGCGCTGGCGACCCATTCGCTGTTGCCGATCATCGACGCCTTCACCGACGCTGCCGGCATCGAGGTAGAGACCCGGGACATCTCCCTGGCGGCTCGTGTTCTCTCCCTGTTCCCCGATTACCTTACCGACGAGCAGCGCGTCGAGGATCACCTTGCCGAACTGGGCGCCCTGGCCAAGACACCTGAGGCCAATATCATCAAGCTGCCCAATATCAGTGCCTCCATGCCTCAGCTGCGGGCGGTGATCAAGGAATTGCAGGGGCAGGGCTACACGTTGCCGGACTACCCGGACGAGCCAAGCAGCGACGAAGAGCGGGAGATCAAGGCGCGTTACGACAAGACCAAGGGCAGTTCCGTCAACCCGGTGCTGCGCGAGGGTAACTCCGACCGCCGCGCGCCCCGGGCCGTCAAGGAGTACGCCCGCAAGTATCCCCACCAGATGGGGGAGTGGAGCCAGGCCTCCCGCACCCACGTGTCACACATGCACGGCGGTGACTTCTACCATGGCGAGAAGTCGATGACGTTGGATCGCGCCCGCGACGTGAAGATGGAGCTGATCACCAACAGCGGCCAGGCCCTGGTGCTCAAGCCCAAGGTCTCGCTGCTCGATGGCGAGATCATCGACAGCATGTTCATGAGCAAGAAGGCGCTATGCGAGTTTTACGAGCGGGAGATCGAGGACGCTCGCCAGACCGGCGTGATGTTCTCCCTGCACGTCAAGGCGACGATGATGAAGGTCTCGCACCCGATCGTGTTCGGTCACTGCGTGAAGATCTTCTACAAGGAGGCCTTCGAGAAGCACGGTGCGCTGTTCGAAGAGTTGGGGGTCGACGTCAACAACGGGATCGGGAACCTCTACGACAAGATCGCCACGCTGCCCGTGAGCCAGCATGAGGAGATCATCCGCGACCTGCACGCCTGCCACGACCAGCGCCCGGAGCTGGCCATGGTGGATTCGGCGCGGGGCATCACCAACTTCCATTCGCCCAGCGATGTGATCGTGGACGCCTCGATGCCGGCCATGATCCGCGCCGGTGGCAAGATGTACGGCGCGGACGGCCGCCTCAAGGACGTCAAGGCGGTGATTCCGGAGTCCACCTTTGCTCGCATTTACCAGGAGATGATCAACTTCTGCAAGTGGCACGGCGCCTTCGATCCGGCCACCATGGGCACCGTCCCCAACGTCGGCCTGATGGCGCAGAAGGCGGAGGAGTACGGCTCCCATGACAAGACCTTCGAGGTGCCGGAGGCCGGTGTCGCCAACATCACCGACCTGGAGACCGGCGAGGTGCTGCTGTCCCAGAACGTCGAGCAGGGCGACATCTGGCGGATGTGCCAGGTCAAGGACGCGCCGATCCGCGACTGGGTCAAGCTAGCGGTGGAGCGCTGCCGCGATTCCGGCATGCCGGCGGTGTTCTGGCTCGATCCCTACCGCCCGCACGAGAACGAACTGATCAAGAAGGTAAAGACCTACCTCAAGGATCATGACACCACCGGTCTCGACCTCCAGATCATGTCCCAGGTCCGGGCCATGCGCTACACCCTGGAGCGCGTGATACGTGGCCTCGACACCATCTCGGTGACCGGCAACATCCTTCGCGACTACCTCACCGACCTGTTCCCGATCATGGAGCTGGGCACCAGCGCCAAGATGCTCTCCATCGTGCCCCTGATGGCCGGTGGCGGCATGTTCGAGACCGGGGCCGGTGGCTCGGCGCCCAAGCACGTGCAGCAGCTCCTCGAGGAGAACCACCTGCGCTGGGACAGCCTCGGCGAGTTCCTGGCCATGACCGCCTCCCTGGAGCACCTCGCCAAACAGCATGGCAATGCCCGGGCGACGCTGCTGGCGGACGCGCTGGACAGGGCCACCGGCCAGTTCCTCGAGTGCAACAAGTCGCCCTCACGCAAGGTCGGCGAGCTGGATAACCGGGGCAGCCACTTCTACCTGGCCCTGTACTGGGCCCAGGCGCTGGCTGCCCAGGACGAGGACACCGAGCTCAAGTCGCTGTTTGGCCGCCTGGCCGAGTCGCTGGAGGCCAAGGAGTCGACCATCCTCGAGGAGCTGAACGGCGTCCAGGGCCAGCCGGTGGACCTCAAGGGTTACTACCATGCCGACCCCGAGATCGCCCGGGCGGTCATGCGCCCGAGCAAGACCCTGAACGACGCCCTGGCGCTGGTCGCCAAGGGCTGATAGCTCCCGCGGCGCAGTTGAAGGTCGTACTGCCAGCCGAGTGAGTCGGCCCCTGCCTGGATAACGGGCAGGGGTCTTTGCGTTAAGGGGTGTAATGAACCCAGCCGGCCCGTCGACGTCTAATTGAGCTGACCCGCCCGATGGCCGGCCCGTCAAACGAGTAGTCTCCCGCTATGTGGCAAAGAGAGAACTGGTGCGGAATGACCCGTCCCCCCGGTACCGAGGAGGAGGGCGACCTGTCGGTGCAGAGCGCCGAGCCCGAACAGGCCCGCCCGCCAATGTACAAGGTGGTGTTGCACAACGATGACTTCACCCCAATGGAGTTCGTGGTGGAGGTCTTGCTGACTTTCTTCCATATGGACAGCGAGACCGCGGTGCAGGTGATGTTAACGGTGCATACGCAGGGCAAGGCGACCTGCGGCATCTTCACCCGTGATATCGCGGAAACCAAAAGCCATCAGGTCAATCAATACGCTAGAGAGTGTCAGCATCCGCTGCTGTCGGACATCGAGGCGGCGGACTGACTCACCCCCGGACATGGTCGCCACGGGTGGACATGGCCTGTCGTTGGCAGCAAGGCTTGCAACGGCGGCGTTTGTGCCCGATGTTGATGATGCCGGACGACGAAAGATCCGACGCGATGCCCTGGGCGGCAAGAAGGGGACTGCCATGCTGAGCAAAGAACTTGAACTGACCCTGAACACGGCGTTCACCGTGGCGCGCTCCAAGCGGCACGAGTTCATGACGGTGGAACACCTGCTGCTGGCGCTGCTCGACAACGCCTCGGCGGCAGATGTGCTGCGGGCCTGCGGGGCCAACCTCGACAAGCTGCGTTCCGATCTTCAGGACTTCATCAATTCCACCACGCCGCTGATTCCCGATGATCAGTCCGACCGCGAGACCCAGCCGACCCTGGGCTTTCAGCGCGTGCTCCAGCGCGCGGTCTTCCACGTGCAGTCCTCCGGGAAGAGCGAGGTCACCGGGGCCAATGTGCTGGTGGCTATCTTCTCCGAGCAGGAGAGCCAGGCGGTCTACTTCCTGAAACAGCAGAACGTCGCGCGGGTGGATGCCGTCAATTACATCGCTCACGGCATCTCCAAGGTGGCCGGGCATGGTCATCACCCGTCGGCGGCCTCATCGGAGTCCGAGGAGAGCGAGGAGGGCAGCAGCGAGAGCGGGTCCAACCCGCTCACCGGCTTTGCCACCAACCTCAACGAACAGGCCCGAATGGGCAAGATCGACCCGTTGATCGGTCGCGAGCAGGAACTCGAGCGGGTGGTGCAGATACTCGCCCGGCGGCGCAAGAACAACCCGCTGCTGGTGGGCGAGGCCGGCGTGGGCAAGACCGCTATCGCCGAGGGGCTGGCCAAGCGCATCGTCGAGGAGGATGTGCCCGAGGTGATCAGCGACGCCGTGGTCTACTCGCTGGATATGGGCGCGCTGCTGGCTGGCACCAAGTACCGCGGCGACTTCGAGAAGCGCCTCAAGGGCCTGCTTTCCGAGCTCCGGAAGCAGCCCAATGCCATCCTGTTCATCGATGAGATCCATACCGTGATCGGGGCCGGTGCCGCCTCGGGCGGGGTGATGGACGCTTCCAACCTGCTCAAGCCGATGCTCTCCTCCGGCGAGCTGCGCTGCATCGGCTCCACCACCTTCCAGGAGTACCGGGGCATCTTCGAGAAGGACCGCGCCCTGGCGCGTCGCTTCCAGAAGGTCGACGTGCCGGCACCCTCGGTGGAGGACACCATTCGCATCCTCAAGGGGCTGCGTTCGCGCTTTGAGGAGCACCACCAGCTCAAGTACACCGACGCGGCCCTGGAGAGCGCGGCGCGGCTGGCGGATCGCTACATCAGCGATCGCCACTTGCCGGACAAGGCCATCGACGTGATCGACGAGGCCGGCGCCCATCAGCGTTTGCTGCCCCCGGAGGTGCGGATCGATACCATCGACACCGCCCAGGTTGAGGCGGTGGTGGCCTCGATCGCGCGCATTCCGCCGAAGAGCGTCTCCAGTTCCGACCGCAAGCTGCTCGAGAACCTCGATCGCGACCTCAAGATGCTGGTGTTTGGCCAGGACGAGGCGATCGACAGCCTCTCCGCGGCAATCAAGCTCTCGCGGGCCGGGCTCAAGGCGCCGGACAAGCCGGTGGGCAGTTTCCTGTTTGCCGGCCCCACCGGGGTGGGCAAGACCGAGGTGGCTCGCCAATTGTCGATGATCATGGGGATCGAGCTGGTGCGCTTCGACATGTCCGAGTACATGGAGCGTCACACGGTGTCGCGGCTGATCGGCGCCCCCCCGGGCTACGTCGGCTACGACCAGGGTGGCCTGCTCACCGAGGCGATCACCAAGCACCCGCACTGCGTGCTGCTGCTCGACGAGATCGAGAAGGCGCACCCCGAGGTCTTCAACCTGCTGCTGCAGGTCATGGACCACGGTCGCCTGACCGACAACAATGGCCGGGAGGCGGATTTCCGCCACGTGATCCTGATCATGACCTCCAACGCCGGGGTCGAGCAGGCCACGCGTCGCTCCATCGGCTTCCAGCACCAGGACCACTCCACCGATGCCATGGAGGTGATTCGCAAGACTTTCTCGCCCGAGTTTCGCAACCGCCTGGATGGCATCATCCAGTTCCACTCCCTGCCCGCCTCGGTGGTGCGCAGCGTGGTGGACAAGTTCCTGGTCGAGTTGCAGGCGCAACTGGACGAGAAGCGGGTGCAGCTGGATGTGGACCTGACGGCCCGGGACTGGCTGGCCGAGAAGGGCTACGACCCCGATATGGGGGCTCGCCCCATGGCGCGCCTGATCCAGGAGAAACTCAAGAAGCCGCTGGCCGAGATGATCCTGTTCGGCGAGCTGTCGGAGCACGGCGGTATCGTGCATGTCACCGTGGAGGAGGGCGAGCTGCATCTCTCAACCGAGGCGGAGATGGCCGACGCGCCCTGACGGCGGTCATCCGAGCACGACTCAGCGCCCTGTCTACGGACGGGGCGTTGTCCTGTGCGGCTGGCGTCGGGCGGGGGGGGGGAGGCTCGACCGCGATTCAGCGGGAGCGGTAGACGATGCGACCCTTGGTCAGGTCGTAGGGCGTCAGCTCTACCTTGACCTTGTCGCCGGTCAGGATGCGGATGTAGTTCTTGCGCATCTTGCCGGAGATGTGCGCCGTGACCACGTGGCCGTTCTCCAACTCGACGCGGAAGGTGGTGTTGGGAAGGGTGTCGACGATGACGCCTTCCATTTCGATATGGTCTTCACGTGCCATATAGGCGGTTCCTCGCTGATGGATGAGACAGCTGCTAGAAGAATAGCGCGATATTGTGCCGCATGCCGGCCGGCAAGGCAAAGGATGACGCCTTCAAGGCGCCTCTCGTGGCTGGCTAGGGCCTGTCAGGAGTTGATCAGTCGCCGCCAGTGGCGGCCGTCGAGCATCTCCAGGGGCTGGAAGTCACGCTTGTAGGCCATCTTTCGGCACTCGCTGATCCAGTAGCCCAGATAGACATGGGGGAGGCCGCGCCGACGCGCCTGCTCGACCAGGGTGAGCACCGCGAAGGTACCCAGAGAACGCCGTTCCAGTTCGGGGTCCGGGGCGAAGAAGGTGTAGATGGCCGACAGGCCATGCTCGAGCTGGTCGTAGGCCGCGACCGCCACCAGTTGACCCTCCAGGCGAAACTCCATGAGCCGAGCGTACTCCTGGTCGAGGGTCAGAAAGGTGCGGTACTGCTCGTGGCTCGGCGGGTACATGTCACCGTCGGCATGGCGGGTGCAGATATAGCGGGAGTACAGCGAGTAGTGCTCGGGGTCGAAGATTGCCGGCCGCAGATGCAGGGTGAGGTCGGCATTGCGCCGGGCCAACCGACGCTGGCTGCGGCTCCGGGCGAACTCCTCGACCGGCAGGCGAACCGAGATGCAGGCATTGCAGCCCTCGCAGTGGGGCCGGTAGAGATGGCGTCCGCTGCGCCGGAAACCGAGCAGCGCCAGTGAGTCGTACACGCCCTGTCCGGGTGACTCCTGGGGGTCGAGAAACAGGGTGGTGGCCTCGCGCCCGGCCAGGTAACTGCAGGCGTGGGGCACGGTGAGGAAGAAGCGTAGATCCCTGACGGGCTGGCGTGGGGTGTTGCTGCTCACGGCGGCTCTCTCCGGATCCGGGTCGCGGTTACTGGGCGGTTTCGCCGGGTTCACCCGGCACGGCGAAGGACCAGCAGGCCGGGGTGAAGGGCAGGCCGACGGGGTCCTCCGACGCCGGCTTCCCCAGCCATGCTTCAAGATAGCCGATGAACGTCTCCCGGGCGATATCCCTGGCGCCCAGGCTGGCAAGGTGGGCAGTATGCATCTGGCAATCGATCAACCGTCCGCCGCCTGCTGCCATGGCCCGGGCCAGATGCACCAGGGCCACCTTGGAGGCATCGGGCACCCGAGTGAACATCGACTCGCCGAAGAATACTGGCCCCATCGCCACGCCGTAGAGGCCACCGGCGAGTTCGTCCCCCTGCCACACCTCCACCGAGTGCGCCGCCCCCAAGGCATGCAGACGCCCGTAGGCCGCGCGCATCTCGTCAGTGATCCAGGTGCCCGGTTGGCCGGCCCGTGGCTCGGCGCAGGCGGTCATCACGGCGTCGAAGGCGCGGTTGGCGGTGATCGTGAAGCCGGCGTGGCGCAGCCGCTTGGCCAGGCTACGACGCACCCTGAGCTCCCCGGGGAACAGCACCATGCGCGGGTTCGGGCTCCACCACAGGATCGGTTGATCGTCGCTGTACCAGGGGAAGATGCCGCGGCGATAGGCGGCCAGCAGCCAATCGGCGCTGAGCTCCCCCCCTGCGGCCAGCAGGCCGTCGGGGGCGCGCAGGGCCGCCGTCACGGGCGGGAATTGAATCGGGTGCTCGGGCAGCCACGGCAGCATCGGCGGGCATCCAGAAGGAGGGGGAGCCAGTGTGCCGCTCGACTCGCCAGGGCTCAAGACGTCATGGCCACTGTGATGGGCGGGCGCGGCTCGGTATGATTGGCGCCAATCAATTGGAAGACGCCAGCGGTGGCGCAAGGAGGATGACCACTTGAGTGTTAACAAGAAGTCCTCGCCGCGTCGAGTGAGCGCGGCCCAGGCCAGGGAGACGGCCAGGCGTTTCGGCGTGAGGCTGCAGGGCTCCGCGCGTGAAGGGGTGGCCATCATGCTGCTGGCCGCCTGCGTGTTCCTGCTGCTGGCCCTGTTCAGCTTCGATCCCGGTGATGCGGGCTGGTCGCGCAGCGGCCCGGAGGCCCGCATCGAGAACTGGATGGGCCCGGTGGGCGCCTGGCTATCCGACGTGCTTTATTCGCTGTTCGGCGTCAGTGCCCTGTGGTGGCCGGCCATGCTGGGCTTCGCCGCCTGGCGCCTGCTGCGGGCCCGCCAGGGGTTTCATCTGGAGTGGGATGCCACGGCGCTGGCGGTGCGTGGCGGCGGCCTGGTGCTGCTGCTGCTCGGCACCACTACCCTCGGCGCCCTGCACTTCTATCGTCCCCCCACGGAGACGGTGCTCCCTTACTCCTCGGGGGGCATCCTCGGTGAGGGGTTGGTGGGAGCCTTGGTACCCATGGTGGGTCCCGGGGGGGGCGGCCTGCTGGCGCTGTCGGCGCTGCTCTGCGGCTTGCCGCTGCTGACCGGGCTTTCCTGGCTCTCGGTGATGGATGAGCTGGGTTACCGCGCCATGCGCTTCTGGGGTTGGCTGGCGGAGCGCTTCGCCTTCTCACGCGACCCCGCGCTGGAGCGGGCCCAGCCGGACAAGGCGAAGCCAGCCAAGGAAACGTATTCCGCTGTGACTGAGACTAGGCCCAAGGCCGAGGCGTCTGGCCTCGCGGAAGAGAGGGTGGCTCCTGGCCGCCGCTGGTGGCAGCGCCTGCTGCCCGGCGGTCAATCACGGGTCACTGAGTTCGAGGTGGAGACGTCCGCCCGCCGCGAGCCCGGCTTCGGTAACGATGGTGATACCGAAATTCCCTGGGAAGTGCCCGAGAAGACGCCCTCTGCCAAGCAACCGGGGGCGGCCTACAGCGAACACCAGCCGGTAGGCGGCACCGGCGCAGACACCGCAAAGACGGTGGGGGCCGCGGTCCCCGCGGCTAACCCGGCGCCCACTGCCCAGGCGCCCAGGCCCAGGGCGGCGGAGACGGTGCCCGAGCCGATGCTCCCCGAGGATGACGAGCCTGCCACCGCCTGGCAGGGCCCCTCCGTGCGTGCCAGTCGCCATGAGGCGTCCGGCACGGCCAGGCCGGCGCCAGCCGGTGGTGAGTCGCCCACGGCCGCGACGCCCGAGACTGCCGTTCCCGACCCCGCCGCCGGGCCGCTCCTGGATCATCCGTCAGCGGCCAGCGGCGCTGGCAATGGTCGCCAGGGTGAGCCCCGTGAGCCTGAGCTGTCGGCGCGCCAGGAGGCCGACTGGGAGGGCACCGATGAGGGGGAGCCGCGCCTCGGTTGGGATGACCCCGCGGTGGCCGAGGAGGCCGACGAATCGCCCCGACCGGTGCTGCCTGGCGACCCGATCCGCACCGCCGCCCTGCAGCCGCCGGAGCCCGAGGAGGCCCCCGGGGACGAGACGGATGACCTCGGCGTGGCGGCGAGCCCCGATGCAGCACCGCACCTGGCCACCGCCGGCCAGGCCCGAGCGGCCGCCGACGAGGATGGCATGCGCCTGTGGACCGTGGAGCACCTGCAGAACCAGCGTCCGGTCCTTGACGACATGCCGGAGCCGGAGGGCGAGCTTCCGAGCCTGCGCCTGCTGACCCCGCCGGAGCCCCAGCAGCAGAACTACACCGGCGAGCAGCTCGCCGAGATGGCAGAACTCCTCGAGGTGCGTCTGCGCGAGTATGGCGTCAAGGCCGAGGTGGTGGATACCTGGCCGGGGCCGGTGATCACCCGCTTCGAGATCCGCCCGGCCGCCGGGGTGAAGGTCTCCAAGATCAGCAACCTGGCCAAGGACCTGGCGCGCTCGCTGATGGTCAAGAGCGTGCGGGTGGTGGAAGTGATCCCCGGGCGGCCCACGGTGGGCATCGAGATTCCCAACCCCCATCGGGCGATGATTCGCCTGCGCGAAGTGATCGACTCCGACCGCTACCAGCAGGCCGACTCCGCTCTGACCCTGGCTCTGGGCCAGGACATCGGCGGCGCCCCGGTGGTGGCCAACCTGGGCAAGATGCCCCACTTGCTGGTGGCCGGTACCACCGGGTCGGGCAAGTCGGTCGGCGTCAACGCCATGCTGATCTCGATGCTGCTCAAGGCCACCCCCGAGCAGCTGCGGCTGATCATGGTCGATCCCAAGATGCTGGAACTCTCCGTCTACGACGGCATCCCGCACCTGCTGGCGCCAGTGGTCACCGACATGAAGGAGGCCGCCAACGGCCTGCGCTGGTGCGTGGCCGAGATGGAGCGGCGCTACAAGCTGATGGCCACCATGGGGGTGCGCAATATCGCCGGCTTCAACGCCAAGCTTGACGAGGCGAAGGAGGCCGGTGCCCAGGTGGCGGACCCGCTCTGGGAACCCCAGCCCTGGGAAATGCACCAGACCCCGCCGGTGCTCGAGAAGCTGCCCTACATCGTGGTGGTGATCGACGAATTTGCCGACATGTTCATGATCGTCGGAAAGAAGGTCGAGGAGTTGATCGCCCGCCTGGCCCAGAAGGCCCGGGCCGCCGGCATCCACCTTATACTGGCTACCCAGCGCCCCTCGGTGGACGTGGTCACCGGCCTGATCAAGGCCAACATTCCCACGCGGATGGCCTTCCAGGTTTCCTCGCGGATCGATTCGCGCACCATCCTCGACCAGGGTGGCGCGGAGAATCTGCTGGGCCACGGCGACATGCTCTACCTGCCCGCGGGCTCCGGCCTGCCGACCCGCGTCCATGGCGCCTTCGTTGACGACGACGAGGTGCACCGGGTGGTGGAGGACTGGAAGCGCCGCGGCGAGCCGGAGTACATCGACGAGATACTCTCCGGCGGGGTGTCCGCCGAGGCGCTCACCGGTCTGGAGGCCGAGGGCAGCGGTGACGGCGACGACGCCGAGCAGGATGCCCTCTACGACGAGGCGGTGCAGTTCGTGACCGACTCGCGCCGGGCCTCCATCTCGGCGGTGCAGCGTCGCTTCAAGATCGGTTACAACCGTGCCGCACGCCTGGTAGAAACCATGGAGATGGCCGGGGTGGTCTCCAGCATGGGGACCAATGGCTCCCGAGAGGTGCTGGCACCGCGGGCGCCAAGCGACTAGCGACGATGCTATGGCCACCCAGGCTGGCGTCTCCATCAGGAGACGCCCCGGTTTCAACCATGCAATCAGCATGAAAGCGCCGGCGGGACCGCAACCCGCCGGCGTCCCAGTAGTCCGAGTGACAGGATTCCAGTCGGAACCGTCCAGGGAGAAAGACCATCATGACAGTGAAAAAGACCCTTGCCGCCGTCGCCTTGTTTGTCGTCGCGCCCCTTGCCATGCCGCTTGCGGCCCTGGCCAGCGAAGGGGCCGATCGCCTGACCCGCATGCTGGAACCGCTGCAGACCTATGAGGCCCGCTTCGAGCAGCAGATTCTCGATGCCAGCGGTGAGCGCCTGCAGGAAGCCCACGGTCAGATGTGGCTCGCCCGCCCGGGCAAGTTCCGCTGGGAGGTGGCGGCTCCCTATCAGCAGGTGGTGATCTCCGACGGCGAGGAGGTGATGGTGCATGACCCGGATCTGGAGCAGGCCACCATCCAGGCCCTGGATCATCGCGTCACTCACACCCCGGCCCTGCTGCTCTCCGGCAGCGCCAGCGACCTGATCGACAGCTATGACGTGACCCGCCAGCAGCAGGGCAGCGCCGAGACCTTCACCTTGGTGCCGAAGTCGGCCGATACCCTCTTCGAGGAGCTGAAGATGACCTTCCGGGGCGAGCTACTGGCCACCCTGCAGATGATCGACAGCACTGGCCAGCACACCGCCATAGAGTTTCGCGACGCGCAGAGGAACCACGCCATCGACAATAGCCGTTTCGCCTTCGAGCTCCCGGACGGCACCGACGTGATTCGCGATACGCACTAGGGCCTTCGGCCAGCAGCAAGTGACAAGTAGCACGACTTAAGAAACCCCGCAGGCACAGTGCCTGTGGGGTTTCTTGTCATATAGACCATCGGTTCATGCTTCGGGTTTGCAGCTTGCAACTTGGCGCTAGGCGCCGTTGTCTGCCTCGGCGTCCAGCGCCTCTCGCCAGGCCATGAGCCCGGCGTAGCGCTTCTCCTGGCCCTGCTCGGTCGGCCGGTAGAAGGGCTCCCGGGGCGTCTCCTCCGGCCAGCAGTCGTGGGCGCTGCCGGCGGGGTAACCATGGGGCTCGTGGTGGGCATAGCGATAGCCCTGGCCGTGGCCAAGGGCTTCCATCAGTTTGGTCGGGGCGTTGCGCAGGTAGCCGGGCACCTCGAGCCGCGGTTGGCTCGCCGCGAAGGCCTTGGCCTGCTTCCAGGCCTGGTCGATGGCGTTGCTCTTGGGCGCCACCGCCAGGTGGATAGCGGCGTGGGCGATGGCGCGCTGGCCTTCGTAGTCGCCCAGGCGCAGGTAGGCGTCCCAGGCGGCCATCACCAGCGGCAGGGATCGTGGGTCGGCGTTGCCCACGTCCTCCGAGGCGATGGCCGCCAGGCGGCGGACCACGTCCAGCGGGTCGCCGCCGCCCTGCATGAAGCGGGCGATGTAGAGCAGCGCGGCATCCGGGCGCGAGGAGCGCACCGACTTGTGGATCGCCGAGAGCAGGTCGTAGTAGTGGTCGCCCTGCTTGTCGAAGGCGCTTGCCTGGTGGCCCAGAACGTCCGCCAGGGCCTCGCGGCGCAGTACCTCGCCGCCCTGGTCGTCGGACTCGGCGAAGTCGCAGGCCGTCTCCAGCAGGCCCAGCGCCCGGCGAGCATCGCCGGCGGCGGCTCGAGCCAGCAGGGCGAGGATCTCGTCGTCCATCCGGAGGCGCCGCGCACCCAGTCCGCGTGGCTCGTCCGACAGGGCACGCCTGAGCACCTCCACCAGGTCCGCCTCGGAAAGCGACGTCAGCACATGGACCCGGGCGCGCGAGAGCAGCGCCGAGTTGACCTCGAAGGAAGGATTCTCGGTGGTGGCGCCGATCAGCGTCAGCAACCCAGACTCCACGTGGGGCAGTAGGGCATCCTGCTGACTCTTGTTGAGGCGGTGGATCTCGTCGAGAAACAGCAGGGTGGCCTGCTGGCGGGCCCGGGCCCGTTCCACTGCGGCGCGGATCTCCTTGACGCCGGCCATCACTGCCGAGAGGTGCTCGAGTTCGGCGCCGGACTCGGCGGCCAGGATTTCCGCCAGGGTGGTCTTGCCGGTGCCCGGAGGGCCCCACAGAATCATCGAACGCACCACGCCTGTCTCGACCATGCGCGCCAGCGGCTTGCCCGGCCCCACCAGCGCCTGCTGGCCCACGTAGTCGGCCAGGGTGCGGGGCCGCATGCGCCAGGCCAGGGGGGCGCTTTGCTCGCTCTCGTCGGCGAAGAGGTCCATGGCAAGCTCCTTACGTTGATCTCGGGCAGAGGCAGGGACGGGGCCTGGCTGCTAGATTGGAGTGGATTCATCGCTGACCAGGCAGGCGATGAACCTCGTCCTCAATGGCGCATCCAATGGAGTGTGTGCCTTCTCTCCACGTCATCGTACCCATGTCACTACACAGGAGGGCCCGACATGCCCATGCTGACCCAACTGCGTCTGGATCATGCCAACATGGCGCGCATGTTGCACGTTCTGCAGCTGAAGCAGAAGACCTTGGCTGCGGGCGAGCGACCCAACTTCCAGCTGGTGCGTGAGGTGGTCGACTACATCCTGGCCTACATGGAAGGGTTCACCCTGCCCCTGGAACGGCTGTTGAGTGAACGGCTGAAGGAGGTCGCCCCCGAGAGCGCCGAGGTGACCGGGCGCCTGTCATCCGACTACAAGGCGGTCAAGGCGCGTCTGATGCGGTTGTCGGGCGATATCGACATGATCCTGATGGATGCGGTGATCCCCATGGATCGCTTCGCCGACGACCTCAAGGCCTATCTGGATGCCCACCGTGCCTATCTGCGCGATGAGCGAGAACTGCTCTTCCCGTTGATTCGCGGGCACTTCAACGACGACGACCTGGATCGCCTCGCCCAGGCGCTGCCCGAAGGGGCCACCGCCGAGCTGGAGCGTCTCCAGGAGGCCTATCCCGAGCTCTATGCCGAGTTGCGCGAGGCGCCGCTCCCCGTCTGACCCGCCTGCCTGCACCGGGCTGCCAGGGGGCGCCGACTGGGGTAGAATGCCGCCAATTTCCAGTCGGTGCCTCGCGATGCCAAGCCCCAACTCTTCGTTGATGACCCCCCGCTGCCCGGAGCGCCACCCCCTGCTCGGCGCTGGCAGGCGTTGGCAATGAATGACGGGCCGATTCTGGTTTTCGACTCCGGGGTGGGCGGGCTCTCCGTGGTGGCGGCCCTGCGCGGCCAACTGCCGGGGGCGGCACTCGCCTATGCCTGCGACAATGCCATGCTGCCTTACGGGTTGCGCGAGGATGACTGGCTGGTGGCACGCATCCTGCGGGTGTGCGAGGCCGCCGTCGCGGCCAGCCGTTGTGTGACTCTGGTGGTGGCCTGCAACACCGCCAGCACCCTGGCGCTGGATGCCCTGCGCGACCGGCTGTCGATCCCCGTGGTCGGCACCGTGCCGGCCATCAAGCCCGCCGCGGCCGCGTCGCGCAGCGGCCATTTCGGGCTGTTGGCGACCAGCGCCACGGTGTCGCGTCCCTATACCCTGGGCCTGATCGAGGCCTACGCTGCCGAGTGTCGCGTGACCCGCGTCGCCGCCGATGCCCTGGTGCGCGTGGCGGAAGGCTGGCTGACCGGAGACGCCCCGGACCTCGAGGTGATCCGCCAGGCACTCGCTCCGCTGTGGGAGGATCCCGCACTGGATACCGTGGTGCTGGGCTGCACCCACTTTCCGCTGTTGCGCGACTTCTTGGCCGCCGCCGCCCCGCGCGAGATCCATTGGATCGACTCCAGCGAGGCGATTGCCCGGCGCACTGCCCGGGTGGTCAGTGGCGTGGCCCCTCGGCATGGCCCGGGGGAGAGTCTGGTCACTGCCCTGGATTCCCGGCTGACCGCCGGCCTGGCCCGCTTCGACTTTGCCCCGCCGAAGCTGCTGGCGTTGGACTGAATGCCTCTCTACCCACCCGTTTCCTGTCCCTTATCGAAGGAGGCTTCTTGGCCATTCCCGTCGTCGATCCCGCCCGCTATGACCAGCAGCTCGAGGCCAAGCGCGAGCGCATCACCCACGACTTTGCGCGCTTTTCGCCGCCACCGCTCGAGGTCTACCCCTCGCCGCCGAGCCACTACCGTCAGCGCTGCGAGTTCCGGCTCTGGCACGAGGGCGACGATCTCTTCTATGCCATGTTCGACATGCAGGAGTCCGAGGTGGACCCCGAGGCCCCCAGCAAGAAGACGGTGATCCGCCTCGACGACTACCCGGTGGCCAGTCGGCGGATCAACGCGCTGATGCCGGCGCTGCTCGACGCCATCCGCGACGTGCCCCTGCTGCGCCGCAAGCTCTTCCAGGTCGAGTTCCTCACCACCCTCGCGGGGGAGGCGCTGGTGACCCTCGTCTACCACCGCCAGCTCGACGAACAGTGGGAGGACGAGGCGCGCCGCCTGCAGGAGGCGCTGGGCGTGATGATCATCGGCCGCGCCCGCAAGCAGCGCCTGGTGCTGGAGCGCGACCACGTTTGGGAGCGTCTGGCGGTCGAGGGGCGCGAGTTCGTCTATCAGCAGGTGGAGAACAGCTTTACCCAGCCCAACGCCGAGATCTGCCGGTCCATGCTGGCCTGGGCGCGGGACGTGACCCGGGGCAGTCAGGCCGGCGACCTGGTGGAGCTCTATTGCGGCAACGGCAACTTCACCGTGGCGCTGGCCGAGAACTTCCGCCGCGTGCTCGCCACCGAGAACTCGCGCACCTCGGTGGCCAGCGCCCGCAATAACCTGGTCGCCAACGGCATCGACAATGTCACCGTGGGGCGCATGTCCGCCGAGGAGTTCGCCGCGGCGCTCAAGGGCGAGAAGGGCGGCCGCCGGGTCGCCGAGTGGGCACTGGACGACTATGACTTCTCCACTGTGCTGGTGGATCCGCCGCGGGCCGGACTGGACGAGGCGAGCTGCCGCCAGCTCGGCGACTATTCCCGCATCGTCTATATTTCATGTAATCCGGATACGCTGGCGGACAATCTGGCGATTCTCGGCGAGACCCACGCGATCACGCGTTTCGCCCTGTTCGACCAGTTTCCCTGGACCCACCACTGCGAATGCGGTGTGCTGCTGGAACGCCGCGACTGAGCGCGATGCCTGTCGAAGGGTGTCAAGTGGCGATGCCCAACCGACATGCTCCATGAGCATCCTGTCATCCGAGGTGCGGGGGGACCGGAGAGTCACGTAAGCTGACCGCTGGGCGTCCTTAGTGGACGCCATGGTGAACACTTCCCGGTCGCAGCCGCGGCCCAGGTCACGAGGTGATGGATGCAGCATGTTGCGAACAAAGACGCCAGACAGGACTTTCTCAAGCAACTCTCCGAGCGATTGAGCGCGCGGCTGGATGACAGGAAGGCGGCGGGGGTGGAGGCCTTCGCCCGTTATTTTTACTCCACGGTGCCCTTCGATGACCTCGAGGATCGACGCCTCGACGACCTCTACGGGGCGACGCTGTCGGTCTGGCACTTCCTGCAGGAGTTCGATCCGACCCACCCCAAGGTGCGCGTCTTCAACCCGGATTTCGAGGAGCACGGCTGGCAGTCGCCCCACACCTTCGTGGCGGTGCTACACGAGGATATGCCCTTCCTGGTGGATTCGGTCCGCATCGAGCTCAATCGTCGCGGCATCACCGTGCACGCCATCCACAATGCCGTGCTCGCGACGGAACGCGACGGCCAGGATCGGCTGAAGCGAGTCGCCTCGCCCCGCGATCCCGACGCCTCGAGCGGTCGTGAATCCCTGATCGTGATCGAGATCGATCGCCACTCCGATCCGAGAATCCTGGCGGAGCTGCAGACCAGCTTGCATGAGGTGCTGGTGGACGTGCGCACCGCGGTGACCGACTTCGAACCGATGCGCGAACAGGTCAGTCTCGCCCTGGAGGGGCTGCGCGCCGGCTGCCCGCCCCAGACCGACCCCGGGGACCACCAGGAGGCCATCGACTTCCTCGAGTGGCTGCTGCATGACAACTTCACCTTCCTGGGCTACGACGCCTATGAGGTCGCCGAGAAGGGGGGCAAGCAGGAGCTCGCCAAGGCCAAGGGCAGCGAACTGGGGGTCTTCCGGCTCGACCAGCCGCGCTATCGCGAGCGCATTCGCACCGAGCTCGGCGTCGAGAACGGCGAGTTCGTGCTGGTGCCTGAGCTGCTGTCATTCGCCAAGAGCGCCCACCACGCCCGGGTGCACCGCCCGACCTACCCCGACTACATCTCCATCGACCGCTATGACCAACAGGGCAACCTGATCGGCGAGCATCGCTTCCTGGGCCTGTTCACCGCCACCGTCTACAACGAGTCACCGCGCAACGTGCCGATCCTGCGCCGCAAGCTCAAGACCGTGATGGAGATCGCCGGCTTCAATCCCAAGGGCCACAACGGCAAGCAGCTGTTGCAGATCCTCGAGGTCTATCCCCGCGACGACCTCTTCCAGATCGATACCCAGGAGCTCGCCGAGACCGCGCTGGGGATCCTCAGCATCCGCGAGCGCCGGCGGGTGCGGCTGTTCATCCGCGAAGACCGCCCCGGGCGTTTCTACTCCTGCCTGGCCTACATCCCGCGGGACGTCTTCTCCACCGAGTTGCGCGTGCGCATCCAGAACCTGCTCTGCGAGGAGCTCGATGCCACCTTCGGTGATTTCAATACCTACCTCTCCGAGTCGGTGCTGGCGCGCATCCAGTTCATCCTGCGCTTCCAGGGCGACCGCCCCGTGGCGTATGACGTCAGGCGGCTCGAGGCCAAGGTGGGCCAGTTGGCCCGCAACTGGCGTGATGATCTGCAGGGCGCCAGCATCGAGGGCTTCGGCGAGGAGCAGGCCAATCGCCTGATGGATCGGTTCCGCGATTCCTTCCCCGCCAGCTACCGTGACGACTTCAACGCCCGCATGGCGGTCTATGACCTGCAGCATATCGGCGAGCTGGACGAGGGCGCGCCGCTCTCGTTGTCGCTCTACCGGCTGGTGGAGGAGGAGGGCAGCGGCGTCAACCTCAAGCTGTTCCACCGCGACAAGCCGATCCCGCTCTCCGACGTGCTGCCGATGATGGAGAACCTCGGCCTGCGGGTGATCGGCGAGCGCCCCTACGAGATCGAGGCCACCGATGCCAATTACTGGATCCACGACTTCGACCTGGAGCACCACACCAGCGTCGAGGTGAACCTGCAGGAGATGCGCGAGCCCTTCATCGAGGCGTTTCAGCGCATCTGGGCCGGGGAGGCGGACAACGACGGCTTCAACCGGTTGATCATCGGCGCCAACCTGACCTGGCGCGAGGTGGCCATGCTGCGTGCCTATGCGCGCTACCTGAAGCAGATCCGCTTCGGCGTGTCCCAGGAGTACATGGCCAATACCCTCACCAGCCAGCCGGAGATCACCCGCGAGTTGGTGACCCTGTTCGAGCTGCGCTTCGATCCCGAGGAGCACCCCGCCGAGGGCGAGGTGGCGGCGTGCCTCGATCGCATCCAGCGCCTGCTCGACGACGTGGCCAGCCTCAACGACGATCAATTGCTGCGCCGCTACGTGGAGCTGATCCAGGCCACCCTGCGTACCAACTACTACCAGACCCGCGAGGATGGCCAGCCCAAGGACTACATGTCCTTCAAGCTGGATCCGTCGAAGGTCACCGGCATGCCCAAGCCGAGGCCGGTCTTCGAGATCTTCGTCTCTTCGCCGCGGTTCGAGGGCGTTCACCTGCGCGGTGGCAAGGTGGCCCGCGGCGGCCTGCGCTGGTCCGACCGCCAGGAGGACTACCGCACCGAGGTGCTGGGCCTGGTCAAGGCCCAGCAGGTCAAGAATGCGGTGATCGTGCCGGTGGGCGCCAAGGGTGGCTTCGTCTGCAAGCGCCTGCCCGAGGGCGACCGCGAGGCCTTCCAGCGCGAGGGGATCGAGTGCTACAAGACCTTCATTCGCGCGCTGCTCGACGTCACCGACAACCTCAAGGGCGGCGAGGTGGTCCCGCCGCGAGCGGTGGTGCGTCACGACGAGGACGACCCCTACCTGGTGGTGGCGGCGGACAAGGGCACCGCCACCTTCTCCGATATCGCCAACGAGATCTCCGCCGAGTACGGCCACTGGCTGGGTGATGCCTTCGCCTCCGGTGGCGCCAACGGCTACGACCACAAGAAGATGGGCATCACCGCCAAGGGGGCCTGGGAGTCGGTCAAGCGCCACTTCCGCAACCTGGGCGTGAACACCCAGGAGGACGAGTTCAGCGTCGTGGGCATCGGCGACATGGGCGGTGACGTCTTCGGCAACGGCATGCTGCTCTCCGACAGGATCCGCCTGGTGGGGGCCTTCAACCACCTGCACATCTTCGTCGACCCCACGCCGGATGCCGCCGCCACCTTCGCCGAGCGGCAGCGCCTGTTCGAAATGCCGCGTTCCAGCTGGGAGGACTTCGACAGAGGCCTGATCTCCGAGGGTGGCGGGGTGTTCAAGCGCAGCGCCAAGTCGATTCCGATCTCGGCGCAGATGAAGAGCGCCTTCGGGATCGAAGAGAGCAAGCTCTCCCCCAATGAGCTGATTCGCGCCATGCTCAAGTCTAAGGTCGACCTGATCTGGAACGGCGGTATCGGCACCTACGTCAAGGGCAGCGAGGAGAGCGACGCCCAGGTGGGCGACAAGGCCAACGACGCCCTGCGCATCGACGGCCGCGAGCTCAACTGCCGGGTGGTGGGCGAGGGCGGCAACCTCGGCTTCACCCAGCGGGGCCGCATGGAGGCAGCGGCCCGGGGCGTGCGGGTCAATACCGACTTCATCGACAACGCTGGCGGGGTCAACTGCTCCGACCATGAGGTCAATATCAAGATCCTCATCGACGAGGTGGTCAAGCGCGGCGACATGACCGACAAGCAGCGCAATCGGCTGCTTGCCGAGATGACCGACGAAATCTCCGAGCTGGTGCTGATCGGCAACTACCGTCAAACCCAGGCGCTGGACCTGGCCGAGATTCTCTCGCGGGGAGGGATCGGTCCCTTCCGCCGCTTCATCAGCGAGCTGGAGGCCGCCGGGCAGCTCGACCGGGAACTGGAGTTCCTGCCGGTCGACGAGGTCCTCGAGGAGCGAGCCGCCAACCAGCAGGGCATGCTGCTGCCGGAGCTCTCGGTGCTGATCTCCTATGCCAAGAGCGTGCTCAAGGGCGACCTGATCGCCTCCGAGGTGCCCGATGATCCGGTCATGGAGCGCCACGTGGAGCGGATCTTCCCGGGGGTGCTGGTGGAGCGCTACCGCGACGAGATATATGAGCACCGCCTCAAGCGCGAGATCGTCGCCACCCAGGTGGCCAACGACCTGGTCGACCACATGGGGGTCGTCTTCGTGCGTCGGCTGATCGACGCCACTGGCGCGGGCCGCGCCGAGATCGCCCGGGCTTACGTGATCGCGCGAGAGGTGTTCCAGCTTGGCACCCTGTGGCACCAGATCGAGGCGCTGGACAATCGGGTGCCGAGCGCCGTGCAGTACGGCATGATGCTCGACCTGATGCGCCTGATCCGCCGCGCGACTCGCTGGTTCCTGCGTGCCCGGGTGGGGATGGATACCCGCGACACCATCGAGTACTTCGCCCCGCGCCTGGTCCAGATCCAGGAGGGCATCGGCAAGCGCCTGCGCGGCGAGGAGCTCGAGGCCTGGGAGGCTCGTCGCGGCGAGCTGATCGAGGCCGGCGTGCCCGAGGCACTGGCCGGTGCCTCCGCAGCGGCCGCCAGCCTCTATGCGGGGCTCGGTATCATCCAGGCGGCTCGTCAGGCCAACGAGAAGCCCCAGCGGGTGTCCGAGGTTTACTACGAGATCGGCGACCGGCTGGAGCTGCCGTGGCTGATCGGTGAGATCACCGCGCTCAAGGTGCGCGACAGCTGGCAGGCCCAGGCCCGCGACACCTTCCGCGACGATGTCGACCGCCAGCAGCTGGCGCTTACCGTCAGCGTGCTGCGCATGGAGGGCGGCGCCCGCGAGGCCGGCGAGCGCGTCAACCAGTGGCTGGAGCTGCACGCCGGCATGCACAGCCGCTGGTGCAAGCTGCTCGAGCAGGTGGGCAGCGGTGTCCAGGGCGGCTTCCCGCAGTTTGCCGTAGCCGTGCGAGAGCTGGTGGACCTGGCGGAGAGCAGCCAGGAGATCTGATCCCGCCCGTGGCCTTCCGAAACGACGAACCCCGCCAATCGGCGGGGTTCGTCCTTTCGAACGGATCGTCGCCGGCGGGTCAGGTCGGGCAGGGGCTCACAGCAGGAAGAAAGTGGCCATGCCCAGGAAGGCCATGAAGCCGACCACGTCGGTGACGGTGGTCAGCACCACCGACCCCGACAGTGCCGGGTCGATACCGGCGCGCTTGAGCAGCAGTGGGATGACAATGCCGGCGATGCCGGCGGCCAGCATGTTGATTACCAGGGCGCCGGCGATGATGGCACCGATGGCCACGTTGCCGAACCACACCACCGCCAGCACCGCCACCACCAGCGACCAGACCACCCCGTTGAGCGCGGCGATCCCCACCTCCTTGCGCAGCAGCCAGCTGCTGTTGGTGCGGCTTATCTGCCCCAGCGCCATGCCGCGGATGGCAAGTGTCAGGGTCTGGCTCCCGGCGATGCCGCCCATGCTGGCCACGATGGGCATCAGCACCGCCAGGGCGACGATCTTGTCCAGGGCGTCCTCGAAGCGACCGATCACCCAGGCCGCCAGGAAGGCGGTGACCAGGTTGATGCCCAGCCACACCGCGCGTCGCTTGGCGCTGGAAAAGATCGGGGCGAACAGGTCCTCCTCCTCGTCCAGGCCGGCCATGTTCATCAGCGCCTGCTCGGAATCTTCGCGGATGACGTCGACGATGTCGTCGATGACGATGCGTCCGAGCAGCAGGCCGAACTCGTCTACCACCGGCGCGGAGACCAGGTCGTGGGTCTGGAACAGCGTGGCCACGTCCCGGGACTTCATGTCGACCCGGATGCTGTCGACCTCACGATCCATCAGGTCGGCCACCGCCATCTCCGGGTCGTGGCTGACCAGACGGGCGATGGGCAGCACGCCGACGAAGCGGGCGTCCCGGTCCACCACCATCAGCTGATGGGTGTTGTCCGGCACGGACTCCTTCCAGCGCAGGAAGCGTGCCACCGTTTCCAGGCTGACGTCGGCTCGCACCGCGATGGTATCCAGCCGCATCAGGCGCCCGGCGCTGTCCTCGTTGAAGGCCAGCGTCTCCTCGAGACGCGTACGCTGCAGGGCGTCCATGGAGCGCAGCATGTCCTCGGCGACCTGCTGGGGGAGGTCCTCGAAGATCTCCGCCAGGTCGGTGGTGTCCAGGGCGGCGGCGGCGGCCACGATCTCCTCGTGGTCCATGTCCTCGAGCAGGGTGCCACGCACCTCGTCGTGGACGTGCAGCAGCACCTCGCCGTCGACCTCGGCGGGCACGCGCTGCCACAGCCGGACCCGGGCCGCCGGCGGCAGCGACTCCAGCAGCAGGGCGATCTCGGCGGGCTCCAGATCGGCGATGACGGCATCGACGGCGTCCAGCCGCTCTTCGCCCATGGCGCGGTGGATCCGCGACAGGCGGTCCTCCATGGTTTCGGTGGTCTCGGCCATCTGGGTCTCCCTGGCGGTGGGGCGGCGTCGTGTCGGGGCTGAGGCGCTGTTATACTCTGCGCCGCCCGCGACCGCCACTTCCGGAGATGCCATGTATTCGCTTGCCCGTTCGCTCCTCTTTCGTCTCGATGCCGAGACCGCCCACGGCGTCGCGCTCAAGGGGCTCGACCTGGCCGGCCATCTGGGCCTGGCGGGGCGCCTGGGGGGCGGGCGCGTGGAGGATCCGGTGGAGCTCATGGGGCTGCGCTTTCCCAACCGGGTAGGCCTGGCCGCCGGGCTCGACAAGAACGCCGATCACCTCGACGCCCTGGGAGCGCTGGGCTTCGGCTTCGTGGAGGTGGGTACCGTGACCCCGCAGCCCCAGCCGGGCAATCCGCGCCCACGGATGTTCCGGCTGCCCGAGGTCGGCGGCATCATCAACCGCATGGGCTTCAACAACGCCGGGGTTGACCACCTGGTCGAGAGGGTCAACGCGAGCCGCTTCGATGGCGTGATCGGCATCAACATCGGCAAGAACCTGACCACCCCGGTGGAGAAGGCGGTGGACGACTACCTCGCCTGTCTCGGCAAGGTGCACGCCCATGCCCACTACATCACCGTGAACATCTCCTCGCCCAACACCCCGGGGCTTCGCAACCTGCAGTTCGGCGAGCAGCTCGATGGGCTGCTCTCGGCGCTGCGCGAGGAGGGGAGTCGTCTCGACCGCGACAGCGGCCGTCGGGTGCCGCTGGCGGTGAAGATCGCCCCGGACATGGACGCTGGGGAGGTCGGTCTGGTGGCACACTGCCTGGCCAGCAACGGCATCGACGCGGTGATCGCCACCAACACCACGGTCTCCCGTGAGGCGGTGGCGGGCCTGCCCAACGCAGAGGAGGCCGGCGGGCTGTCCGGCCGCCCGCTGTTCGAGGCCTCCAACGCGGTGGTCCGCGAACTGCGCCGCCAGCTGCCCGAGATGCCGATCATCGGCGTGGGCGGTATCGACAGCGGCGCGACGGCGCTCGCCAAGCGCGAGGCCGGCGCCGACCTGGTGCAGCTCTATTCGGGCTTCATCTATCGCGGCCCGGCGCTGGTGGGCGAGTGCACTCGGGCCCTGAAGGCACAGACCGTCGTGCGGTGATAGGGCGAGACATGCAAGAAGCCCGTGGTGATTGCCACGGGCTCTATCGGATCAAGAATGTATTAAAATTAAAGTGGGTGTGAACCTGAAAAGGGAGGAGCTCACATCACCATGGGGTTCTTGTGGATACCGGAGACACCCGTCATACCGGACCATTGATCCCCGCGACCTTCACGCCAACCGCTCATCCAGTATTCGCGAAGATTGACGTCCTGGCTCGGACAGTCATCGCGAGAGCGACCCGAAATACCTGCCTTGTAGCCATGAACATAGGCACGCTGGAAGCGATCACGTTTCTGTCGTTTCATTGGACTACCTCTTGATAAGGTATCGATCTAGCAGGCTCGAACACAAGGCTCGGGCCATACCTAACATGCCACGGGCTCTTCAGTTGAATATCGAGCCCGATGACAGGAAACGCATGCGTGTTTCAGTAGCTACTTGGGTATTGATAGCCCACTTCGATCGGGCTTGTCGACCCCCGATTTGTAACAACCCGTTCACCGGTCTGACACGGTGAGCCCCAAGAATCTGCCAAGCGGTATCGACGCGATGACATCCCCACGACACGACGCCACGCTGGATCTCCTGGCCACCTGCCCCCAGGGGCTGGAACTGCTGCTCGCCGAAGAACTCGCTGCCCTGGGCGCCGAGCCCGGCAAGACCACGGTGGGTGGGGTGAACCTCAAGGCCGATCTGGCCGGCGCCTACCGTGCCTGCCTGTGGTCGCGGCTGGCCAACCGGATGGTGCTCTGCGTGGCCCGCGACGAGGGCATCGAGACCCCCGAGCAGCTGCGCGCCGCCGTGGCCGCCATTGACTGGTCGCGGCACCTGGCTGCGGGAGCGACGCTGGCGGTGGATTTCCATGGCCGTTCCGAGGCGATCCGCCACACCCGCTTCGGCGCCCAGACGGTCAAGGATGGGGTGGTCGATCGCTTGCAGGCCGCGGGACTGCCGCGCCCCGACATCGACCTGGCGTCGCCCGACCTGCGCCTCTACGCCCATTTGCACCGCGGGCGTTTGATCATCGGCGTTGACCTCTCCGGCGACAGCCTGCACCGCCGCGGCTATCGTCGCGACGTGGGCCATGCGCCGCTCAAGGAGAACCTGGCCGCGGCACTGCTGGTGCGCGCCGGCTGGCCGGCCCTTGCCCGGAAGGGGTCGCCGCTGGTGGACCCGTTGTGCGGCGCCGGCACCCTGCTGATCGAGGCGGCGATGATGGCCGCCGACGTGGCCCCGGGGCTGGCCCGGGAGCGCTTCGGCTTCCACGGCTGGGCGGGCCACGACGAGTCGACCTGGCACGAAGTGAAACGCGAGGCCGAGGCGCGGGCGAGCATCGGCCGAAAGCGCTGCCGATCGCGCTTCCACGGCATCGATCAGAGCCCCGCGGCGCTCGCCGCGGCCAAGGCCAACGCCATGCGCGCCGGCATACCGTCACTGATCACGCTCACCGGCGGGGGCCTGGCCGAGCTGTCGCGCCCCGAGGGGCTGGCCTTAGAGGAAACTGGCCTGGTGATCACCAATCCGCCCTACGGCGAACGGCTCGGCGAGCTGCCGGAACTGGTCGGCCTCTATGCGCGGCTGGGGGAGCGGGTGCGCGCGGCCTTCCCCGGCTGGCGGCTGGCGGTCTTCACCGGCAATCCGGACCTCGGCCACCGTATCGGCCTGCGCGCCCACAGGCAGTATGCCCTGCGCAACGGCCCCCTGGAGGCAAAGCTGCTGCTGATGGAGGTGCCCGAGGTCGATGGGGATGCCCGCCGGGAGCCCGCCGCCCCTCGCCGCTCCGAGGGGGCACAGATGTTCGCCAACCGTCTGGAGAAGAACCGCAAGCGCCTGAAGAAATGGCTCAAGCAGAGCGGCGAAAGCTGCTATCGGCTCTATGACGCCGACATGCCGGAATACGCCCTGGCGGTGGACGTATACGGCGAGCGGGTCCACGTGCAGGAGTATGCCGCCCCCCGCACCATCGATGCCGGCCAGGCCCAGAAGCGCCTCTTCGAGGCGCTGGCGGTGATTCCCGAGGTGCTCGAGGTCGACCCGACGCGGGTGGTGGTCAAGCGTCGCGAGCGCCAGAGCGGTAGCGCCCAGTACCAGAAACAGGGCGCCAGCGGCGAGCGCTTCGAGGTGCGGGAGGGGCGCGCCCGGCTGTGGGTCAACCTGCGTGACTACCTGGACACCGGCCTGTTCCTGGACCACCGCCCGGTGCGCCGGATGCTGGGCGAGATGGCGCCGGGCAAGCGCTTCCTCAACCTCTTCTGCTACACCGCCACCGCCACCGTGCAGGCGGCGCTGGGGCCCCGCGTCGCCGGGGAGGACACCGGTGCCAGCGATAGCGTCAGCGTGGATCTCTCCAATACCTACCTGGAGTGGGCGCGGGACAACTTCGCCCTCAACGGCCTCGACCCCAGCCGTCACCAGGTGGTGCGCGACGACTGCCTGCGCTGGCTTCAGACGGCCGGGGCCGAGTTCGACCTGATCTTCATGGACCCGCCCACCTTCTCCAACTCCAAGAAGATGGCGGGGACCCTCGACGTGCAGCGCGACCACGGGCGCCTGGTTCGTTTGGCGATGGCGCGTCTGGCAAGCGGCGGCACCCTGGTGTTCTCCAACAACCAGCGCCGCTTCAAGCTGGACGCCGACCTGGCCGAGCATTTCGCGGTGGAGGAGGTCTCGGCGAAGAGCTTCGACCCGGATTTCACCAGGAACCCGGATCTTCACCATGTCTTCCTGATTCGGCATCGGGAGACCGGAGGAGATGCGTCATGATCCCGCTGACGCTCTACACCACCCTGGGCTGCCACCTGTGCAGCCAGCTCGAAGGCCTGCTGGGCCTGCTCTGTCGCGAGCCGGTGGCACTCGATCGGGTCGAGATCAGCGAGGACCAGGCCCTCATGGCGCGCTACGGGGTGCGCATCCCGGTGCTGGCCGACGGCGAAGGCCACGAGCTGGATCGCGGCTTCGAGGCGTCGCGGCTGGTGGCCTGGCTGGCCGAGCGGGAGTGGCTGGACGAAGAGGCCTGGGAGGCGCTGCGCCGCCAGTGGGAGGGCGAGGAGGCGCCCCGCGAGGTGCGCGGGGCGCAGAGGCGTGGCGGGCGCCGCTACCTGGGATAATCCGGTCCGAATCTGAATCTGAATCTGAACCTGAACTGAGCCCGAGACAGCGTCTAGATGGCGTCCAGCAGCGACAGCTGGCTGACCGCCTGGCGGCCCTGAGGGCTGTTGTCTTCCACCTCCATTACTTTGCGAAATCCCCGGGAGGCCTGGATGGTGGCCTCGTCGCCTAGCCACATCAGCGCCTGATCATGGTCGTCCGCCAGCTGGTGCTTAAGGCCCCCGAACTGGGTGCCGATCTGTCCCCAGGCGCGGCTGAAGATCCAGTCGCCGAACATGTCCTGGTGGATGTGTACCAGCACATAGTCATGGTCGGTTTCCCAGCGGACGATCATCAAGGCTCCTGGCGTACAGCGTCTCTCCGCGTTGGCGGGGGAGTGGTAGGTTGGTGGGTATTGTAATCGCCTGAGAAACGGGAACAAGAGACCATGCGAATCCTTGTGGATGCCGATGTGCCCGCCGCCGAGTCCTGTTTCGGTGCCCTGGGCGAGATGGTGCGTCTGCCCGGACGCCAGATCGATGCCGCGGCGCTGCGCGACGTCGATGCCCTGGTGGTGCGCTCCATCACCCGGGTCGACGCGGCGCTGATCGCCGAGGCCAATCGGCTGCGCTTCGTCGGCACCTGCACCATCGGCACCGACCATGTCGATCTCGCGGCGCTGGCGGAACGCGGCATCGCCTTCGCCAGCGCCCCGGGTTGCAACGCCGAGGCGGTGGTGGACTACGTGCTGGGCAGCCTCGCTACCCTGGCCGAGCGCCAGGGCTGGCGGCTTGCCGAACGTCGAGTGGGGGTGGTGGGCGCCGGCAACGTGGGCGGGCGCCTGCTGGGCCGCCTCGCCGCCATGGGCATCGACTGCCTGGCCTGCGACCCGCCCCGGGTCGCGGCTGGGAGCCTCGTGGCGGAAAGCGCTGCGGGGCAGTCCCTGCCCGGTTTCGTAGGGCTCGATGCCCTGATCGAGGCATGCGACGTGCTCTGCCTGCACACCCCCCTGGTGCGCGAGGGCCCCCATGCCACCCATCACCTGATGGGGGCCGAGGCCATCGCCGAGCTGGCGCCCGGCACGGTGCTGCTCAACGCCGGCCGCGGCGACTGCGTGGACGGTGCCGCCCTGCGCCAGCGCCTGGCCGGGGAGGGGGACATTTCCGCAGTGCTCGACGTCTGGGAGCACGAGCCTGCCATCGACGGCGCCCTGCGCGATCTCACCGAGATCGCGACGCCGCATATCGCCGGCCACAGCCTGGACGGCAAGCGGCGCGGCACCCACATGATCTACCGGGCACTGTGTCGGGAACACGGGCTGCCCGCCCGGGTGGGCCTCGACGAGCTGCTGACGGCCCCGCCCCTGCGCCGCCTCGCGCTGGGCCCGGGTCTCGGCGGGGAAGAGGCGCTGAGGCTCTGCCTGCGCGCCGTCCATGACGTGCGCCGCGACCACGATAGCCTGCTGCGCGAGAGCCGCCGGCAGGGCATGGCGAAAGGCTTCGACGCCTGCCGCAGGGCGTACCCCCTGCGCCGCGAGTTCGCTACCCTGGAGGTGGCCCTGACGGACGCTGGCGACGAAAATGCCGCTCTGCTGTGCGGTGCGGGTTTTCGCGTAATCCGAGGCTGAACTCACTTCGTTTGCCCCTTTGATGCCCAGACGCAAGCGGGCCCGCCA
>NZ_JBPKAQ010000004.1:110127-202055 GCF_051216275.1 Halomonas salsilacus
GGGCCCGCCATCGGCGGGCCCGCTGCGGTTCGGCTGGGGAAAAGATTACTGCCGGTAGGCCGCTTCCTTGAGGGCGCGGATGCGGTCGTCCAGAGGCGGGTGGCTGGCGAACAGGCGCTCCATCAGCGACTTGGTCTGGCCCTTGGTGATGGCCATGGCGCGTAGGGTGTCCGGCATCTGGTCGGGCAACTCGGTCTCGCCCTTGAGACGGGCCAGGGCGTTGATCATGGCGCCGGAGCCGGCGAGCCTGGCGCCGGCGGCGTCGGCGCGGTACTCGCGGAAGCGCGAGAACCAGGCGACGATGGCCGAGGCGATGATGCCGAAGACGATCTCGGCGACGATCACCACCGCAAAGTAGCCCATGAAGCCCAGCCCCGCGCCGTCGCTGCGGCTCTTGAGGAAGCCGTCGACCAGGTGGGCGACCACCCGGGCGAAGAACATAACGAAGGTGTTCACCACCCCCTGGATCAGCGCCAGGGTCACCATGTCGCCGTTGGCCACGTGGCCGATCTCGTGGGCCAGCACGGCGCGCACTTCCTCGGGGCGCATGCGGTTGAGCAGGCCCGCGGAGACCGCCACCAGGGCGTCGTTGCGGTTCCAGCCGGTGGCGAAGGCGTTGGACTGCTGGGCGGGGAAGATGCCAACCTCCGGGGTCTTGATGCCGGCGTCGCGCGAAAGCTCCTCGACGGTGTCGAGCAGCCACTTCTCGGTAGCATTGCTCGGCGTCTCGATGATCACGGTGCCGGTGCTGCGCTTGGCCATCCACTTGGAGATGAACAGCGAGATCATCGAGCCGGCCATGCCGAAGATGAAGCAGAAGATCAGCAGGCTGTTGAAGTTGATGCCCTGGGCAGTCAGGTAGGGCTCGACGCCCAGCAGGCGCAGGGTGATGCTGGCGACGAGGATGACGCCCAAGTTGGTGCCCAGGAAGAGCAGGATTCTCATCATGTTGAGGGGTCTCCGATGGTTATCACGAGCAGGGGGGGGGCTGGGAGAAGTGCCGCGCCAGTGGCGCGGCGTTCAGAAGCTTTTACTTAGATACGGCCTGAGCGGGCGGGTTTCAAGCACAGGCTGCGCCGGCCCGGCGATGAATTGATGCGATGAATCATTGGCGATAGCGCGACAGGAAGCGGGCGAAGCGATCCAGGGCGTCGCCGAGCTGGTCGGCCCAGGGCAGGGTGACGATGCGCACGTGGTCCGGGTCCGGCCAGTTGAAGGCGGTGCCCTGGACCAGCAGGATCTTCTCCTGGAGCAGCAGATCGAGCACCAGCTGCTGGTCGTCCTGGATGTTGAACACCTTGGGATCGAGCCGCGGGAAAGCGTAGAGCGCGCCCCTGGGCTTGACGCAGCTGACGCCGGGGATGGCGTTGAGCCTCTCGAAGGTGATGTCACGCTGGGCCAGCAGGCGCCCGCCGGGCAGGATCAGGTCGTTGATCGACTGGTACCCGCCGAGCGCGGTCTGGATGGCGTGCTGGGCCGGCACGTTGGCGCACAGGCGCATGGAGGCCAGCATGGTCAGCCCCTGGATGAAGTCGGCGGCTCGCTGCATGGCGATATGGCCCGAGAGGATCATCCAGCCGGAGCGGAAGCCGGCACAACGGTAGCTCTTGGAGAGCCCGTTCATGGTCACTACCAGCTGGTCCTCGCCGGCCAGGGCCCCGGTGGAGACGTGCTCCACGTCATCATAGAGGATCTTGTCGTAGATCTCGTCGGAGAACACCACCAGATCGTGCTGGCGGGCGATCTCCAGCAGTTCGCGGACCACCGCCGGCGGGTAAACGGCGCCGGTGGGGTTGTTGGGGTTGATGATCACGATGGCCCGGGTGTGGGCGGTCACCTTGGCACGGATATCGTCCATGTCCGGCGCCCAGTCGGCCTGCTCGTCGCACAGGTAGTGCACGGCGTGGCCGCCGGAGAGGTTGGCGGCGGCGGTCCAGAGCGGGTAGTCGGGGGCCGGGATCAGCACCTCGTCGCCGTCGTTGAGAAGTGCCTGCATGGCCATGACGATCAGCTCGGAGACGCCGTTGCCGATGTAGATGTCCTCGATGCCGACATTGGGTATGTGCTTGCGCTGGCACTCCTGCATGATCGCCTTGCGCGCCGAGTAGAGCCCCTTGGAATCGCAGTAGCCCTGGGCGGTGGGCAGGTTGCGCATCACATCCTGGAGGATCTCCTCCGGGGCCTCGAAACCGAACGGGGCCGGGTTGCCGATGTTCAGCTTGAGGATCCGCTGGCCTTCTTCTTCCAGCCGCTTGGCGTGGTCGAGCACCGGGCCGCGGATGTCGTAGCAGACGTTGTGCAGCTTGTGCGATTTCCGGATCGGGGTGGTGTCCATGTCGTTCGGTGTCCAGTGTCCAGGGCGGCGGGCGAAGGGGGATTATGCGGTGTGGCCGCTGCCGGCGTCATCCTCGGCGGGCGCCGGCTCCAACTCTGGCCCCGGGATGGGCTCGGGCGGGATGTCCGCCGGGGTCTCCAGGGTCAGGCGGCCGAGCTTGCCGTCGCGCAGCTCGTGGAGCAGCACCTCGGCGCCGCGGTGCAGGTCGACCTCGCCACCGGGGCGCAGGCCGCCGCGTCGGGAGGCGATCTCGGCCAGTATCGCGTGGCCGTCGAAACCGGCCATCGCCAGCAGGTCGACCCGTGCCGGGCCGTCGGCCTCGACCCGCGCCGACTCGGGGTTGGCCGCGTAGCTCGGCAGGGCCTTGAGCCTGTAGCGCGCGGTGAGCGCCTCGGGATAGCGGCGGGCCAGCTCGGCGGCGGTGACCACGGCCACATCCACGTAGTCGATGGCGGTATCCCGGATGGCGCCGCTGGCGGCCAGGCGGTAGGCGCTGGCCTGATCCTCGATCTTGGGCCACAGCACGCCGGGGGTGTCGATCAGCGCCACGCGCCCGTCGATGCGTACCTTCTGCTGGCGCTTGGTGACCGCGGGCTCGTTGCCGGTCTTGGCGATGCTCCTGCCGGCCAGGCCGTTGATCAGGGTCGACTTGCCGACGTTGGGGATGCCCATGATCATCACCCGCACGTCGCGGTCGGGGCGCACGGCCCCGGCCAGCTCGTGGCACAGCCTGGGGATGCGCTTGAGCTCACGGGCGTTGGTGGTGGTCACGGCCAGGGCGCGCATGTCGGGCTGGGCATCGAAGAAGGCCACCCATTCGGCGGTGCGCGCCGGATCGGCCAGGTCGGCCCGCGACAGCAGCTTGAGCACCGGCTTGTGGCGGGTCAGCAACGCGAGCATGGGGTTGGCGCTGGAGTAGGGCAGGCGGGCGTCGAGCACCTCGATCACCACGTCGACCTCCGGCAGCGCCTCGGTGATCTGGCGCCTCGCCTTATTCATGTGTCCCGGAAACCAGCCGAGCATGGGGGCCTCACTTGAGTCAGCCAAAAGAACGGCCGCCCATCTTACCAGAAGGGCGGCCGCGGCAGGTCAGACGGTGGGCGACTCGACGGAGTGCTACTCCCCGGCGTGAAAGTCGATGGCCACCGAGTTGATGCAGTAGCGCAACCCGGTGGTGTCCGGCGGACCGTCGGGGAAGACGTGACCCAGGTGGGCCTCGCAGTGGGCGCAGACCACCTCGGTGCGCTGCATCCCAAGGGAGCCGTCCTGTCGCTCCTCGACGTGGTGCTCGCCCAGCGGGCGGTCGAAGCTCGGCCAGCCGCAGCCGGCGTCGAACTTGTGCTCGTTCTCGAACAACGGGGCGTTGCAGCAGACGCAGTGGTAGATGCCGTGCTCGTCGCTGACCCGGTAGTTGCCGCTGAAGGGCGGTTCGGTGCCCCGCTCACGGGTGACCCGGTACTGCTCGGGGGTCAGCTGCTGGCGCCATTCGGCCTCGTTCCTGACGATCTTCTTGCGCATGGCGTCCCTCCTCCTGATTCTGTCTACACGTTGAAGCGGAAGTGGATCACGTCACCATCCTGAACGATATACTCCTTGCCCTCCAGGCGCCACTTGCCGGCGTCCTTGGCGCCCTGCTCGCCGCTCAGGCTTACGAAATCGTCATAGGCGATGACTTCGGCGCGGATGAAGCCCTTCTGGAAGTCGGTGTGAATCACCCCGGCGGCCTCGGGGGCGGTGGCGCCCACCTTGACGGTCCAGGCACGCACCTCCTTCACCCCGGCGGTGAAGTAGGTCTGCAGGCCCAGCAGCGCGTAGCCGGCGCGGATCACCCGGTCGAGCCCCGGCTCCTCCATGCCCATCTCGTCGAGGAACATGGCGCGCTCCTCATCGTCCAGCTCGGCGATCTCCGCCTCGAGCTGGTTGCACACCGGCACCACCACGGCGCCCTCGGCCTCGGCGATCTCGCGCACCACGTCCAGGTAGGGGTTGGCCTCGAAGCCGTCCTCGTTGACGTTGGCGATGTACATGGTGGGCTTCAGGGTCAGGAAGCCGAAGCCCTTGAGGGCCTTCTCGTCGTCAGCATCGAGGCCGAAGCTTCGCAGCGGCAGGCCCTCGGCCACGTGCGGCTGGATGCGCTCGAGGATCGCCTTGGTGGCGATGGCCTCCTTGTCGCCGCCCTTGGCGACCCGCACCAGGCGCTGGATGGCGCGCTCCACGGTGTCCAGGTCGGCCAGAGCCAGCTCCATGTTGATGATCTCGATATCGGCCCGAGGGTCCACCTGGTTGGCGACATGAATGACGTTGTCGTTGTCGAAGCAGCGCACCACGTGGGCGATGGCCTGGGTCTCGCGGATGTTGGCCAGGAACTTGTTGCCGAGCCCCTCGCCCTTTGAGGCGCCCGCTACCAGCCCGGCAATATCGACGAACTCCATGGTGGTGGGCAGCACCTTTTGCGGCTTGACGATCTCGGCCAGGGCATCGAGGCGCGGGTCGGGCATCGGCACGATGCCGACGTTGGGCTCGATGGTGCAGAAGGGGAAGTTCTCGGCATCGATGCCGGACTTGGTGAGGGCGTTGAAGAGGGTCGACTTGCCGACGTTGGGCAGGCCGACGATACCGCAGTTGAAACCCATGGAAGCATCCTGGAAAGAGAGGTCGGGAGTAACGATTGACGATGGCGCCATTCTACCGATAAGCGGGCCATCGGACACTCGGCCATCAGATACTGGCAATCAGGCGCCCTTGAAGCTGTGCAGCCGGTTCATGGCGCGGGCCCAGTCGCCGGAGAGCGCCTGGGGCAGGGTGGCCAGGCACTCGTCGATGGCCTCCTCGATGGCGGCGTGTTCGGTCTTGCCGGGGCGGCCCAGCACGTAGTGAGTGACCTGTTTCGCATCGCCCGGGTGCCCGATGCCGAGGCGCAGGCGGTGGAAACCGCGGTCGTTGCCCAGGGCGCTGATGATGTCGCGCAGCCCGTTGTGGCCACCGTGGCCGCCGCCGGTCTTGTAGCGGGCGGTACCGGGATCAAGGTCGAGCTCGTCGTGGGCCACCAGCAACTCGTCGGGGGCGAGCTTGTAGAACTGGCAGAGCGCCGCCACGGCGCCACCGCTGCGGTTCATGAAGGTCGTCGGGTTGAGCAGGTGGACGTCCTGGCCCTCGAGCTGGCCCCGGGCATAGAGGCCCAGGAACTTGCGGTCGGGACGCAGCTCTGCGCCGGCGCGACGCGCGACCGCCTCCACCAGCCAGGCGCCGGCATTGTGACGGGTGGCCTCATAGTCGGCGCCGGGATTGCCCAGCCCGATGATCGCTCTGACCTGACTCATGGCGGTTGCCTCCAAAAAAAATCAAGCGCCGGGGCGCTTGATCGTAACCGGAAGGGGCCGTGCCGCGCACGGCCCCCGGACGGTGGGAAGGACGGGGTGAGGATTACTCCTCGTCGCCCTGCTTGCCTTCCTCGCCTTCCTCGCCCTCGGCGGCTTCGTCATCAGCATCGCCACCGCGGACCTTGGCCTTGGTGACGCTCAGGATGGCGTTGTCGTGATCCTCGCCGTGGGTCAGGTCGACCAGGGTCACGCCGGCCGGTACCTGGAGGTCGGAGAGGTGCAGGGTGGTGCCCAGCTCGACCTCGGAGATGTCCACTTCCAAGTAATCGGGTAGGTCCTTGGGCAGGCAGCTGACCTGGATCTCGTTGGCCAGGACGTGCAGCTCGCCGTCATTATCCTTGATGTCCCTGTTGTTCTCTTCGCCCACCACATGCAGCGGCACGTTGAGGGTGATCTCGTGGGTGGCATCCACGCGCAGGAAATCGGCGTGGGTGATCAGCGGCTTGAAGGGGTGACGCTGCATGTCACGCACCACCACCTGCTCGCTCTTGCCGCCGATGACCAGGTCGATCACCGAGGAGAAGAATGACTCGCTCTCGACGGCCTTGTAGAAGGCGGCCTTCTCCACGGAGATCGGCTGAGGAGCCTGCTCACCGCCGTAGACGATGGCCGGCACCTGGAGGTTCTCACGACGCAGGCGGCGGCTCGCACCTTTCCCCAGGTCGTTACGAACGCTGGCTGTTAGGGTAAAATCAGACATGGTATTGCCTCTTCAGTGAAGTAAGGAAGGCGCCGCGGCCCGCGACCTGACCGTGACGCTTCCACTTGCCCCGCAGGGCGCTTTCCGGCACCCGTTCCCGCGTGTCCCCGTGCGCATGGCGCGGTGACTCAGTGGAACATGGCGCTGACGGATTCCTCATTGCTCACCCGACGGATCGCCTCGGCGATCAGGCCGGCCACGCTGAGCTGGCGGATATGGCCGCAGCGCCGCGCGCTGTCGGAGAGCGGAATGGTATCGGTAACCACCACCTCGTCGAGCACCGAGCCGACGATGTTGTCCACCGCGGGTCCCGAGAGGATCGGGTGGGTAGCGTAGGCCACCACCCGCAGGGCGCCGTGCTGCTTGAGGGCCTCGCCGGCCTTGCACAGGGTGCCGGCGGTGTCGATCATGTCGTCCACCACCACGCAGTTGCGCCCCTCGATCTCGCCGATGATGTGCATCACCTGGGCCTGGTTGGCCGAGGGGCGACGCTTGTCGATGATGGCCAGATCGGCGTTGAGTTGCTTGGCGATGGCCCGGGCGCGGACCACGCCGCCCACGTCGGGGGAGACCACCACCAGGTTCTCGTAGTTCTGGCGCTCGATGTCGTCGAGCAGGATCGGCGAGCCGTAGACGTTGTCCACCGGCACGTCGAAGAAGCCCTGGATCTGGTCGGCGTGGAGGTCCATGGTCATCACCCGGTCGACCCCGGCCTTGACCAGCACGTCGGCGACGATCTTGGCGGAGATCGGCACGCGGGCGGAGCGCACGCGACGATCCTGACGCGCATAACCGAAGTAGGGCACCACGGCGGTGATCCGGTGCGCGGAGGCGCGACGCAGGGCGTCCACCATCAGCACCAGTTCCATAAGGTTGTCGTTGGTCGGCGCACAGGTGGACTGCAGGACGAAGACGTCCTTGCCGCGCACGTTCTCGTTGATCTCGACCGCGATCTCGCCGTCGCTGAACTGGCCGACCGTGGCGTTGCCCATGCGGGTGTCCAGGCTCTCGGCGATCTTTCGAGCGAGTTCGGGATTGGCGTTTCCGGCGAAAACCATCAATTTTGACACGCGCAGCCACCTATGCAGGATTGGGTCATCGGGTGTCGAGAGGGGCACCACCGCCCAGGTGGGGCTCATCGACCCAGAACATCATGAAGGGGAGAGCGGTTCAGGCCGCGGGCCTTGAAGGCCTGCCAGCGTCCGGCGATCTCGCCGAGCAGCCGGTCGGCATCGGATTCGCGGGCCAGGCGGGCAAAGACGCAGGCCCCGGTCCCGGTCAGCCGGGTCGGTGCCCTCGCCGACAGCCAGTCGAGCGCCTCTGCCACGGGCGGGTACAGGGCCCTGACCGTGGCCTCGCAGTCGTTGCGCCAGCTCGGCGCTCCCCCCTGAAGAGCGCGCGCCATGGTAATCGGGGGTGTGTGGCGTGTCAATTCGTCGGCCCCGAATACCCCCGGGGTGGAGACCGCCACGCCGGGGTGGATCACCACGAACCAGGGCGTGTCGAGGACCACCGGAGTGAGGCGCTCGCCGACGCCTTCGCCCCAAGCGGCATGGCCGTGGACGAACACCGGCACGTCGGCGCCCAGCGAGAGGCCGAGCTCGGCCAGGCGCTCGAGGGAGAGGCCCAGGCCCCAGAGGGCATCGAGGCCGAGAAGGGCGGTGGCGGCGTCCGAACTGCCGCCGCCCAGGCCGCCGCCCAGCGGCAGGCGCTTCTCCAGGCGCAGATCGGCGCCCAGTCGGCAGCCGCTCTCGGTCTGGAGCAGGCGGGCGGCGCGCATGATCAGGTTCTCCTCCCGGGCCACCCCGGGGAGCTCGGGGGTCAGGCGCAGCTCGCCGTCCTCGCGGCGGCGCAGGTGCAGGGTGTCGCCATGGTCGAGGAACTGGAACAGGGTCTGCAGCTCGTGATAACCGTCCGAACGGCGGCCGACGATGTGCAGCAGGCGGTTGAGCTTGGCCGGTGCCGGCAGGGTCAGGGTGGCGTCAGTCATTCGCTCGGTCGCCTGCTCAGTCATCGATGACGGGGCGCCAGTCGGTGACCACCAGGGTGACGCGCAGGTCGCCATAGGTCATCACCAGCCGCCGGGGCAGCCACAGCGTCTCCGCCCGGGTCCAGTCGCGGTAGACGATCTCCCAGCCGTCTTGCTCGAGCCGGCCGGGGAAGCCCAGCTCATCCTCTTCCCGATGGTAATCGCTGCCCGTGCCGGGCAGGCCGCGCACCCAGTCCTGCAGGGCGCCCACCGGCAGCGCCCAGCCGAGCTGCTCCTCCATCAGCGCCTCGGGGGTCTCGGCCTCGAAACGGCCCTCTGAGGTGGTCAGCGAGAAGCGCCCCTCGCGGCCCTCCAGGGTGCTGCGACCACTGCCGAAGGGGCCGCTGAGCAGCATCCGGTAGTAGTGGGGATGCTGGCTCCAGTCCAGGTTGGCGCTGGTGCCGTCCTGTGAGGTGCGCAGGCCGACACGCGCAACCAGGATCCAGGTGTCCAGGGCCTCGGTGCGCTCGGCCTGGGCCTGCCACTGGCCGGCGGTGCGCACACCGTCCGGCGCGGGCGTGCGACCGGCACAGCCGGTCAGCAGCAGGGCGAGCAGGGGGATCAGCGGTCTGGCAAGCAAGCGCAGTGTCATGGGGTCTCTCTCTGGCGGTGATACGGGCTCGGGGGGGGGGTGCGGGAAGGGGTCAGGGGGCCAGTTCGGGGATGCGTCTGAGCAGTTCATCGATCAGCGGGCGTTCGTCGAAGCGTTCCAGCGCCTCGGCCAGGCGCTCGTGGGCCTCGGTTCGCTGTTCCAACGCCCACAGCACCTCGATCAGGTGGGCGGCGATCTCCTGGTCGGGCATCAGGGCGTAGGCGCGCTCGAGCCAGGGCAGGGCGCGCTCGGGGTCGCCCAGGCGGTAGTGCACCCAGCCCAGGCTGTCCAGGATGGCTGGATTGCCCGGGTCGAGTTCGTGGGCGCGCTCGATCATCTCGCGGGCCTCGTCGAGGCGCTCGCCGCTGTTCAGGTCGGCCAGGGTGTAGCCCAGGGCGTTGAGGGCCATGGCGTTGTCCGGGTCGCGTTCGATGATGCGCCCCAGATCGCGCTCCATGGCCTCGGGGTCGCCGGCCTCCCAGGCGCGCATGGCACGCAGATAGAGCAGCGGCTCGTCGTTGGGGGTGCGGTCGAGCTCGCGGTCGAGCAGGGCGCTGGCCTCCTCGGCGAGCCCCTCCCGCTCCAGCAGCTCCACTTCCAGGGTCACCAGGTCGGCGAAGTGCGCCTCGTGGCGCAGCCGCTCGATACGCAGGAAGGCGCGGGCGTCGAGCAGGCGATCATCCTCGATCAGCATCTCGGCGGCGCGCAGCCGGGCCGCCAGGAATTCGGGCCCCGGCGCCACCTGGCGGTAGTAGAGCAGGGCGTTGTCCGCCTCGCCCTCCGCCTCGGCGGTGGCGCCGAGCAGCAGGAAGGCCAGCGGCGGGGTGTCGGCAGCGTCCACCAGGGGCAGCAGCAGGCGTCGGGCCGCCTCGGTGGCCTGCTCATCGAGGTAGAGCCGGGCCAGTGCCAGGCGCAGTTCCTCGTTGCCGGCGTGATCCTCGAGCAGGGCGTCGGTGCTCGCCTCGGCGGCGGCGATGTTACCCAGGCGCAGCTCGCTCTGGGCCAGCAGCAAAATGAAGCGGGCGTCATCCGGCGAGGCGGCAAGCCCGCGGCGGGCGGCATCACGAGCGCCTCGGTGGTCGCCGCGCTCCTGGTCCAGGCGGGCCCGGGTCAGCCACAGCGCCGGAAGCGACGGGGCGCTGTCGCCCAGGCGTTCCAGGCGCCGTTCGGCCGCGACGGTATTGCCAGCGGAGACCTCCAGCAGGGCGGTAGCCAGTTCGGCATCCTGGCGGACTGCCCCCTGGGGCGCGCGGGGTAGCCAGGGGCGCAGCAGCGCCAGCAGCGGCGCCGGGTTAGCGTTCTCGGCCAGTGCGGCCTCGATGAAGGCGGTCAGGTCGCTCTCGCTGCCACGCTCGATCAGCACCAGGCGCTGGCGAAGCGCCTCGGGCCAGTCGCCGCGCTGGACGGCGAGCCCGGCCAGCAGCCGCGAGGGCGCTTCTGCCTCGGGCGACAGGGCCTGCCAGCGGTCGGCGGCCCGGGCCAACAGGTCGCTGTCGTTGCTGAAGCTGGCCGCCAGGGCCGCGCGCTCGGCCAGCGTCGGGGTGGCGTAACGCTCGGAAGCCTCCAGATAACCCAGAGCCGCGCGGCGGTAGTCGCCGCGCTGGCCGGCCAGCTCTGCGGTGAGCAGGCCGGCCAGCCCCTCGGCGTCCAGGCCGCGGGTGATGGGTGGGGCGCCGGCCAGGGGGTCGTCCAGGGGTTCGCTTGCACCGCCCACGGCCGATAGCGTCTGGCAGCCGGCCAGCAGCACCGCAAGCGCCAGCGGAGCGAGGCGGGTGGGAAGCAGGCGAAGTGGCGAGGGGAAAACGGCAGGCATGGGGGTCTCGTTGGCAGGGCCGAAGGGCCAGCATAACGGCTTGACCGGCGTGGGCAAAGCGCACCGGGGGAGGCGGCCAAGCGGGCGTCGCTATGGTAGTATCTTGGCCCAATGATCAGGATGCCGCCCAGGCCGGCCACCACTAGCAAAGATGCCCGACGCATGACGCTGCTTGCCCTAGGAATCAACCATCGTACCGCCACCGTCGAGGTGCGCGAGCAGGTGGCTTTTAACCCCGCCCAGCTCGAGACGGCGCTGGGCGAGCTGCGCGGCTTGCCTCAGGTCAAGGAAGCAGCGGTTCTCTCGACCTGCAACCGCACAGAGCTCTATTGCGTCACCGAGCCCCAGGGCGAGGCGGCCGTCCTCGACTGGCTGGGCCGCTTCCACGGCCTGCCGGTGGCGGATCTCTCGACCTGTGCCTACCACTACTTGGACAATGAGGCCGCCCGCCACCTGATGCGGGTGGCCGTGGGACTGGACTCCATGGTGCTCGGTGAGCCGCAGATCCTCGGCCAGCTCAAAGACGCCTACCAGGCCAGTCGCGAGGCCCGCGGCCTCGGCAAGGAGCTCGAGTGTCTGTTCCAGCACACCTTCGCGGTGGCCAAGCAGGTGCGTACCGAGACTGGCATCGGGCGCAACCCTGTCTCCGTGGCCTATGCGGCGGTCAGCCTGGCCAGCCGCATCTTCGACGACTTCGGCCGCGCCCGGGCCCTGCTGATCGGCGCCGGCGAGACCATCGAGCTGGTCGCGCGGCATCTGCACGAGGCCGGCGTGCGCCAGCTCACCGTGGCCAACCGCACCCGCGAGCGGGCCGAGCTGCTGGCCGGCAGCCTGGGCGCCAAGGCCATCGCCCTGGACGGGATTCCCGATGCCCTGGTGGAGGCCGACATCGTCATCTCCTCCACCGCGGCACCGCTGCCGATCATCGGTAAGGGCATGGTGGAGCGCGCGCTGAAGAAGCGCCGCCATCGGCCGATCTTTATGGTCGACATCGCCGTGCCCCGGGACATCGAGCCCGAGGTGGGTAAGCTCTCCGACATCTTTCTGTACTCCGTGGATGACCTTCAGGAGGTGATCAAGGAGAACCGCCGCCATCGCCAGGTAGCCGCCGACCAGGCCGAATCGCTGATTGAACACGGGGTGGGCGCCTGGCTCCATGAGCGGCGCATCCGCAGCGGCGGCGAGCTGATCCACGACTTCCGCCGTCGCGGCGAGTCGCTGCGCGACCTCTCCCTTGAGCAGGCCCTGGCGAGATTGAGACACGGCGAGGATCCCGAGGCGGTGGTGCGCCGCCTGGCCCATCAGCTCACCAACCGGCTGCTGCATCGCCCCACCGTGGCGCTGCGCGAGGCCGCCTCCGTTGAACGCCACGACCTGCTCGAGGCCGCCGGCGCCCTGCTGCTCGACGCCTCCCCCGACAAGACCCGATAGGACAACCCATGAAAGCTTCCCTGCGTCAGCGCCTCGACGCCTTCGGCGAGCGCTTCGAGGAGCTCTCCGCCCTGCTGGCGGATCCCGAGGTGATCGGCGACCAGAGCCGCTTCCGCGACTACTCCCGCGAATATGCCGAACTCGAGCCCCTGGTGGAGACCTGGCGCGAATTCCGCGGCGTGGAGGGCGACATCGAGGACGCCGAGCAGTTGGCCTGTGACAGCGACCCGGAGATGCGCGAACTGGCCGCCCTGGAGCAGGCCGAGGGGCATGAGAAGCTCGTGGCGCTGGACGAACGGCTCAAGCAGCTGCTGGTTCCGAAGGACCCCGACGATGGACGCAGCGTCTTCCTGGAGGTGCGCGCCGGCACAGGCGGCGACGAGGCAGCGCTGTTCGCCGGCGACCTGTTTCGCATGTACTCCCGCTATGCCGAGCAGCACAGCTGGAAGGTGGAGGTGGTCAGCGCCAGCCACGGCGAGCAGGGCGGCTACAAGGAGATCATCTCGCGGATCAAGGGCGACGGGGTCTATGCCCGGCTCAAGTTTGAATCCGGCGCCCACCGGGTGCAGCGGGTGCCGGCCACCGAGTCTCAGGGACGCATCCACACCTCCGCCTGCACCGTGGCGGTGATGCCCGAGGCCGATGCGGTGGGCGACATCGAGATCAATTCCGCCGACCTGCGCGTGGATACCTTCCGCTCCAGCGGCGCCGGCGGCCAGCACGTCAACACCACCGACTCCGCGATCCGCATCACCCACCTGCCCAGTGGCGTGGTGGTGGAGTGTCAGGAGGAGCGCAGCCAGCACAAGAACCGCGCCAAGGCGATGTCGCTGTTGGCCGCCAGGCTCAGGCAGACCGCCGTGGACTCGCGCCGCCAGGCCCAGGCCGATGAGCGCAAGAGCCTGGTCGGTTCCGGCGATCGCAGCGAGCGCATCCGTACCTACAACTTCCCCCAGGGGCGGGTCACCGATCACCGCATCAACCTGACCCTCTACAAGCTCGGCGAGGTGGTCAGCGGCGAGCAGCTCGACGAGGTGATCGACCCGCTGATCCACGAGTACCAGGCGGAACAGCTCGCCGCGCTGCAGCAGGAGGGCTGATGTGCAGGAGGGCTGATGTGCAGGAGGGCATGATGCGCCTCGATGCCCTGCTGGTGGAGGCTGCCGCTCGCCTGGCGGCGGCCGGCTCGCCCAGCCCTCGGCTCGACGCCGAGATGCTGCTGTGCCATCTGCTCGGGGTCGATCGCACCTGGCTCTACACCTGGGGTGATTGCGAGGCCGAGGCGGCGAAGGTGGCGTGCTTCGAGGCGCTGCTGACACGGCGCGAGGCCGGCGAGCCGGTGGCCTATCTCACCGGCGAGCGGGAGTTCTGGGGGCTGCAGCTGGTCACCGAGCCCAGCACCCTGATTCCCCGCCCCGACACCGAGACTCTGGTGGAGGCCGCCCTGGAGAAGGCGTCCGCGGCCACCGGGCGTCTGCTGGATCTGGGCACCGGTACCGGCGCCATCGCGCTGGCCCTGGCCAGCGAGCGGCCGGGTTGGGGGGTGATGGGGGTGGATCTGCGCGCCGAGGCCGTGGCGCTGGCCGTGCGCAACGCCGCGCGACTCGCCATTGTCAATGCCTCCTTCCGCCAGAGCGACTGGTTCGCCACGCTGGGTAACGGGGAGAGGGCCACCCAGCGCTTCGAGCTGATCGTCTCCAACCCGCCCTATCTCGCCGATGATGACCCCCATCTGGCCCGGGGCGACCTGCGCTTCGAGCCGGTGAGCGCCCTGGTGGCCGGGGAGGGCGGCCTGGCCGATCTGTACCATCTGGTACGCACTGCGCGTGGGCACCTGGCGTTGGATGGCTGGCTGCTGCTCGAGCACGGCGCCGAGCAGGGCTCGGCGGTGCGCGAGGCCCTGGTGGCGGCCGGCTATCTTGAGGTGACGACGCGGCTCGACCTGGCCGGCCATGAGCGGGTCACTCTGGGGCGCTGGCCGGGACGTTGAGGGGGCGGCTGGCAGTGGCCGGCGGGGGTGTGGTACATCTTGATCAGAAAATAATACCGAAAGCCGCCGTGATTTCATGACTGAAGACCCATTTGCCGCCATCGTGGCGGTGGTTTTCAGTCGGATCGACTGTCACGCCGGCTCTATCCGCCACTCCCAAGACCGACACAGCCACCACGCCAATGAAAGCCAAGACTCGCTCCCTCGACCGCATCGACCTCAAGATCCTGCGCTGCCTGCAGGACAACGCGCGCATCTCCTACGTGGACCTGGCCACCCAGGTCGGGCTCTCCACCACGCCCTGCCTGGAACGGGTCAAGCGCCTGGAACGTGCGGGCGTGATCCGCGGCTACAAGGCGGTACTCGATCCCCGGGCGCTGAAGGCCAACCTGCTGGTCTTCGTGGAGATCAGCCTGGAGACCCAGTCGCCGGCGGTGTTCGACGAGTTCCGTCGCGCCGTTTCCAAGCTGCCCCAGATCCAGGAGTGCCATCTGGTCTCCGGGCAGTTCGACTACATCCTCAAGTGCCGCATCCCCGAGATGTCCGCCTATCGCCAGCTGCTCGGCGACGTGGTGCTGACCCTGCCGGGGGTCAAGGAGTCCAAGAGCTACGTGGTGATGGAGGAGGTCAAGGAGGAGTTCTCCCTCCACGTGCCCGACATCGAGGAGTTCGAGGACAAGTGACCGCGACCATGAACGATGGGGACCTGCTGCGCTACAGCCGCCAGATCATGCTGGCCCAGATCGACATCGAGGGGCAGGAGCGGCTGCTGGCCGGCCACGCCCTGGTGGTGGGCGCCGGCGGGCTCGGCTCGCCGGTGGCCCTCTACCTGGCCGCCGCCGGTGTGGGGCGGCTGACCCTGGCCGACGCCGACGCGGTGGAGCTCTCCAACCTTCAGCGCCAGATCGCCCACGGCGAGGCGGACCTGGGCCGCAACAAAGCCCAGTCGGCCCGCGAGGCGGCGAGAGCGCTCAACCCCGGCTGCACCATCGAGACCCTCACCGCCCACCTGGAGGGCACGGCCCTGGCCGCGGCGGTGGCGGCGGCCGATGTGGTGCTCGACTGCACCGATCGCTTCTCCAGCCGCTACGCCATCAACGCCGCCTGCCGCGAGGCCGGCGTGCCGCTGGTCTCCGGGGCGGCGATCCGCTTCACCGGCCAACTGGCGGTTTTCGACCTCCGCGACCCCGAGGGCCCCTGCTACGCCTGTCTCTATCCGCCCGACGACAGCGGCGACGAGGCGCTCTCCTGCGCTGAGAGCGGCGTGGTGGCGCCGCTGGTGGGGCTGATCGGCAGCTTCCAGGCGCTGGAGGCGATCAAGCTGCTCAGCGGCGCCGGCACGCCCCATCGGGGGCTCTCCACCTTCGACGGCCTCTCCGGCCAGTGGCGACACTTCCGGGTGCCTCGCGATCCCGCCTGCCCGGTCTGCGGCGGCTGAGGGCGTGGTGGCAGTTGGTGGTCATTTCTTGACGCCCTCCGCGCCGGCCTGGAGTCGAAAGCGCCGCGATGGTGGGCTGGCGGTTGTCTGGCTCAATAGCTCGGGTGCAACGTTGTTATTGATTACTTGACAACCTCGCGGCGCCTGGTGTCAAACTGGTCAGGGAATCAACTCACCTAACAACAACGAGAACGAGCGCACTGCGTATGACCGCATCGGCTTCCCGCCCCTCCCGCCTCGATCGGCGTCCGGTTTCCTGGTACCGCGATTCCATTGCCGTCGACCTCGGCCCCTGCCCGCCGCTGGCGGGCGAGGTGCGTGCCGATGTCTGCGTGGTCGGGGGCGGGGTCACCGGCTGCTCGGCGGCGCTGCATCTGGCCGAGCGCGGCTACTCGGTGGTGCTGCTCGAGGCCAGCGAGATCGGCCACGGCGCCTCCGGGCGCAGCGGCGGCCAGATCCTGCCGGGGCTGGGCACCGACATCGCCACCGTTGAGCGGACGCTGGGTCTCTCGGTCGCCCGGGATATCTGGGCGATGAGCCGCGAGGCGGTGCGCCTGACCGCCGAGCTCATCGCGCGCCACGCCATCCCCTGCGACCTCGCCTGGGGCTACCTGCACGCCGCGGTCAAGCCGCGCCACGTGCGTGAGCTCAAGACCTTCCGCGATCGCCTGGCGCGGGACTACGGCTACCAGGCGCTGGGCTGGCTCGAGGGCGAGGCCCTTCGCGAGCACGTGGTCAGCGACGCCTATCCCGGGGCCCTGTTCGAGAGCGAGGCGGGCCACCTGCACCCGCTCAACTACACTCTCGGCCTCGCCCGCGCCGCCCGCGAGGCGGGGGCCGTGCTCCACGAGGGCAGCCCGGCCCTGGAGATCCGCCAGGGGTCTACCCATCGGGTGGTCACCCACGCGGGCAGCGTCAGCGCCGATTTCGTGGTGCTGGGCACCAACGCCTTCCAGCACGGCCTGGTGCCGGAACTGGATGGCCGGGTGATGCGCGCCGCCAACTACATCATCGCCACCGAACCGCTGTGTGCCGAGCGCGCCGCCCAGGTGCTGCCCCGGAACGATGCGCTGTCGGATGCCAACTTCGTGCTCGACTACTATCGTCTCTCCGCCGATCGCCGGTTGATCTACGGCGGTGAGGTGAGCTACACCGGCCGCGAGCCGGCAGGCCTGCAGGCGCGCATGGATGCCAAGATTGCCCGGCTCTTCCCGGTGCTCTCCGGCGTGCGCATCGACTACCGCTGGGGCGGCGAGGTGGCCATCACCCTCAATCGGGCACCGGACTTCGGCCGCATCGGCCAGACGCTCTACTATGCCCAGGGCTACTCCGGCCACGGCATGGCCCTGGCGGGGCTGGCCGGTAAGCTGATGGCCGAGGCGGTGGCCGGCCACGCCGAGCGCTTCGATGCCTTCGCCGCCATGCCCCATCGACGCTTCCCCGGCGGTGAGACACTGCGCACGCCGCTGCTGGTGCTGGCCACCGCCTTCTACAAACTGCGCGATCGACTATGACGAGCGCCCGTCCGCCGGGCGCCTGATGAGGGTTCCATGAAAGACCTGGAAAGCTGGTTGAAGGAGCGACGCATCACCGAGGTGGAGTGCCTGGTGATGGATATCACCGGCATCGCCCGCGGCAAGATCACGCCGGTCTCCAAGTTTGTGGCCGAGAAGGGCATGCGCTTGCCGGAGAGCGTGCTGCTGCAGTCGGTGACCGGCGACTACGTCGAGGACGACATCTACTATTCGCTGCTCGACCCCGCCGACATCGACATGATCTGCAAGCCCGATGGGGGGGCGGCCTATTCGGTGCCCTGGGCGCTGGAGCCCACCGCCCAGGTGATCCACGACTGCTTCGACAAGATGGGCAACCCCATCGAGCTCTCTGCCCGCAACCAGCTCAAGAAGGTGCTGGCGCTCTACGCCGAGCAGGGTTGGCGGCCCATCGTGGCGCCGGAGATGGAGTTCTACCTCACCAAGCGCTGCGAGGACCCGGACCTGCCCCTGCAGCCGCCCATCGGCCGCAGTGGCCGCCAGGAAACCGGTCGACAGTCCTTCTCCATCGACGCCGCCAACGAGTTCGACCCGCTGTTCGAGGACATGTACGACTGGTGCGAGGCCCAGGGGCTGGATATCGACACCCTGATTCACGAGGAGGGCACCGCCCAGATGGAGATCAACTTCCGTCACGGCGACCCCCTGACCCTGGCCGACCAGGTGTTCCTGTTCAAGCGCACCATGCGCGAGGCGGCCCTGAAGCACGACGTGGCCGCCACCTTCATGGCCAAGCCGGTGACCAACGAGCCGGGCAGCGCCATGCATATCCACCAGAGCGTGCTCGATGCGCAGAGCGGCAAGAGCATCTTCTCGAACGCCGACGGCACCATGAGCCAGCTTTTCCTGCACCACATCGGCGGGTTGCAGAAGTTCATCCCCGAGTCGCTGCCGCTGATGGCCCCCAACGTCAACTCCTTCCGCCGCTTCCTGCCCGACACCTCGGCGCCGGTCAACGTGGAGTGGGGCGAGGAGAACCGCACCTGCGGCCTGCGGGTGCCCGACTCCAACCCGCAGAACCGTCGGGTCGAGAACCGCCTGCCGGGCGCCGATGCCAACGCCTACCTGGCCATTGCGGCGAGCCTGCTGTGCGGCTACCTGGGGATGATCCAGAAGCTCAATCCCTCGGCGCCGGTACAGGGGCGCGCCTTCGAACGCCGCAACCTGCGCCTGCCCTTCACCCTGGAGCAGGCGCTGGAACGCATGGAGCACTGTGCCGAGCTCGAGACCTACATGGGCAGCAAGTTCGTGACCGGCTTCGTGGCGGTCAAGCGGGTGGAAAACGAGAACTTCAAGCGCGTAATCAGCTCCTGGGAGCGGGAATTCCTGCTGCTGAGTGTCTGACACGACCCGCCAGCGTTGAGACCGCTCGCTGAGCGGGTGGCTACGCTGGCCTCGTCGGGCCCGTCCCAGGGCGACCGATAACAACAAGTGACGAGAGGTGAAGGATGATGCAAACCAAGCGACTCTCCCTGGCCGTGGCCGCCGCCAGCCTGGTGCTCGGCGCCGCCACCGCCCAGGCGGCCGGTGAAGTACGGATCTACAACTGGTCCGACTACATCGCGCCGGACACCCTGGCGAAGTTCACCGACGCCACCGGCATCGAGGTGGTCTACGACGTCTACGACAGCAACGAGGTGCTCGACGCCGCCCTGCTCGCCGGGCGTTCCGGCTATGACGTGGTGGTGCCCTCCAACCACTACCTGACCCGCCATGTCAGCGCCGGTGTGTATCAGGAGCTCGACCATGACAAGCTGCCCAACCTGAGCAACCTCAACCCGGAGCTGATGGACGACCTGGAGATCGTGGACCCGGGCAGCCGCCACTCGGTCCCCTACATGTGGGGCACCAACGGCATCGGCTACAACGTCGACCGGGTCACCGAGATCCTCGGTGATGATGCGCCGCTGGATTCCTGGGCGCTGCTCTTCGACCCCGAGGTGACCGCCGCCCTCCACGAGGCGGGGTGCGGGCTCTCGATGCTCGATTCCGGCGACGAGATGCTCTCACCGGCCATGGCCTACCTGGGCCTCTCGCCGCTCTCCGAGGAGGCCGCGGATCTCGAGGCTGCCGGTGACCTGGTCGCCGCGGTGCGTGACCACATCACCTACTTCCACTCCTCGCGCTACATCACCGATCTGGCCAACGGCGACATCTGCGTGGCGGCGGGCTACTCCGGCGATATCTTCCAGGCCGCCGACCGTGCCGAAGAGGCGGGTCGCGACTTCACCATCGCCTACAGCATCCCCAAGGAGGGCGCCGCGCTGTGGTTCGACATGATGGCGATCCCCGTGGATGCGCCGAACCCGGACAACGCCCACGCCTTCATCAACTTCATCCTCGAGCCCGAGATCGCCGCGGCGATCACCGAGTATGTGGTCTATGCCAACCCCAATCTGGCCGCCAATGCGTTCCTCGCCCCGGAGATCCTCAACGACCCGGCCATCTACCCCGACCAGGAGGTGATGGACAACCTATACGTGGCCGAGGAGAAGCCCCTGGCCGTCCAGCGCGTGCGGACCCGGGTGTGGAACCGCGTGAAATCCGGCCGCTGAGGCCGTCGCTGCTCATGGCGAGGGTCGCCATGGGCGAGTCGAAGAGGAGATGTCCATGCCCCCCAACGAGAGTGCGGCCAGGGAGCCGGCGCGTCCGCCCGGGCGACGCACCGGTGATGACCTGGTCGAGATCCGCCGGATCAGCAAGCGCTTCGACGGCGAACTGGCGGTGGATGACGTCAACCTGACCATCCGCCAGGGCGAGATTTTCGCCCTGCTGGGCGGGTCGGGTTCCGGCAAGTCGACCCTGCTGCGCATCCTGGCCGGCTTCGAGACACCCAGTGACGGGCAGGTCCTGCTCGACGGCGAGGACATCACCGCCATGCCGCCCTATGAGCGGCCGATCAACATGATGTTCCAGTCCTACGCGCTCTTCCCCCACATGACCGTGGCGCAGAACATCGCTTTCGGGCTCAAGCAGGACCGCCTGCCCCGGGCCGAGATCGAGCAGCGGGTGACCGAGATGCTCAAGCTCGTGCACATGGAGGCCTTCGCCCGTCGCAAGCCCCAGCAGCTCTCCGGCGGCCAGCGCCAGCGGGTGGCGCTGGCCAGGTCGCTGGCCAAGCGGCCCAAGCTGTTGCTGCTCGACGAGCCCATGGGCGCGCTGGACAAGAAGTTGCGCACCGAGATGCAGCTCGAAGTGGTGACGATCCTCGAGCGGGTCGGGGTGACCTGCATCATGGTCACCCACGACCAGGAGGAGGCCATGACCATGGCCGACCGGGTGGCAATCATGTCCGATGGCTGGATCGCCCAGGTGGGCACGCCGGTGGACGTCTACGAGAGCCCGTCGAGCCGCATGGTGGCCGAGTTCGTGGGCACCGTGAACCTCTTCGAGGGGGAAATTCGCGTCGACGAGGCCGACCACTGCATCATCTCGAGTGCCCGGCTGGGGCGCGACATCTACATCAGCCACGGGGTCAGCACCCAGGCCGACGAGCGCCGGGTATGGGTGGCCGTGCGACCGGAGAAGACCGCGCTCTCCCGCACCCGCCCGGAGGGCGAGTACAACTGGACCGCCGGCACGGTTGAGGATATCGCCTACCTGGGCGGGCTCTCGGTCTACTTCGTGCGTACCGAGACGGGTGTCCTGGTCAAGGCCAGCCTGGCCAACGTCGAGCGCCGCGGCGACCGCCCCGGCTGGGACGAGCCGGTCTACGTCAGCTGGGACGCGATGAGCGCCGTGGTCCTTCACGAGTAAGCCCTTCACGACTAGCCCTGCACGATTAGCACTGCATGTGTGAGTGCAGCATGAGCCCCGGCCCGAACCGGTGAGGAGCCCCATGAAACCCATAGCCTTCGAGCGCCTGAAGCGGCGCCTGCGTCCCGGACGCGGCTGGGTCATCGCCGTGCCGCTGCTGTGGCTTTCGCTGTTCTTCCTGGCACCTTTCGCCATCGTGTTGAAGATCAGCCTGTCGGAGGCGGCCATCGCGGTGCCGCCCTACCAGCCGATTCTCGATGTCACGGCCGAGACCCTCAACATCGCGCTGAACCTGGGCAACTACCTGTTCCTTGCCAGCGATTCGCTCTATGTGGCGGCCTACTGGGGCTCGGTGAAGATCGCCTTCCTCTCGACCGTCTTCTGCCTGCTGATCGGCTACCCCATGGCCTACGCCATGGCCCGCACCCCGGCGCGCTGGCAGCTGGTGCTGCTGCTGCTGGTGATGCTGCCCTCCTGGACCTCCTTCCTGATCCGGGTCTACGCCTGGATGGGCATCCTCAGCAACACCGGGCTGATCAACAACCTGCTGCTGTGGGTCGGCCTCATCGACTCGCCGATCCGCATGATGAACACCAACTTCGCGGTGATGCTGGGCATCGTCTATGCCTACCTGCCGTTCATGATCCTGCCGCTCTACGCCAACCTGACCCGGCTCGACGACTCCCTGCTGGAAGCCGCCTCGGACCTGGGCTCGCGTACCTTCAATACCTTCCTCACCGTGACCCTGCCGCTCTCCAGGGGGGGCATCATCGCCGGCTCCATGCTGGTGTTCATCCCCGCGGTGGGGGAGTACGTGATCCCCGAACTGCTCGGTGGGCCCAACACGGTGATGATCGGCAAGGTGCTGTGGGAGGAGTTCTTCCTCAACCGCGACTGGCCGGTGGCCTCCGCGCTGGCCATGGTGATGCTGCTGCTGCTGCTGATCCCCATCGCGCTGTTCCATCGCTATCAGTCACGCGAGCTGGAGGAGTGATCATGCGCAAGCCGTCGTTCACCACGCTGATGCTGATACTGGGGCTGCTGTTTCTCTACCTGCCCATGGTGGTGCTGGTGGTCTACTCCTTCAACTCGTCGCGGCTGGTGACGGTGTGGGCGGGTTTCTCTGCGCACTGGTACCTGGAGCTGCTGCGCGACCGGCAGATACTCGCCGCAGTGTGGACCAGCCTGCGCATCGCCTTCTTTGCGGCCTCCATGGCGGTCTGCCTGGGCACCCTGGCCGCCTTCGTGATGACCCGCTTCGGCCGCTTTCGCGGCAAGACCGCGCTCTCCAGCATGGTCACCGCCCCGCTGGTGATGCCCGAGGTGATCACCGGCCTGTCGCTGCTGCTGCTGTTCGTGCAGATGGCTCAGATCATCGGCTGGCCGGCGGATCGCGGCATGGCCACCATCTGGATCGCCCATACCACCTTCTGCAGCGCCTACGTGGCGGTGGTGGTCTCCTCGCGGCTGCGCGAGGTGGACCGCTCCATTGAGGAGGCGGCCATGGACTTGGGGGCGCGGCCGGTGAAGACCTTCTTCCAGATCACTTTGCCGGTGATCGCCCCGGCGCTGGCCGCCGGCTGGCTGCTGGCCTTCACCCTGTCGCTGGACGACCTGGTGATCGCCAGCTTCGTCTCCGGCCCCGGGGCCACCACCCTGCCCATGGTGGTGTTCTCCTCGGTGCGTATGGGCGTCTCGCCCAAGATCAACGCCCTGGCCACCCTGATCATCCTGGCGGTATCGCTGGCCACCTTTCTGGCCTGGTACTTCATGCGCCGCAGCGAGGCGCGCCGGCTGGCCGCCCTGCGCCAGCAGGATGCCCTTTGATGGCCATTTTGCAGAGTCTGGAGCCCTGTCATGCCTGAACAGCCCCACGGCGAGCACGTCGCCTCCTGGTACGCCGCCACCGCCAACCCCGCCCCCGAACGCCCGGCGCTGTCGGGCGAGGTCGAGTGCGACGTCTGCGTGGTGGGGGCCGGCTTCACCGGCATCTCCGCCGCGCTGCATCTGGCCGAACGCGGCCACTCGGTGGTGGTGCTGGAGGGCGCCCGGGTGGGCTTCGGCGCCTCCGGGCGCAATGGCGGCCAGATGGTCAACAGCTACAGCCGTGACATGGACGTGATCGAGGCGAAATTCGGCGCCGAGACCGCACGCGCCCTGGGCGACATGGCATTCGAGGGCGGCCGCATCATTCGTCGCCGCATCGAGCATTACGCCATCGACTGCGACCTGCGCGACGGTAACCTCTTCGCCGCCTTCAACCCCAGGCAATTCGAGGGGCTGCGCGAGCACAAGGCGCTATGGGAGCGCTACGGCTACCGGGAGCTGGAGCTGCTGGAGGGCGAGGCGGTCAAGGGCGAAGTCGCCACCGACCGCTACGTTGGTGCCCTGGTGGACCACGGCGGTGGCCACCTGCACCCCCTCAACCTGGTGCTGGGCCAGGCCGCGGCCCTGGAGTCCCTGGGCGGGCGCATCTTCGAGCAGTCGGCGGTGGAGGAGGTGATTCACGGTGAGCCGGTCACCCTGCGCACCGCCCGCGGCCGAGTCAAGGCCCGGCGGGCGGTGATGGCCGGCAACGCCTACCTGCGCGGCGTGCTGCCGGAGATCGAGGGCAGATCGATGCCCTGCGGCACCCAGATCATCACCACCGAGCCGCTGGGTGAGGCCCGCGCTCGCGCGCTGATTCCCCGCGGCAAGGCAGTGGAGGACTGCAACTACCTGCTCGACTACTACCGGCTGACCCGGGACCACCGCCTGCTCTACGGCGGCGGTGTCAACTACGGCGGCGCCGACCCGGCCGACATCACCGCGGTGATCCGCCCCAAGCTGCTGGCCACCTTTCCGGGGCTTGCCGACGTCAAGGTAGACCACGCCTGGAGCGGCACCTTCCTGATGACGCTCAATCGCCTGCCCCAGTTCGGGGTGGTCAACGGCAACGTCTACTACGCCCAGGGCTACTCCGGCCACGGCGTCACGTGCTCCCACTTGGCGGGCAAGCTGATCGCCGAGGTGCTGCACGGCCAGGGCGAGCGCTTCAACGCCTTCGCCGGGCTTCCGCACCTGCCCTTCCCCGGCGGGCGCCTGCTGCGGGTGCCGCTCTCCGCCCTGGGCGCCTGGTACTACGCCACACGGGACCGCCTCGGGGTGTGATCCTGCGGTCGCGACGCCGAGGTGTCGCTGCGTGTTGCTTCGTGTCGCAACCTGGCGACGGCGGGTCAGATAATGGGGAAGCCGCGTCCCCGCCGCCCGATGGACGGCGCGGGCCCCTATACTGGCAGCATCGCGGTGGCGCAGGAGGCCCCACCGCAACCCTTGCCATCACCATCATCGAGCCGAGTCACCTACGCCTGGAGCCATGCGAGTTTCAGCGACGGGCCCGCGCCCGCGAGGAGGAGAGCAATGAGCAAGTCGATCATCGTGGGATCCAGTCTGGCCGTCCTGGGCCTGGGCGGTCTGGCTTTTGGCGCCTGGCAGGTCCAGGAGAACAGTACCCCCGAGCCGCAGTTTGCCGAGATCATCGGCGTGAAAACTGCGACCCGCAGCGTGGAGCGCCCGCGGGAGGTCTGCGAGGACGTGGCACGGGTGGTGAGCGAGCAGGTGCCGGTCGAGGTACCTGTTCAGGTGCCCGTCACCCAGGCCGCGCCCTCCGGACCCGGTGCCAGTCAGGATCCCCATCGCGTCATTGGCACCGCGGCCGGGGCCATCGTCGGCGGCCTGCTGGGCAACCAGGTGGGCGGCGGCAGCGGCAAGAAGCTGGCCACCGTGGCCGGTGCCATCGGCGGCGGCCTGGCGGGCCGCGAGGCGCAGAACCGCGTCGAGGCCCGTCAGCACGCCCAGGCGGGGGGGCAGGTTCAGTACGAGACCCGCTACGAGACGCGCTACGAGACCCAGTCCCGGACCGTGACCGAACGGCATTGCCAGACGGTCATGGAGAGCCATGACGAGCCCCTCGGATACGACGTCACCTATCGCATCGACGGCGAGGAGATGACCCGGCGAATGGACAGCGCCCCCCAGGCCGAGCGCCTCCCGGTGGTGGAAGGCGAGGTGCAGTGGCAGGCCGCGCGGGAAGAGTCCGAGACACAGAGCTAGGCCCCGACCGCCGCCGCAGACAACGCCCCCGGACGCTTGAGTTCGGGGGCGTTGTGGCTTCTGGCCGGGTCGAACTCGATCAGCGGCAGCGCCTAGACGTGGCGCAGGTACCAGTCGTACTCGAGTTGGCTCACCGCCTGCAGGGAGTGGGCGCGTTCGGCGCGGCGGTTGGCCAGGAAGACGTGGAGAAAGTCGTGCCCCAGGGCCTCGCCCAGGACCGCGTCGGCCTCCAGCAGGTCGAGCGCCCGCTGCCAGCTGTTGGTGAGGCTGGGAGGCGCCTGGTCGTAGGCGTTGCCGACGATGGGGGCCGGCGGGTCGAGCGCATTGGCGAGTCCGTGGTGGATGGCGGCCAGCAGGGCGGCCAGGAGCAGGTAGGGATTGGCGTCGGCGCCGGCCACGCGGTGCTCGATGCGCCGGGCGGCCGGCACCCCGGCGGGGATGCGCAGGGCCACCGAGCGGTTGTCGAAGCCCCAGGTGGGGGCCATGGGCACGTAGAGCCCCGGCTGCAGGCGGCGGAAGGCGTTCAGGTTGGGGGCGCAGATCGCCATGGAAGCGGGCATCAGGGCCAGCAGGCCGGCCACCGCCTGGCGCAACCGCGGGCTGCCCAGGGGGTCGTCCCCTGGCTCGCTGAAGACGTTGTGGCCGTTGTGATCCAGCAGGCTGATATGCACGTGCATGCCGTTACCCGCTTCCTGGCCATAGGGCTTGGCCATGAAGGTGGCTTCGAAGCCGTGGCGCAGCGCGACACCCTTGATCAGCCGCTTGAGCTGCACCGCATGGTCACAGGCCGCGAGCACGTCATCACAGTGCATCAGGTTGATCTCGAACTGCCCCGGGGCACACTCCTTCAGGGCGGTGTCCAGGGGCAGCCCCTGAACCTGGGCGGCGGACTGTATGTCCTCGAGGAAGTCGGCATACTCGTCGAGCTCCAGCATGGAGTAGAGCTGGCTCTGGGTGGCGCGCTCGCCGCTGACCGGAGAGCAGGGCGGCTGGATCAGGCCGACGGCGGTACGCTGTCGATCCACCAGGTAGAATTCCAGCTCCACCGCCACCACCGGGGTGAGGCCCAGTGCGGTCAGGCGCCCCAGCACCCGCGCCAGAAGCTGCCGGGGGTCGGCGAAGAAGGGCGTGCCATCGAACTCCTCCATGGTCATCAGCAGCTGGGCCTGGTTGCCCCGGGCGACCCAGGGCACCGGCTTGAGGCTGCCGGGGATCGGTCGGCAGAGGCGGTCGCCATCGCCGCTGTCCAGGCCCAGCCCGGTCGCTTCGATGGTGTGGCCGTTGATGTCCAGGGCGAAGACGGAGGCGGGCAGGGCGATACCGCCGGTATAGGCCTTGGCCAGGTTGTCTCGAGGGATTCGCTTGCCGCGTATCACACCGTTGAGATCGCTGATCAGCAGGTCGACGCTGCTGATCTCCGGATGGGCGTCGAGAAAGGCCTGGACATCGTCGGGAGCAGGCATGAGCGCACCTCTGGCGTTGTGATCGTTATGGCCCCTATCCTTGTTGCGGCGCCTGGTGTTGTCAAATATTTTACGTGCCCATGAGCTTTTACGGGTTGGAAAGCCATCTTCAGGTGGCTATGGTGAGTAAAACATAACACCAGGCAAGCTGCCTTCGAGGAGAAACGCGATGAGGACCCGACCCCTGGTGGGGGTGATCGCCTGCCACCGTGAGGTGGAGGGGCATCCCGCCCAGATGGTGACCGACAAGTACCTGCGTGCCCTGTGGGACTACGGCCTGTCGCCGGTGATCCTGCCGGTGTGGGAGGAGCAGGAGGCCCACCCCGGCGAGGCTCGTGCGCTGCTCGAACGCCTCGATGGCCTCCTGCTCACCGGCAGCTACACCAACGTCGAGCCGCGCCGCTATGGCGTCGAGCGGGCGCCGGAAAATGTCCGCGACGATATCCACCGGGACGCCGCGGCCCTGATGTGGATCCCCGCGGCGCTGGACCTCGGCCTGCCGTTGCTCGGCATCTGTCGAGGCTTCCAGGAGCTCAACGTGGCTTTCGGCGGCACCCTTCATCAGGCGGTGCAGGGCGTTCCCGGCCTGCAGGACCACCGCGAGCCCCAGGGTGACCGCGAGGCGCAGTATGCGCCCACCCACGAGATCACCCTGGTGCCCGGCGGGCGACTGGCGGCGCTGCATCCGGTGTCCACAGCCCGGGTCAACTCCCTGCACCAGCAGGGCATCGCCGAGCTGGGCATGGGCCTCGTCGCCGAGGCCCATGCCCCGGACGGACTGGTCGAGGCGGTATCGGTAGCCGATGCTTCCGGCTTTGCCCTGGCCGTGCAGTGGCACCCCGAGTGGCGACCCCGTGAGCACCCCCTGAACGATGCCCTCTATCGGGGGTTTGCCGAGGCGTGCCGGGTTCGCCAGGCCGCCACACCCGCTCGCTCGACGGCCTGAGCGGCCCGTTTCCCGGAGATCTCCCATGCAGACCCATGACTATCAGGTCCTGGACAGCGCCCACTACCTGCACCCCTTCACCGACTTCAAGTCGCTGGGCGAGGAGGGCAGCCGCATCATCGAGCGCGCCGAGGGGGTCTACATTCACGACTCCGATGGCAACCGCATTCTCGACGGCATGGCGGGGCTGTGGTGCGTCAACCTGGGCTATGGGCGTGACGAGCTGGTGGCCGCCGCCACCGAGCAGATGCACCAGCTGCCCTACTACAACAGCTTCTTCAAGACGGCCCACCCGCCCGTGGTCAGGCTGGCCGAGCAGCTGGTCAAGCTGGCGCCCGCCCATATCAACCGCGTCTTCTTCACCGGCTCCGGCTCAGAGGCCAACGACACCGTGCTGCGGATGGTGCGCCGCTACTGGGCGCTGAAGGGCCGGCCCGACAAGCAGTGGGTGATCAGCCGAGAGAATGCCTACCACGGCTCCACCGTGGCCGGCGTGAGCCTCGGTGGCATGGCCCCCATGCACGCTCAGGGCGGCCCCCTGGTGCCGAAGATCGCTCATGTGCGCCAGCCTTACTGGTTCGGAGAAGGGCGGTCTCAGGAAGGGAGCACTCAGGATCCCGATGCCTTCGGCCGTGACTGCGCCGCCGCCATCGAGGCGAAGATCCTGGAACTGGGTGAAGACCAGGTGGCGGCCTTTATCGCCGAACCGGTGCAGGGTGCCGGCGGCGCCATCATCCCGCCGGAGAGCTACTGGCCGGCGGTGAAGGACGTGCTCGAGAAGTACGACATCCTGCTGGTGGTGGACGAGGTGATCTGCGGCTTCGGCCGGCTGGGCGAGTGGTTCGGCAGCGTCCACTACGACCTTGAGCCCGATCTGATGCCCATCGCCAAGGGGCTCTCCTCGGGCTATCTGCCCATCGGTGGCGTGCTGGTGGGCGACCGGGTCGCCGAGACCCTGATCGAGGAGGGCGGCGAGTTCTTCCACGGCTTCACCTACTCGGGACATCCGGTGTGCGCCGCGGTGGCGCTCAAGAACCTCGAGCTGCTCCAGGCCGAGGGGGTGGTGGCGCGGGTGCGCGACGACCTGGGACCCTACCTGGCCGGCCGCTGGAAGGCGCTCGAGGCACACCCGCTGGTGGGCGAGGCGCGCTCGCTGGGACTGATTGGCGCCCTGGAACTGGTCGACCCCGCCAGCGGCGAGCGCTTCGACGCCTCCCGAGGCGTCGGCACCCTGTGCCGCGACCTCTGCTTTGCCGGCGGCCTGGTGATGCGCTCGGTGGGTGATACGATGATCATCTCGCCACCGCTGGTGATCACCCGTGACGAGATCGACGAGCTGATAGAGAAGGCCCGCAGGGCGCTGGACGATACCCTGGCCCGTCTGACCGATCCGATAATTCTTCAACAGCAGGAGAGCCTGTCATGAGCCGCCCCGACACGCCCAGCACCCTGGCCGACTGGCAAGCCCTGGCCGCCGGTCTCACCCTCGAGACCCGCGCCTTCGTCGACGATGCCTTCATGGATGCCGCCAGTGGGAAGACCTTCACCACGCTCAACCCGGCCACCGGCGAGGCCCTGGCCGAGGTGGCCAGCTGCGATGTGGCCGATGCCGATCTCGCCGTGGGCCATGCCCGTGCGGCCTTCGACGGCGGCGCCTGGTCGCGACTGGCGCCGGGCAAGCGCAAGAGGGTGCTGCTGCGCCTGGCCGACCTGATGGAGGCCAACAAGCACGAACTGGCGCTGCTCGACACTCTGGACATGGGCAAGACGGTGTCGAGCTCGCTGGGCGACATCGGCGGTGCCATCGCCTGCTTTCGCTATCAGGCGGAGTGCATCGACAAGCTCTATGGTGAGGTCGCTCCCACCGGCGAGGAGGCCCTGGCCCTGGTGCTGCGCGAGCCAATGGGCGTGGTGGCCTCCATCGTGCCCTGGAACTTCCCGCTGATGATGACCGCCTGGAAGGTCGCGCCGGCGCTGGCCGCCGGCAACAGCGTGATTCTCAAGCCCTCTGAGAAGTCGCCGCTCTCGGCGCTGCGCCTGGCGCAGCTGGCCAGGGAGGCGGGCCTTCCCCGCGGTGTCTTCCAGGTGCTGCCGGGCTTCGGCCACACCGTGGGCAAGGCGCTGGCGCTCTCTATGGGGGTGGACTGCCTGGCCTTCACCGGCTCCACCGGGGTGGGCAAGCAGCTGATGCAGTATGCCGGCCAGTCCAACCTCAAGCGCCTCTACCTGGAGTGCGGCGGCAAGTCGCCTAATATCGTCTTCGCCGACTGCAAGGATCTGGACAAGGTGGCGAAGCACGCCGCCGCGGCGATCTTCCACAACCAGGGGGAGGTGTGCATCGCCGGCTCCCGTCTGCTGGTGGAGAACTCGATCCGCGAGGCCTTCATCGACAAGGTGGTGGCGGCGGCCGAGCGCATGCAGCCCGGCAACCCGTTGGACCCGGAGAGCTTCATGGGGGCCATCGTGGATGAAACTCAGTATCGGCGCATCCTCGGCTACATCGAGAAGGGCCGCGAGGAGGGCGCTCGGCTGCGCGTCGGCGGCGAGGCGCTGCCGGGACCGGGCCTGTTCATTCCGCCCACGGTGTTCGACGGGGTGACGCCGGAGATGGTCATCGGCCGCGAGGAGATCTTCGGCCCGGTGCTCTCGGTGTTCGGCTTCGATGACGAGGAGGAGGCCGTGGCCATGGCCAACGACAGCGTCTACGGGCTGGCCGCGGGCCTGTGGAGCCAGGACATCGATCGCATCATGCGGGTGACCCGGCGGCTGCACTCCGGCCAGGTGTTCGTCAACAACTGGGCCGGCGGCGACCAGACCATGCCCTTCGGCGGGGTCAAGCAGTCCGGCAACGGGCGCGACAAGTCCCACCACTCCCTGGAGGAGTACTCCGAGCTCAAGGCGGTATGGATGTCTCTGGCCACCTGACCCGGCGGCCTCAGGCCAGAGAACGAGGCCGGCGCCCCACGGTGCCAGCCTCTCCTTTCATGTACGATAAAATAAAAATGTACAACTATTGCATCGCTTTTTTCCGGCCAGGCGAGTAGCCTGGCAAGACATTTCCCCGCCAGGAGCCATGGCCATGTTCGGACTGTTCAATAGTGATCCGTCAAAGAAGCTGCAGAAGGAGTACGAGCGCAAGCTGGAGCAGGCGATGCATGCGGCCCGCAACGGCGACATGCGCGCCAACGCCACGCTCACCGAGGAGGCGGAGGCGCTGCGCGCCGAGATCGAGAAGCACAAGAAGGAGTGACGCCACCCTCAGAAGGCCCGGGCGGGGGTGGCGCAGCTCACCAGGCGGCAGGGGGCTTCGCCGAGGTTACGAAAGCGGTGGGGCATGTTGGTTTCGAAATAGTAGGCCTCGCCGGGTCTCAGCAAGCGTGAGTCGGCGCCGATGGTGATTTCGATCTCCCCCTCCAGCACCACGCCGGCCTCCTCGCCCTGATGGGCGATCATCTCGCGGCCGGTGTCGGCACCGGGAGGATAGGTCTCGACCATGAAGGAAAGGGCGCGATCGCGGCGATCGGCGCCCACCAGCTTGTAGATGACGTCCCCGGTGCCCACGTCGGCCAGGTCGTTGGCGGTGTAGAACACCCGGCGGCCGTTTTCCAGGTCCATGGTGAAGAAGTCCCCGACGCTCATGGGGATGGCGTCGAGGATCTTCTTCAGCGAGCTGACCGAGGGGCTGACCTTGCCCTGCTCGATCAGCGACAGGCTGGAGTGGGTGACCCCGCAGCGCTTGGCCAGCTCCCGCTGGGAGATGCCGCGCAGGGTGCGCAGGGTGCGCAGCCGCTCGCCCACGTCATCGGCCATGATGCCTCCTTTCGTCTCCGGTCACCGATCGGTCGCAGCTCAGCACAGGGCGTCCAGCTTCTCCTTGAGGAGCGCATTGACCTGCGGCGGGTTGGCGGTGCCGCGGGAGGCCTTCATGACCTGGCCCACGAAGTAGCCGATCATCTTGCCGCGCTTGTCGGGCTCGGCGTCGCGGTACTGGGCCACTTGGCCGGGGCTCTCCGTGATCACCTGGTCGATCATCGCCTCGATGGCGCCGCTGTCGGTGACCTGCTTGAGCCCCTTGGTCTCGATCACCTCGTCGGCGCTTTGCCCCTGGCCGTTCCACAGCGCCTGGAACACCTGCTTGGCGGCCTTGCCGTTGATGGTGTCGTCCATCACCCGGGCGACCAGCTCGCCGAGCTGGCGGGCCGAGACCGGGCTGTCGGAGATCGGCAGCCCCTCGCGGTTCAGCGCGCCGGCGAGCTCGCCCATCACCCAGTTGGCGGCGAGCTTGGCGTCGCCGCAGGTGTTCTTGACCACCTCGAAGAACTCGGCCATCTCACGGGTCGCGGAGAGCACGCCGGCGTCGTAGGCGGAGAGCCCCAGCGCGGCCTGGAAGCGGGCGCGCTTCTCGTCGGGCAGCTCCGGCAGGGCCTCGCGCAGGTGGTCGACGTAGGCCCGGTCGAGCACCACCGGCAGCAGGTCGGGGCAGGGGAAGTAGCGGTAGTCGTTGGCCTCCTCCTTGGTGCGCATGCTGCGGGTCTCGTCGCGCTCGGGGTCGAACAGGCGAGTCTCCTGGAGCACCCTGCCGCCGTCTTCCAACAGCTCGATCTGGCGTTCCACCTCGTACTCGATGGCACGCTCCACGAAGCGGAAGGAGTTGACGTTCTTGACCTCGGCGCGGGTGCCGTATTCGGCCTGGCCCACCGGCCGCACCGAGACGTTGACGTCGCAGCGCATGGAGCCCTCGGCCATGTTGCCGTCGGAGATGCCCAGATACGTCACGATGGAGTGGATCGCCTTGAGGTAGGCGGCCGCCTCCTTCGCCGAGCGCATGTCCGGCTCGGAGACGATCTCCAGCAGCGGCGTGCCGGCGCGGTTGAGGTCGATCCCGGTCATGCCGTGGAAGTCCTCGTGGAGGGACTTGCCGGCGTCCTCCTCCAGGTGGGCATGGTGCACCCGCACGCGCCGGGTGGTGCCGTCCTCGAGGCTGATCTCCACTTCGCCGGCGCCGACGATGGGGTGATACATCTGGCTGGTCTGGTAGCCCTTGGGCAGGTCCGGGTAGAAGTAGTTCTTGCGGTCGAACACCGAGACCTCGGGGATCTCGGCGTGGATCGCCAGGCCGAATTGCACGGCCATGGCCACCGCCTGCTCGTTGAGCACTGGCAGCACCCCGGGCATGCCCAGATCCACGGCACAGGCCTGGGTGTTGGGCGCGGCGCCGAAGGCGGTGGAGGCCCCGGAGAAGATCTTGGACTGGGTGGCAAGCTGGACGTGCACTTCCAGCCCGATCACGGTTTCCCATTGCATCAGGTGGTCTCCTCGGCAAGCGCGGGACGACGCAGGTGCCAGTCGGTGGCCTGCTGGAACTGGTGGGCGACGTTGAGCAGCCGCGTTTCGGCGAAGTGGGTGCCCAGTATCTGCAGCCCCACAGGGCGGCGACCGACGAAGCCCGCCGGCACGCTGATGCCGGGGATGCCGGCCAGGTTCACCGCGATGGTGTAGATGTCCTGCAGGTACATGGAGACCGGGTCCTTGTTGGCCCCCAGGTCGAAGGCGGGGGTGGGGGAGGCCGGGCCCATCAGCACGTCCACCTCCTCGAAGGCGTCGAGGAAGTCCTTGCGGATCAGCCGTCGCACCCGCTGGGCCTTGGTGTAGTAGGCGTCGAAGAAGCCCTCGGAGAGGGTGTGGGTGCCGATCAGGATGCGCCGCTGCACCTCCTCGCCGAAGCCCTCGGCGCGGGAGCGCTTGTAGAGGTCGATCAGGTCGCTGGGGTTCCTGCAGCGGTGGCCGAAGCGCACGCCGTCATAGCGCGACAGGTTCGAGGAGGCCTCCGCCGGGGCGATGACGTAGTAGGCCGGGATGGCGTAGTGGGTGTGGGGCAGGCTCACTTCGCGCACCGTGGCACCCAGCGATTCATAGACCTTGACCGCCTCGCGCACCGCGGCTTCTACCGCGGGGTCGAGGCCGTCGCCGAAGTACTCCGTGGGCAGGCCGATCTTGAGGCCGGTGAGCGGGGCGGAGAGCTCCTCGGTGTAGTCGGGCACCCCGCGGGCCACGCTGGTGGAGTCCCGGGGGTCGGGCCCGGCGATGGCGTTGAGCAGCAGGGCGCAGTCCTCGGCGGTGCGCGCCATGGGGCCGGCCTGGTCGAGGCTCGAGGCGTAGGCGATGATGCCGTAGCGCGACACCCGGCCGTAGGTGGGCTTCAAGCCGGTGATTCCGCAGAAGGCGGCCGGCTGGCGGATCGAGCCACCGGTGTCGGTGCCGAGCGCCGCAGGGGCGAGGCCCGCGGCCACCGCGGCGGCGCTGCCGCCGGAAGAGCCGCCGGGTACCGCGCCCGCCTCCCAGGGATTGGATACCGGGCCGAAGGCGCTGTTCTCGTTGGAGGAGCCCATGGCGAACTCGTCCATGTTGGTCTTGCCGAGGCTCACCGTGCCGGCGGCCTTGAGCCTTTCCACCACGGTGGCGTCGTAGGGGGAGACGAAGTTGCCGAGCATCTTCGAGCCGGCGGTGGTCAGCACCCCCGCGGTGCAGAACAGGTCCTTGATGGCCAGCGGCAGGCCGGTCAGCGGGCCGGCCTGGCCCTTGGCCCGGGCGGCGTCGGCGCGATCGGCCGCTTCCAGCGCTGCGACAGGCGTCACGGTGATGAAGCTGTTGATCTCGCCGTCGAGGCGAGCGATGCGCGCGAGCTGGTGTTCGGTCAGCTCGCGGCTGGTGAACTCGCCGGCCCTGAGGGCGGCGGCCAGTTCGCTCAGTGTCTTGTCATGCATGGGCCGGGGGCTCCGTCGGGAAGGCTTATTCGACCACGCGGGGGACCAGGTAGAGGCCCTGTTCCACGGCGGGGGCGCAGCGCTGAAAGCGGTCGCGCTGGTCGGACTCGGTCACCTCGTCGGCGCGCAGCCGCTGAGTGGTGTCGAGGGGATGGGCCAGGGGGGCGACGCCCTCGGTGTCCAGGGCCTGGAGCTGGTCGACCATCTCCAGGATGCGGCCAAGGTCGTCCAGGTAGTGGGCGGCGTTCTCGTCGCTCAGGCCGAGCCGGGCGAGATGCGCGGCCCTGAGCACGTCAGCGTGTTCAAGCGCCATGGTCGTGATGTCCTCGAAGGGAAAACAGGCCGCAAAAGGTACCACATACGGCGACCCGCGGGCAGGCCCGAGAGACGCCGGGCTCGCGGGCTCTGCTTGCTGCTGGGGGGCCGCGGTGATACCGTTTGCCTCCGCACAGGGTTCCCGGACTGCACTAGGTAACGACTTCCATGTTCAAACGCTTGAGGGGGCTGTTCTCCAGCGATCTGTCGATCGATCTGGGAACCGCCAATACGCTGATTTACGTGCGCGGTCGTGGCATCGTGCTCGATGAACCATCGGTCGTGGCCATTCGCCAGTCGGGCAACATGCGCAGCGTGGCCGCGGTGGGTTCCGATGCCAAGCGCATGCTGGGCCGCACGCCGGGCAACATCACCGCCATTCGCCCGATGAAGGACGGCGTCATCGCCGACTTCACCGTCACCGAGCAGATGCTTCAGCACTTCATCCGCAAGGTCCATCAGAGCACCTTCCTCACCCCGAGTCCGCGGGTGCTGGTCTGTGTGCCCTGCATGTCGACCCAGGTGGAGCGGCGTGCCATCAAGGAGTCCGCCGAGGGCGCCGGTGCCCGCGAGGTGTTCCTGATCGAGGAGCCCATGGCGGCCGCCATCGGGGCCGGCTTGCCGGTGGACGAGGCCCAGGGCTCCATGGTGGTGGATATCGGCGGCGGCACCAGCGAGATCGCCATCATCTCGCTCAACGGCATCGTCTATTCCGAGTCGATCCGCGTCGGCGGCGACCGCTTCGACGAGGCGATCATCGCCTATGTGCGCCGCCACTACGGCAGCCTGATTGGCGAGGCCACCGCCGAGCGCATCAAGGAGGAGATCGGCTGTGCCTATCCGGGCGGCGAGCTGCGCGAGATCGACGTGCGCGGCCGCAACCTGGCCGAGGGCATACCGCGCAGCTTCACGCTCAACTCCCACGAGATCCTCGATGCCCTCCAGGAGACCCTGGCTTCCATCGTCACCGCGGTGAAGAACGCCCTGGAGCAGTCGCCCCCGGAGCTCGCCTCGGATATTGCCGAGCGTGGCCTGGTGCTGACCGGCGGCGGCGCGCTGCTGCGCGACCTGGACAAGCTGATCGCCGAGGAAACAGGTCTGCCGGTGATCGTCGCCGAGGATCCGCTGACCTGTGTGGCCCGGGGTGGCGGCAAGGCCCTGGAGATGATCGACCAGCACACCTTCGAGCTGCTCTCCAGCGACTGACCCAGGGCTGACTTTAGGGGAAAACGCCTATCAAGCCGCTGTTCTCCCACGGATCGCTGCCCGGCTATCGTTTCTTCCTGTGCGTGCTGGTGGCGTCGGCGCTGATGGTCGTCGATACTCGCTTCACGCGCATGGAGGACGTGCGCGCCCAGCTCTCCACCCTGGTCGCGCCCATCCAGTGGGCGGTGAGCCTGCCCAGCAATGTCCTCACCTGGGGGTCGCTGGCGCTCTCGGACCAGCGCGCCCTGCTTGAGGAGAACCGCCGGCTGCGGGAGCAGATCCTGAACCTCTCCCATCGGGTGCAGCACATGGCCAGCCTCACTGCCGAGAATGTGCGCCTGCGCGAGCTGCTCTCGGCGTCGGATCAGAACGAGGTGCCCTTCATCACCGCCGAGCTGCTCTCCCTGGACCCGGACCCCTTCGCCCACCAGATGGTCATCGATCGCGGTCGCCGCAACGGCGTCTACGTGGGCCAGCCGGTGATGGACGCCTCCGGGCTGGTGGGGCAGGTCACTGCGGTATCGGCTTACTCCAGCCGGGTACTGATGGTGGCCGACGCCAGCCATGCGCTGCCTGTTCAGGTCAACCGCAACGGCTTGCGCTTCATCGTCCAGGGCAGCGGCAACTACGATGCGCTCACGGTCCTGCATGTGCCTGACACCGCCGATATTCGCGAGGGCGACCTGCTGATTACCTCGGGGCTGGCCGGGCGCTTCCCGCCGGGCTACCCGGTGGCGAGGGTCTCCGAGGTGGTGCATGACCCGGGCCAGCCCTTCGCCCGGGTCACCGCCACGCCGGTGGCCCAGCTGCAGCGCTCGCGTCACTTCCTGCTGCTCTTTCCGCCGCCCGCCCCGGGGGCCGACGATGAGAGCTGGGCGCTGGAGCTCTCCGCCGAGGCCGTGGAGGCCGCACGGGCGGTGATCGGACTCGATGCCGACGGGGAGGCCCCCTGATGGCCTCCCCCTCTTCCGCCAACCTGGCCCTGCCATGGATCTGGCTGTCGCTGCTGCTGGCGCTCTGCCTGCAGGTGATGCCGCTGGCTGACGGCTGGCAGATCTGGCGCCCGGACTGGCTGGGCCTGATGCTGATCTACTGGTGCATGAAGGCGCCGCACCGGGTGGGCGTCTTCCATGGCTTCGCGCTCGGCATCCTGCTCGACCTGATCGAAGGGGCCACCCTGGGGCAGAACGCCCTGATCCTGTCGCTGCTGGCCTTCCTCTGCGCGCTGGTCTATCCGCGCTTTCGCGCCTACTCCCTGGTCCAGCAGGCCGTGCTCATTCTGGTGCTGCTGGGCACCGTGCAGCTGGGAGAGCAGTGGTTGCGCACCCTGCTCGGCCCCTTCTCCATCCATCTCTCCTTCCTGCTGCCGTCGCTGATCGGCGCCGTGCTCTGGCCGTGGCTCGCCACCCTGTTCGAGGCCCTGGGTCGGCGCCTGGCCCGAGACTGACCCGGAGCCGCCACCGTGTCTGATACCATTCCGTCCGACCCCATCCAGCCCGACGCCTCAGGCCCCGTGCTCTGCCTGGCCAGCGCCTCGCCGCGCCGCCGCGATCTGCTGGCCTCCATCGGCGTGAGCGTCGAGGTCCGCCCGGTGGATGTCGACGAGACACCGCGCCCGGCCGAGGGGGCGGTCGACTACGTGAGCCGCCTGGCCCGAGAGAAGGCCCTGGCCGGCGCGCGCCTATCCCCCCTGCCCACCCTGGGCTCCGATACCGCCGTGGTGTGCGACGGCGAGATCCTCGGCAAGCCGGAGGGGGCCGAGCACGCCGCCGCCATGCTGCGCCGCCTCGCCGGCCGCGCCCACGAGGTACTCACCGCGGTGGCGGTGAGCGGCCCCGCGGGGTTGCGGGAGACCTGTGTCGCCACCCGGGTGACGATGCGCGAGATCGCCGACGCCGAGATCACTGCCTACTGGGCCAGCGGCGAGCCCGCCGACAAGGCGGGGGGCTACGCCATCCAGGGTCTGGCGGGGGTGTTCGTCGAACGCATCGAGGGCAGCCACTCGGCGGTGGTGGGGCTGCCGCTGTTCGAGACCGCCGCGCTGCTGCGCTGCCAGGGTGTGGCGGTGTGGGGCGGTGCGCTTGAGTGAACCCTTCCCCGTCATCAACGCCTTGAGCTGGTGACACTATGTCATAATGGCCGCAAAGCATTCTGGACAAGGATTTCCGCATGAGCGGCGAAGTACTGATCAATCTGACGCCGATGGAGACCCGTGTCGCCGTGGTGGAGAACGGCGTGCTGCAGGAAGCCTTCATCGAGCGCAGCCGCCGACGCGGCATCGTCGGCAACATCTACAAGGGCAAGGTGGTGCGGGTACTGCCCGGCATGCAGGCGGCGTTTGTCGACATCGGCCTGGATCGCGCCGCCTTCATTCACGCCCACGAGGTGATGCCCCCCGGCACACCGGCGGAGGAGCAGCTCTCCATCGGCCATCTGCTCCACGAGGGGCAGGCGCTGGTGGTGCAGGTCACCAAGGACCCCATCGGCTCCAAGGGCGCCCGGCTCACCACCCATCTGTCGGTACCGTCGCGTTACCTGGTCTACATGCCCGATGCGCCCCATCACGGTGTCTCCCAACGCATCGAGGACGACCGCGAGCGCGAGCGGCTGCGCGGACTGATCGAGGAGGCACAGGCCGGGCAGAGTCTGGAGGTGAGCGGCGGCTTCATCGTCCGCACCGCCGCCGAGGGGGTAGGCCTGGAGGAGCTCTTCGCGGACATGCACTTCCTGCTGCGACTATGGCGCAAGGTCAGCGAACGCAAGATCACCGCCCCGGCCCCTAGCGTAATCTATGACGACCTGCCGCTGTTCATGCGCATCCTGCGCGACGTGATGCGCGACGACATCGAAAAGGTGCGCATCGACTCCCGGGAGAACCACGTGAAGCTCATCGAGTTCGCCGAGGAGTTCATGCCCGACGCCGTGGAGCGCATCGAGCACTATGCCGGCGAACGCCCCATCTTCGACCTGTTCAGCGTCGAGGATGAGATCCAGAAGGCCCTGGGCCGCAAGGTGCAGCTCAAGTCCGGCGGCTATCTGGTGATCGATCCCACCGAAGCGATGACCACCATCGATGTCAACACCGGCGGTTACGTGGGGCACCGCAACCTCGAGGAGACCATCTTCAAGACCAACCTCGAGGCCGCCACCGCTATCGCCCGCCAGCTGCGCCTGCGCAACCTGGGGGGCATCATCATCATCGATTTCATCGACATGGAGGACACCGAGCACCAGCGCCAGGTGCTGCGCATGCTCGAAAAGTCGCTGGAGCGTGACCACGCCAAGACCAAGTGCACCGGCGTCACCGAGCTGGGCCTCGTCCAGCTGACCCGCAAGCGCACCCGGGAGAGCCTGGAGCAGACCCTCTGCGAGGCCTGCCCCACCTGCGCGGGACGCGGCACCCTGAAGACCCCGGAAACGGTCTGCTACGAGATCTTCCGCGAGATCCTGCGCGAGGAGCGCGCCTACAGCGCCGAGACCTACATGGTGCTGGCGGGCCAGGCGGTGGTGGACCGCCTGCTCGACGAGGAGTCCGCGGCGGTGGCCGATCTGGAAGAGTTCATCGGCAAGCCGATCCGCTTCCAGGTGGAGACCCACTACTCCCAGGAGCAGTACGACATCGTGCTGATGTGAGCCCATGTCTCCGATTCGTGTGGTGACCCGCTGGAGCCTGACCCTGGTGGCGCTGCTGCTGGCGTCGCTGGCCCTGCTGCTGCTGGCGCTGCGCTTGGCGCTGGCGCTGGCCGATGGCCTCACGCCGAATCTGGAGGCGCTGCTCTCGGCTCGCTTCGGCGCCGAGGTCCGTGTCGCCGAGCTCGACACTCGCCTGGCCGGCCTCGACCCGATGCTCTCCCTCGATGGCCTGACCATCCGCACCCATGAGCGCGGGGTGCCGCTGCTGGAGGTGGAGGGCGGCTACCTGCGCCTGGACACCCTGGCCAGCTTCGCTGCCGGGGTGCCGGTGGTGGAGGATGCCAGGGTGAACGGGGTGACCCTGCACCTCTACCAGACCCCCGAGGGCATCTGGCACTGGCCTGACCCCGCCGAACTGCCCCCCGAACTGCAGCCCACCGGCGAACTCGACCTGGAGCGTCTCGACTTCTGGGTCGGGGTGTTGCTGCGCCAGCGCGCCTGGGTCGAGGACCTGCGCCTGGTGCTGCATGGCCGGGAGCGGCGCGTGGTGCTCAAGGCGCCGCGGCTGCTGATGACCGGCGACGATCGGCGTGCCCGCCTGGAGGGGGAGCTTCGCCTGGAGGGGGATCCCGATGCCGCTATTCAGGCGGCCCTGGAAGTGCTGCCCGGCCCCACGGGGTTCCGTGACTTCAGCGCTGCCCTGCAGGCCGACATGAAACTCGACAGCCTGATCAGCCTGGCGGAGGTGCTGGGGCGCAACGAGCCCATTCGCCTCGACGAATCCAGCGGCGGGGCCCGGCTATGGGGACGCTGGCACCGTGGCGAACTGGCCGATGCCCGCCTGGACCTGGCCATCACGCGGCTGGCGGTGAGTCATGCCGACGACAGCGGCGACCGCCACGCCATCGAGCTCACCGAGGTCGAGGGGCGCGGCCAGTGGCTGCGCCGCGACGACGGCTGGGAGGCCTGGTTCGAGGGCGACGCGGTGAGCCCGGAGTCGGCCGAACCCCACGCGCTCGAGGCCCGCTGGGGGCCGGCGCTGCCCCATCGCTGGCAGCTGGCCGGCGATGCCGACGGCTGGTGGCTGGACACGAGCGGCTTCGACCTGGGGTCGCTTGCCGCCTGGCGCCACCGGGTGCCGCTGCCGGAGGCCCTGGCCCGGGTGGTGGACATCCTGGACCCCCGCGGGCAGGTCAACGGCTTTCGGCTCGGCCACCGAGATGACCAGTGGCTGGCCCGGGCGGCGCTGAGCGGGGTGGAGGTCTCCCCCTGGGGGCAGGCACCCGGCGGGGGCCCTCTGGACATGTGGGTCGAGGCACGCGACCTGACCGGCCGGGTGCGCTTCGCCGCCGCCCAGGGGGCCACTCTGAACTTCCCCACGCTGTTCGCCGACCCCATGGCGCTGGACCACGCCAGCGGCGAGGTGCTGTGGACCTATGACGGCCCGCGCACTCTGGTCAGCGGCCGGGAACTGCGAGTGGGCTGGAACGGTGCCGAGGTGGAGGGTGGTTTCGGTCTCTCCGCCGGGAGCGGGGCGCGGGGCGGCTTCGGCCTTACGCTGGGCTTCACGGACGTGGACGCCGTGGAATCGCCGCTGGCGGAGTGGTTGCCGGTGGGGATCCTCGGCGAGGAACTGCGCGAGTGGCTCGGCGGCGTGGCCGGCCGGGTGCCCCGGGGCTCGTTGCGCCTGCATATGCCCCTGGCGGGGGGCGCCGAGCGCATCGACCCGAGCTTCGGCCTGGAGCTGGCCATCGAGGAGGGGCGGCTCGCCTTCGATCCGGCCTGGCCGACCCTGACGAACATCGAGGGTCGACTCTCCCTGCAGGACACCACCCTGGAGGCGAGCCTCGATCAGGCCGAGAGCCTGGGGGTCACGGCCCGTAACGGCCAGGTGCGCCTGGCTGACGAGCGTCTCGAGGTGGAGGGCGAACTGGCTGCCTCCGGCGAGGCGCTGCGCCGCTACCTGCTGGCCATGCCGGTGGAGGGGATCGAGGCCGTCGCCGACTGGCAGGCCGAGGGCAGCGTCGAGGGACGGCTTGCCCTGGGGCTGCCCCTGGGCAAGCCCGGTGGGCTGGACCTGGCCATCGATACCGAGGCCGCCTTGCCGAGGCTCGAGTACCTTCCGTTGGGGTTGGTGTTTCGCGACCTCGCCGGACCGCTGGCCTGGCGTCAGCGCGGCGAGGAGGGTGGCCTCGAGGGGCGCATCGAGGGGCAGCTGCTGGGCGGCCCGGTGCGCGCCGACATCGACACCCTGGAGGGAAGCCTGGGCCTCTCCGGCAGCGCCGAGGCCGCGGCCCTGGCGCGCTGGGCGGAGCTCCCGGCGCTGGCCGAGCCGCTCACCGGGCGATTCCCCTGGCAGGGTCGGCTGAGCATCGGCGAGGCGACGACGCGCCTGCGGCTCGACAGCACCCTGGAGGGGCTGGCCATCGACCTGCCGGCACCGCTCGGCAAGAGCGCCGGCGAGCGCCGTCGGCTGCGGTTCGACATGGACCTCACCGAGGGACGCCTGGAGGGCAGCCTGGGCGATGCGCTGACGCTGCGCTGGCGCGCACAGCCCGGCGACGGACCGGGCCAGGGCCAGGTCTGGCTGGGGCGCCCACCCACCGCCGGCTGGCCCCAGGGCGAGGGGTGGTGGGTCGATGCCTATCAGCCCCGCCTGGACCCGGCGGCCTGGGCCGAGGCGCTGGGAGGTCTCGAGGGCCTGGAGGGCGGTGACGGTGCGGGGGTGCTGCGCGAGCTTCACCTGGTCACCGACTGCCTGGTCAGCGATGACCACTGCATCGGGTCGCTCTCCGCCGAGGGCCGCCCCCAGGCGGGGGGCGGCTGGCGGGTGGCGCTGGACGGGAGCCTGCTGGCCGGACAGCTCGACTACCGGCCCAACCTTACCCAGCCCCTGGACATCAGCCTGATGCGCCTCTCCCTGGACGGCCTGATGCCACCGCCCGGGGCCGTGGGGTCGCTGTTCGACGAGATCGCCACCCCGCCCGAGCCGGCCCCGCTGCCCGGCTGGGTGGGGGGGCTGCCCGATGGCCGCCTGCGTATCGCCGACATCGAGCGTAGCGGCCAGCGCCTGGGACCCTTCACCGTTCGCTGGCAGGCAACGCCAGAGCGCCTCACCCTCGCCCCCCTGGGCCTGACTCTGGGCCAGATCAGCGCCCGAGGCGAGCTGGTCTGGGAGGCCGCCGGAGACGCCGACACCCTGTCACGGGCGCGGCTTGACCTGGACGGCCGCGACCTGGGCACGGCCATGGAGACCCTGGGCCAGACCGCGGTGATCCGCAGTGCCGAGACCCGGGTGACCAGCCAGCTGGCCTGGCCGGGGGCGCCCTGGCAGTTTGCCCTGGAGCGCTCCCGGGGTAGCGTGGAGGCACAGTTGCGCAACGGGCGCTTCGTCAACGTCGCCTCGACCCCCGCCCGGCTGGTGGGGTTGCTTAACGTCGACAACCTGGTGCGCCGCCTGCGTCTGGACTTCTCCGACGTCACCGGCCAGGGCACCGCCTTCGATCATGTCAGCGGAGCGGCGACCCTGTATGGTGGCATACTGGAAACCCGGGGGCCGGTGGTGGTCGAGGGCCCGGCGACCCGCTTCACCCTGGACGGCCGCGTCGACCTGGCGCGGCGGGAACTGGACCAGCGGCTGGAGGTCACGGTACCCATAAGCCGCAATCTACCCCTGGCGGCGGTGATCGCCGGCGCGCCGGTGGTGGGCGGGGCCCTGTTCATCGCCGACCGCCTGTTCGGCGACGCCATCGACCGCGTGACCCGAATTCATTATCGCGTGCGAGGTCCCTGGACCGCGCCGCAGATCTCAGTGGAAAGTGCCGAATGACTGCATCCCGACCTAGCCTGCTCGACGAAGCCGAAAGCATCCTGCTCACCCCCGGGGGGCTGACCCTCGACGACCTGGACCTCGGCCTGGGCCACGCCCTGGGCCCCGGCATCGACTACGCCGACCTCTACTTCCAACGCAGCTGGCACGAGGGCTGGGTGCTCGAGGACGGCGAGGTGAAGGAGGCCAGCTACAACATCGACGGCGGGGTGGGCGTGCGCTCCCTTGCCGGCGAAAAGACCGGCTTCGCCTACTCCAACCAGATCACCGCCGATGCCATGGCCGAGACCGGCCGCACCGCCTCCGGCATCGTGCGCAGCGGGGCGAGCCTGGCGGTGGCGCCGCGGGTGATGGTGCAGGGCGAGGCCCACTACGGCGGGGTCGACCCGCTCACCGGACTCAGCGCAGAGGAGAAGATCGCCCTGCTCAAGGAAGCCGACCGGGTGGCCCGGGCCGCCGACCCGACGGTGAGCCAGGTCAGCGCGTCCCTCACCGGCGTGCACGAGGTGGTGCTGGTGCGCGCCAGCGACGGCACCCTGGCGGCGGACATCCGCCCGCTGGTGCGCTTCAACGTCAGCGTGATCGTGGTGAAGAACGGCCGCCGCGAGCGCGGCAGCGCTGGGGGCGGCGGCCGCTACCCCATGGCGCGGCTGCGCGACGAGGGGGTGGCCGAGCGCTTCGCGAGGGAGGCGGTGCGCCAGGCGCTGGTCAACTTGGAAGCCATCGATGCCCCGGCCGGCCAGCTGCCGGTGGTGCTGGCACCGGGTTGGCCCGGCATCCTGCTCCACGAGGCGGTGGGTCATGGCCTGGAGGGTGACTTCAACCGCAAGGGCAGCTCCGCCTTCGCCGGCCGCATGGGCCAGCGAGTCGCCGCGAAGGGCGTCACCGTGGTGGACGACGCTACCCTGGTCGACCGGCGGGGCTCCATGACAATCGACGACGAGGGCACCCCGGGGCAGTACACGCCGCTGATCGAGGACGGCATCCTCACCGGCTACATGCAGGACAAGCTCAACGCCCGGCTGATGGGCATGACCCCCACCGGCAACGCCCGGCGAGAGTCCTTCGCCCACCTGCCGATGCCGCGCATGACCAACACCGTCATGCTGGCCGGCCAGGATGATCCCGCGGATATCCTCAGGAGCGTCAAGCGCGGCCTCTATGCGGTGAGCTTCGGCGGCGGCCAGGTGGACATCACCTCGGGCAAGTTCGTCTTCTCGGCCAGTGAAGCCTACCTGGTGGAGGACGGCAGGATCACCGCCCCGGTAAAGGGCGCGACCCTGATTGGCAACGGCCCCGAGGCCATGGGCCGAGTCTCCATGATCGGTCACGACATGGAACTGGACACCGGCATCGGCGTCTGCGGCAAGGAGGGCCAGGGCGTGCCGGTGGGCGTGGGCCAGCCCACCCTCAAGCTCGATGAGCTGACGGTGGGTGGCACGGCTTCCTGAGTCACATCCTCGCGGTATCGCGGATCAGCTTGAACAGCTTGCGGGCGCTGGCAGGGGGTTTGTCCCTCTCGCGTTCGCGCTGGGCGTTGCGGATCAGCTGGCGCAGCGCCTGGCGATCGACATCGGGGTAGTCGGCGATGAAGGCCTCCACGGCCTCGTCACCCTCGTCGAGCAGGCGGTTCCGCCAGGACTCCAGGCGATGGAAGGCGTGGTCCCGGCGCAGCCGTTCGTGCTCGAGCTCGTCGTAGACGGCCTTGATCGCCTCGAGATCCTCGCGGCGCATGACCTTGCCCACGTACTGCATGTGGCGCCGGCGCCCCTCGTGGGAACGCACCCGGGCGGTCTCCTCCACCGCGGCCAGCATGTCGTCGGAGAGGGGAAAGCGGGCGCGCTCGGCGGGGGTCATGGCGATGATCGCCTCGCCCAGCGCCTGCAGGGCGTGCATCTCCCGCTTGAGCTGGGACTTGCTGGGGCGTTCGTCGTCGTCGGGCTGCTGCTGGATGAGCTGGTCGAGCAGCTCGAGGGGGGAATCCTGGGACATGCCGCATCCATGGTAGAGGCTTGAGAATTCACACAGTATACCAGCCCGCGGCGGCGGGCTTGAGCGCAACATTACGAAGAGCCGGCCCGGCGGGCCGGCAGACGAGGAGAGACCCATGACACAGGCATTCGATGCCGCCGCGCAGCAGACCCTGCTGGAGTCACGCGCCCAGATGGCCATGGAACTGGCCCGTCGGCTCGGCGCCGACGCCTGCGAGGTGGGCGCCAGCGTCGACCAGGGCGTTGGCGTGAGCGTGCGCGAGGGCGAGGTGGAGACGGTGGAGCTCTCACGGGACCAGGGCATCGCCGTGACGGTCTACGTGGGCAGGCGCAAGGGCAGCGCCTCTTCCACCGACGCCGGGGAGGCATCGATCCGGGCGGTGGTGGAGAAGGCCATCGCCATCGCTCGCCACACCGGCGAGGACCCCGCCTCGGGCCTGGCCGACGCCGACCTGATGGCCACAGAGCTGCCCGACCTCGATGTCCACCACCCCTGGGACCTGACCACCGATCAGGCCATCGAGCTGGCGCTGGCCTGCGAGTCCGCCGGTCGCCGTCGCCCGGGCATCATGAGCTCCGATGGCGCCTCTCTCTCCAGCGGCGAGGGCGTGCGCGTCTATGCCAACAGCCACGGCTTCCTTGGCAGCCAACGCGGCAGCCGCCACTCGCTCTCCTGCATGCTGATCGCCGAGGACGACACTGGCATGCAACGCGACTACGACTACACCAGCGCGCGCCACCCCCGCGACCTGCTGGCGCCCGAGCGAGTGGGCGAGAGCGCCGCCGAGCGCACCCTGCGCCGCCTGGGCGCCGGTCGCCCGGCGACGGGGCGGATGCCGGTGCTGTTCGACCCGACCCTGGCCTCGGGCCTGGTAGGCTCGCTGATGGGGGCCATCGCAGGCGGTGCCCTCTATCGCCAGTCCTCCTTCCTCTGCGACCGGCTCGGTGAGTCGCTGTTTCCCGAGTGGTTCAGCCTCCAGGAGCGGCCCATGGAGGTGGGCGCCATGGCCAGCTCGCCCTTCGACGGGGACGGCGTGCAGACCCGCGACAACGTCTTCATCGAGAACGGCCGCCTGGCCAGCTACATGCTCTCTGCCTACAGCGCCCGGCGCCTGGGCATGCAGAGCACCGCCAACGCCGGCGGCGCCCGCAACCTGAGGCTTACCGCCCCGCTGGCCACCTGCGATGAGCTGCTCGCGCGCATGGGGCGCGGTGTGCTGGTCACTGAGCTGATGGGGCAGGGGGTCAACGCCGTGACCGGGGATTATTCTCGCGGGGCGGCGGGCTTCTGGGTGGAGGACGGCAGGATCCAGCATCCGGTGGAGGAGTTCACCATCGCCGGCAACCTGGAGGCGATGTTCAAGGGGCTTTCCGGCGTGGGCAGCGATACCGACACCCGCGGCAGCATCCATACCGGCAGCTGGCTGATCGACGAGATGACGGTGGCCGGCAGCAGCTGAGCCTCGCTCTCACTCATCCTCGTGGAAGCGGGCCTCGAAGAGCGCCTGGACGGCATCGAGCGCCGCGTCGGCGTCCTCGCCCTCGGCGCTGACGGTGAGCTCGGTGCCGCAGGGGGCAGCCAGCATCAGCAGCGACATGATGTTGGCCGCGTCGCCCTCCAGGGAGCCGTTGACCACGCTGATGCGGGCCTCGAAGGGCTGGCAGCACTGCACCAGCTTGGTGGCGGCGCGGGCGTGCAGGCCGCGCCGATTGGTCAGGGTCAGCTTGCGTTGCGCCACGCTCAACGTCCTTGATGAGGTGTGACGGCAGCCGCCGGATCCGGCGGCGAGGGCAGGGAGTCGTGGATGCCCAGTTCGCGGTGGCGAAGCCGGACCAGGGGGTGGTTGCTGGCCAGGCTGGCGGCCAAGCGCTCCGCCAGGTAGACCGAGCGGTGCTGGCCGCCGGTGCAACCGATGGCCACCGTCAGGTAGCTACGGTGGCTGGCCAGGTAGGCGGGCAGCCAGCGCTCCACCCAGGCATGGATGTCGCGGCGCATCTCGTCGACCAGCGGATAGCTCTCCAGGAAGGCGATGACCTCCGGGTCGCGGCCCGTGCTGGCGCGCAGCTGCGGATCCCAGTAGGGATTGGGCAGGCAGCGGGCGTCGAACACCAGGTCGGCGTCCAGCGGGACCCCGCGCTTGAAGCCGAAGGACTCGAAGGTCAGGGTGAGCTGGTCGGGCCGGTGGCGGGCCACCTGGTCGGCGATACGGCCACGCAGCTCGTGGACCGAGAGCCGCGAGGTGTCGATGACCAGATCCGCCAGGTCGCGAATCTCCGCGAGCGCAAGCTCCTCCGAGTCGATCGCCTCGGCCAGGGTCATCTGGCTGTCCCGGGTCAGCGGATGTCGGCGGCGGGTTTCCGAGTAGCGTTCCAGCAGGATGCGGGCATCGGTGGTCAGGTAGATCACCTGGCAGTCGATGCCGCGGGCGCGCACCTCCTCGAGCAGGCTGGGGAAGCGCTGCAGGGCCTGGGGCAGGTTGCGGGCATCGATGCTGACGGCAATGGAGGAGCGCGGCGATTCCGGACCCTTGAGCTCGTCGACCAGCGAGCCGAGCAGCATGGCCGGCAGGTTGTCGATGGCGTAGTAGCCGAGGTCTTCCAGGGCCTGCAGCGCGATCGACTTGCCCGAGCCGGAACGACCGCTGATGATCACGAGCTGCATGGGGGTCTCCTGGTCGTCAATCTGGCCGGGCGGCCCGCGGGGGGATCTACCCCTGTCGTCGGATCGCCTCGATGAGTCGTTCGTGGAGCTCGCGCTGGCTTTCGCTCTTGCGCAGCCCGCTGCGGGTCTCGGCGTTGTTCATGACGCCGGCCACCTGGGCGAGCAGGGTCAGGTGAGCGTCGTCGGCCTCCTCGGGCACCAGCAGCACGAACACCAGGTCGACTGGCTCGCCGTCGATGGCGTCGAAGTCCACCGGTTCGGCCAGCTTCAGGAAGCCGGCGATAGGGGTCTTGCAGTGAGGGCTGCGGGCGTGGGGGATGGCCACCCCGTGGCCGATGCCGGTACTGCCGAGTCGCTCGCGCCCGATCAGCCGGCTGAACACCTCCTGGCTGTCGAGGCTGGGCGTATTCTGGGCGATGAAGGTGCTGAAGAACTCCAGCACCCGTTTCTTGCTGCCACCGGGAACACCAAACAAGGTGCGTTCCGGGGGCAGGATGGTTTCCAGTGACATGACAGGCTCAGCGAGCGCCGGCGCCCTGGGCGCGGGCCTGGGCCTTTTCCTTGTGCTTGACCAGCTGGCGGTCGAGCTTGTCGGCCAGGGCGTCGATGGCGGCATACATGTCGCCATCCTGGGCCTCGGCGTGCAGGTCGGCACCGGCGGCGTGCAGGGTGCAGGCGGCGTGTTGACGCTCCTTCTCCACGGACAGGGTCACTTGTACGTTGGTGATGTTGTCGTAGTGGCGCTCCACGCGTGCCAGTTTTTCGTCCACATAGCCACGCAGGGCATCGGTCAGTTCCACATGATGGCCGGTGATGTTGACTTGCATGACACGCTCCTTGCTCGTTGGTGATGGATCGATTGTAACCCTTTTTCCTGCCTTGCATACCCCTCGCCCCGCCGCCGCGTCGGCGGGGCTGATGCAGGTCATCGAAGCCGCTTGTGCGCCCTGGCGGAGGGGATGCCCATGGCTTCGCGGCCGGCTATCGAAAGCGCCACCGTGCGCCTGGGCTACCTCAGCCGCTTGCGTTCGCTGGAGGAGGGGATGCCCATGGCTTCGCGGTACTTCGCCACGGTTCGCCTGGCCACCTGGATGCCGGCCTCGTCGAGCAGGGTCACCAGCTTGCTGTCGGAGAGCGGCTTGCGCGGGGATTCCTCCTGGATCAGCTTGCGCAGGCGCGCGCGGATGGCAGTGCTGGAGTGGGCGTCGCCCTCGCCGTTGCCACCCACCTGGCTGGAGAAGAAAAACTTCAGCTCGAACACGCCCCGGGGCGTGTGGATGTATTTCTGGGTGGTGACACGGGAGATTGTCGATTCGTGCATCTCCACGACCTTTGCGATGTCGGCCAGGATCAACGGCCTCATCGCCTCCTCGCCGCGTTCCAGGAAGTCGAGCTGGCGGACCATGATCTCGCGCCCGACGCGCAGCAGGGTATCGTTGCGGCTGGAGAGGCTCTTTATCAGCCAGCGCGCCTCCAGCAGGTGGTCCTTGAGAAACTGGTTGTCCTGGCTCTTGTCGGCGCGGCGGATCAGCGAGGCATAGTCGGGCTGGATGCGCAGCCGCGGCAGGGCCTCCTGGTTGAGCTCCACGTGCCACCCGCGGCTGTCGTGGCGTGCCACCAGGTCGGGAATTACATAGTCATTCTCGACGCTTGAATAGGCGCTTCCGGGGCGCGGGTCCAGGGAGCGTACCAGGGCGATGGCCGTGTCCAGGGCGTCGTCGTCCAGGCCCAGGCGGCGCTTGAGCAGACGTCGATCGTCGCCGGCCAGGGCCTCGAGGAACTGGCGAACCAGTCGCCGCGCCTGGGGCAGCAGCGGGGTGTCGTCGGGCCGGGCGGCGAGCTGCAGCATCAGGCACTCGCGCAGGTCCCGGGCGAAGACGCCGGTGGGTTCGAACTGCTGCAGGCGCAGCAGCACCTGTTCGATCTCGGCGCTGCGCAGCCCCTCGAGCCCCTGGGTCCTGAGGCCGTCGCGGATCTCGTCCAGGGGCTGGGCCAGGTAGCCGGCGGCGTCCACGGCGTCGATCAGGCTCTCGGCGACCTGACGCTCGCGTGGGGCCAGGTCGGTCATCGCCAGCTGCCAGGTCAGGTGCCCCTGCAGGCTCTGGGGGGCCGCCTCGCGCTCGAAGTCCAGACCCTCGCTGCTGCCGGTGGGGGCGGCCAGGTCCTGGTAGGTATCCGACCAGTCGCTGTCGGTGACGAGCTCCTCGGGGATCTCGTTGGCCCAGTCGTCCTCCGGGGTCTCGCTCACCGTCTGCTCGCCGAACTCCTCCTCGAGCTCCAGCATGGGGTTGGACTCCAGCGCCTGCTGGATCTCCTGGCGCAGGTCGAGTGTGGAGAGCTGCAGCAGGGCGATGGCCTGCTGGAGTTGGGGGGTCATGGTCAGCTGGGTGCCGACGCGCAGCTGCAGGGAGGCTTTCATGGCCATCGTGATGGTCTGCCCTCGTGTGCCGGGAAGTGGCCGGAAGCCTCACCCTAGCCCGGGTGCCGCGGGCTTGCAAGTGCTTGATTTGCAAATTATGTGCCAGCCGCAATTGGCATGCCGTCATAAAATTACGACTGGCATTTCATAGGATTGTGATCGTAAGGTCCGCAGGAAAGATGCCGGTGGACAAGAGGCACGTGGTCAGAGGCGGAAATCTTGCCCCAGGTAGACATCGCGCACCCGCTGGTTGGCCAGTATCGCCTCGGCGTTCCCCTCGGCGATGATCTGGCCGTCGCCGACGATGTAGGCGGTGTCGCAGATGTCGAGGGTCTCGCGGACGTTGTGATCGGTGATCAGCACGCCGATGCCACGGGCCTTGAGCTGGCGGATGACGCCCTTGATCTCGCCCACCGAGATGGGGTCGACCCCGGCGAAGGGCTCGTCGAGCAGGATGAAGGCGGGTTCCGTTGCCAGGGCCCGGGCAATCTCCACCCGCCGTCGCTCGCCGCCGGAGAGGCTCATGCCGAGGTTGTCGCGGATGTGGGTCACATGGAACTCTTCGAGCAGCTGCTCGAGACGCGCCCGGCGCCCCTCCCGGTCGAGGTCCTTTCGGGTTTCGAGGATCGCCATGATGTTGTCGGCCACGGAGAGCTTGCGAAAGATCGACGCCTCCTGGGGCAGGTAGCCGATGCCGGCCCGGGCGCGTTCGTGCATGGCGGCCCGCGACAGGTCCAGGTCGTCGATGGCGACCTCGCCGGCGTCGGCGCGCACCAGCCCCACGATCATGTAGAAGGAGGTGGTCTTGCCGGCGCCGTTGGGGCCCAGCAGGCCGACGATACTGCCCTGACGGATGGCCAGGTTGATGTCCTTGACCACACGGCGGCGCTTGTAGCTCTTGGCCAGGTGGCGGGCATGGAGGGTCTTCATGGGCGGCCTTACTGCTCGGGCTGGAGGGTCATGCGGATGCGCTGGCGTCCTTCGACGCCCTCGCCCTCGCTGCGGGCCTGCACCACGCGGCGGTCGAGGAAGTACTCCAGGTAGCCGCCGTCGAAGGTGTCGCCGCCCTGGTGCAGCTCGGCGCGGTCGATCAGCTCCATGCGGCGCTCGGCCACGTGGTAGATGATGGTGCGGCCCCAGCCGCGCACCATCGGTTCACTGGGGTCGGGCTGCTGCTCCAGGTAGGCGCGCTCGCCGGTGGCCATGGCCTGGGAGAGCTGGCCCTGGGCGTTGCGCTGGATCTCCACCCGGTCGCCGGTCAGGCGCATGCTGCCCTGGCGGATATCCACCTCGCCGGTGTAGACGGCGGAGCCGGCGCGGTCGTCCAGGTCGAGCCGGTCGGCCTCCACCTCGATGGGGGCCTCGGCGTCGCGGCTCTGGGCGAGGGTCGGCGCGGCGACCAGCGGCAGCAGCAGGCAGAGCAGCAGGGCGGAGGTTCGCTTCATGGCTGGGGGTCCTCTGGGGTCTCGGGCGGATGGTGGCCGCGCACATTGTCGGTCAGCCGGGCGCGGTTGTCATGGAGCCAGGCGTCGAAGCGCTCGCCGCGCATGTGCTGGGGGGGCTGCTGGAGCAGGGCCGGGGTGTCGCTCCAGGCATGGCCGATGTTGGCGTCATAGTGGAGCACCTCCGTGTCGAGCTGCCAGCGCTCCTCGGGGGCGTGAAGACGGGCGCTGCCGGAGAGCGTCAGCGGGTTGCCGCCGGCGCCCAGCACGCCGCTGTCGGCCGTTGCCAGCCACATCCGGCCGGCGCTGTCGAAGAGCCGGGCGTTGGGGGTCTCGAGGCGGGTGACGTCGTCATGGGGGGTGTGCACCAGCCGGGGGGTATCGACGCGCTGGTGGGCCCGCCCCTCGGCGTCGAAGCGGGTCAGCCGCGCGCCCTCCAGGTAGAAGTCGGGTTCGCCGGCTGCGTCCCGGGGCACCGCGCCGGGCTCGCGGACGCTGCGAGAGTCGAGCAGCGTCATCACGCCGCCCAGCGCCACCAGCAGCAGGAACAGCCAGACCCGAAACGATGGCCGCGGCAGGGTCATGGGCTCAGCCGGCCCCGTGCAGGTAGGTGTCGAGCACCGCGTCCCAGTGGCCCTGGGCCTTGAGCAGGGTGTCGCAGACCTCGCGGACCGCACCCTGGCCGCCGCTCCTGACCGTCACCCAGTCGGCGTGCTGGCGGATGTACTCGGGGGCGTTGGGCACGCTGATGCCCACGCCGGCGCGGCGGATGGCGCCCACGTCGGGCATGTCGTCGCCGCAGTAGGACACCTGGTCGAACTCCAGGCCGAGGCGGGTGCAGAGGTCGCGGAGCACCGGCAGCTTTTTCTCCACGCCCTGGAAGACGTGCTGGATCCCCAGCGCCGCGGCGCGGTGACTCACCGTGGGCGAGTCGCGGCCAGTGATCAGCGCCACCTCGATGCCGGCACGCTTGAGCAGTTTGAGGCCATGGCCGTCCTGGACGTTGAATGCCTTGATCTCGGTGCCGTCGGCCTGGAAGAAGAGCTGGCCGTCGGTGAGGACGCCGTCGACGTCCAGGGCCAGCAGGCGGATGAGGCGCAGGCGGTCCACCAGGCGGGGGTCTTGCAGCGGAAGGTTGTGGGGCATGGGAGCTCCGGTTGGGTGAGTGGGAATCAGATCACGCCGCTGGCCAGCAGGTCGTGCATGTTCAAGGCGCCCACCGGGCGGCCCGTGTCGTCGACCACCGCCAGGGCGGAGATGCGGTGGTCCTCCATCAGCTTCACCGCCTCGGCGGCCAGCATCTCTGCCGACACCCGCTTGCCGGGGCGGGTCATCACCTCATCGACGGTCAGGCCCGAGAGATCGCTGTGCTGGTCCAGAGTGCGGCGCAGGTCGCCGTCGGTGTAGACCCCGGCCAGCTGGCCCTGTTCGTCCACCACGCAGGTAAAGCCGAGCCCCTGGCGGGTAATCTCCAGCAAGGCGTCACGCAGCGGACTGCCCAGCGGCACGATCGGCAGCCGTGCGCCGTCGTGCATGAGGTCACCAACCCGCAGCAGCAGACGTTTACCGAGGCTACCGCCGGGATGGGAGAGGGCGAACTCCTCGGCGGTAAAGCCGCGGGACTCCAGCAGTGCCACCGCCAGGGCATCGCCCAGCGCCAGGGCGGCGGTGGTGGAGGCGGTGGGCGCCAGATCCAGCGGACAGGCCTCGCGCTCGACTCCGGCGTCGAGGTGCGCCTCGGCGTGGCGCGCGAGCGTGGAGGCGGGGCGGCCGGTCATGCTGATCATCGGCACGCCCATGCGCTTGAGCAGCGGCAGCAGGGCGGTCACCTCGGCGGTCTCGCCGGAGTTGGAGAGCGCCAGCACCACGTCGCCGGGGGTGATCATACCCAGATCGCCGTGGCTGGCCTCGCCGGGGTGCACGAAGAAGGCGGGCGTGCCGGTACTGGCCAGGGTCGCGGCGATCTTGCCAGCGACGTGGCCCGACTTGCCCATGCCGGTGACGATCACGCGGCCGTGGCAGGCGAGAATCAGCTGGCAGGCGCGGTCGAAGTCGGCGTCGAGTCGCTCGACCAGGGCCCCGATGGCCTGCTGCTCGAGCCGCAGGGTGCGCCGGGCGCTGTCGCGCAGCAGGGAGGGGGCCGTGCCCTGGGGGATATTTTGAGTCATGGCGCTGATTGTTGCCTGTTGCGCGGGTTCACTCAAGTGGCGACGCCGAGACTGGCCAGGCCGACCCAGGCCAGGTAGCCCAGATAGCTGGTGGCCAGCAGGACGCCTGGGAGTCTCCCGATCCGTCCGCGGCGCTGCCAGAGCAGCAGCATGCCCAGCACCAGCGTCAGTGCCAGCATCACCGGATAGTCGCGCCCCGCGGCTGCCGGATCGCTGGGACCGGGAGCGAGCAGGCCGGGGATGGGCAACACGACTAGCAGGTTGAAGAGGTTGGAGCCGATCACGTTGCCGATGGTGATATCGTGATGGCGCTTGAGCGCACTGGCCACACAGGCGACCAGTTCCGGCAGACTGGTGCCGATGGCGACCACGGTCAGTCCGATGACCAGTTCGCTGATGCCCAGCCCGCGGGCCAGTTCGCTGGCGCCCCACACCACGGCGCGTGAGCCGACGGCCAGTACCAGCAGGGACGCCACCAGCCAGGCCAGTGCCCGAGGCAGCGCCATGTCGGGGATCTCGCCGGCGGCGGCGTCGGGGACGTCCGGGGTGTCGGCGCGAAACAGCAACCACAGGCTGAACACCAGCAGCAACAGCAGGAAGAGGGCGTCGAAGCGGCCGAGGATGCCATTGGCCAGGGCATAGCCGGCCAGGCCGGTGGCGCCCAGCAGCAGGGGCAGCTCGCGGCGTACGATGGAGAAGCGCACCGGGATCGGCACGACCAGGGCGGTGATGCCCAGCACCAGGCCGATGTTGGCGATGTTAGAGCCCAGGGCGTTACCGGTGGCCAGGTCGGGGATGCCGTCGAGGGACGCCATCGTCGAGACCACCATCTCCGGAGCCGAGGTGCCCAGCGCCACCACCGTCATGCCCACTAGAAGTTTGCTCATGCCGGCCTTCTGGGCGGTGGCCGCCGCCGCCCCCACGAAGCGGTCGGCGCTCCACATCAGCGCTGCCAGACCCAGCAGCACGATGATCAGCGGTACCAGCATGGGGTGTCCTTGGCCGTCAATCGGGAAGGGCGCATTAGACGCGCTGGCCCCGGTGAGTGCAAGGACGCGAGGCGAGGGCGATGAGCGTGTCGCTGGCGCCGGCCAGGGTAGTTAGGATACGATGTTCGATAATTATTCCCAGGGTTGCCGAGAGAGCTGACGAGCCGATGAGTGACACTCCCTTCGTGGTGGTGGAGGATCTGTATTTCTCGCGAGGTGACATGGAGATCTTCCGCGGCGTCGATCTCTCCATCCCGCGGGGCAGGATTACCGCCATTATGGGTCCCAGCGGCACCGGCAAGACCACGATGCTGAAGCTGATAGGCGGGCAGCTCACCCCCGATTCGGGTCGCGTGCTGATCGACGGCGAGGACGTGCATCGCCAGACGCGCCGCGCGCTGTTCACCATGCGCCAGCGCATGGGCATGCTGTTCCAGAGCGGGGCGCTGTTTTCGGACCTCAGCGTGTTCGAGAACGTCGCCTTCCCGCTGCGCGTGCACACCGATCTCCCCCAGGCAATGATCCGCGACCTGGTACTGATGAAGCTCGAGGCGGTGGGGCTGCGCGGTGCCCGGGAGCTGATGCCCGCTGAGCTCTCGGGCGGCATGGCGCGCCGGGTGGCGCTGGCCCGGGCGATGGCCCTGGACCCGGAGTTGATCCTCTACGACGAACCCTTCGTCGGCCAGGACCCGATCTCCATGGGCGTGCTGGTGCAGCTGATCAAGCGGCTCAACGAGGCCCTGGGGCTCACTTCCATCGTGGTCTCCCACGATATCAAGGAGACCCTGACCATCGCCGACTATGTTTATGTGATCGCCGACGGCCAGGTCATGGCCCACGGCACCCCAAAGAGCCTCGACGTGGATCAGGATCCTCGGGTCAGCCAGTTCGTCCACGGCGAGCCCGACGGCCCGGTGCCCTTCCATTACCCAGCAGTGGACTTCTACACCGATATCCTCGATGAGGGAGGGCGGCGATGATCGCGCGTATCATGGGCCTGGGGCGGCGGGGCTGCGACCTGCTCGAGTCGCTGGGCCGCGCCGGCATCTTCGTGGCCCAGTCCGCCGTCGGGATGCCGTCCCGGGAGGGGTTCGGCCTGTGGGTGCGCCAGATGCACTTCGTGGGTGTGCTGTCGCTGGCCATCGTGCTGGTCTCGGGGCTGTTCATCGGCATGGTGCTGGCACTGCAGGGCTATACCCTCCTGGTCGACTTCGGCGCCGAGCAGGCGCTGGGACAGATGGTGGCGCTGTCGCTGCTGCGCGAGCTGGCGCCGGTGGTGGCGGCGCTGCTCTTCGCCGGCCGGGCGGGCTCGGCGCTGACCGCCGAGATCGGCTTGATGAAGGCTACCGAGCAGCTCTCCAGCATGGAGATGATCGGCGTCGACCCGCTGCGCCGGGTGGTGGCACCGCGCCTGTGGGCGGGCTTCGTGGCCCTGCCGCTGCTGACCATCGGTTTTAGCGTGGTCGGCATCTACGGGGGCTACCTGGTGGGCGTGGAGTGGCTCGGTGTCTTCGAGGGCTCCTACTGGGGCAATATGCAGGCCAGCGTCGAGTTCATCGGTGACATCGGCAACGGCATGGTCAAGAGCCTGGTCTTCGCGGTGGTGGTGACCTGGATTGCGGTATTCCAGGGCTATGACCTGGTGCCCACCTCGGAGGGGATCTCACGGGCCACCACCCGCACGGTGGTCTACTCCTCATTGGCCGTGCTCGGCCTCGATTTCGTATTGACCGCGATGATGTTCGGCGGCCTCTCCTGATCGGGAGATAGGAGCGGCGGTAAGCCTTGATGTTCGGAGAGAGATGATGAAGCGCAGCAAGATGATGGAGCTGGGGGTGGGTCTGTTCATGCTCGCCGGCATCCTCGGCCTGGTATTCCTGGGCCTGCGGGTCAGCGGGATGACCCTCCAGCCCCCGGGGGATACCTTCCGCCTGGAGGCCAATTTCGCCAACATCGGCAGCCTAAAGCCGCGGGCAAGGGTCACCATGGCCGGCGTTACCGTGGGCCGGGTGTCGGCCATCGAGCTGGATACCGACTGGTACGACGCCCGGGTGATCCTGGAGCTGAACGGCGAACTGGAAGGCAAGCTCTCCCGGGATACCACCGCGGCGATTCTCACCGCCGGCTTGCTCGGTGAGCAGTACATCGGGCTCTCCGTGGGCGGCGACCCGGAGACCCTGGCCAATGGTGATGCCCTGCGGGACACCCAGTCGGCCATCGTGCTGGAAGAACTCATCCAGCAGTTCGTGTCCAACTTGGTCAGTGATTGACGCTAAAGCGTCATGGTCAGCGATTGACGCGCCTGAGCGTCGATCTGGTTCGCTTCAAGGAGAGTGACTGCATGAATCGCGTTTTCCTACCCTTCCGTAAGTTGCTGGTCGGCCTGGTGCTGATGCTCTTCGCCCTGCCGGTCACGGCGGCCCCAGAGCGCACCCCCGAGCAGGTGATCCGTCTGAGCGTCGAGACGCTGACCGCCGAAATCGAGGGGCGACGCGACTACTTCGCCGACAACATCGACGAGCTCAAGGGGCTGGTCGATGACAGCCTCGATGATATCGCCGATTTCCGCTACATCGGTGCCAGCGTGATGGGGCGCTACTTCCAGAATGCCACGCCCCAGCAGCGCTCGCGTTTCGCCGACACCTTCCGCAAGACCCTCATCGATACCTACACCAAGGGCCTGGTCACCTTCGACTACCGTGAGCTGCGCGTGCTGGACAACCAGCGGCCCCAGCGCCACGAGGATCAGGCCAGCGTCGACATGGAGGTGGTGGCCACCAACGGTCAGGTCTATCCGGTCAGCTATTCCCTGCGCCTCACTGGCAACGAATGGCGGGTGGTCAACGTGATCGTCAACGGCATCAACCTGGGCCTGACCTTCCGCAACCAGTTCGATCAGGCGATGCGCGACCAGGGTCGCGACTACGATGCGGTGATCGACGGCTGGGCGCCGGAACTCGCCGTCGAGGAACTCGAGGAGGGCGGCAGGGGATGACCCGACTTCTGGAAAGCGGTAGCGCGCGCCTGGAGGCGGACGACAGCGCGCTCAAGGTCGAGGGGCAAGTGGGCTTCGATGCCGCAACGGCGCTGGCCGAGGCGGGCCGCGCCTGGCTGGTCGAGCAGCCCGCCGGCACCCGGGTGACCTTCGACCTCTCTAGGGTGGCCGACGTCAGCAGCGCGGCGCTCAGCGTGCTGCTTGAGTGGGCTCGCGCCGCTCGCGCCGCCGGCCTCGAGCTGCAGGAGGTGCGTCTCTCCTCGGCCCTGCGCCGGCTCGCCGACCTCGCCGGGCTGGAGCGCCTGCTCCCCGTGGAGAGCGCCGCCGCCTGAGTTGCGGCTGCGCCGAGATCGCCAAGCGACGTGCTTTTCATTACCATGGGCCATCCCCGTATCGTGCCATCGGCCGCGTCGCGCCCGGTGGCCTTCCCGTTTCAGACACAGGAGTGCCTCACCATGCACCCCAGCGACGTCAAGGCGCTGCTCGATGCGCGCATCGATGGCTGCGAGTTCCATATTCAGGGCGAAGGCTGCAACTTCCAGGTGGTCGCTGTGGGCGAGGTCTTCTCAGGCCTCTCGCCGGTCAAGCGCCAGCAGCTCATCTACGGCGCGCTCGCCGAGGAGATCGCCTCCGGCGCCCTGCATGCGGTAAGCATCAAGACCTATACCCCGGCGCAGTGGAACAGTGCGCCGGAAAACGCCGGCGTCTGAGATCGAGCTCCCATGGACAAGTTGATCATCACCGGCAATGGGCCGGTCGACGGCGAGGTGTGGGCCAGCGGCGCCAAGAACGCCGCCCTGCCGATCCTCTGCGCCACCCTGCTCTCCGAGGAGCCGGTGACCATCGGTAACCTGCCGCACCTGCAGGACATCACCACGACGCTGGAGCTGCTTGGCCATCTGGGCCTCGAGCCGGTGATGGGCGAAAAGATGACCATCCAGCTCGACGGTGCCCAGGTGAAGCACTGCGACGCCCCCTATGACCTGGTCAAGAAGATGCGCGCCTCCATCCTGGTGCTGGGGCCATTGATCGCCCACTTCGGCCACGCCGACGTCTCCCTGCCAGGCGGCTGCGCCATCGGCTCGCGGCCGGTAGACCTGCACCTGCGCGGGCTGGAGGCCATGGGCGCCGAAATTCGCGTCGAGGGCGGCTACATCCGCGCCCGGGTCGACGGCCGCCTCAAGGGCGCCACTATCTTCTTCGATACCGTGACGGTCACCGGTACCGAGAACCTGCTGATGGCGGCGACCCTGGCCGACGGCACCACGGTGCTCGAGAACGCCGCCCGGGAGCCCGAGGTGGTCGACCTGGCCGAGTGCCTCATCAAGATGGGGGCGAAAATTCGCGGCCACGGCAGCGATACCATCGTCATCGAGGGCGTCGAGCGCCTGCACGGTGCCTATCATGAGGTGATGCCGGACCGCATCGAGACCGGCACCTTCCTTGTAGCCGCCGCGCTCTCCCGGGGGCGTGTCAAGGTGCGCCGCACCCGCGCCGATATCCTCGAGGCGGTGCTCGCCAAGCTGGAGGAGGCCGGCGCGACCATCACCAGCGGCGACGACTGGATCGCGTTGGACATGCACGGCAAGCGCCCGCGGCCGGTGAACATCCGCACCGCGCCCTACCCGGCCTTTCCCACCGACATGCAGGCCCAGTTCGTCGCCATGAACGCGGTTGCCGAGGGCACCTCACGGGTGGTGGAGACCATCTTCGAGAACCGCTTCATGCACGTGCAGGAGCTCAATCGCATGGGAGCGAATATCGCTCTGGAGGGCAACACCGCGGTGATCGAGGGGGTCGAGCGTCTTTCCGGCGCCCCGGTGATGGCCACCGACCTGCGCGCCTCGGCGTCGCTGGTGATCGCGGCGATGATGGCCGATGGCGAGACCTTGGTGGACCGCATCTACCATATCGACCGCGGCTACGAGTGCATCGAGGAGAAGCTTCAGCTTCTCGGCGCCCAGATCCGCCGCGTGCCGGGCTAGCCCCTATCTTGACCAATGCGAGATGACCAAGGCGAGAGCATGAGCAAACAATTGATCCTGGCCCTCTCCAAGGGTCGTATTCTGGAAGAGACCCTGCCGCTGCTGGCCGACGCCGGCATCGAGCCCCTGGAGGACCTGGGCAGGAGCCGCAAGCTGCTGTTCGATACCAATCTGCCCGACGTAAAGCTGGTGGTGATCCGCGCCACCGACGTGCCCACCTACGTGCAACTGGGCGCTGCCGATCTTGGCGTAGCCGGCAAGGACGTGCTGCTCGAGCATGGTGCCGAGGGGCTCTATGAACCGCTGGACCTTGAGATCGCCCGCTGCAAGCTGATGACCGCCGGGATCACCGGCGCCGAGCCGCCCCGGGCGCGTCGACGGGTGGCCACCAAGTTCGTCAGGGTGGCGCGGCGCTGGTACGCCGAGCAGGGCATCCAGGCCGAGGTGATCAAGCTCTACGGCGCCATGGAACTGGCGCCGCTGATGAACCTCGCCGACGAGATCGTCGACATCGTCGATACCGGTAATACCCTTCGCGCCAATGGCATGCAGCCGCGGGAGCTGATCGCGTCGATCTCCACACGGCTGGTGGTCAACAAGGCCTCCATGACCATGAAGCACGCGCGCATCAAGCCGCTGCTCGAACGCCTCGGCCAGGCCGTGGCCGCCCGCCGGGAAGCCACCGCTTGAGAGAGCCATTGCCTTGGCCTGCCGACGCGGCGAATAGCCCCGGCGTCTCGACGCCAACGCCGGGTCGCCCTTGCCCGGCGTGACCCGGCGCTGGACAATGAATTTTTCACCCGATTCGTGACGGAAGCTGCCATGACCGAGACAACCGCCCCCTCCGGCATCGCCCGGCTCTCCACCGCCGATGCGGGCTTCGAAGACCGCCTGTCGACCCTGCTGGCATGGGAGGGCGTCTCCGACGCCGGGGTGCAGCAGCGCGTCGGCGAGATCATCGCGGCGGTGAAGAGCCGTGGCGATGAGGCCCTGGTGGAGACCAGCAACCGCTTCGATCGCCTCTCGGTGACGAGCATGGCCGAGCTGACTCTATCTGCCGAGCGCCTGCGCCAGGCCTACGATGGCCTGCCCGCCGAGCAGCGCGAGGCGCTGGCCCAGGCGGCCGAGCGCATCCGCCTCTACCATGAACGCCAGAAACCCGAATCCTGGCAGTACACCGAGGCCGACGGTACCGTGCTGGGCCAGCAGGTGATGCCGCTGGACCGCGCCGGCATCTACGTGCCCGGCGGTAAGGCCGCCTACCCCTCTTCGGTGCTGATGAACGCCATCCCCGCCCACGTGGCCGGGGTGCGCGAGATCATTATGGTGGTGCCGACGCCGGATGGCGTGCTCAACGAGCTCGTGCTGGCCGCGGCCCACCTGGCCGGCGTCGACCGCGTGTTCACCCTGGGAGGCGCCCAGGCGGTGGCGGCGCTGGCCTACGGCACCGAGACGGTGCCGCGGGTGGACAAGGTCGTCGGCCCCGGCAACATCTACGTGGCCACCGCCAAGCGTGCGGTCTTCGGCCAGGTGGGCATCGATATGATCGCCGGCCCCTCGGAGATCCTGGTGGTCTCCGATGGCGGCACCGCCCCCGACTGGCTGGCCATGGACCTCTTCTCCCAGGCCGAGCATGACGAGGATGCCCAGGCGATCCTGGTGAGCTGGGATGCCGAGCACCTGGCGGCCGTCGAGGCCGCCATCGATCGGCTGCTGCCGACGCTGTCCCGCGAGGAGATCGCCCGCGAGTCGCTAGCGCGCCGCGGTGCGCTGATCCACTGCCGCGACCGCGCCGAGGCGATGACGCTGATCAACCGCATTGCCCCCGAGCACCTCGAACTCTCGGTAGCCAACCCCGAGGGCTGGCTGCCACACATCCGCCACGCCGGGGCCATCTTCATGGGCCGCTACACCGCCGAGGCGCTGGGCGACTACTGCGCCGGCCCCAACCACGTGCTACCCACCTCCGGCACGGCGCGCTTCTCCTCGCCGCTGGGGGTCTACGACTTCCAGAAGCGCTCCTCGATCATCCACTGCTCCGCCGAGGGGGCCTCGGAACTCGGCAAGGTGGCCTCCGTGCTGGCCCGCGGCGAGTCGCTGACCGCTCACGCGCGCAGCGCCGAGTACCGCATCAAGGAGTGAGTCCGCGCCGATCGTGCGTGGTAGCATGAACGCACAGGGCCCCGCCATTTGGTGGGGCCCTGTGCGTTGTGGATCGGTGCATTGTGGACCGGTGCGCTGGGGGCCTGAGGGTGGCGCCCTGTGCCACTAGACGCCGTGCCGGCTACTCCGGGCGGCGGGGCTCCGGCGCTTCCGGGCGGCGCAGCTCCGGCGGTGGTCGCTCGCCCACCTCCAGGGTGACCTCAATCGTCTCGCCGCCGCGCACCACGGTGAGCGGCAGCGACTCACCGGGGGCCACCGCCGCGATGTCGGCCATGGCGACCCGCGCATCGAGGATCGGCCGGCCATCGATGGCTAGCAGCACGTCGCCGGGCTTGAGGCCAGCCAGGTCGGCGGGGCCGCCCGGCACTACCCCCGCGATGACCACGCCGCGGGGCGCCTGGAGGCCGAAGGAAGCGGCCAGCTCCGGGTTGAGTTCCTGGGCCTCGACCCCCAGCCAGCCGCGGATCACCCGGCCCTGGGTGACCAGCTCCTCGAGGATGTTGGCCGCCAGATTGGCGGGGATGGCGAAGCCGATCCCCTGGGAGCCACCGGAGCGCGAGAAGATGGCGGTGTTGATGCCCACCAGGGCCCCCTCGGCGTTGATCAGGGCACCGCCGGAGTTGCCGGGGTTGATGGCGGCGTCGGTCTGGATGAAGTCCTCGTAGGCGTTGAGGCCCAGATGGCTGCGCCCGGTGGCGCTGATGATGCCCATGGTCACCGTCTGGCCCACGCCGAAGGGGTTGCCGATGGCCAGCGACACATCGCCGATGGCCACCTTGGTGGAGTCGGCGAGCTCGATCACCGGTAGCGCGTCGAGGTCGATGCGCAGCACGGCGAGGTCGCTTTCCGGGTCCGTGCCGACCACCTCGGCCAGGGTCTCACGGCCGTCGCGCAGCGCCACCTGGATCTGGTCCGCGCCACCGATCACGTGGTGGTTGGTCAGTACATAGCCGTCCTCGCTGACGATGACGCCGGAGCCGAGGCTCGACAGCATGCGCTGGCGCGCCGGCACGTCGTCGCCGAAGAACTGGCGAAAGAAGGGGTCCGACATCAGCGGATGCTGCTCGCGTTCGACGACCCGGGAGGAGTAGATATTGACCACCGCCGGGGCCGCGCGCTCCACCGCCTCCGAGTAGCTCACCGGCCCCTGTTCGCGGCTGAGCGGGGCGGCCTGGCGCAGCTCGGGGGCGGGGCGAGAGCCGGTATCGCGGGGCGCCTCGACCTGAGGGGAGACCCTCAGCGGGGCCTGGTTGCCGGGAGTCGGGGGGGAGAGCTGGGGTGGTGTGGGGTCGGCCTGTCGCCCGCTCAGCTGCGGGAAGGCATTGAGCAGCACCACGGCCAGTAGCACGCCGATGGTGGTCGGCAGCAGGTAGGGCGTGAGCGTGCGTAGAAGGCGTGGCATGCGGGTCGGCGTCCTTGTTACTTGTGGCGGGCGGTCGCGAGGGCAGGGCAGTGTAGGGGCCGGGCGGTGCGGGAGAGAGGCCCCGTCGGTACAATGGTGTGAATGGTAACATTGTCACCCAGCGGACGTAGGAAGGACCCATGACGAATCGCGATGAACTGGTGGTTGCCTGTGACCGGGAATTGGCGGCGGAGCGCTTCTCGGACTACACCCTCAACGGCCTGCAGGTCGAGGGGCGGGGGGCGGTGCGCCGGGTGCTGAGCGGCGTCACCGCCTGCCAGGCACTGCTCGACGAAGCGGTGGCCTGGCAGGCGGACCTGGTGCTGGTCCACCATGGCTTCTTCTGGAAGAATGAGCCGGTCGCCATCACCGGCATGAAGCGCCGGCGCATCCGCACGCTGCTGGCCCACGACATCAGCCTGCTGGCCTACCATCTGCCGCTGGATGCCCACGCGACGCTGGGCAACAACGCCGAGCTCGGCCGTCTGCTCGACTTCCATGTGCAGGGCTGCGTCGATGGCGCACTCGGCGAGGGGCTGCTGTGGCTGGGGGCGCCCCCAGCGGGGCTAGATGCCCGTGGGCTGGCCGCTCACGTCGGCGAGCGGCTCGCGCGCGAACCGCTGCTGGTGGAGGGGCCGGGCAAGGACGAGATTCGCCGGGTGGCCTGGTGCACCGGTGGGGCCCAGGACATGATCACCATGGCCCGGGAGGCCGGCGCCGACGCCTTTATCTCCGGGGAGATCTCCGAGCGGACCACCCATCTGGCGCGGGAACTGGGCATCCACTACCTGGCGGCGGGCCACCACGCCACCGAGCGCTATGGCGTCCAGGCCCTGGGGGAGTGGCTGGCCGGTGAGTTCGGCCTGGAGCATCGCTTCGTCGATATCGACAACCCGGCCTGAGAGTGTCGACGCGGCGTCAGTAGCGGGGCGGCTGAGGGGCCTTGGCGTCCTCGTCGTCCTTGAGGCCGAAGTCCTCGGAGAGGGTGCCGCCGGTGCCATCGGCATAGTCACGGGGCATGGCCAGCTCGTCGCCGTTCCCTTCCGCGGGTGCTTCGCTTTCGATGACCGCCAGGGCGGCGGGCGGGGTTCCCTGGGCCCTTAGGCGTTGGGCGTCCTGGGACAGACGGCTGGCCAGCGCCTCGCTGTCCCGCTGCAGGGTGGCCACCAGGCGGGAGACGTCACCCAGGTGGTCGTCCATGCCCTCGCGGAGGGCCGTCAGTTCGCGGTCGCGCTCGGCCAGGCGCTGGCGCAGCTTCTGCAGGCTGGCGGCGCTGGCGTTGAGCAGGTGGTAGCCCAGTGCCCCCAGCCCGATGCCGGCGAGCAGGCAGGCGATGGCCAGCATCCAGTTGATCTTGCTTGCGTCCACGTCTGTCTCCCTGTGGCGGTGGGTCTGAGCACGTCTGTACGGGTCCGTTTCGGTGCTCATTATAGGGCCGAGCGACGGCGGCGGGTCAACGTGGCCGCGCGCCTGCGGTCATGGCGATGCGTGCCGTGCCCGCGAGGCGTATAATACTCAGCCATTCCCATCCATTCCCAGCCATTCCCAGCCATTCCCAGCCATTCCCAGCCATTCCCAGCAGAGACGGTCCGTTATCCGCATGAGTGCCACGCCGACCCCATCCGAGTCCCGAGACGCTCGCCTGTCGCCCAGCGAGCGCTACCGCGCCGATCTGAAGCGGGACGACTTCCAGTACGATCCCGCCCAGGAGCAGGCGGTCGCCCACCTGCAGCGCCTTCATGACGAACTGGTGGCTACCCCGCGCACTCGGCCGCGGGCCGTGCCACCCAAGGGGGGAGTCGCCTCGCGCATGGCCGGCCTGTTCGGCAAGCGCGGCCGCCAGACCTCGCCCCCCGAGCCGGTGCTGCCCGAGGTCACGGGGCTCTACTTCTGGGGCGGCGTGGGACGCGGCAAGACCTATCTGGTGGATGCCTTCTATGAGTCACTGCCCTTCCCGGAGAAGATGCGCACCCACTTCCACCGCTTCATGCAGCGGGTGCACAACGAGCTGACCCACTACAAGGGCGAGAAGAACCCCCTGAGGCTGATCGCCGCCAAGTTTGCCGGCGAGGCACGGGTGATCTGCTTCGATGAGTTCTTCGTCAAGGACATCACCGATGCCATGATCCTGGCCAACCTGCTCGAGGCGCTGTTCGAGCACGGCGTGGTGCTGGTGGCGACGTCCAATATCGTGCCCGATGACCTCTACAAGGAGGGCCTGCAGCGGGCCCGCTTCCTGCCGGCCATCGAGTTGCTCAAGCGTCATTGTCAGGTGGTCAATGTCGACTCGGGCATCGACTACCGACTGCGTGCCCTGGAACGCGCCGAGATCTTCCATGCGCCGCTGGATGACGCCGCCGAGACCGAACTGGCGCGCAGCTTCCGCGAGATCGCCGGCCACGAGGGCGAGCTGGACGCGCCCATCGAGATCAATCACCGCGTGCTGCATGCCCGGCGGCTGCACGATGACGTGGTATGGTTCGAATTCCTCGAGCTATGCGATGGCCCGCGCAGCCAGAACGACTATATCGAGCTGGCCAGGGAATTCCATACCGTGCTGGTCTCCAATGTCACCCGGATGAGCGGGGCAACGGATGATCAGGCGCGGCGCTTCATCAACATGGTCGATGAGTTCTACGACCGCGGCGTCAAGCTGCTGATGTCCGCGGAGGAGCCCGCCGAGGGGCTCTATGCCGACGGTCGGCTCGAGTTCGAGTTCAAGCGCACCCTCTCGCGGCTGCAGGAGATGCAGTCCCATGACTACCTGGCGCTGCCCCACAAGCCGTGAGCGGCATTGCGCTCAAGGCAGCGGTTCATGTAGACTTCGCGCGCTCTACCTCGTTGCCCCCGCCCCCGGGCGGATGGCAACCAAGAAGAATAGGGATGGTTCCATGCCGGAGTGCCGGCTGAGAACCCAATACACTTGAACTGGTGATAGCTCCATGAAGACGTTCACTGCGAAGCCGCAGTCCGTCCAGCGCGACTGGTATGTCGTCGACGCCACGGACAAGACGCTCGGCCGCCTGGCCACCGAAATCGCTCGTCGCCTGCGCGGCAAGCACAAGCCGGAATTCACACCGCACGTCGATACCGGCGACTACATCGTCGTAGTCAACGCCGAGAAGGTGAAGGTCACCGGCAACAAGGCCCAGGCCAAGACCTACTACCGCCACACCGGCTATCCCGGTGGCCTGCGCTCCATGACCTTCGACAAGCTGATCGAGCATGCGCCCGAGCGCATCATCGAAGGTGCCGTCAAGGGCATGCTGCCCAAGGGGCCGCTGGGTCGCGCCATGTACACCAAGCTCAAGGTCTATGCCGGTGCCGAGCATCCGCACGCCGCCCAGCAGCCGCAAGAACTGAACATCTGAGGGAGTCTTCGCCATGACACAGCAGTATTACGGTACCGGGCGCCGCAAGACCTCTACCGCGCGCGTCTTCCTGAAGCCGGGCTCCGGCAAGATCACCGTCAACAGCCTTGAGCTGGACCAGTACTTCGGCCGCGTTACCGGTCGCATGGTGGTCCGCCAGCCCCTCGAGCTGACCGATACCCTGAGCCAGTTCGACGTCTTCGTCACCGTCAAGGGCGGCGGCGGTTCGTCCCAGGCCGGCGCCATTCGTCACGGCATTACCCGCGCGCTGATGGTGTACAACGAGGATTTCCGCGGTCAGCTGCGCGAAGCCGGCTACGTGACCCGTGATGCTCGTCAGGTCGAGCGTAAGAAGGTGGGTCTGCGCAAGGCGCGTCGTCGTCCGCAGTTCTCCAAGCGTTAAGCGCCGATTATCGCGCCATATACGCTTACGCCCGGGTCTTCGACTCGGGCGTTTTTGTTTTCCGATCAATGGGTTGTTGGGTGTGTTACACCTTCGTCAAGGGTGGTTGTCCTTGTATGGTGAGGCGCATTTTCTTACTATAGATCGCATTTGGTATCCGCGGTCGCGGGACGCTTACTGCCCGTGATGGATCAACGGGTAAGCTGATGGGAGAAACCTTGAAATGGCAGACAACGGCGTAAACAAGGGTCGGCGCCGTTTCCTCGTAGGTGCCACCACCGTCGTGGGTGCGGTGGGTGCCGTCGGGGTAGCGGTCCCCTTTGTGGCTTCCTGGCAGCCCAGTGCCAGGGCGAGAGCGGCGGGTGCGCCGGTTCAGGCAGATGTGTCCAAGCTTGAACCGGGGCAGCGCATGACGGTCGAGTGGCGCGGTAGGCCGATATGGATCATCAACCGTACGCCGGAGATGATCGAACGCACCGAGGCCTTCGACGGCTCGCGCCTCTCCGATCCCGATTCCGAGGTGCCGCAGCAGCCCGGCTATGTCTCCGGCCCGCTGCGCTCCATCCGCCCCGAGATCGGCGTACTGATCGGCATCTGCACCCACCTGGGCTGCTCGCCGCTCTTCCGTCCCGAGCCCGATGCGGTGGACGTGGATAACTGGCCGGGCGGTTTCTTCTGTCCCTGCCATGGCTCCTACTTCGACCTGGCGGGTCGCGTATTCCGCAACGTGCCGGCGCCCACCAACCTGGAGGTGCCGCCGTATCGCTTCGAGACCGACGACATCATCATCGTTGGTGAAGACGAGGAGACTGCCTGATGGGTAACCCGAACAAGGTGAAGGCGGAAAAGGGCCTGATGCGCTGGGTCGATGACCGCTTTCCGGCCACCCAGATGTGGCAGGACCACATGGCGAAGTACTACGCGCCGAAGAACTTCAACTTCTGGTACTTCTTCGGCTCGCTGGCGCTGCTGGTGTTGGTCAACCAGATCCTCACCGGCGTGTGGCTGACCATGAGCTACAACCCCTCGGGCGAGGGCGCCTTCGCCTCGGTCGAGTACATCATGCGCGACGTGGAGTACGGCTGGCTGATCCGCTACATGCACTCCACCGGTGCGACGGCCTTCTTCGTGGTGATCTACCTGCACATGTTCCGCGGCCTGCTCTACGGCTCCTACAAGGCCCCCCGCGAACTGGTGTGGATCTTCGGCATGGCGATCTACCTGGCGCTGATGGCCGAGGCCTTCATGGGCTACCTGCTGCCTTGGGGCCAAATGTCCTACTGGGGTGCCCAGGTGATCATCTCGCTGTTCTCCGCGATTCCGGTCATCGGTCCCGACCTGACCCAGTGGATCCGCGGTGACTTCCTGATCTCCGGCATCACCCTGAACCGCTTTTTCGCCCTGCACGTGGTGGCGCTTCCCATCGTGATCCTGGCGCTGGTGGTGCTGCACATCATTGCCCTGCACGAGGTCGGTTCCAACAATCCCGACGGCATCGACATCAAGGCCAAGAAGGACGAGGCCGGCAAGCCCCTGGACGGCATTCCCTTCCACCCGTACTACACGGTGAAGGACCTCGTCGGTGTGGCGGTGTTCCTGTTCGTCTTCGCGGTGGTGATCTTCTACTTCCCCGAGGGTGGCGGCTACTTCCTCGAACGGCCCAACTTCGAGCCGGCCAACCCGATGGTGACCCCGGACCATATCGCGCCGGTGTGGTACTTCACGCCCTTCTACGCGATCCTGCGGGCGATCACCTTCGACCTGTTCGGCCTCGACGCCAAGTTCCTCGGCGTGCTGTTCATGGGCGGTGCCATCGCCATGCTGTTCGTGCTGCCCTGGCTCGACCGCAGCCCGGTGCGCTCCATGCGCTACAAGGGCTGGATGTCCAAGGTGATGCTGGCGCTGTTCGCCATCAGCTTCGTGATCCTGGGGATTCTCGGCGCGCTGCCGACCACCCCGCTGCGCACCCTGGTGTCCCAGCTGTGCACCGCGATCTACTTCGCCTTCTTCCTGCTGATGCCGATCTACACGCGGCTGGAGAAGACCAAACCCGTTCCGGAAAGGGTGACTGGCTAATGAAAAAGCAACTGTTCGCACTGCTCTTCGCGCTGGTGCCCTTCACGGCCATGGCGGCGCCCGCGGCAGATGTTCCCTTCTCGATGACGCCGGATCTCAAGGACGAGGCGTCCCTGCAGCGGGGCATGCAGCTCTACACCAACTACTGCATGGGCTGCCATTCGCTGGAACATCATCGCTTCGCACGGTCTGCCGAGGACCTGGGCATGCCCCAGGACCTGGTGGAGCAGAACCTGATCTTCTCCAGCCAGATGGCCTTCAATGACCAGATGCACATCGCTATGACCCCCGAGGATGGCGCCAACTGGTTCGGCGCGCCTGCGCCGGACCTGACCCTGCATGGTCGTCTGCGCGGCGGGGACTGGATCTATTCCTACCTGCTCTCCTTCTACCGGGACCCGAGCCGTCCCACCGGAGTCAACAACGCAGTATTCGACCTGGTGGCGATGCCCAACGTGCTCGAGCCCCTGCAGGGCGTGCAGGAGCGGGTGTGCAGCGAAAGCGATCGTCCCCTCCCCGGGGCCGAGCTGGACCCGCTGACCGGCAAGTACCAGTCCTGTGACATGCTGCAGGTGACTCGTCCCGGCAGCATGGAGCCGGACGAGTTCGAGGAGGCCGTCTACGACCTGACCAACTTCCTGGTCTACGTCGGTGAGCCCTCCAAGCTGCAGGCCCAGGCACTAGCGCCCAAGGTGTTGATCTTCATCTTCATCTTCGGTGTCATCGCCTATCTGCTGAAGCGTGAGTACTGGCGCGACATCCACTAATCCACGGTGGTGGAGATGTTCGGGGGCGCATGGCCGTGGGCCATGCGCCCTCTGTGGTTTCAGGGGGAGCCCGGGCACCCCGGGCCTGCTCTCGTGTTATCATTGCCGTTCGAACTGAAGCGAGGAATCTTTCATGGGTGTAGTGGCCAAGCGGTCATCGATGACCTTCTACTCGGGTGGTGCAGATCACTTCAGCCATCGCGTGCGGATCGTGCTCGCCGAGAAGGGCGTGGCGGTGGACATCGTCGAGGTCACCGACGAGCATCGCCCCGAGGAGCTTGCCGACCTCAACCCCTACAACAGCGTGCCCACCCTGCTGGATCGTGAGCTGGTGCTGTACGAGTCCAAGGTCATGATGGAATATCTGGACGAGCGCTTTCCTCACCCGCCGCTGCTGCCGGTCTACCCGGTGGCCCGTGCCCAGAGCCGGTTGTGGATGCATCGCATCGAGCGCGAGTGGTGCCCGCTGGTCGAGCAGATCGAGAAGGGCCCCAAGAAGGAGGCCGACAAGGCGCGCAAGGAACTGCGCGAGAGCCTGGTCGGTATCTCGCCGATCTTCGAGGACATGCCCTACTTCATGAGCGAGGAGTTCACCCTGGTGGACTGCTGCCTGGCGCCGGTCCTGTGGCGCCTTCCGGCACTGGGCATCGACCTGCCCGAGAAGCAGGTCAAGCCCCTGCTCTCCTACATGGAGCGGGTCTTCGGTCGCGAGGGCTTCAAGGCCTCGCTGAGCGAATTCGAGCGCGAGATGCGCAGCTGAAACCACCGCCCCCGGCCTGTCCGGGGGCCGCAATCCGGAGGGCCTGATGATGTCAACCAGTCGCCCCTACTCGAGTCGTCCCTACCTGGCCAGGGCCCTGTACCAGTGGCTGGTGGACAATGACCTGACCCCCTATATCGTTGTCGACGCCGAACAGCCCGGGGTGGAAGTGCCGCGACAGTTCGTGCAGAACGGCCAGATCGTGCTCAATCTCTCGCCCGGCGCGGTCCGGGACCTGTTCATGGAGAACGAGGCGTTGGGGTTTTCTGCCCGCTTCGGCGGCCAGCCCATGCGGGTGATGGTACCCAACTCGGCGCTGGTGGCTATCTATGCCCGCGAGAACGGCGTCGGCATGGTGTTCGGCCATGAGCCGGTGCTGGCCGACGAAGAGGCGCTCAAGGAGTCTGGGCCCGGCCTGACTAGCGTGGAGGTCGATGACGGCTCCTCCGGCGCGTCCAGGGACGACGCCGACGCGAAGGAGGAGAAGAAAACGCCACCCAAGCGCAAGCCGTCGCTACGAGTGATCAAGTAGCCGCGAACGGCGGGACGTCGATGCAGCGCATGACGTAGAACGGCAGGCCATTGGCCTGCCGTTCTACGTTGCAAGGGAGCCTGATGAAGGGCCGCTGACCCGGCGACCCGGCGGCTCAATCCGTGTAGTCAAACACCTTGACGATGCGCTGCATGCCGCCGACGTTGGAGACGGCCTGAACGATGCGGTCGGCTTCGCTGCGGCTGACGATACCCATCAGGTAGACGCTGGCATTCTCGGTGATCACGCGGATGCGTCCCGAGTCGATGCGGTCGTTGGCGGCCAGGTTGGTGCGGATGCGGGTGTTGAGCCAGGTGTCGGAGAGGCGCTGGCTGGCGGGCAGGTTGGCGGCCACGGAGAGCTCGTTGTGCACCTCGCGCACGTTGCGGACCTCGTGGGCGATCTCGCTGGCCTTCTCCTGGAGCTCCTGACTCGGCACCTGCCCGGTGAGCAGCACCACGCCGTTGTAGCTGTCCACGTTGATGCGGGCGTCGCCCAAGCGGGCATCGGTGCGGCGCAGGTTGTGCGAGATCTTGGTCTCGATGCTCTGGTCTTCAACCTGGGCGCCGGCGGTGCGTTTGCCGTAGTTCTCGTCGATGGTGCCCTGATGGGTGACGCCGGTGACGGTGGTGCAGCCGGCGACACCCAGAGTGGCGGCCAGCAGCAGGGAGGTAAGCAGGGGCTTGCGGATCATGGGGTTCACTCGCTTGTACCGAAGAGTTGTTCGTCGATGAGATCGCAGAGGCAGTGGATCACCAGCAGGTGGACCTCCTGGATGCGTGCCGTGGAGGTGGCGGGGACGCGGATTTCGCAGTCGTCCTGGCCGAGCAGGGAGGCCATGTTGCCGCCGTCACGGCCAGTCAGTGCCACCACCGTCATGTCGCGGTCGTGGGCGGCCTGGATGGCCTGGATGACGTTGGCCGAGTTGCCACTGGTGGAGATTGCCAGCAGGATGTCGCCAGGCTGGCCCAGGGCGCGAATCTGCTTGGAGAACACCTCATTGTAGCTGTAGTCGTTGGCGATGGAGGTCAGCGTCGAAGTGTCGGTGGTCAGCGCCAGAGCCGGGAGGCTGGGGCGCTCGCGTTCGAAGCGGTTGAGCAGCTCCGAGGAGAAATGCTGGCTGTCGCCGGCGCTGCCGCCGTTGCCGCAGGCCAGAATCTTGCCCTCGTTGACGAGGCACTGGACCATCATCTGGCTGGCTACCTCGATGAAGGGAGGCAGGACCTCGCTGGCATAGGTCTTGGTGTCGATGCTGGCGTTGAAGTGGCCGAGAATGCGCTGCTGGAAATCCATGTGGCGTCCGGGTCCTTTGGCAGTGTGGCGTGACCGGTCAGAACGCGTCGAAGGCGTTGGCGACCCAATCGTACTCGAGATGGGGCGGCAGGCCGGTGACGGCCAGCACATCGAAGCGGCAGGGACATGATAGCCGGTTGCGCTGGAGATAAAAACGCGCTGCCCGGATCAGGCGCCGCTGCTTGGTGGGCGTGACGGTCTCCAGCGGATGCCCATGGCGAGCATCGGCCCGGTGGCGCACCTCGACGAAGACCAGCATCTCGCCGTCGCGCATGACCAGGTCCAGCTCGCCGCCCTTGGCGTGCTGGTTCGCCGCCACCAGCACCAGGCCGCGCTCGGTGAGCCAGGCCGCGGCGAGGCGCTCGATGGCCTCGCCGCGGGCGCGGGCGTCACGGGGTCCGTTGATCACCGAAGACCCCGGGGATCAGGATTGGCTGAGGCACGCCGTTGACGAACCTCGCCCAGGGCAGCTGGCGCTCGATGCGCCCGTCGCTGCCCGGGCGAAGGGTGCCGGTGGCGCCCTGGAGTTCGCTCCCGGAAATGGCCTGCAGCTGGGGCAAGCGACGGGCCAGCTCGAAGGCGTCCACCCCCATGGCATTCAGTCGAAATAGCCTCGGGTCCGACCCCTCGCGCAGCGCGTGATAACTCTCCAGGAAGGGCAGCACCTCGACCCCGCCCACGGCGGCTTCGGGGATCTGCCAGGGGATATCGAGGAACTGGACGTCGTTCAGGTCGTTATCCAGGCGAGGGTTGATGCGTCCCTCGAAGAGCTGCGAGGTGGCGTAGACCGGCAGCCGGCTGGCGCCGTAGTAGTCCAGGGTCGGCGGCACCTGGCGGGCGTACTCGGGCAGGGCCAGCAGGAACAGCGCATCCGGGCGCGGGTTGCTGATGGCGCGGCGGGTGCTCTCGGTGGCTGGGGCGCCGGGGTTGTAGCGCACGGCGTTGGTCACCTCGCCGCCGCGTGCCCGCCACTCGTCCCAGAACGCCTCGCCCACGCGGCGTCCCCAGTCGTTGTCGGGCACCAGCAGGGCGACACGACGGTGGCCGTCCCGCCAGGCGCGCGCGGCGGCCTGGCTGGCCTCATCCTCGGCGGAGAGGCCGTACTGGAAGAGTCCCACGGCGCGGTTGCGCTCGGCATTGCCGTAGTTCAGTGCCAGGGTCGGCAGCGCCACGCGGTCGAGGGCCTCCAGCCGGCTCACCTGGTCCTTGTCCAGGGGGCCGACCACCACTTGGGCGCCGCGGTTCTCGGCTTCCCGATAGAGCGACTCCAGGTCTCCGCGACTGGCGTCGAGAAAGCTCAGCTGGATGCCGCCGCCGGTGCTGCGCTGCTGGGTGCGCATGCCCTCGGCGATGGCCGAGGCGGGCTGCGCCAAGGGGCCGGATTCCGGCAGCAGCACGGCGATGTGGCGAACCTCCATGCCGCGCAGGTCACCCAAGGCGATCAGGGCAGCGGGTAGTTGGCGGGCCGCCGGGTGGCGGGCGTTGCGGCTGCGCCACTCGTCCAGTCTGTCGAGGAAGCGTTCGATATCGCCGCCGCTGGAGCGGTACAGGTCGGCGAGGGCGACCCAGTCCCGAGTCAGGGCATCACCCTCCTGTTCCAGGGCACTGAGCGCCTGGCGGTCCATGCGGACCAGTGCCTCCCAGATAGAATCGTTGAGCGCCACGTCGTCGCTCTCGGCCTGGACGCGCAGCAGCGCCCGGGCGGCGGCGGCCGGTTCGTCCTCGGCCAGCAGCGCCAGTCCCATCCGCTCACGCAACGCCCTGACCTGGCCGGGTTCAAGGTTCATGGCGTCAAGGTTGCGGGTGGCCTGAATCACCGCCTGGGGCTCGCCGAGTGCTTCGCCGAGATCGGCCAGCAGCAGGGCCCAGCGGGCGCGCTGGGGCCCCTCGAGCAGGCTGTCGTCGATGTTCACTGCGATTTCCAGCGCCTGGGTGCGCTCCCCCTGGCGTGCTAGGATGTCGGCCGCCTCGAGTCGGCTCCTGGCCGCCTGGGCCGGCTGCTGCTGGCCGGCCTGTTCGAGCAGGCGCGCCGGGTCGTCTTCGTCCGCGCGATCGACGATGCCGGGCGGCACGGCACAGCCCGCCAGCAGGATCGCGGAAAGCGCGGTGGCCAGCAGGCCGCGAGTGGGTATCCGCATGAATCCATCCTTAGTCGTGTGTCGGCCATTTTGCCGAGGAGTCACAAGTGTCAGACGCTAACTCAGCCGCATTGTACGTGGTCGCCACGCCGATTGGGAATCTGGAGGACCTGAGCCCGCGCGCCGCGCGGTTACTGGGCGAGGTAGCGGTGATTGCCGCCGAAGATACCCGCCACACCGGTCGCCTGCTGCGCCACCTAGGGCTCTCGGTGCCCATGCTCTCGCTGCACGAGCACAACGAGGCGGCCCGGGTCGAGCAACTCGATGCCCGGCTGGTCGCCGGGGAGTCCATCGCCCTGGTCTCTGACGCCGGCACCCCGCTGATCAGCGACCCCGGCTTCGTGCTGGTGCGCGAACTGCGCGCCCGAGGACGGCGCATCGTGCCGGTGCCGGGGGCCTGCGCCCTGGTGGCGGCGCTGTCGGCCGCGGGCTTGCCCACCGACCGCTTCACCTTCCAGGGTTTTCTGCCCGCGAAGGGAGCGGGGCGCCGCGCTCGCCTGGAGGCGGTGGCCGCCCAGGAGGAGACCCTGGTCTTCTACGAGTCGCCCCATCGCATTCGGGATACCCTGGCCGACCTGGCAACGGTGCTGGGTGAGCGCCGGCTCGTGCTGGCCCGGGAGCTGACCAAGACCTTCGAGACATTCCTGGACGGCTCGCCCGCCGAACTGCTCGAGCGCATGGAAGCCGACCCCGACCAGGCCCGGGGCGAGTTCGTGGTGATGGTAGCCAGCGCGCCGCCGCGCGAGGAGGAGGCCGGCGTGGTGGAGGGCGAGGCGCTGCTGGTGGCGCTGCTGGCCGAGGGCGTCGGGGTGAAGCAGGCGGCTTCGGTCACCGCGCGAGTGCTCGGCGGGGCCAAAAAGGTTTGGTATGCCCGTGCCCAGGCCCTCAAGGATGCGGGCTGAGCCAAGATCAGGCATTGAGGGGCCTGCGGGGCGCTGGTATGCTTGCCGCGGGAGTCGGCCAGACAGTCGCCGCCGGAGCAATCCGGGGGAGGAAAGTCCGGGCTCCACAGGGCAGAGTGCCAGGTAATGCCTGGGCGGCGTGAGCCGACGGAAAGTGCAGCAGAGAGTAGACCGCCTACGTCTCCCTCGGGAGGCCGGTAAGGGTGAAAGGGTGCGGTAAGAGCGCACCGCGCGCCTGGTAACAGTGCGTGGCACGGTAAACCCCACTCGGAGCAAGACCAAATAGGAACCCCATGACGTGGCCCGCGTCGGGTTCGGGTAGGTTGCTTGAGGGTCGTGGTGACACGCCCCCTAGAGGAATGACTGTCCACGACAGAACCCGGCTTATCGGCCGGCTCCCCCCTGATTTTCATCCCTGAGCGCGCAGTCGGTTGCCGACTCGCCAGTCCTTGATCGAGAAACGCATGTCGTCTTCCGCACCTGATACAGCTCCGCGGAGCTTCCGCCATGCCAGCGTGCTGCTCGACGGCGCCGTGGAGGCCCTGGTGCACGACGCCGACGGGGTCTACCTGGACGGCACCTACGGCCGTGGTGGCCACTCGCGGGCCATCCTCGCCCGTCTGTCGCCGGCCGGCCGCCTGCTCGCCATCGATCGCGACCCCGAGGCCATCGCCGAGGCGGCCTCCATCGAGGATCCCCGCTTCACCATCGAGCGTGCCGAGTTCGCCCGCCTGGGCGAGATCGCCCAGCGCCATGGCGTGCATGGCCGCCTGGCCGGCGTCCTGCTCGACGTGGGCGTCTCCTCGCCGCAGCTTGACGACCCCGAGCGAGGCTTCAGCTTCCTGCGCGACGGCCCCCTGGACATGCGCATGGACCCCGCCCAAGGGGAGAGCGCCGCGGCCTTCATCGCCGGGGCAAGGGAGGCCGAGCTGGCCCGCGTCTTCAAGGAATACGGCGAGGAGCGCTACGCCCGGCGGCTGGCCAGGGCCATCGTCTCCCGGCGCACGGAGCAACCCTTCGCGCGCACTGCGGACCTGGCCGAGGTGGTCAAGACCGCCCACCCCGCCTGGGAGAAGCACAAGCACCCCGCCACGCGGGTCTTCCAGGCCCTACGCATCCACGTCAACGCCGAGCTGGAGCAGCTCGACGCCGCCCTGGACGCCGCCCTGGATGCCCTGGCCCCAGGCGGACACCTGGTGGTGATCAGCTTTCACTCCCTGGAGGATCGCCGCGTCAAGCGCTTCATCCGTCACCATGTGCGTGGCGATACCCATCTGCCGCGGGGCATCCCGATACCCGACGCCGAGCTCGAGCGGCGTCTGGAGGCGCTGGGCAAGGCCCGGCGTGCGGGCCGCGAGGAGGTGGTCGATAACCCCCGGGCGCGCAGCGCGGTGATGCGAGCGGCCCGCAAGCGGTATTGAGGGAGGCGACATGACGCAGGGACGAACGTCGACATCCGGTTTTGGCTGGCCGCTGGTCCTGCGGTCCAGCCTGTCGCTGATGGTGGTCGCGGCACTGCTGGCGGCCTGCCTGGCCAGCGCCCTGGCGGTGATCACCGCCAGCCACCTGACCCGCGAGCAGTATGGTCGCTTGCAGCAGCTCGAGCGCGAGCAGAGCCAGTTGCAGACCGAGTGGGGCCAGCTGCTGCTGGAGGAGAGTGCCTGGTCGTCGCCGGCGCGCATCGAGCGCCTGGCCATGCAACGCCTGGAGATGCGTCTGCCCGACGTCGACGAGGTCGAGGTGATCCAGCCATGAGCACCGAGGTCCGCAGCGGCGTCTCGCCGCGCCGTCCACCGCCCATGGCCCCCATGGGCAGGCTGCGCTACATCATCATGCTCTCCATCGTGCTGCTGGGCCTCGGGCTGCTGGTGGGACGTATCGTCATTCTCCACGTGGTCGACCGCCCCTTCCTGCAGGGGCAGGGCGATGCCCGCACCCTGCGCACCGACCCGATTCCTGCCCACCGCGGCATGATCAGCGATCGCAACGGTGAGCCCCTGGCCATCTCCACGCCGGTGGTCACCCTCTGGGCCAATCCCCAGGACGTGCCGGAGGATCCCATCCAGCGCCTGCAGCTGGCCCGCGCCCTGGGCATGGAGCTCGATGACCTCGATGCGCGCCTGACGCGTTTCGCCTCCCGGGAGTTCATGTACCTGCGCCGGCAGCTGACGCCCGAGGCGGCCCAGCGGGTGCAGGACTTGCGCATCCCGGGGGTCTACCGTCAGGACGAGTACAAGCGCTACTACCCGGCGGGCGAGGTGACCGCCCAGCTGCTTGGAGTCACCAACGTCGACGACGTGGGTCAGGAGGGCCTGGAGCTCGCCTACCAGCCCTACCTGGCCGGAGAGCCGGGCCAGCGGCGCGTGCTCAAGGACCGACGCGGACGCCTGGTGCGCGACCTCGAGGTGCTGCGCGAGGCGCGCCCCGGCGGCGAGCTGACGCTTTCCATCGACCAGCGCCTGCAGTACATGGCCTACCGCGAGCTCAAGGCGGCGGTGGCCGAGCACGATGCCGATGGCGGCGTGGTGGTGATGATGGATGCCCGCACCGGGGAAGTGCTGGCCATGGCCAACCAGCCTTCCTACAACCCCAACAATCGCGCCGGTCTCGATCCTCGCGGCCTGCGCAACCAGGCCATCGTCGACGTCTTCGAACCGGGCTCAGTCATGAAGCCGCTGGCCATGGCGGCGATCATGGAGAGCGGCCAGTTCGACCGCGACGTGGTGGTGGACACCTCGCCGGGCTGGATGCGCATCGACCGCTTCACCATCCGCGACATTCGCAACTACGGCGAGCTGACCCTGGCCGGCATCCTCGAGAAGTCCTCGAACATCGGCATGTCGAAGCTGGTGCTGCAGCTCGACGACCCCCTGGTGCCGGATCTCTATCGCCGCGTCGGCTTCGGCCAGAGCCCAGAGACCGGTTTTCCTGGCGAGTCCACCGGCACCCTGCCGGCGCCGGTGCGCTGGTCGAGCAGTCAGTGGGCGGCGCTCTCCTACGGCTATGGCCTGTCGACCTCCGCGTTGCAACTGGCCAGCGCCTACACCGCCTTGGCCAATGGCGGCACGCGCCTGCCGCCTTCGCTGCTCCGACTGCCGGCGCCGCCGCCGGGGGAGCAGGCCATCGATCGCGCCGTGGCCCACGACCTGCTGCGGGTCATGGAGGAGTCGGTGCAGCCTACCACCGGGGCGCGGCGCGCCATGGTGCCGGGCTACCGGGTGGCCGGAAAGTCCGGCACGGTGAGAAAGACCGGTGCCGGGGGCTACGTGCAGGACGCCTATCGAAGCCTGTTCGCCGGCATCGCGCCGGTCTCCGACCCGCGCATCGTCACTGTGGTGATGATCGATCATCCCCGCGGCGACAGCTATTATGGCGGTGCCGTGGCGGCGCCGGTCTTCTCCCGCGTCGTCGGCAGCGCCCTGCGCCTGCTCGACGTGCCCCCCGATCTGCGCAGTCGCTGAGGCCCATCATGACCCGACCCGTATCACGAGACTCGCGAGGCCCCGCATGCAGGTGACGTCATCACGCCTGGTGGCGACCCTCGAGCGCCTCTGGCCCGACGCCAGCCCCTTGCCCGAGTTCGCCTCGGAGACGCTGCGGGTGTGCACCGACAGCCGCCAGGCCGGCCCGGGTATGGTGTTCGTGGCGGTGCCCGGAGTGGCCGCCGATGGCCGCGACTTCATCGCCCCGGCCCTGGCGGCCGGAGCCGGTGCGGTGCTCTGTCACATCGGCGATGAGCGTGCCTGCCCCGAGGATCCGCGGGTGGTGGCGCTGCCCGACCTGTGCCAGCGGCTGGGCGAACTGGGACGCGAGCTCTTCGCGGTGCCCGAGGGCCTGGAGCTGGTCGGCGTCACCGGCACCAACGGCAAGAGCTCGGTGACCCACTACATCGCCGAGCTGAGCCAGGCGCTTTGCGTCGAGGCCGGCCTGGTGGGCACCCTGGGCCATGGTCGCCTCGGTGCCCTGCATGACGGCGGCCTGACCACGCCGGGGCCGCTAGCGCTGCAGGCGGCCCTCGCCGAGCTGGCCGGCGCCGGCGTGCGCCGGGTGGCCATGGAGGTCTCCTCCCACGCCCTGGAGCAGGGGCGCCTGGAGGGCTGCCGGCTCGCCGCGGCGGTCTTCACCAATCTGACCCGTGACCACCTGGACTACCACGGCAGCATGGTGGCCTACGCGGCGGCCAAGGCGAGGCTGTTTCGTCGCCAGGAGCTCAGGCTCGCCGTGGTCAACGCCGACGACTCCCTGGCGCGGCTGATGCTGGCCGGCCTGCCGGGTGGCCAACAGGGGCGCGTGCGGGTGCTGGCCACCGGTCAGGACGAGGCGGTCACCTTCCGTGTGGTCGACTGGCATCCCCATGCCGCGGGGCAGCGGGCACTGGTGGCCACCCCCGAGGGCGAGCGGGTACTGGAGACGTCGCTGCTCGGGCGCTTCAACCTCGATAACGTGCTGCTGGCCATCGCCACCCTCTACGGGCTGGGGCATGGTGTCGGCGAGCTGTTCGACGCCGCTACCGGGCTCGCCCCGGTGCCGGGGCGCATGGAGGCCCTGGTGCGCCCCGACGCGCCCACCGTGGTCATCGACTACGCCCATACCCCGGATGCCCTGGACAACGCCCTGGCCGCCCTGCGTGACCACCTCCCGGTGGAGGGGCGGCTGTGGTGCCTGTTCGGCTGCGGCGGCGATCGTGACCCGGGCAAGCGCCCGCTGATGGCCGCCGCCGCCGAGCGCCACGCCGACCGTCTGGTGGTGACCGATGACAACCCCCGCAGCGAGGCGCCGGCGGCGATTCGCGCCCATGTCCTGGAGGGGTTCTCGCTCGAGGCCCGGGCCGAGGCCTTTGAGATCGCCGGTCGCGTCGCGGCCATCGCCCGGGTGCTGGCCGAGGCCGAGGCCGAGGACGTGGTGCTGATCGCCGGCAAGGGACACGAGGCCTATCAGGAGGTCGCCGGCGTGCGCCACCCCTTCTCCGATCTGGCCGAGGCCGAACGCGCGCTGGCCGCTCGGCGTTCGGGTGCCAGTAAAGGCAATGCAGGGGAGGGCGAGGCATGAGCCGCTGCGGGTTGACCACCCTGGCCCAGGTGGCCGAGGCCCTGGGGCTGCCCGCCCCGGCCCGGGACTTGCCCATTGGCGAGATCGTCACCGATACCCGCCGGTTGACACCGGGTAGCCTCTTCGTGGCGCTCAGGGGCGAGCGCTTCGATGCCCATGACTTCCTCGACCAGGCTCGAGCGGCCGGCGCCGTGGCGGCCGTGGTCGAGACAGGCGCTATGGCCGAGAGGGGCGGCGTGGACGACGGTCTGACGCTGCTCGAGGTGGCCGATACCCGCCTGGCCCTGGGGCTGCTGGGGCGCGCCCGTCGCCGCGCCTGGGGCGGCCCGCTGGTGGCGGTGACCGGCAACAGCGGCAAGACCACCGTCAAGGAGCTGCTGGCGTCCCTGCTGTCTCGGCGGGGGGCGACGCTGGCGACTCGCGGCAACCTTAACAACGACTTCGGCGCGCCGCTGACCCTCCTTGAACTCGGCGTTGAGCACCGTCAGGCCGTGGTGGAGCTGGGCGCCAATCACCTGGGGGAGATCGCCTGGACCAGCGTGCTTGCCGAGCCCGGGGTGGCGGTGATCACCAACGTCACCGGCGCCCATGTCGGCGAGTTCGGTGGCATGGGCCGCATCGCCCAGGCAAAGGCCGAGATCCTCGTCGGACTGCCCGAGACGGGCGTGGCGGTACTCAATCGCGATGACCTCTACTTTGCCACTTGGGCGCGCCTGGCGGCACCCCGCGAGGTGCGCGACTTTGGCCTCGACCCGCAGGCGCGTGTCACCGCTTGCGCGCTGGCCTGCGATGCCTCGGGGCGCTATGCTTTCACGCTTGTTGCCGACGGGGTAGAGCTTGGGCGCGTGCAACTGGGCCTGCTCGGGCGCCACAACGTGGTCAACGCCCTGGCCGCCGCCGCCGCCTCCCTGGCCATGGGCCTGCCCCCGGACGACGTGGTGGCGGGCCTCGCCGAGGTGGCCCCGATGCCCGGGCGGCTCTCGGTCTCGGAGGGCGTCAACGGCTCGCGACTGTTGGATGATACCTATAACGCCAACCCCGGCGCGGTGAGGGCGGCGCTAGACCTGCTGGTCACGCTGCCCGGCCCCCACTGGTGCCTGCTGGGCGCCATGGGGGAACTGGGGGAGGCCTCCGAGCGGCTGCATGCCGAGATTGGAGTTTACGCACGGAAACTGGGGATCGACTTTCTCGGCACCTGCGGCGAGGCGGCCCGAGCCGCCTCCCATGCCTTCGGCGCTGGCGGGTGCCACTTCCAGGAGCGCGCGGCGCTGGTGCGTCACGCTCTCGACCATCTTCCTCCTGGTGCCAGCGTGCTGGTCAAGGGATCGCGCAGTGCCGCCATGGAGCAGGTGGTGACGGCACTGCACCAGGATCGATCAAGGTGAACGCAATACATGCTGCTCTATCTGGCTGAGTTTCTGGCGCAATACTTCAGCGCCTTCAACGTCTTCAACTACCTGACCCTGCGCATGATCCTGGGGACCATTACCGCTCTGGTGCTCTGCCTGTGGCTGGGTCCGGTGATGATCCGCCGGCTGGTCGAGCGTCAGATCGGCCAGGCGGTGCGCGACGATGGCCCCCAGTCCCATCTCTCCAAGGCGGGCACGCCCACCATGGGTGGCGCCATGATCCTGATGGCCATCGCCGTCAGCACCTTGCTGTGGGGGGATATCGCCAACCACTACGTGTGGATTGTGCTGGGGGTGACCCTGGGTTTCGGCGCCATCGGCTGGGTGGATGACTATCGCAAGGTGGTGGAGAAGAACCCCCGCGGCCTGCCGGCGCGTTGGAAGTACCTGTGGCAGTCGGTGGTGGGTCTGGCCGCCGCGGTACTGCTCTACGCAACCGCGGCCTCGCCGGTGGAGACCAGCCTGATCGTGCCGCTGTTCAAGGACGTGGTGGTGCCGATGGGGGTGTTCTTCATCGTGCTGACCTACTTCGTGATCGTCGGCAGCTCCAATGCCGTGAACCTCACCGATGGCCTGGACGGCCTGGCGATCATGCCCACCGTGCTGGTGGCCATGGGCCTGGCGGTGTTCGCCTACGCCAGCGGCAATACGGTGTTCGCCAACTACCTGCAGATCCCCTTCATTCCCGGGGCCGGTGAACTGGCGGTGTTCTGCGCCACCATCGCCGGCGCGGGACTGGGGTTCCTGTGGTTCAACACCTACCCGGCCCAGGTGTTCATGGGCGACGTGGGGGCGCTGGCGCTGGGGGCCGCGCTGGGCGTGGTGGCGGTGATCGTGCGCCAGGAGATTGTGCTGTTCATCATGGGCGGCATCTTCGTCATGGAGACCGTCTCGGTGATCCTGCAGGTGGGCTCCTACAAGCTGACCGGTCGGCGCATCTTCCGCATGGCCCCGCTGCACCACCACTATGAGCTCAAGGGTTGGCCGGAACCGCGGGTCATCGTGCGCTTCTGGATCATCACCGTGGTGCTGGTGCTGATCGGCCTGGCCACCCTCAAGGTACGCTGAGCGAGGGCGCTTACGCGGTTAAGGAGCAGGATATGGTCAAGGTGCCGACAGGCGTCACCCTGGTGGTCGGACTCGGGATCTCTGGCCGTGCCATCTGCCGCCATCTGGAGCGCCAACGGGTGTCCTACATGGTGGCCGATACCCGCGCCGTGCCGCCGGGCATGGACGATTTCCACGCCGCCCATCCCGGGGTGGCGATCCATTGCGGCCCCCTTACCGGTCTCGATCTCTCCGAGGTGGAGGAGGTGGTGGTCAGCCCGGGCATCGATCCGCGCATCCCCGGGCTCGCGGCGCTGGACGGACGGCTGCGCGAGTCCAGTGGTGAGCCGCTGGTGGTTGGCGAGATTGCGCTCTTCGTGCGCGCGGCCAGGGCGCCCATCGTGGCCATCACCGGCTCCAATGCCAAGTCCACCGTGACCACCCTGATGGGCGAGATGGCCACCGAGGCCGGTCGTCGAGTGGCGGTGGGAGGCAATCTGGGTACGCCAGCCCTGGACCTGCTGGCCGATCAGCCCGACGCCGACTTCTACGTGCTGGAGCTCTCCAGCTTCCAGCTCGAGACCACGCCGCGTTTGGGGGCGGAGACCGTAGCCTTCCTCAACCTCTCCGAGGATCACCTGGACCGCCACGGCGACATGGCCGGCTACCGGGCCGCCAAGCTGGGGATCTTCCGGGGTGCCCGCCACGGCGTGGTCAATGCCGAGGACCCCAACACCTGGCCCGACACCCGCCTACCGGCCCAGGACAGCTTCACCACCCGCCCGCCCGAGGCCGGTGAGTGGGGGATCGGCCGTTATGATGGCGCCGACTGGCTGATGCACGGCGATAGTCCGCTGATGCCCGCCGCCGAGGTGCGCCTGGCCGGTCGCCACAACCAGGCCAACGCCCTGGCGGCGCTGGCCATGGGACATCGGCTGGAGCTACCGCTGGAGGCGATGTGCCGCGTGCTGCGCCGCTTTCCGGGCCTGCCCCACCGCGGCGAACTGGTGGCCGAGGCCGGCGGAGTGCGCTGGATCAACGACTCCAAGGGCACCAACGTGGGGGCCACTCTGGCCGCCATTGCCGGGCTCGGCCCGACCCTCGAGGGCAAGCTGATCCTGCTCGCCGGCGGGGTGGGGAAAGGGGCGGACTTCGCCCCCCTGGCAGCTCCCCTGGCGCATTATGGCCGTGAGGCGATCCTCTTCGGCCTGGACGCCGAGCGCCTGGCGCGCGCACTGCGCGGCCGGCTCCCGATGACAGAAGTGGAGGACCTTCCGATGGCCATGGTCCGGGCCGCCGAGATCGCCGAGCCAGGCGACTGCGTACTGCTATCGCCGGCCTGCGCCAGCCTCGACCAGTTCGCCAATTACCAGGAGCGCGGCGAGGTGTTCCGGCGCTGGGTGCGCCGCCACCTGGCCCAGGAGGAGGCATGAAGCGATTGTCGCGACTGGGCCGGCTACGCGAGCGGCTCTCTACCCGGGACCAGCCCTTCGATAGCTGGCTGGTGATCGCCACCCTTGCGCTGATGCTGATCGGCTGGGTGATGGTGACCTCGGCGTCGTCCGAAGTGGCGGCGAGTCTTACCGGCAACCCCTGGTACTTTAGCACCCGTCACGGCATCTTCCTGGTGATGGCACTTGCCGCCGCGGCCTTCGTGCTGCGCATGCCCCTGGCCTGGTGGAAGGTCAACGGCCCGCTGCTGCTGCTGGTGGGCATCGCCCTGCTGGTGCTGGTGCTGCTGGTGGGGCGCGAGGTCAACGGCAGCAAGCGCTGGCTCTCGATTCCCGGTGTACCCTTCAACCTCCAGGCCTCAGAGGTCGCCAAGCTCTGCCTGATCGCCTACATGGCTGGCTATCTTGAGCGCTTCCTGCCCCAGGTGCGCCGGCACTGGGGTGCCTTCCTGCGGCCGCTGCTGATCCTCGCCGTCATCGGCGTGCTGCTGATCCTCGAGCCTGACTACGGCGCTGCGGTGGTAATGACCGGGTGCGTGATGGGCATGCTGTTGATGGCCGGGGCCCCCTGGGGGCGCTTCCTGTTGCTGGCGCTTATGGTGGCGGCGGGCGGTGCCCTGCTGGCCATCGCCGAGCCCTACCGTCTGGCGCGCCTGACCAGCTTCGCCGACCCCTGGGCGGATCAGTTCGCCAGCGGCTACCAGCTGACCCAGGCGCTGATCGCCTTCGGCCGGGGCAGCTGGCTGGGCATGGGGCTCGGCAACAGCGTGCAGAAGCTCTTTTATCTGCCCGAGGCTCATACCGACTTTGTCTTCGCAGTGCTCGCCGAGGAGCTCGGTCTTTTCGGCGCCGCGGGGGTGGTGGGCCTCTTCGCGCTGCTGATTTGGCGGGCCATGGCGGTGGGGCGCCGCGCCGAGCTGGCCGGTTTTCCCTTCGCCGCCTACCTCAGCTACGGCATCGCCCTGGTGGTGGGCGCCCAGGCCTTCATCAACATTGCGGTGAGCAGCGGCATGCTGCCCACCAAGGGGCTGACCCTACCGCTGCTCAGCTACGGCGGGTCGAGCCTGCTGGTCAGCGCGGTCATGATGGCGCTGCTGCTGCGGGCCGATATCGAGACCCGCCAGGCCCGGCGCCGGGCGAGTCCCACGGCGCCACGCGCCGACGGACGCGGTGACGCCTCAGCGTCACCCTCACCCTCTCAACGACCCGCTCAACGACCCACTCAACGACAAGGAGTCGCCAAGTGAGCCAACGACCGGGACGTCGCGCCCTGATCATGGCAGGGGGCACCGGCGGTCACGTCATTCCGGCCATCTCCCTGGCCCGCGGGCTGGCCGCCGAGGGGGTGGAGGTGGCCTGGCTGGGCAGTCCCCGCGGCATCGAGAACCGCCTGGTGCCGGAGGCCGGTATTCCCCTGCATCGCATCGCGGTGGCCGGGCTGCGTGGCAATGGAGCGGCGGGCTGGCTACTGGCACCGCTCAACCTGACCCGGGCTGTGTGGCAGGCGTGGCGGGTGATGCGCACATTCGACCCCCAACTGGTGGTGGGTCTCGGTGGCTTCGCCAGTGGCCCCGGGGGGCTGGCCGCCTGGCTGTCGGGCCGCCCGCTGGTGATCCACGAGCAGAACGCCGTGGCCGGGCTGACCAATAAAGCGCTGTCGCGGCTGTCGCGGCGCGTCTACGCGGCATTTCCCCAGGCCTTCGGCGAGCGCGGCGAGGTGATCGGCAATCCGGTGCGCGACGAGATCGCCGCCCTGGGGGAGGTGCCGCGTGCGGCTGAGGCCATGCGCGGTCGGCGTCTTCGCCTGCTGGTGGTGGGCGGTTCCCTGGGGGCCCAGGCTCTCAACGAGCGCCTTCCCGAGGCGCTGGCACGACTGCCCGAGGGGGCGCGACCCGAGGTGCGCCACCAGGCGGGGCGCGACAAGGATGCCGCGACCCGCCTAGCCTACGCCGAGCAGGGCGTGGACGCCGAGGTGATACCCTTTATCGACGAGATGGCCGAGGCCTACGGCTGGGCCGATCTGGTGGCCTGCCGGGCCGGCGCCCTGACCGTGGCGGAACTCGCCGCGGCGGCCAAGCCGGCGCTGTTCGTGCCCTTTCCCTTTGCCGTGGATGACCACCAGACCGCCAACGCCCGGGCGCTGGTGGAGGAGGGGGCCGCCGAACTGCTGCCCCAGCCAGAACTCAGCGCGGCGACGCTGGCCGACCGGCTAGCGTCGCTGCTCGACCCCGACACTCTCGCCACCATGGCCGCACGGGCGCGGGCCTGCGCGCATCTCGACGCCGTCGAGCGCCTGGTGGCCGGCTGCATGGAGACAGGTTTTGAGCGATAGCAGATCACGGCCGGTACCCGGCCAATCCCTGCCGGAGCGCAACGGCCGCGGGCTGGGCATGCGCCGCATCCGGCACATCCATTTCGTGGGCATCGGCGGTGCCGGCATGTGCGGCATCGCCGAGGTGCTGGCCAATCAGGGTTATACCGTCAGCGGAAGCGACCTGCGCGAGTCCCCGGTGGTGGCGCGGCTGCGCCAGTGCGGCATCCAGGTGGCCATCGGGCACGCCGATGCCAATGTGGCCGGCGCCGATGTACTGGTGGTCTCCACGGCGGTGGATGAGGCTAACCCGGAAATTCGCTGGGCCCACGACCATCGGGTGCCGGTGGTGCGCCGGGCGGAAATGCTCGCCGAGCTGATGCGCTTCCGCCACGGCATCGCCGTAGCCGGCACCCACGGCAAGACCACCACCACCAGCATCACCGCCACGCTGCTCGCTGAGGGGGGGCTCGACCCCACCTTCGTGATCGGCGGCCGGCTGACCAGCGCCGGCACCAACGCGCGCCTGGGGGAGGGCGACTACCTGGTAGCCGAGGCCGATGAGTCCGACGCCTCCTTCCTTCACCTGCAGCCCATGGTCTCCATCATCACCAACATCGATGCCGACCACATGGCGACCTACGGCGGCGATTTCGAGAAGCTCAAGGCCACTTTCCTGGAGTTCCTGCACAATCTGCCCTTCTATGGCCTGGCGATCCTGTGCATCGATGACGACAACATGCGTGGCCTGTTGGATCGGGTGCATCGCCAGTTCATCACCTATGGCTTCAGCGAGGACGCCGACTACCGCATCACTGACTTCCTGCAGCAGGCCGGTGAGATCCGCTTCACTGCCCATCGCCCGGGCGGGCTGGCGCCGCTTGAGATTCGGCTGGCCATGCCCGGACGCCACAACGCCCTGAACGCCATGGCGGCCATCGCCGTGGCAAGTGACGCGGGAGTGGACGACGACGCCATCCTGCGCGGCCTTGCCGGCTTCCAGGGAGTGGGACGCCGCTTCCAGGTGCAGGGGAACTTCCCGGCACCGGGGGGTGAAGGCAAGGTAATGCTGGTGGACGATTACGGCCACCATCCCCGGGAGGTGGAAATGGTGATCCGGGCGGTGCGCGCCGGTTGGCCCGAGCGGCGGTTGGTGATGCTCTACCAGCCCCATCGCTACTCGCGTACCCGGGATCTCTACGAGGACTTCGTGCGGGTGCTCTCCGGGGTCGATACCCTGCTGCTGCTGGACGTCTACAGCGCCGGCGAGGCGCCGATCCCCGGGGCCGAGGGGCGCACCCTGGCCGGCTCCATCCGGCAGCGCGGCGAGGTGGATCCGCTGTTCGTCCAAGAGAAGGGCGAGCTGCCCGGCCTGCTGGCCCGGGTGTTGCGCCCCGATGACATCCTGATCACCCAGGGCGCCGGCGACGTGGGCGGGATCTCCCTGGCCCTGGCCGAGGCGGCCCTGGCCTTCGACGAGGTGACCCTATGAGCCTGGTCAACGACCTGGGTCGCGTGGCCGTGATCTACGGCGGCAGCTCCGCCGAGCGTGAGGTCTCCCTGAAGAGCGGTGCGGCGGTACTGGCGGCCCTCACGCGGGCCGGCGTGGACGCCACCGGCTACGATCCCGCCGAGGGTGGCCTGGTGGGCCTGGAAGCTCTGGCGCCGGATCGCGTCTTCATCGCCCTGCATGGCCGCGGCGGCGAGGATGGCACCCTGCAGGGGGCGCTGGAGCTGCTCGGCATCCCCTATACCGGCAGCGGCGTGCTGGCCTCGGCGCTGGGCATGGACAAGCAGCGCACCAAGCTGGTTTGGCAGGCCCTGGGGCTGCCCACGCCGGAGTCGGTGATGCTCGAGGCGGATGCCGATTGGGCGGCGGTAGCGGCGCGTCTGGGCCTGCCGCTGATCGTCAAGCCGGTCCATGAGGGCTCGACGCTGGGCATCAGCATCGTCGAGAGCGCCGAGGCGCTAGCGGCGGCTTACCACGAGGCGGCCCGCTTCGACGCCCGGGTGATGGCCGAGCGCTTCATCAAGGGCGATGAATTCACGGTGTCGCTGCTCGGCGACGTGGTGCTGCCGGCGATCCGCGTCGAGGTGCCCGGCGGCTTCTACGACTACGAGGCCAAGTACCTCTCCGACGAGACGCGCTACCACCTGCCCTGCGGGCTCAGCGACACCGAGGAGGCCGAACTGGGCGAGCTCTGTCGCCGCGCCTTCGAGGCGGTTGGTGCCGAGGGCTGGGGCCGGGTCGACGTGATGCGCGACGCCGCGGGCGTCTTCTGGTTGATCGAGGTCAACACCTCGCCGGGCATGACCGACCACAGCCTGGTGCCCCAGTCGGCGGCCTATGCCGGCATCGACTTCGAGGCCTTGGTGCTGCGCATACTCGCCGCTACCCTGGAGGTGCACCGGGCATGACGCGTCGCGGGGGGCTGCTCGGTGTGGTGCTGCTGCTGGTGCTGTTCGGCGCCGGCGGGCGTGCCCTGTGGCTGTGGCTCGACCGGCCCATCGAGCGGGTCTCCATCGCCGGCGAGTTCACCCACGTCAACGCCGACTACCTGCGCGATCAGCTGGCACCACTGATTCGCGGCCGCACCTGGCTGTCGGTGAACGTGGCCGAACTGCGCGAGGAGGCGCTGGCCATCGATTGGCTCTTCGAGGTGCGGGTCACCCGCGAGTGGCCCAATGCGTTGACCTTCGACCTGGTGGAGCAGGTGCCGGTGGCGCGCTGGAACGATGACTTCCTGCTCAATCCCGCGGGAGAGCCCTTCGCCTTCGGTCCGGTGTCGCCGCCCGGCGACTTGCCGGACCTGGCCGGCCCCGCCGGAAGTGGCGCCGAGGTGCTCGCCTATCATGAGCGCCTGGCCACCCGCTTTGGCGCCATGGGCCTCGAGCTCTCCCAGCTGCGCCTGGAGCCCCGCGGCGCCTGGCGCTTCCAGCTCGACGACGGTGTCTGGGTGATGCTTGGCCGCAACGATCGCGAGGCACGCCTGGGGAGATTGTCTGCGGCCTGGCAGCGACAGCTCGGTTCCCAGGCGTCGCATATCCGCTACATTGACCTGCGATACCCCAATGGCGTGGCCGTTGCCTGGCATGGAGAAATCGACCCGGCACAGGGTGAGGACTCTGAGGAGGGCTGACCTCTTTTTCTGGCGTAGGGCCCATGCTCAATGGCATGGGGCTGTTTCTTTTCCCGCAAAATCGCCGTATCGTGAAAGGTGATTTGCTCGCCGGGGTGGAGGATAACCTCCAGTTGTTCCTATAATTGGTCCCAGGTTCATTTTTCATGATGCAGGCCCCTCAATACGGGCCAAGTTCGAGGAGAGTTCCCGACTCATGGCAGGTCCTTCCAACGCGTCCAATATGGTAGTCGGGCTGGATATCGGAACGTCCAAGGTCGTGGCGATCGTGGGGCAGCCCACCGACGATGGCGGCATCGAGATCGCCGGTATCGGCTCGCACCCCTCCCGCGGTATGAAGAAGGGGGTAGTGATCAACATCGAATCTACGGTGATGTCCATCCAGCGCGCCGTGGAGGAGGCCGAACTGATGGCCGGCTGCGATATTCACTCGGTCTATGTCGGCGTCGCCGGCAGCCATATCAGTTCGATGAATTCCGACGGCGTGGTGGCGATCAAGGAGCGCGAAGTCACTCCCTCCGATATCGATCGCGTCATCGACTCTGCTCGCGCCCGGGCCATCTCCGAGGGTCAACGGGTGCTCCACGTGCTCCCTCAGGAGTTTTCCATCGACACCCAGGGTGGCATCCGCGAGCCGCTGGGAATGTCAGGAGTTCGCCTCGAGGCTCGTGTGCATCTGGTGACCGCGGCCCTGAATGCCGTTCAGAACATCGAGAAGTGTGTGCGACGCTGCGGCCTGGAGGTCGATGCCATCATCCTCGAGCAACTCGCTTCGAGCATGGCAGTGCTCACCGAGGATGAGCGCGAGTTGGGCGTCTGCATGGTGGATATCGGCGGCGGCACCACCGATATTGCCGTGTTCACCGAGGGGGCCATCCGCCACACCGCCGTGATCCCCATCGCCGGTGACCAGGTGACCAACGACATCGCCATGGCGCTGCGCACGCCCACCCAGCACGCCGAGGAAATCAAGGTCAAGTATGCCTGCGCGCTGACGCAGCTGGCCGCCAGCGACGAGATGATCAAGGTGCCCAGCGTCGGCGATCGGCCGGCCCGGGACCTCTCCCGCCAGGCCTTGGCCGAGGTGGTGGAACCGCGTTACGAGGAGCTCTTTACCTTGGTGCGCGACGAACTGCGTCGCAGTGGCTACGAGGATCTGGTTGCCGCCGGGGTGGTGCTGACCGGTGGCACCGCGCGCATGGAAGGAGTGGTGGAACTGGCCGAGGAGATCTTCCACATGCCGGTGCGCATCGCCTGTCCACAGAATGTGCGCGGGCTTGCCGATGTGGTGCGCAACCCGATTTATTCGACCGGCGTCGGTTTGCTACATTACGCTCTACAGGAAAACCGGCAGGGGCAAGGTCGACAGGCACAGGGCAGCGTGATACCGGTCCCGGCGCGGCGTGAAGACGCCGGACGGCGCGGCTTGAAGGAAAACATGCCAGCGCTGGCAAGGCTCAAGGGCTGGTTGAAAGGAAATTTCTGACAGGATCGCCGTGGCGATCCAGGAGACGGGGCAAATGTTTGAATTGGTAGATAGCGCACCCTCAAGCAGCGCGGTCATCAAGGTGATCGGTGTCGGTGGTGGCGGCGGCAACGCCGTCAATCATATGGTCGAGAGCAACATCGAGGGCGTGGAGTTCATCTGTGCCAACACCGATGCTCAGGCGCTCAAACGAGTGTCCGCCAAGACCGTACTTCAGCTCGGCAGCGAGATCACCAAGGGGCTTGGGGGGGGGGGGGACCCCGAGGGAGGGCGTGAGGCGGGCATGGAGGAACGAGAACGCATCGCCGAGCT